>DATAUG010000217.1:0-4885 GCA_036268355.1 Sporichthyaceae bacterium
GGTGGCGGCTCCGGTGGTTTTGGCAGGCGTGAGAACCCCAATCCCACCAGCCACACCGTGCCCGCAATCCCTACACGATCACCGGCGTGTCCGACCCGCGCCACGCCCTACAACACGACTTTGCCGGCCCCCTGGGGGGGATGGGGATGCCGGCCGACGACCGCGGGCAGGGTAGTGCGCTGCTCTCGACGTGAGTCATGGCTAACTTCTAGCTTTTCCCCGGTCGGTAGCCGGCGGCAGAAGGGCGCTCAGCATGGTCGTCACCCCGCCCGACGTGGTGTCCCATCATCTGAACCACACCGGCCAGAACATCCTCACGATCGCCAGCTGGGTGCTCACGGCCGGCGTGCTGGGCCTGGCCGCCTGGCTCAGCCGTCGGGCCAGGAACCCGATCTACCTGTGCCTGGTGGTCGCCTCCGGCGTGGCCGCGTTGGCGGAACCGCTCTATGACGTGATGTTCAACCTCTACTTCTACTCCGGCCACGGCATGGCGAAGACGTACACGGTCTTCGACATCCCCCAGCCGGTGTGGGCGTACAGCGGCTACGTGATCCTCTACGGGCTGCCCGCGATGTTCGTCGTCAAGGAGATCCACGAGGGCCGCATGACCCGCAACCGGTTGTGGATGTGGGCCGGCGTCGAACTGCTCGAGTCCTGCGTCTTCGAGATTGCCGGGATAAACCTGGGCACCTACACCTACTGGGGCCCGCACGTGTTCCGGATCTGGCACTACCCGATCGTGATCGGGGTGCTCGAGGCGGCTCAGGTGATGACGTTCGCCGTGGCGTGCGCGAACCTCCACCACCGGATGACCGAGGCGTGGCAGGGCCTGGGCGCCTTCGTGATCTTCCCCTGCACGATGCTGGGGGCCAACTTCGGCGCCGGCGCCGCGGTGATCATCGCGATCAATGCACAGGACACGTCGGTCGGTTGGGTCCGGTTCGGCACCGTGGTCAGCATCGTGACGGCCGCCCTGCTGGTCCGCCTGGCGATCGGCCTGATCCCGCCGCCGGGACGCGCCGGCGACGCAGCGCGCACGGAGCCGGCGCGGCGTCCCCTCGCCGCACCGGTTCTGCGCTGATCCGATTCAGCTGAGCCCCCGCCCGCCCCGGCCCGGACCCGGTCGAGGGGTGCGCCCTACCGGCCTTCGACCGCGGTGATTGTCGCGACAGGGCAGGGATGTCGACCCGACACCCGAGGCGCCGGGGCGCCGGGGCGGTCGGGAAAAGGGGTGAAGATCCCGCCCGACTCGTGTCGATCATTGGTCCGTCCGGGACCCCGGAAGGTCCGGACCCGAGGCTTGGAAGCATCCCGCACCTGCTGGTTTTCCGGGGGTTTGGCTTGGCGTGCGAGATGGGTTGCCGCCAGGAAATCATCGCAGTTGCAGTAATTCTGCGCGCGAGCGGGTGACGGTCTCACCAATGCCTTGACGGGCCGTCAGGTCGGCCCCGACAGTCTGGCTACTCAACCCGCCAGGCTGAAAAAACGGTTCACCGCCGACTGCTGCGTTCCTCCCGCGCGGTCCGCAGACCATCGCCATGGGGAACCTGGTCGGCCACGATCCCAACCACCTCGACATGATCGTGGGCCACACGTTCTCGGACACCTTGTCCCTGATCACCAACACGACGTCGGTGGCGAGCACGACGAGTGTTTCCTGCCCTCCGCACGGGGTCGTCGCGGGCGACTCCAGCGCCTGCACCGCCACCGTGACCGGGTCCAACCCGACCGGGACCGTCAGCTTCACCAGCGACGCCGCGGGTGGCACGTTCAGTTCCCCGACCTGCACCCTGTCGGCGGGCACCACCCCGGCCGGCTGCCAGGTGTCCTACAGCCCGGACACCACGGTTACCGGCTCGCAGACCATCACCGCGACCTACTCGGGCGACTCGCTCAATCTGGCCAGTGCCGCCACGGACCTGGTCGGGACCGGCGGCAGCGTCGGCCCGGCCGGACCGCCCGGCCGTGACGGCGCCAACGGCGCGCCCGGCGCCCCTGGTGCACAGGGACAGCAAGGGGTAGCAGGCCCGGCCGGCCCGCCGGGACCGGCCGGCCCGGCGGGAACCGGTTCCCAGGGTCCGGCAGGACCGGCCGGCCCGGCAGGACCGGCGGGTCCCCTGGGTCCGAAGGGTGCACCGGGTAACACCGGCCCGCAGGGCCTGCCCGGCGTTCCGGGTGAGCCCGGTCAGCCGGGTCAGCCCGGACCCGCAGGCCCGCAAGGACCGGCAGGGACCTCGGCCTGACGCCTCGTCAGTTCGAAGGCTGCGGTCAAGGTTCGACCCCGAGACGCTGGTGTGGGTGCCAGGTCGGCACCCACACCAGCGATCTGATCAACCGTCACAACGATGCAGCGTCGACGCGACCGGTCCGGGTGCGCCTGGCCTTCGCGGTGTTCGACGCATTGGCGGAGTTCGCCCGCGAGCTGGTGATCCACGCCGCCACCAACGGTCGCAGGCCACGGCCCGGCGGCGGTTCTGACTCGGTGTCAGATCGGGCCCGTGGGTCGTCACCGGGGCCGGGTCGCGCGGCGGTCGGCCCGGTCGTGATGGTGAGTGCGAGTCCTAGTGCCCCGGGATCGGACTCCAACCCTCGGCAGGTCGGCGTGCCGATTCGTGGTCGGCCCGGCCTGCCCGGACGGCGCGCCGCCGGGGCTCCCCGTGAGTCCGGAGCTTCGACTGTTGTTCCCCGGGAAACCAGCGGTTTCAGGGTAGAGATCCCGGAACGGCCCGCGGGCCGGTGCTGGTCCCTTCAGATGCCGGCGGCCCCCGTGCCCGGCCGGCGCGACGGCCGATGTCGGATCCCCCACGTGCTCGGCGGGGCGTGCCGCGTTGCTCGGCCCAGGGGCCGAACTATCGGCTCCCGATCAACCGTATTTGCCAGGGTATAAATGCTGACAGTCCTTTGCGTATACAGATGAGTTAAACGGGCAGCATCGTCGCAGATGCAGTAATTCTGTACGCGGACGGGTGACGGTCTCACCAGATGCTTGACGGGTCGTCAGATCGGCCCCGAACATCCGGACTGTCACTCGTCCCGGTTATCGGAACGGTTCACAGGGCGACTGCGCCCGGGCCCCCGCACATGGGCATCCGCTGGATGCATCTCGGGCCCGGCCTCGCCCTCGTGGACCGACGGCTGCTGCCCCCGCCGGGGTTGCTGCAGGTCCGTAGCCACCACGTTTCTTTCAGAGAGGGTCCAGCCGTGCACGCAAGATCACGCAAGATGTCAGCAATGACCGGGGGGTGTCGGCGCCGCTCGTCCGTGGTTGCCCTGGTGGCCACCCTGACAGCCACCGTGGCCGTTGGGACCGCCATGGCTGCTCCGGCGAAGCCTGCTCCGGTCCCGAACACGATCATCGACACCGTCTCGCTGCCGATTGTTCCCGAGTTCAGCTCGGCCGACCCCGGCCGGGGGGTGGTTTGGATGACGGGTCTGACGCCGTCGTTCAGCAACGGCGTGGCCGTCGAGATCGACGAGAGGACCCACGAGATCCTGCGCACCGTCAACCTGCAGGCCGGTGCCTATCCCGTCGGTGGCACCACCGTCGACCCGACCACCGGCAACCTCATCATGGGCACCACCAACGGCCTCGTGGTGCTGATTCGCGAGGAGACGGGCGCTGTGACCTACATCCCCGTGGCCGACAAGGTGAACTTCTTCGCCGAAGGCATCGGCGTTGACACGGTCACCGGAACCGTTTACGTCAGCGACCAAAGCCTGACCTCGAACCGCGACACCACGGTCTCGGTGATCAGCGAGCAGACCGAGTCGGTGATCGACGCGATCGACGTCCCCACCGACGCCGAGGCGATCGCGGTCGATTCGGCCACCGGCAAGGTCTACGTGTCGACTCTGGTGTCCCCCTCCGATCCCAGCGTGTTGGCCGGCTCCGTGCTCGTCATCAACGAGAAGACCAACAAGGTCGTGGACACGATCCAGAACGTGGGGAACCTGCCCTACTCCATGGACCTCGACCCGCTCAGCGGAAAGCTGTTCGTGTCCGACTACTTCGCCGGCTCATTGGTGACCATCAACCTCAAGACCAACGAGATCCTCGACACGACCACGATCCCCAACGGCTTCGCCGCCGACGCCGTGGCCGTCGACCCGGTCAACGGCATGGTCTACGTCAACGGGTTCGACGAGGGCGTCGAGTGGGTCATCAGCGAGAAGACCCACACCGTGGTCGCCACGATCTCCGTTCCCGACGCCGCCGGCGGTCTGTCGGTCGACCCCAGCCGCGGGCTGGTGTTCGCCGGATCGGAAGCCACCACACCCAACGGCACCATGGCCCCCAGCCTGGCGATCATCCAGGCCGCGCCTGCCTCGCTGCAGTAGCTCCACGCCGCTGCGGCCAGACGCTCTTCCCCAACCTCGTTGATCATCACGACCAGAATCGGAGCAAATGCGATGCGCAGACAGACCATCACCGTGGCCGCGCCGATCGTCGCGCTACTGCTTTCCGGCGCGTTCTGCGCCGCGGGCACCAGCGCCGCGACAGCCGCCACCGAACCGAGCCAGGCGCCGGTGTGCAAGCCGATCCCCGCCGACCGGCCCCTGCCCAAGGAGTGCGTCGCGGCACCCACGGCGACGGCCCAACCGGCCCCATCGGGCACCCCGGCCCCCGCGAAGTAACAGTTCGACCCCGGACGCTGGTGTGGGTGCCGATCGGCACCCACACCAGCTTTCTGATCGACCGTCACAGCGATGCGGCGTCACACCGACACGAGGTCGGGTGGCGTGGCGGGTCTGTCTCGCTAACGGTGTTTCCGGCGGCTTCCATCAGTAGGTTTCGGCGCTCGGGAATCGGTCGCCGAAGGTGATCGCGAACGCGTTCAGTGCTGGTTTCCAGCGCATGGTCCATCGTGCTCGGCCGGTCCCGGTG
>DATAUG010000218.1:0-40460 GCA_036268355.1 Sporichthyaceae bacterium
CCCGGTAGTAGACTGATAGCGCATCGGCTTCCTTTTTGCGTCGGGATTGCAGCGTGGTAACTCCAATCCTCCCGAGAAGGGGAGCCGATGTTCGTCTGGCACACCGTCAGATCTGGATTCTGCATAACCCACTTAGGATCCAACGCCGCGCGAGGTGGCTAAAATCTTGTTGCCAGATAGGCCAATCCACGCAGTTGACCCCTCGACCGGCTGGGCCCCGTCGGGGCCGACAGAACCTGAACCTCGATGGCAGTCAGGTCATTGAGCACAGGCTGCTCGACCCCGGTCGGGCCCCGACGATAACTTCGGTAGCGGTGGGATTTCCGAGCTCTCTACTACGAGGCTCGTAGTCGGCTCACGTGGCCTGGGCCCGTTCGGGAATTCGGTGTATGTCCGTCGACGTTCCCGCTGTGGTTGCGGTCATATGCGATCCCGGAATTAGCCGGCGTTTCTACCAATTCGTTTTGACGACATGAACCCACCCGGTGTGGTTACCATAATTCTCGTCAGTTCACCGGCCGGCGGTGGCGGGTGCCCCAGCAGGATTGCACCGCGTCGACTTCGACCGGATCGATCGGTGCCTCGACCAGCGCGGTGAGGTCGGAGCGTTCGGCCCGTAGGCCGTCGAGGAGGATCGCCAGGTAGCGCCGCCACAGCTCGGGACGCACCTGCCGGGTGAACTCGGCGACCGCCGCCAGCATCCGTAGCAGCATCGGGAAATCGGTCGGGACCACGTCGGCCCGAAGATGCCCGTCGGCCTGGGCCCGGGCGAAGATCTCGCCGACGATCGGCTGCATCCGCTCCCGCACCGCCGCGCGGCCCTTGCTCTGCGGACGACAGATCAGTGCCTCGAACAACCCCTGGTCGGCGGCGACCGTCGCGGCCAGTGCCTCGAACAGTCCGGTCAGCGCGGCCCAGGAGTCGGGCTCCGCCAAGGCGCCGGCGGCCAACGTGGCCACCTGGTCCAGGCGGTGGAGGAACAAAGCCTCGACGAGTTCCTCGCGGTTGGCGAAGCGACGGTAGACCGTGCCGACCCCGAGGCCGGCGTGCGCCGCGATCTCGTCCAGCGACGCGTCCAGTCCGCGGGCGGCGAAGACCTCACCGGCGGCAGCCAGGATCCGTTCCCGGTTGCGCGCCGCGTCGGCCCGCAATGGTTTCTCATCCGTTCGCACGATCCGCAGACTACCCGGAAAACGGAGGCGTTACCTCCACTTCACGCGTAGCGTGTTCAGCGAACCGGAGGATTGCCCTCCGCTTGAAGGGGGACTTGCGATGAGCCAGACCATTCCGGCGCCACGCTCCGCGGCGCATGGCGGGCCGCCGGCGTCGCGCCGTTGGCTCGTACTGGCGATGCTGGGGGTGGCCCAGTTGATGGTGATCCTCGACGCGACCGTCATGAACGTGGCGCTGCCGTCGGCGCAGCGCGCGCTCGGCTTCTCCGACACCGACCGCCAGTGGGTCGTCACCGCCTACGCGCTGAGCTTCGGCAGCCTCCTGCTGCTCGGCGGTCGACTCGGTGACCTGCTCGGGCGTCGGGTCACTTTCATGATCGGCCTGGCCGGATTCGCGGCCGCCTCCGCGCTCGGTGGCGCGGCCGGCAACTTCGCGACGCTGGCGGGCGCGCGGGCCGCACAGGGCGTCTTTGCCGCGTTGCTGGCCCCGGCCGCGTTGGGACTGCTGACCACCACGTTCACCAACCCGCAGGAACGGGCGAAGGCGTTCGGCATCTTCAGTGCACTGGCCGGTACCGGCGGAGCGATCGGTTTGCTGCTCGGTGGGGCGCTGACCACCTACGTGTCGTGGCGCTGGGCCCTGTACATCAACGTCGGCTTCGCCGCCGTCGCGCTGGCCGGCGCCGCCGCCCTGCTGCCGAAGGTCGTCCGCGACGGCTCCGTCCGGCTGGACGTGCGGGGCACGCTGACCGCCACGGGCGGCCTGTTCAGCCTGGTGTACGGGATCTCGCACGCCGAGACCGCCGGCTGGGCCAACCTGGCCACGCTCGGCTTCCTGACCCTGGCCGCGGTCCTGCTCGCGGCGTTCGTCCACATCCAGACCCGGGCCGCGCACCCGTTGCTGCCGTTGCGTGTCGTGACCGACCGCGATCGTGGCGGCGCGTATCTGGCGATGTTGGTGGTCGGCTCGGGGATGTTCGCGGTGTTCCTGTTCCTGACCTACTACCTGCAGAAGACGATGGGCTTCTCGGCGATCCGCACCGGTGTGGCGTTCCTGCCGATGGTCGCCGCCCTGGTCGCGGCCGCGCAGGTCACCGCGCTACGACTGCTACGCACGGTCGGCGCCCGGATCCTCGTCCCGGCGGGCATGCTCCTCGCCGCCGCAGGACTGTCGCTGCTGGCCCGGATCGGTGTGCACACCGGATATGCCTTGCACGTGCTACCCGGCCTGATCGTCATGGGCCTGGGCATGGGCGTGGTGTTCGCCAGCGCGATGCAGGTCGCGGTCTCCGGGGTCGAAGCACACGACGCAGGCGTCGCCTCGGCGATGGTCAACACCGTCCAGCAGGTCGGCGGTTCGATCGGCATTGCGCTACTCGGCACGATCGCGGGCAACGCCGCCTCCGGCTACCTGACCGGGAAGGGCGCGCCGAGCGCTGCGCTGCTGGAGGCAGCCGCGGTGCACTCGTACACAACGACCTTCTGGTGGGCGGCCGCGATCCTCACCGGCGGTGCCGTGCTCGTCGGGGCCGTCCTGAAGCCGGGCGTCGCCGTGCCGGCCGCACGCGCCGCGGGCGCCGAGCCGGTGCTGGTGCACTGACCTTCGCCTCGCCGTAGTTCTCACGAGGCCCCGTCCGCGGATCCGCGCACGGGGCCTCGTCCTGCGGTCCGAACGCCGAACGCCGAACGCCGAACGCTACCTGGCCCGTCCGGACCACCGTTCCACGATGTCTGACGGTACGCCAGATGACGGCACGTCAGATGCGGTGCAGTTCCGGGTCCGCCACGGAGCCGGTTCACTTCACCCGGTCGGCGACTTCCCGCCACAAAGCCGTGTAGGCCCGTCCCGCACTGCTGCGCGGCGCCCACTGCGTGACCGGGGCCCGCCGGACGCCCATCTGCTCGACCATCGCGGCCGCCGGGATCGAGGTCTGGGCCAGCTCGACGCGGGCGTCGGGAACGTGTTCGGCCAGCTCCCGGTGCAGCTTGCGGCGGCGGTCGACCATCGACAGGAACGCGAGGATCGGCGGGGTTCTGCCCGGGGTGTCGGCGGCGAAGTCGGCCAACTGGTCGAGCGTGCGCAGCGACAACGGCGAAGGTAGCACCGGGGCCAGTATCAGGTCGGCCGCTCGGACGATGTTCTCCGAGATCAGCGAGACGCTGGGGGCGCAGTCCATGACCACCAAGTCGTAGTGCTCGGCCAGTCGGTCGATCAGCAGGCCGAGGCGTCGCGTGGGTTGCTTCTGCGCGTCCAGGTGCAGATCCAGGTGCCGGTAGGAGAAGTCCGCCGGGAGGATGTCGAGGTTGTGGAAGTCGCTGGCCTTGATGGCATCGGCGAAGTCCCGCCCACCGCGGACCAGTGCCTTCGCGCCGCCCTTGACCTTCGGCTGCACCCGGAACAGGAAGGTCGCCCCGCCCTGCGGGTCCAGGTCCCAGAGCAGTGTCCGACGGCCTTCGGAGGCGGCGAGCCAGGAGAGGTTCGCCGCCGCGGTGGTCTTTCCGACCCCGCCCTTGATGCTGTAAGACGCGAGCACCTTCATCGGGCGGCCACCATCGCGGCGAACCGCGCGCGGTTCTCCTTGTCGTGGAAGCGGCCCCACCGGGCGGCGAAATCGGCTCGCGCCATCTCCTGACGGTGCCTCAGATCGTGCGCCATCAGGCCCATCGTCAGCAGCGTGTCGATCGGCGCGTCGGTGCCGCGAAGCTCCGCGGCGCACTCGCGAACGAGGAACCACTGCGCCTCGAAGTCCTGGAACTCGCCCAGGTTGTCCTGCAGCTGCTTCAACTCATCGACGATCGCCTTGTGCGCCCGGGAGTCGTACAGACAGGCAAAAAACTCCAGCAGGTACCGCAGTTCCTTGCACCGCTTGCGCAGGTCGTGCAGCGATTCGGCCGGTGATTCCGGGGTTATCGCCGAGCCTTGCTTGCCCACCCGCAACCAGGTACGCGAGAGCAGATCGCGAGCGACTCGACCTACCGGCGTCGTCGCGATCGGACCGCCCTTGCCAGGCCGCGCGAGATCCTGCGCCCAGCCGGTCAACAGCGCCTGGAATCGCGCGGAGCGCAGGGCACGGTTCAGCGCACTGTGGGATCTGCGGCAGCGCCGGTGGAGCAACAGGCGGAACGGCTCCGCCGCCGCGGCATCGGCGGGTGCCAATCCGGCACCGAAGTCCAGGAGCTGCACGTCGAGATCGCGCGGCTCCGACGTTGCATCGCCCAACCACTTCAGCTCGGCCGAGTACTTGGCCCGGACGGGCTCGGCCACGACGCCGTCGGCCGCCTTGAGCACCGACCGTGCACGACGCACCGCGACCCGCAGGTCGTGGAGGAACTCGGTGTCCAACTCCCGCAACGTCCCGTCGACGTTGTCCTGCTCGATCTCCAGCAGCTGCCGGAAGGCGTCGGCGAATACCTCCCCGGTGGGCGCCTTGGCACTGAAGCGGGAATCGGGCTTCGAACGGTGTACTCCCGGGGTCAGCCCCTGGTTGCCCGCCAGCGCAACGAACAAGGAACCACCGGCCGGCGCCAGTCCCGGCGTCGCCGCCAGCACCCCTTCGATGCGCTGCGCGTCCTTGCCGTACCCGCGGAGGGCTTCCACCCGTACCCGGGTCACCGCCCCGTCAGCACCGTCGACGGCGAACGGCCCGTCGACGGCAATCCGCGCCACCGTCTTCTCGTCGGCGTCCAGCACCGCGAGGACCGCGGCGGGACCCTCGGCGGCCAATCGGGGCAGCAGCGCACGAATGCCGGTAAGCGGACCGACCCGTTCCCGGATCGGGCCCTCCGGCAACGTCCGCTCGGTGACCGGCCGCTTCCCGGCAGGCGCTCGTCCCAGCGGATTCCCGCTCAGATCGGACAGCAGCAGGAAACCTTCGCTGCCCCGCGCACGCTGCTCCAGCAACAGGCCGGCCCGGTACAGGCTCCAGTCGTGGGTGTCGATCCAGACCCGTCGTTCCTGGTTGGTCTCGACGATCCGCGCGGATGCCGACTCGGTGATGAGACCCACCGCAGCCCGAACTGACGCGTCGTCAGCCGAGAACTCCGTCGTCAACCGTTCACCTCACGTTCACTACGCGGAGGCGACACCGTACCGCCTCAAGGTGAACAGACGGGCCGTCAGAACCGCGCGGGTCGAGCGGAGCCTACGCACATCTCCACCCGAGCCCGGGATCAGACGTCGAAGTCGACCGTGATCGCGTCGGACACCGGGTGGGTCTGGCAGGTCAGCACCTGCCCGGCAGCCACCTCGGCGGGCTCCAACGCATAATTGCGCCGCATCGTCGCCTCGCCCGCCACCAGTCGTGCACGGCAGGTCCCGCACACCCCGCCCTTACAGGCGAACGGGAGATCCGGCCGGACCTTCTGGGCGCCGTCCAGCACCGCGACCCCGGCAGGCAACCGGAACGTGGTGGCCCGGCCGTCCAGGATCACGGTCACCGCCGCACCGTCGACGACCGCAGCCTCGACGTGAGTGACCTCGACCGGCGGATCCTCCCCCACCCAGAACAGCTCACGATGGATGCGCTCGGCGGGTACGCCCGCCGCGTGCAGCACCTCGATGGCGTCGGTGATCATGCCGAACGGCCCGCACAGCCACCAGTGATCGACGGCCGGGACGTCGACCGTGAGCTCGAGCAGCTCCGTCAAGCGCGGGCCGTCCAGGCGGCCGTTGAACAGCTCCACCTCCTGCGGCTCCCGCGACAGCACATGGACCACCCGCATCCGGACCGGATGCGCGTCCTTCAGATCGGCCACCTCGTCGGCGAACATCACGGTGTCCGAACGCCGATTGCCGTAGAACAGCGTGATCGTCGAGGAATCGTCGGCGGCCAGTACGGACGCGGCGATCGACAGCATCGGCGTGATCCCGGACCCGGCGGCGATCAGCACGTGATTCCCCGGCCGAGTCGGGTCCGGGGTGAACGAGCCGTCCGGCGGAGCAACCTCGAGGACATCGCCCGCCCGAAGTTGATGGACGAGCCACCCGGAGACTGCGCCGCCCGGTACCTCCCGCACCCCGATCCGCGGCGCGGCACCGACCGGCGCGCAGATCGAATACGAGCGACGCACGTCACCACGGCGGACGGTGAGGCTCTGCCCGGCTGCGAAATCGAAGTCGGCCGCCGACCCGTCGGGTAGCCGGAAAGTGATCGCCGCGGAATCTTCGGTGAGGAGATCGACCCGCTCGACCACCAGCGGGTGGAACCGCGTCCGCGCGCCGCTCAATACGGTTTCACCGCCTCGAACGGCTCCAGGCAGGTGGTGCAGCGGTACAACGATTTGCAGGCGGTGGCGCCGAACTCCGCGGTGCGCTCGGTGTCCAGGCCGCCGCAGCGCGGGCACGGCACGGCCGGTGGGGCGCTCTGCAACGTCAGTTCCACGGGTCCGGCAGAACGGCCCGCCGGACCCGGCGGGGCGATGCCGGCTCGGCGTAGCTTCTCCCGGCCGGTCTCGGTGATCCAGTCGGTGGTCCACGGCGGCGCCAATTGCATGCGGACGACGACCCCGGACCAACCGGCTCGCTGCAACCGCGACCGCAGGTCGGCGGCGATCTCCTGCATCGCCGGACAACCGCTGAAGGTCGGGGTGATCGTGACGACCACCGTGCTGTCGGCCTCCTCGACCGAGCGCAGGATTCCGAGATCGGCGACGGTGAGCAGCGGCAGCTCCGGGTCGGGCGTGGCCGCCGCAACCGCCCAGGCGTCACTTGCGGCCGTGCTCACCACGTCGATGCTCACCATGTCGCATCCGGGTACTCGCGGGCGACGGCCTGCAGTTCGGCCAGCACGAAGCCCATCGCTTCGGTGTGCACACCCTCGCGACCGAACCGCCCGCCGACGCCGGCCAACCCGCCGACTTCCGGGCGGGTCAACCCGGCCGACGCGAGGACGATTCCCAACGTGGCGTCGAAGTTCGCGCGCGACACCGCAACCGGGGCGGCCGGATCGGTGCGGAACAGCTCGTCCACCAACGGCCAGAGCACCTCGAGCGCACGCTGCATGCGGCGGTGTGACTCCTCGGTGCCGTCGCCCAACCGGACGACCCAGCGGGCCGCGTAGCCGCGGTGGTAGGTCAGCTCCTTCGCGCCCTTGGCCGCGATCGCCGCCAGCACCGGGTCCGGTGCCGTGGACAACGCCTCGAACAGCTCCAGCCGCCAGGTGGCGAAGATCAACAGACGACCCGTCAGTTCCGCGAAGTCGGCGTCGTGCCGCTCGACCAGACGCACGTTGCGGAACTCCGAAGCGCCGCGCAGGAAGGCCAATTCGTCCTCGGTGCGCCCCAGGATGCCGCCGGCCCGGGACAGCAGCATGCGGGCCTGGCCGAGCAGGTCGAGCGCGACGTTCGCGATCGCGGTCTCCTCCTCCAACTCCGGCATGCGGGTCATCCACTCCTGCAGCCGATGGCTGTAGACCAGAGCGTCGTCGCCCAATCCGAGGCAGTACCGCGCCAGGGCGGCTGCGTCGATCCCGGCCGGTACCGAGGTGTCGATCCCCTCCAACGGGTCGACGAAGCCGGTGCCGAAGGCCCAGCGATCGGCCCCGTCGGCCTCCATGCCGAGCAGGTCGTACGGGTTCTCGAACTCGCCCGCGAGGTGACTGTCCATCACATGTGCGGGACGTCGTCGGGGATCACGTAGAAGGTCGGATGCCGATACACCTTGTCGCCGGAGGGCGCGAAGAACGGGTCCTTCTCATCGGGGCTGGAGGCGGTGATGTCCGCGGCAGCGACCACCCAGATGCTCACGCCCTCGTTGCGCCGCGTGTACAGGTCGCGGGCGTGCCGCAGGGCCATCTGCGCGTCGGCCGCGTGCAGGCTGCCGACGTGCACGTGGTTCAGGCCGCGCTTGCCGCGCAGGAACACCTCGTACAGCGGCCATTCCGCGCGGACGGTCATTGAAGGGCTCGCTTCGCCGCGTGGGCCAACGCCGCCTCGCGGACCCAGTCCCCGTCGTCGTGGGCAGCCTTCCGGTGCTCGATCCGCGCGGTGTTGCAGGGCCCGTTGCCCTTCAGCACCGCCGCGAACTCGGACCAGTCGACCTCGCCGAAGTCGTAGTGCCCGCGCGCGTCGTTCCACCGCAGGTCCGGGTCGGGCAGCGTGACCCCCAACTTCTCGGCCTGCGGAACGCTCATGTCCACGAAGCGCTGCCGCAATTCGTCGTTGGTGTGCCGCTTGACGCCCCAGGCCATCGACTGCGCGGTGTTCGGGGAACGGTCGTCGGGCGGGCCGAACATCATCAGCGACGGCCACCAGAACCGGTTCGTGGCATCCTGGACCATCTCCCGTTGCGCCCGCGTCCCACGCATCATCGTCAGCAGCAGCTCGTAGCCCTGCCGTTGGTGGAACGACTCCTCCTTGCAGATGCGGATCATCGCCCGGGCGTAGGGCCCGTATGAAGAACGGCACAGCGGTACCTGGTTGCAGATCGCCGCGCCGTCGACCAGCCACCCGATCACGCCGACGTCGGCATAGCTCAGCGTCGGGTAGTTGAAGATCGAGGAGTACTTCTGCCGCCCGGAGAGCAGCTTCTCGGTGAGGTCGGCCCGGTCGGCGCCCAGGGTCTCGGCGGCGCTGTACAGGTACATGCCGTGGCCGGCCTCGTCCTGAACCTTGGCGATCAGGATCGCCTTGCGGCGCAGCGACGGTGCCCGGGTGATCCAGTTCCCCTCCGGTTGCATCCCGATGATCTCGGAATGGGCGTGCTGGGCGATCTGCCGGATCATCGTGGCCCGGTAGGCCTCCGGCATCCAGTCGCGCGGCTCGATCCGTCGGTCGTGGGCGACGATCGCGTCGAAATGGGTCGCCAGTTCATGCTCGGACGAGACCGTGGTCATGAATTCAATTTACCGATCAGCACCGCGAACCGCGCAGTATCCGTCGGGCATCCGGACCGTAGGCGGCCCGGATGCCGGAGGCCGGTCGAGGCTACCCGGTCGGGTAGTGGTTCACGGCTCCGCCGCGGTCGGCGTGCACGGTGAAGTGGGTGTCGTCCTTGTCCGCGTAACCGACGAAGCTGGTCATGGTCACCAGCCACTTGCCCAGCGTGATCGGCGCGCCGAGCTCGGCCTCCACGGCAGCCATGTCGACGTGGATGTCGCCCCGGGACCGCAGCTTCCAGTACGGGCCCTCGTCCGTGACGTCGATCTCCTGGTCGCTGTTCTCCAAGGCGTCGATGGTGGCGTCGGCGTCCGGGCCCTTCATCAGGACCAGCACCGTGCGGAACTCCTGATCGGTCGGCGCCGCCATCAGGCCCCGCCTCCAGCCACGCCGAGTCCGGTGACGAGTTTGTACTGGGCCACCACCGCGGCGTCCACCGCGGAGTCGAATATCTCGACCAAGCGAGGAACGGCCGCGTAGACCTCGGCGATCGGGGCGACCGCATCGACCGCCTTCGTCGTCCAGTGCGCGATCCAGTCGCTGATGACCCGTCGGTTCTCGGTCGCGGCAGGCACGTCGGCGGCGGTGACCATTCGGACGAGCTCCGCGGCCCACTCGGCCTCCCGCCGCCGGTCGCGATCGAAGGAAGCCACGATCAGCTTGGAGACCACGTCGCCGTGGACGGGCGCGTGCCGGAGCAGATCGCTGACCCCGACCTTCGAGACGATCGCGTCGAAGCAGAGGTTGGTGGCGATGATCGTCTCGCACCAGTCCTTGACCCCGAAGGAGATTTCCTCGACCAGTCGCCGCAGCGGTTGGTAGCGGTCCCAGTCCAGCCAGGCGGCCTTGGCGCCGGTCGCGTCGAAGCCGGGGACGTTCTCCTCCAGCGCCAACATCCAGTGCACGATGTCCTGCGAGTGCCGGGCCCGGTCGAAGGTCTCGAACAGCATCGAGGCCACCACGGTGTCCGACAGGCCTTCCCGCGACGCCGAGAACATCCCGCGGTAGAGGCCGTACTCGACGAACGACCAGACCGCGTAATGGTCCTGCAGCACCACGGTGGCCCAGGTCGGGTCCAGCTCGGTGGCCAACGAGTCGGCCACGTCGACGGTCAACCGCTCGATCGCCCGTTCCTGCTCGGCCTGCATCCGCATGTAGGGCCGCTGCCACAACGTCGAGGGGTCCCGGAAGTCGTGCCAGTCCGGATGCCGGAGCAGGGTGGACTCCTCGATGAACGCCGCCCGTCCGTCGGGGGTGCGCAGGTACGAGTTGCCCTTGTCCCACCAGTTGCCCAGCTTCGGCTGAACGTGCAGGTTCACCGCCTCGTACTCACTCGGGCGCTTCTTGCGCGAGTTGATGTACGTGAAGTCGCGAGGCAACTTCCCCGTGGTGGGGGCGGCGCTGCTCACGGGGTCGCCGCGACCGGCTCGGCGGGCTTCAGCGCCAGGGTGCCGTCGGCCTGCTTGACCAACTCCGGTGCGTCCTTGACGTTCTTGAGCGGGTTGGTGATCTCGAAATTCAACCGGGCGACGTCGTCGACCGTCCACATGTGCGCGTCGGGCTTGGTGTGCGGCTGGGCGATCAGTGTCTTGCCGTCCTCCCGCAGCAGGTCGCGGGTGACGACGAACTCCTCGAGCCCGGTGCCGTCCCACAACTCGTCCCAGAGCATCGTCGCCTCGTAGCGTTCCGGCTGCTGGCAGAAGATCTCCTCGCACGCGTTCGAGCAGAACGCGTGGTTGCGCCCGGCGTAGGAACGCACCCGCTCGGTCGACTCGTCGATGCGCGGGAAGACGGTCGGCAACGCACACGTGCGGCAGAAGAACGGCCGCTGCGACAGACCCTGCAGCGGAATCATCTCCATGCTCGGGTCCTCCAGGCAGTTGAAGGCCTCCCAGAACTGCCCGTAGATGTCGTACCAACCGGGGTACTGGTTCTCCATCCACTCCATGTGCTGCGGGGTCATCGTCGGCCACCGCCAGTAGTGCAGCGGCCACGACGCCGCCGCGACCATGGCCGCGGTGTGCCCGGCCCACTTCAACCGCTCCGCTGCCTCGCCGAAGTACTTCGGCACCTGTAGACCGAACGGCTCCAGGGTCCCGATGTAGTTGCCGACCCAGTCGTCGGCGACCCATTCCTCCCAGAGCTTGTAATAACACTTCTCCATCCGGCCGCGGCCGAAGTAGTCGAACAGCACGCTGATCAGCGGGTCCAGGAACACGTGTTGCTTCCAGAACGAGCGGTCGAAGTCCTGCTGCAGCATCGGCAGGTTGTCCGGCTCGGACAGGATCGTGGCCAGCGTCGCGTACCCGTTGGCCATGTGCCGGGCCTCGTCGGACTGGATCGACAGGAAGACCCCAGGCGTGGCGTGGTCGCCGTTGAGGGCCGCGACCTGGGTCAGTGCCACGAACAACGGGTTGGTATACGCGGTCTCGCCGACCACCTGCAGCGAGAGCGCGCACTCCACCGGGTCGTTGACGTAGAAGTTGTCGAAGCACACCCGCCCGGCGCGGGCGAAGATGTTGTCGCCGCGCACCTTCATCCCGCGGTCGAAGCCGCAGGGGTCGGCGGCGTTCTTGGCGAAGTACCGCATCAGGTACATCTGCTGGTTGAGGTGCCGCCGCTCGTCCATCGCCTGCGCCAGATACCCGGCCCGCAGCTCCGCGTTCTCGACGGTGTCGACCAGCATCGACTGGCACTTCTCCGCCCCGTACTCGGCGTAGACGATGATCGGCAACGCCAGCTTCAGGCCCTCCAGCCAGCCGGTGTCCGCGTCCTTGGCCCCGGCCGTGCGCGAGAGAACGTCCTCGAAGCCGCCGTACTGCCGGTCGTCCTTCTCCTGCTCCATGGTCAGGTACTCGCGCACCAGCGTCCGGAACGGGTCCTTGGTCTTGCGCGGCAACTTGTACCGGGTCGGATACCGGGGCTGATGCTCCACGTACGAGGGCGTCCACTCCACTGCCTTGACGCGATCGTGCGCAGCCACGAGTGAGGGCATGAATCCTCCACCTGCCGTAAGTTTTGACCGCGGCCGCGGGACATCGGCGACGGTTCCGGCCGATCGTGCCACGGAAGCCGGCCGGCGGTCTCCTGCCGGAACGGACAGATCACGACCCTGTGGTTTCTCCGGTTGATACGAAAGCGTCGAAGTAGACGTTCTGCGGGCGCACACCACGGGAGACCAGCAGGTCGCGGGCGGCGTCGATCATCGCCGGCGGGCCGCACAGGTAGGCGTCAGCGACCCAGGAGTCCCGGGCCGCGGCCAGCGCGTCGGTGACCAGGCCGCTCGCCCCGGTCCAGCCCGCGGGCGGTTGCTGCACGACCGGCACGAAGGTCAGGTTGAGGTCCTCGGCAAGCGCGGCGATGTCGTCCAGCGCGTACAGATCCTCGACGGTGCGGGCGCCGAAGAACAGCGTGACCGGCCGCTCGGAGCGCTTTCGGGCCAGGTCGATCAGCATCGCCAGCAGCGGCGCCAGCCCGGACCCGCCCGCGACCATCACCAACTCCCGGTGGGACAGCCGGATCGCCAGCGCCCCGAACGGACCGGCCACCTCCACCGCGTCGCCCGGTCGGGCGGCCTGCTCCAGGTACCCGGAGAACGCTCCGCCCGGCAGGACCTTGCAGATCAGCTCGATCCGATCGGCGTCGGCCGATCCGTTCGCCATCGAGAACGACCGCGCCGCCGTGCCCCCCGGAACGATGACGTTGACGAACTGCCCCGCCACGAACGGCATCGACCCGGTGGGGGCGTGCCGCAGCACAACCTTGCGGATGTCCGGGGTCAGTGCGGTGATCGACTCGACCGTCATCGGGTAACGGGCCGTGGCGTCCCCGCGGTGGAACTCGTCCTCGTCGAGGTTCATCGCGGCCACGTCGATCACACAGTCGTCGACCGGGTAGCTCTGGCAGACCAGGATCGTCCCGGCGTCGCGCTCCCCCGGCGGCAGCGCGTAGTTCGAGGCGGTGATGTCGACCTCGCCGTCGACCACCTGCACCTTGCAGGTCCCACAGCCGCCGTGCTTGCAGCCGTACCGGAGGTAAACGCGGTTACGCAGCGCGGCCTCGAGGATCGTCTCGTCCTCGCCGCAGTCGAATGTGTGGCCGAACGGCTCGACCCGAATGTCGTACACGGCGGTCACCCAATCACGACATGCCCGGCAGCGCATCGGCCGATGCGCAGGAGCCCGCCGCCGGCGGTTTTCCGGTCCGGGGCGCAAACTGGCCCGATGATTTGGATCGAAGCCGTCGAGATCACCGACCCGGCATGCGGATTCGCCTGGGGGACCGAGCCGAAGTACCGGCGGCTGCACTGGCAGTACGGCGAACTGATCCGCGGTTGGCGGCGGGTGATGACCGGGATTTTCGCCCCGGGCTGGCGGGCGCAGGTCGGGTTCCCGGAGGACGAGGTGGCGGCGTGCACGGCGTACGAGGCGTTCCTGGCGCCCATCGCGGCGCTGACCGGCATGCCGTACCCGATTCCGGTGCACCACGTGATGGCCTCGAGCGAGGACGCGTGCCGGGTTGCGATCGCGGCGGCGACGCAGGGTCCGGCGGTGGGCGACGCGGTGCTGCGGCGGCTGCGGGAGAGCTGGTTCGTGGCCGGCCGCCCGGCGGACACCGTGGAGCGTGGGACGGCCGCGGCCGCGGGCGTCCCGGGGCTGGATCTCGACCAGTTGGCGCGCGACCTCGCCGACCCCGCCACCGAGAAGGCCTGGCAGGCCGACTGGGAGGAGGCCAGGCAGCCGAACGACTACGTCCGCAATGTGCCGGACCGACGGCCCGGAATGGGTGCCGCCCAGGAGCAGAACGGCCGGCAGCGCTACGGCCTGCCGTGCCTGAACCTGACCGGGCCGGCCGGCGGGGCCACGGTGGCCGGGTGGCGCGACTGGGTCGACTGGGAGAAGGCCATCGAGACGGTCTGCCCGGGCGCGGTCGCCGCCGCCCGACCGCTGCCGACCCCGGCGCAGGCGTTCGCGACCTGGCCGACGTGGGCGTTGGCCGAGCTCGACGAGCTCTGCGGACCCGGCGCCGAACCACCCGCGGGGACGGTCGAGCACCGACGCCCCGGCGGGACCATGTGGCTAACGGAGCAGGAAGCGGCCCACCGAGCCCCCTGAAATCGCTTGCGTCCGGCTGACCCGAGGCTATTGGCGTCGGGTCAGCCGGACGCAAGCCTGTGGGGGTGGGACGGGTGGGAGGGGCTGGGCGTTCGGTGGCGCAGCGGCCTACGGCATGATCGGGGCATGGCAGTCAGCTCCCACATGGTGGCCCTGGGTAGCCCGGCCCCGGATTTCTCGTTGCCGTCGATCGACGGGGACAAAGTCGCACTCGGCGACTTGAGCGCAGCGCCCGCGTTGCTGGTTGCGTTCCTGTGCAACCACTGCCCCTACGTGAAGCACATCGAGGCGGTCTTCGGACCGCTGGTCGCCGAACTGGCCACCGCGGGCCTGGCGACGGTTGCGATCTGCAGCAACGACACCGGGGCCTACCCGGACGACGGGCCGGACGGGCTGCGGGACCAGGCGGACCGTGCGGGGTTCACGTTCCCATACCTGATGGACGAGTCGCAGTCGGTCGCGCTGGCCTACCGGGCCGCGTGCACCCCTGACCTGTTCCTCTACGACGCCGACCGGCGGCTGGCCTGGCGTGGCCAGTTCGACGAGTCCCGGCCCAGCCTGGACACCCCGGTGACCGGCGCGACGCTGCGGGCCGCCGCCGAGCACGTCCTCGCCGGCCATGCGGTACCCGAGCCGCACGCCGCGTCGATCGGTTGTGGCATCAAGTGGAAGCCGGACAACCAACCGGCTTGACCGCGGCGTCCTGGAACGCCGCCACCACCGCCGCCGACCGCGTCGGGTCCAGCGGCGGGGCGATCGTGACCTCGTCGAGCAGTTCGCCCCAGCGCGCCCTGACGAGCCCGGGGATCTCGTCCGGCTCGCCGGTGACGGCGAACGCGTCGAGCACCTCGGCGTCGATGCGCGCGGCCATGTCGTCCCAGCAGCCCTGCTTGGACAGCGCGTTGAGGTCGTCCTGCAACTCGCCCCACCCGTGGGCCTCGAGCACCGGTCGGTACGCCGGGGTCGAGGCGTAGAACGACACCCGGCGACGGACCCAGTCCGCGGCCCGCGCCCGCTCGGCGGCGGTCCATCCGGTGATCACGAACACCCGCCCGGTGATCGCCACATCCTGGGTCTGACGCCCCGTCAGGTCCAGGCCGCGGCGCAACGCCGGCCGGGTGTGCGCCGTCACGTAGTGCGGCGTCGTGAACGGATGCAGGCTGACCCCGTCGGCCACCTCGCCGGCCAGTTCGCTCATCCGCTCCCCCACCGCTGCCAGGTGCACCCGGGGCGGACCGTACGGACTGGGCTGGGGCGCGAAGTTCGGCGTCATCAGGGTGTGCCGGTGGAACTCGCCACGGAAGTCCAACTTCTCCCCGGTGTTCCAGCACGACCAGATCGCCCGCAAGGCCGCCACGAACTCGCGCATCCGGTCCACCGGTCGCGACCACGCGACCCCGAAGCGGTTGACGATGTGGGCGCGCACCTGCGGGCCGAGGCCCAGCACGAACCGGCCCTGGGAGGCCACCTGCAGGTCGTGGGCAACGTGCGCCACCTGCAGCGGGTTGCGCGGGAACGCGACGACGATCGAGGTGCCCAACTCCACCCGGGACGTGTGCTCGGCGCAGAGCACCAGTGGCAGGAACGGATCGTGCCGGTTCTCGTCGCTGTAGAGCACCGCGTAGCCGAGGTCTTCCATCTCGCGGGCAGCCCGCGGGACATCGGCCAGAGCGATGTCCGTCAGCATGTGGCCCAGTCGCATGTCAGGCGGCGCCCCTCACTCGGGCAACGCGGCTTCCACATAGACGGGCGCCACCTTCGACGCCTCGCCGCGCAGCCTGCCCCGGGAGGAGAACAGCGGCCCGTGCGCATGCACGTTGGGTGCGAACGCCAGCAGCCCGGGCGGGCGGCGCATGTCGTCGAACACCGAGTCGATGCCGCCGCGCACCGAGTAGGCCTCGTGCCAGAACCCGGTGCCGCCGGGGTCCGCCAGGAATTCCCGCCACCACTTCTGGTGCGGCAGCGTGCGGGTCCACGCCTCCAACGAGTCGAAGTCGCGCCAGTACTGCCGGAAGGCCACATGCAGCGGCCACTGCGCGAACACGAAGTCCTCGTGCGCCAGCAACCCGTCCGGCTTGTCGACCCGGTGCACCCGCCGGATCGCCGGACCCAGCCGAGCGAGCCGGGTGAGCCCCTTGGGCGAGTAGACCTGCATGCCCAGATAGATCGCGACCAGGTCGGGATAGCCGGACAGATCGACAGTCTGGCGAATGACGCGAGCCATGGAACTCCCCTTCGCACCGCTGGTGGACATCCGATCCTGCCACCGGTCTACTTGGCCCCGTGATCCGAGCGCAGGACGCCAAGCTGCACCAGCCCTCATCCCCGTCGCGATCCTGGGCGGAGACCAACTACTGGGGCTTCCACATCCCGGGGACCGATTACCTGGTGACCATCTACGCCTTGTTCCGGACCAATCTGGGTGTCGTCCAGACCATGGTCGTGATCAACTCCCGCCGGGCCCAGGCGGTCTGGGAGGGCGACTACTGGGACTTCCAGGCCCACGTCCCGATCCCGGCAGACATGGACCTGTGCGACTACCGCCTGGAGAGCGGGTTGTCGGTCCGGGCAATCGAACCGAACCGGGTCTACGACGTGCGCTTCGACGACGGCGAGGGCACCTCGATCGCGTTCACCTTCCGGGCCTTGATGGAGCCCTTCGACATCCACGACCCGGCCATGGATCCGTTGGCCGGGCAGGCCTGGGGCGACGCCTACAACGGGCACTTCGACCAGACCGGGATCTTCACCGGCCAGGTGGTGCTGCGCGGCGAGGTGATGCCGTTCGAGTGCGTGTCGACATGGGACCACAGCTGGGGCATCCGGCCGGAGCGCCACCGCAGTTCGCTGTCCTGGCTGCACGCGCATTTCTCCGACTCACTCGCGATCCACGCGATGCTCGCCTACGACCCGGCCGACCGCGCCGCGACGATGACGCTGACACACGGCTACGTGCTGGAGGACGGGACGACCTACGGCATGACGGCCGGGCACGGCACCACCACCCACGACGGCTGGTACCCGGCTACCAAGGACCTGACCCTGACCGACGTCCGTGGCAAGGAATGGCGGTTGCACGGCGTCGGCCGCACCACGTTCCCCTTGCAGGCCTGGCCGGACATCGTGTTCTTCAACGCGCTGATGGACTGGACCACCGGGGACGGCCGCCAGGCGGTGGGCGAGGTCATGGACTTCTACGGGGTCGCCGACCTCACCGACCAACAGGCCAAGCGCGGCATGGGCCCCTGGTAACGGGCGGTTCTGACGATCTGTCGAGGTTCCGCGTACGGGCACTGTTACGACTGCGGGCACGCAGCAGTGGGGTCACCGGCGATGCACCGGTGACCCCACTGCTCGAGCGATTGAGCGAACGCCTGCGATCAGCAGTCGTCGTCGTCGTAGTAGTAGTCGTCGTCGCAACCGTAGTAGCCGCCGCCACCCCAGTAACCGTGGCCGTGGTGGCCACCGAAGTGGTGACCGCCGTGATGGCCACCGCCGTGGTGGGCCGGAGCAACCGCGGGCACGGTCGCCGCGCCCGCGGTAGCGGTGCCGGCGGCGAACAACCCGCCGGTCAGCATGACGGCGGCGGCCACGCGAGCGGCCAGCGCCTTGCGTCCACTCATATTCATGATCAATTCCCCTACCTTTGACGAATTGGGCCGCCCCGCTGCCGTGAGGTCGGCCCGGGACGGAGCAGAACGTTTCTAGAATTTAGGCGATAACCGCAACATTGCGACCGCGAACAGGTTCACGAACAGGATCAAAACGGCAAAGCCGTCCAGAACGCCATAGTGATTCCAAGATTTTGCGATCGCGCAACGAACGCGGCCTCGGTTCGGAGGTCGAATCAAGATCGATGCGGCCGAAACAAGATCAAAAATCCGCCAGTTCCCAATTTCGGCACCGGGTCGAGTTCGTAATCCACACCCAGGTTGGCGCGCGGCCGCGGTCGATGCCGGTCCCCCACGACCGCGTCGGCGAGGAACGGTTGCCAACCCGCAACCGTCCCGGCCTGCCCTGACGACACATCAGATCACGGTGTCTGGCAGCGCGGAACAACCCGCCGTTCCCGCTCCCCGGGTTGTTCCAACAACAGTTCTACCGGGCGCGCACGCCCCGACGGTCCGTCGTGTCCCGACGGACCGTCGGCAGCCCGGTTGGCGCGCCGGACGCGTCCGGCCGCTTGGTCAGTACCCGCTGTGGGGCAGGTGTCGCTTGACGTGAGCGCGGGCCGCTTCCAACCGATGCGCCGTCGTGTGCGTGCGCGGCGCGGTCCGGCCACGCGAGGCCGCCTCGGTGTGCGCCTTCGGCTGCGTGGGCCGCTGCGCAGGCGGATTGACACTCGGCGTCTCGGCCGGGTGCTGCACGGGCGCCACGGCCTGCACGGTCGGCGCAGTCGGCTGCTGCGCAGGCGGATCGGCCGCCGGTGCCGAGTGTTGCGGCGGGGCCACGCTCTGGACCGATGGCTTGCCGGACTGCTGTGCCGGCGGGTTGGCGGCGGGCGCGGGCGCCGACTGCTGTGCCGGCGCGACGGTCTGGGCCGATGGTTCGGTGGTCTGTGCGGCAGGGGTCGATGCCGGGTGCTGCGCCGGCGTCACCGTCCGGGCCGGACGGTGGGCGAACGCTTGTTCGGTGTGCGGCCGGGCCTGCGTGTTCCGCACCTGCTCGACGGGATGTGGCGCGGGGACCGCGCGGTGGCTGACCGGATGCACCTCGTGCCCGTAGGCGTGTACAGGTGCGTCGGAGTGCTCGGCATGGTCGATGTGCCGGGCGCGTGACCGCGACCAGGCGGACGGGGCCGCGTGCGGCGCGGACTGGACGTGCAGTGGCCGCCGGTACGGGCTTTCCGGGGCCGGCATCACCGGGCACTGGAAATCGAAGATCGAACCCTCGCGCAGGCAACCGCCGGACCGACCGGGAGTGCTGTCAGCGGCGTCCGCCGACTGAACCTGGCCACCGACCAGCACCACCGTTGCGGTCAACGCGACCGCGGCGACCCTTGCCCCGCAACGAAAACTCAAACTCATACCGACCCCCGAGGTCATTTCGGCGCGACCGGGCGTCCGGCCGTTGCACTTCCGTGACAATCATGCCCCGATCCGGCGCCGCACCCCGGAAGCAACACGCGCACCAACGTGATCACCTGCCACATCCGGTGCGTCGCCGAACCGCCCGCTGCCCGACTTCGTCCGATCAACCACAGTCAAGGCCGTCGGCGTGACGATGACCGTGACGATGACGAGGTGTTGCCATGAATGTGATGGGCTGTCATTTGTTGCGAGTCCCAAGGTGCGCCGCTACCCCACCCGGGTTTGTGGTACATCCAAAAATTGCTGCGGCGACGAACCATCCGAACCTGTCCGGCGCGCGAATAGAGGCCAGTAACAGGCTGGCGCGCTCCATCCAGGACGCCGCCAGGGTCAACCCGGGAGACGAGGACCACCTCGCCCGGGGTGGGAAAGCCCCACACGAAACGTGCCGTGAACTTGCGGGGTCCAACGAGGCCGGACCCCGTGAATTCTTCCCCGAACCGCCCCGCGTGCGGATGACGCACGCCCTTTTTCAAGGATGCCTAACTCATGCGAATTCCCACCCGTCCTGCCGCCACCACCGCGGTGGCCGCGGTCCTCGCAGCCGGCCTTGCCGCCTGCGGCACCTCCACCCCCGTCGCAGGCCGCCCCGACGCGCCGGCCCTGCAGCCGATGGTCACCTCCGCCGCGCTGATGGCGCACGGCACCGGCAACCCGTTCGTCGACGCTCGGACTGCGGCTGCGCACATGCCGATGAGCGCCGAGGTGCTGGCCGGTGGCATCGCGAAGGCGGCCGGAATCAAGGGCCAGGTCGACTCGAAGGCCGCCGACCTGCGGTCGGGTCTGACCTACCTGTTCACCGACCACGTCTACATCACCGGTATCGCCGTTGCCACCGCCTACAAGTTCGGCGCGACCTCCCCGGCGTTCACCAGCGCGAAGGGCGCGGTGCTGGCCAACGCACAGGAGATCGAGGACGCCGTCACCAAGATCGTCGGTGCGGACCAGGGCAAGGTTTTCAAGGAAGCCTTCGACTCCCACATCGGTGACTTCGTCGACTACGCCGTCGCGGCCAAGACCCACGACGCCAAGGGCCAGGCCAAGGCCGTGGCCGCGTTGAAGGGCTACGCCACCGCCGTCGGGGAGTACTTCAACAAGGTCACCGGCGGCGTGCTGTCGGCCAAGGCCATCGAGCAGGACACCCTCACCCACATCCTGACCACCAAGGCCGCGGTCGACGACCTGGCCGCGGGCAAGGACAGCGCGTTCGCCGACCTGAAGAAGGCCGCCGACCACATGTCGATGTCTGCCCAGGTGATCGCCGCGGGTGTCGCCAAGGCCACCAAGATGCCAGGCAACCCCGACGATGCCGCCTCCGGTCTGCGCGCCGACCTGACCCGGATGCTGGTCGACCACGTGTACCTCGCCGGCGTCGCGGTGTTCACCGCCTACAGCGCTCCGGGCGGGCTGACCGGCAAGGCCTTCAAGGCTTCCGCGGCCGCCCTCGACGCCAACTCCGTCGAGCTGTCCAAGGCCGTGGAGTCGGTTGCCGGCAAGCAGAACGCCGACACCTTCCTGGTGAGCTGGCGCAGCCACATCGGCGACTTCGTCGACTACGCCAAGGGCGATGCCACCAACGACAACAACCTCAAGAACAAGGCGCTCGCGGCCCTCGACGGTTACCGCACCGTCTCCGGCGAGTTCTTCTCGAAGATCACCAAGGGTGCCTTGCCGGCGGACGCGGTCGCCACCGACCTCACCGGACACATCGAGACCCTTGCCGGCGCCATCGACTCGCTCAAGGCCGCACTGGTCACCAGCCACTGACGTCGCACGCCAACCAGCCCCGGCACCGGACTGCGGTGCCGGGGTTGCGCGCGCTTCGGCGCCGAACGCACCGGCGGTACGCGCATCTGACATACCGTCAGGCCGCGGCCGCGGCAGCGTCGGTGGACGACGCGCCCGCAGGCCCTGGCCGAACGTGGCCACGGCAACAGTGGCGGCGCTCCTCGACCTCCCTGGGTCGGCTCAGCGCGACGGCACGCGTTCGGCCCTGTCGAGGTCCAGCACGCAGTTCTCGTCGCCGAACTCGTTGACCTCGTGAGAGCTTGCGGTGTCGTCGTTGAACCAGCCGTCGCGGCTGCTCCAGTAACGGAACCGATGACGCGCCGCAGGCAGCACGACTGTCGCCATGTGCCCGCCGTCGCCCCACCGCATCGGGGTCGCGCGGGTGCTCCAGTCGTTGAAGTCGCCGGCCACGCTGACCCGCTGGCCTATGCGTGCCGGATCGCTGTCGGTGAATGTCACCGCCACGCGACCGTCGGCTCGGGTGTTGTAGGAAATCATCTTCACCTCCACGTCATTCTGCCACGACCCTGGACTTGGGCCGCTGTCGGGCCGTGGCCGTGTCGGACGTCTCCGCCGATCGGTGCCACGGCCGTGCGCACCGCGCGGGGCAATTCCTGTGGTCACTCGGATCATCACCGGACACCCGCCGCCGATGCAAGCCACACGCTCGGGCTTCCCCCTTGCCGTGAGGTAAACCCGGGAGGTCCAAACGTCGGGGCGCGATGTCGGCCACCGCCGCGCGGATCTCACTCATGTCGCAGGGCGTCGATGGGCTGCGCCGCGGCGGCTCGAACGGCGGGATAGGTACCGAAGGCCAGCCCGGTGACCAGCGACACGGCCAGGGCGAGCTGGATCGACCAGGCGCTGACGGCCGGATGGGGCCCGGTGACGTCGAGCCGGGTGAACCCGAGGCCGACGAGGACACCGAGGACGCCGCCGGTCATGGACAGGATGACCGCCTCGGCGAGGAACTGGCCGAGGATGTCGCCCCGCTCGGCCCCCAGGGCCTTGCGGATGCCGATCTCGCGCGTTCGCTCGCGGACCGTGAACAGCATCGTGTTCATGACCCCGACCCCGCCAACCAGCAGGCAGATGCCGGCCACGGTGGCCAGCAGGATGGTCAGGGTGCGATCGGCGGCCGAGGCGGTGGCCAGCGTGGATGCCGCGGTCCAGGTGACGAAGTCGCTGTCGGCCATCGAGAGGTGGTGGCGCGCGTCGAGGATTCTGGTCACCTCGGCCTGGGCCGCGGCGACGGTGCTCGGCGAGTCGGCCTGCACGGCCAGCCCGTTGATCGGACCCTGACCGGGTGGCGCGTAGCCGTAAAGAGTGTCGGCCACCGCGGTGGCGGTGCACAGGGCCAGGTTGTCCAGGTCGGCCTGCCCGGAGTACCCCTTCGCGGCGAGGATCCCGACCACGGTGAACGGTTGCCCGTTCAGCCGGATCCGCGCTCCGTCCAGGGTCGCCGGGGCGGCCGGCGTGAGGTCGGCGGCCACGGTCTGGCCCAGCAGGCAGACGCGGGCATGTGCTCGGTACTCCGCGTCGGTGAAGGGGCGCCCGGACTCCACGGTCTGGTCGGTGATGTCCAGGTAGTTCGACGTGGTGCCGATCAGCAGGCCGATGCTGTGGGCCGCGCCACGGTACTGGGCCGCGACGCCGCCGATGCCGATTCCCGGCGCGGCGGCAGCGACGTCGGGCGCGAGCGTCCGGTTGTCCAGGGCGGCCAGGTCGGCCCAGGTCAACGTGGCCTTGCGCGGGTTGGTGGCATTCGACGCCGGGGCGGACAGGCCGAGGGCGCGCCGGATCCGGTTCTGCTGTTCGCTGCCCATCCCCCCGGTTCCGGCCTGATGAGGCTGTACCCAGAAGGTGTCGGCACCCAGCCGGTCGATCGAGGCCTGCACGGCCTGCCGCGAACCGGTGCCCACCGCGACCAGGGCGATGACCGCGGACACGCCGATCACCATGGCGAGCATGGTCAGTACCGCGCGCAGCTTGTCCGCCAGCACGGCGTGAAGTGCGAACCGGACGGCCTCGGTCGCCCGGAACGAGCGCAACGGTCGGGTGGACGCCGTGATCGGTTGACGTCGGCCACGGCGCGCCGGCCGCATCGGCGAGGGCGCCGCCGGGCGAACGGATGCCGGCTCGCGGCCTGCCGCCTCGACCGGCGCGGGCGCGGGCCGCCACGGCCGCCGCCGCTGTCGGGCCGCGACCGTGCCTGGGCCGGGTCGACCCCCGTGGGTGTCGACCGGGATTGAGCCGATGCGCATCTTCGGTTGCCGCGACGTCGCTTCTCGTCCAGACCGCGTCGGTCGTTCAGTCGCCGCCCCAACTGCTGTTGTGGCCTGTGGTACGCGGCGCCCACGATGTCGGGCTCGGTTTCGCAATCGTCATGGGTTCCTCCCCGTTGGGAACTTCTCGCCGATCGCCAAATCTGTTCGTCCGCGACCCGGCGCGACCGTGACACCCCATGATCGGCCGCGAGGGACGATCCGTCCCGAAAACCGCGAAAGTCGCTTGGGCGGATAATTCGTGAACGCCCCACGGCCTGGCGGACTCCGGCAGCAGGCCCGTCCGCACGGTCCGGACGATGCGGCCGACCCAATGGACGATGAAAACTGACGGCTCGTCACTCGAGGTGGGCGATCATTACACCGGTGCCGGGCACCGATAGATTTCGGTCCGGAACCCGGTCTCCTCCGGTGGCCGGCTACGACGGGAGTCCACTTGAGCACGACAGGCCAGGAGCTGCTGATTGCAGGCACCTGCGAACCCGGGTTCGAGGGCGTGCGCGCGGAGTTCGAGCAGAATTTCCTGTCCCGCCGCGAGATCGGCGCCTCGGTGTGCGTGCAGGTCCGCGGCCGGGCGGTGGTCGACCTGTGGGGCGGGATCGCCGACCCGCAGACCGGGAAGACGTGGGACCGCGACACCGTCAGCGTGGTCTTCTGCACGACCAAGAGCGCCGTTTCCGCCTGCGTGCACCTGCTTTCCGGGCGTGGCCTGCTGGACATCGACCGGCCGGTGGTCGAGTACTGGCCGGAGTTCGGCTGCAACGGCAAGATGGAGGTCACGGTCTTCGACGTGCTCGCGCACCGCTCGGGGGTCTCGGCCATCCGGGCCCCGCTGAGTGAGGGACTGGCCCTGGATCCGGTGGCGATGGCCGACCTGATCGCCGCCGAGGCACCGTTCTTCCCCCCGGGCATGCAGCACGGTTATGCCGGTATGACGTTCGCCTACATCCTGGACGCGTTGATCCGACGCACCGACGGGCGTTCGCTGGGCAGGTACTTCGCCGAGGAACTGGCCGGACCGCTGGGGTTGGACTTCTGGATCGGGGCGCCGGCGGCGGTGGAGTCCCGGATCGCGCCGATGCTGCTGCCGGAGGTCGACCTCTTTCGGGTGGCCCGGCTGTTGCTGGCGGCCGACCCGGAATCGGTTCCCGGGCTGTTCTTCGGAAATACCGGCGGCTACATGTCGACCGGGCCGCGGAACTTCGACTCGGCGCAGGCGCACGCCGCCGAGGTCCCCGCCGGCGGTGGGATCACCAACGCCCGGGGGCTGGCCGGTCTGCACGCGCCGTTGGCCAATCCGGACGTCGATCACAACGGTGTGCGGTTCGACTCCGCGGCGGTGGCCCGACTGTCGACCGCGCACTCGGCCGGTTTCGACCACGGGCTCGGGATCAACAGCCGATGGGGCTTGGGGTTCGCGCTCGCCTGCGACAACCGGTGGCGTGCCCAGCGGCCGCAGCGTCTGTCGTTGCTGATCGGCGCGCAGGCCTTCGCGAACAGCGGGCTGGGCGGGTCGGCCGCCATGGCCGACCCGGAGCGCGGGCTCTCGTTCGGCTACACCTGCAACCGGATGGCGGTGTCGCCGACGGTCAGCACCCGCTGCCAGGAACTGCTCGACGCCACCTACCGCGCGCTCGGCGCCACGTCGTCCGCCTCCGGCGCGTGGCGGTGAACCGGCTGCGGGCGGTACCGGAAACTGCGCCGATCCAACCCGGGCCCGCGCGCCACCATCTCATCTGAGGGATCGTCAGCAGCCTTGCGGGGCCTGCGGTTCACAGGTTGACCCGCCAGGGGCTGCCGACGAGGACCGGTGTTCGGGTCGTGCACCCGTTCAGCTCCGGAACCGGCAGGGCCTCGGTTACCGGTTGCCAGTGGCCGACCAGGTCGCGGTACAGCGGCGAGGCGGACAACAGTCGGGCGTGGGTTCCGATGGTCGCGTCGGTGCCGTCCATGACCAGTATTCGATCGGCGCGCCGCGCGGAGCTGATCCGGTGCGCGATCACGATCAGGGTTCCTGGGCGTCGCGCGAAGGCTTCCTCGGCCCGGGCCTCGGCGACCGGATCCAGATGGCAGGTCGCTTCATCGAGCACCAGCAGCGGCGCGCGGGACAGCCAGGCTCGGGTCAGCGCAACCAGTTGTCGTTCACCGGCCGACAGCGCCGCCGGCGCGACCGGCGCCGCGTACCCGCCCAATCGGTCGCGCAGCGCGGTCATTCCGACCGCCGCGACCGCCACGTCAAGGGCTGTGTCGTCGGCGTCGGGCCGCAAGTAGCGCAGGTTGTCGGCCAGGCTGCCGGAGAACACGTATGCCTCCTGCGGGATCAGCACCCGCAGCAGGCCTCGTTCGGCCGGCGGCAGCGCCGCCGGGTCCACCCCACCGACCCGCACGGTGCCGGCGCCCGGGATCAGTTGCCCGCAGATCAGCCCGGCCAGGGTGGACTTGCCGATCCCGCTGGCGCCCACCACGGCCAGATGCTCACCGGCGGGCACCTGCAGATTCAGCTCACGCACGACCGGTTCGGCGTGCGGGCCGTAGGCGAAGCTCAGGCCCTGGGTGCTGACCGGTACAGCCGGCCCCTGCCCGCAGCGGCAGTGCGGGACCGGCGGCGCCGGCTCCGGCTCGGCGGGCGGCCGGTCGCCCAGCAGGTTCTCCAGGGTCACCCACATCGGGATCAGCGCGGAGCCGAGAGCGTCGGACAGGGCCTGGACGGTCGTCTGGACCGTGCCGACCAGATATGTCAGCGACCCGGCCACCGCGCCCGGACTGGTGCCGTGGCGCAGCAACCACGGGGTCGCCAGCAGGAACAGCGCGGCCGGCGCCCGCCCGCCCAGACCGACGATCAGCAGTCGCAGCGAGGTGATTGACGCGGCGGAGCCCGCGGCCGAGTTCTGGGCATCGATCCGGGCGCCGCAGTCTGCGATGGCCCAGTCCTGGGCCCCCGCCGCGCGGATGTCGCGCAGGCCCGCCAGGTCGGTCTCCAGCGTTCCGGAAAGCGCATCCTGCCCGACGACCAGTGCGCGTTGTCGGCGAAGCACGGCGGGCACGGTCAACGCGAACAGGCCGAGGGCGAGCAGCACCGGCGGCAGGGTGATCAGCAGGGCCACCGGGGAGATCTCCCCCTCACCGATGAAGCTGCCCAACAGCGTGGTGACGATCGCCAGGACGGTCGCGACCCCGGAGGCGAACGACAGCCGCACGCCCTCGATCTGCTGGACCACCCGTGCCACGTTCGCGCCGGCCGGCCGCGGCCCGGCGGCGTTCACCGCGTCGGTCAGGGTCGTGCTGACCACGCGGTCGACCAGGTGGTCCCGGAACGGCTCCACGAGATCGCCGACGGCGCGGACCGAGCGGGCGGCGACCAGCGCGGCCAGAACGGTCCCGGCGACCGGTACGGCCAACCAGACCAGTCCGCGGGTCGCGTGCCCGGCCAGGAAGCCGTCGTCCAGGGCGTGAGCGACCGCCCAGCCCAGCACGGCGGCCGGGATCGCCCCCACCGTGGCCCAGCCCACCGCCCGCGCGCTCGCGCCCGGGCGGGCGGCGAAGGCCCCGGCCACGCACTCCAGGACAGGGTGCCGGACGCCGGGCCCGGGCACCACCGGGGCGGTGCCCGTCATCCGCACGGCCCCCCCGACTGGCCGGCGTCGTCGAACAGGGCGCGGTACCCGGGGTTGTTCCACAGTGAACGGTGGGTGCCGTCGGCGCGGACCCGGCCGTCGTCGAGCCACAGCACCCGGTCGGCACGCGCGGCCGTGGACGCGCGGTGGGCGACGACGACGCGGGTGCGTCGGGTCGCGCAGGCCAGGGCCTGCGCGACCTGATGCTCCGTCACGGTGTCCAGGCTGGAGGTGGCGTCGTCGAGCACCAGCACCCGACCGGGATGGGCGAACGCGCGGGCCAGACCGAGGCGTTGCGCCTCGCCGCCGGACATCGGCGCCTGCGCCAACGCGGTGTCGTAACCGTTCGGCAGCCGGGCGATGAACGTCTCCGCGCGGGCGGCGCGGGCGGCCTGCGACACACCGACCGGACCCCCGCGGCCGGCGCCCAGCGCGATCGTGTCGGCCACCGTGGCCCCCAGCAGCGCGGGTCTGGTGAAGGCGTACGCGATGGCGCCGTGCAGAGCCGCAGCGCTCAGTTCCTCGACCGGTCGACCGTCCAGGCAGACCACTCCGCGGTCGGGCTCGGCCAACCGGCCGATCAGGGCCGCGAAGGCGGACTTCCCGGCCCCCGAGCGGCCGACGACCGCGACGTGCTCGCCACCCAGGATCCGCACGTCGACACCCCGCAGCACGGCCTCGGGGCCCTGGCCCAGCCACACGTCCACGAACGTCACCGCGCCCGTGCCGGCCGGGGCCTCGGCACGGCCGTAGGCGGTAGCGGGTTCGGCCAGCACCTGCGCGCACCGGGCGCGGCCGGCGCGGCACTGTCCCAACGCCGCCGCGCCCGCCAGTGCCCCGACCAGTTCGGAACCCAGGGAGGCGTAGCCGAAGACCTCGAACATCGCCCCGACGGACAACCGTCCCTCCGTCAACCTGCAGCCTGCGATTCCCGCGACCAGGATCGAGAGCATCGGCATCAGAGCGGTCACCCGGGCGGAGGTGACCGACTGGGTCTGCCACAACTGCTGTCCGTTGGCGTGCAGCTCCGGGACCGGGGTCAGGATCCGGCGGCGCTCGACGGGCGCGGTACCCGCCGCGGCGACCGTCCGGACGCCGCCCAGCACCTCGGCGAGGGTCGTGGCGATGCGGGTCTGAGCGTCCAGGTACCTCGCGTTGATCCCCGCCGTCGTCCGCATCAGCCCGGCGAGCAGGAACACGAGCAGAATCAGACCCGCGGTGAACACCGCCGCGCACCACAGGTCGATCCAGTACATGATCACCGCCGCGGCTACCGCCGGCAGGCCGGTGCGCAGCACGCCGATCACCTTGACCGAGGTGGACCCGGACAGTGCCGCGTTCCCCGTCAGCCGGGAGACGAGATCCGCGGCGGGCAGTCGGCGAGTCAGTCCGGGGCCAACCGCGATTGCGTGGCGCAGCATCAGATGCCTCGTGCGGGCCGTGGTCTCGGCTCCCGAGACCGTGCCGGCCCAGGCGATGGCCGCCTGGATCACCGCTTCGGCCGTGAGCAGTGCGATCGCCAGCGGTACCCACGGCCCACTCGCCCGCCCGTGGCTGCCCAGCAGACCGTTCACCGCATTCCCGGCCGCGACCGGCAACCCCAGCTTCACCCCGGTGTGCAGCACCGACGCCAGCACAAGCACCGCCAGGGCGCCCCGCTGGGTCGACCCGCCGACACCCGGGAGCCGGCTTCGCGCGATTGCCCCAGCGTCAGGTCGCCGCCGGGCCAGGGCAGGGGACGGAGACGGGATGCGTACGGCCACGGCCGAAAGCTATCGGGCAATCTGACGCACCGACACCCCGAGGTCATCGGTTGGTTCGAAGTGGATTCCCGATTGTGCCCGCCCGGAGCTGACGGCCCACGGCGGATCCGGTACGAGTCGGCGATTCACGTCCGGGCGTTCACGGTCGGGGAATCAGGACGTGCCCGGTACTGCGACCTACGTCACGCCCCGGAATCAGAACGCAATCGTACCGGGCCAACGGTTCAGGGACATTCGGCAAACTGACGAAATTGGCACTTGCGTGCCGCTCCCATTACCGAGGTAAGGTCTTAGCGCAAGTTGCGAAGCGTGCGTTCTGAAATTCCGGCAACCTGCACCGGACCCCCCGGGGCGCCACCGGGGCCAGTTCTGTGAGCCGGCCGAATCCGAGTCTCTACAAGGAGCACAGCCATGCCTTCGTTCGTCCTCCTCGTGACCGATGTCGACAAGGTTGCGAACCTGGACTTCGTCGGCCTGACGCTCCTGTAGATCTCGGGCTCGTCAGCCACGCCAGTCAGGACCTGTCCGGGCGCCTCCGGACAGGATTCAGTCAGCCGAAACGCCATCCTCACAAGGAGAACACCATGCTTCCCGCAATCACCGCCATCGTCGCCGGCACCCTCAACGGCACGCTTGACCACGACCTCAACGGCTTGGACCTGACGATCCTGTAGTTCCGCCAGGTCCCCCACAGTGGGGCCTGGGACGGGAATCGGGCGGTGCGTCCTGCGTGATCCGCGGGACGCACCGCCCGCATAGCCACGTAGGTCAATTCCGACGGGCGAGAATGCGCGACCGGTTGAGTGCGTCCTGCACATACATGATTCGATTCGGCTCAGGTACGACTGTTGCCGCCCCGTCGGTTGCTTTCCAGGCCCGGTCGGGATGATTACGCGTAATTCTTGAGCGCGTAAATCCTCAAGCGCGCGCCTGGTCGACGAGCACCCACGAATCGCTTGGACGTCGACATCCAAATAACGCGGCACCGTGCCGAAATATCGGCCCGAACGAATGCGAATTGGACCGACCACAGACACCACATGTTCTGAGGATCTGCCCGCACCGACTGACTTCCGATGGGGCACCGAGTCATTTCTCCGGATCAGGTTCTCGAAATGGTTCTCCCCATCACTCCGAAGGCCTTTCGCGAGCGTGCGTGCGACCGCGCGACGGGTCGGCCGAGGCACCGGCACACCCAACCCGTCGCCCAGCCTGCCCGAGGGCTGCGAGCTCAAACTTCGCCACGCCGCCGCTCCCAGGTCCGCTTCCAACCAACCAGATGGTTGGTTGGACAGTCCCGTTGTACACCAGCACCGGCTTGGATCACAACTGCTCCGCGTGGTCGCCTCGAGTCCGGGCTGCTGCCGGTGACTACGCCGCGGACCCCGCGGGTGGCGCTGCGGCAGGCATGACCCACTGGGCCGGGTGCCGGCCCTCCTCCTCGGCCTCCAGGACCTCGTGGGCGCGTCCGACGATGCTTCGGTCGGGGTTGCCGACGATCCCGGGGTCCTTGTCCGGGTAGTCCAACCGGGCCAGGACATGGCGTATCGCCTCGACCCGGGCGCGGCGTTTGTCGTTGCTCTTGACGACTGTCCAGGGCGCATCGTCGGTGTCGGTGTGGGCGAAGATCGCCTTCTTGGCCTCGGTGTAGGCATCCCACTTGTCCAGGGACGCCAGGTCCATCGGGGAGAGCTTCCACTGCCGCACCGGGTCGATCTGGCGGATCAGGAAGCGGGTGCGCTGCTCGTTGCGGGTGACGGAGAACCAGAACTTGACCAGGTGCACGCCCGAGCGGATCCACATGCGTTCCAGTTCCGGGACCTGGCGCATGAACTCCAGGTAGTCCTCGGGGGCCGCGAATCCCATCACCCGCTCAACACCGGCCCGGTTGTACCAGGACCGGTCGAACAGGACGATCTCCCCGGCGCAGGGCAGGTGGTGGACGTAGCGCTGGAAGTACCACTGCGTGGCTTCCTTCTCGGTGGGCTTCTCCAACGCCACGACCCGGGCTCCGCGCGGGTTGAGGTGTTCCATGAACCGTTTGATCGCGCCCCCCTTCCCGGCGGCGTCGCGACCCTCGAAGGCGATCACCAGCCGCCCGCCGGACTCCTTGATCCAGGTCTGCAGCTTGAGCAGTTCGATCTGCAGCATCCGCTTGGTGAGCTCGTACTCGAGATGGTCCATCCGCTGCTGGTAGGGGTAGTCCTCCCGCCACGTGTCCACCACCCGCCCGTCCGGGCAGCGCAGCACGGGCTCGCCGTCCTCCTCGTACTCCACCCGCAGATCCTGCGGATTCTGGCCCAGGGCGTCGACGACCTCGATCAACTGGCTGGGCAGCGCCAGACGCGCGACCGAGCCGGCGTGCAGGTCGACGGCGGTGTGCTCAGTGGACGCCATGGGCGTTCTCCTCTCGCTGTGGCTGCCCGCGCCGGGCGGCCCGTTACCCGGTCCGAGCGGGTGTCCACGCCCCCGATGGGCCCCCGGGTCGGCACGCGAGTCGTCGCAAGCCCCGCGCGGTGGCCCCGGTTGGATCCAAGGGGCCCCGGGCGGATTCCGGGCCAACCACAGGCGACCGCCAGGAATCGGGGACGCGGACGATGGCACAACAGCAGCCGCGCCGCAGCCCGCGACGAGAGCCCGCTGTTCAGCCGAGGCGTTCGCCCAGCCGGCGGGCCACCTCGAACACCTATTCGGGTTCCGCCTCGCTGAACACGCTGTGCAGTCCGGCAAGTCGAGCGCGCGCCCGCGAGATGGTCACAGCCGCACGGGACAGCGTGCCTGTCGGCCTTTGTCAGGCCTGTACGGAAGGCCGTCAGGCGATGCCGAGTATTCCGACCGGCGGGTGCACCGGTCAGCGGTGGTCGCCATCCGGTACATAAGCAATTCCGAGGTACCGCCGGGCGTGCAGGCCTGGAAATGTGCGCAGGCGCTTGTCCGAGGTGGCGGAACCGACGGCTCCCAGGTCACCCGGGAAGGCTTCGGCTTCCCGGGTGACACGTCTCGGAGTGGTGGTGATGATCGGTCATTGTGGCGTGCGCTTGCGGCGCATCAGTTGCCGGTGGCCGCCATCGCCCGGTCATGGGTACACGGGGTAGGTCGGGTAATAACCGTAGGTGGGGTAATAGCTGTACGAGGGGTAGTAGCCGTACCCGTAGGAGGGGTAGGCGTAGCCCTGGTAGTAGCCGTAGGAGGGGTAGTAGGCGCCGTAGCCCGGGTAGTAGCCGTAACCGGCGTAACCGCAACTGTAGGGATAGCAGGGTAGTAGTCGGGGTGGATCGCAACCGTGTTCCGCCCGGCAGCGGACCGAACGGCCTGCCGACACAGCCCATGACTGCCCGACGGACAGGCCCGGTCGGCGTGCACGGAATGTCACTTGGCCCACATATGCCACGACGCCCCGAGGCGTGAGTTTGTTCCAATAGAACCGCGGAGGTTTCGCGCCATCGGCTCGGTGAAACCTCCATGAAACCTTTGGCTCCCGACCGGGGGACCAGGCCCGAACGCCGGCGCAGAGCTTGCCAATCAGCATCCTCTCTGCGCGCGCAGATTGTCGGACGATGCGATCGGCGGTGGAGCAGAAGCGGGCTCATGCGCGCCGCCCGGGACAGCACATTCGACTTCCCGCTACCGGTAATCCTCGAAATCGAGTACGCCGGCCGGGGTTCGCCCCCGGCCGGCTCGGCTCGAAGAGTTGTGTCATACAACTGGCGCCGCTCGGCTCGGCGGCGGCGGTCAGCGCAGCCCCCGTTCGACAGGCCGCGACCGGTGTCCCACGGGACACCGAACATCTGACTGATCCGCACGGGCCGGACTCCCTGCACCGAACTGATGTGGTGCCAGAGCTATCACCCGGACGGTTTCCTGCCGGTTTCCTCGCCGGCCCGGCGCAGCCGCAAGCTGCAGGCGCCATCCGTTCCGGCAAGGGGATCGGCCGCCTCCGCCGGCGGGCCCGCAGCCCGCAACGCGCGGCGTCGAAGGCGACTTCCGGTGGGTCGGCAGGTCGGTTTCTGTTGTGCTGCCGGGGAGCGGATCGCAAAAGACACAAACGCCGAGACAAGAAATCGCACGCCGGAGCGCGGCTGCTCGCTGCCCGATCTGTCCGGTTTGTCCAGATTCAGCGTGGGCGATTCGTCCGGGTATGTCCGGTTTGTCCAGATAAGTCGGTGATGCCGGGAGATGCCGGGAAGATCGCGAATTGTCACAGGTCCACGTTGACCCGGTCCAACTGGCTACCTACCGTCCGGATCCACGCTTCCTTCATGTTCGCCTCCCCCGGCCGGGGTCGTCCGGGGAGAACAAGTCGAGCTGGGTTCGTCTCCGCCGGACGTGGGTGTCCGGCGCCGCGGCCCCGCACGCCGAAATCCGGTGCAGCGCCGACCACGACGCGCGATCCGGTTGACCGCTTCCGTACGACAGGAGTCAAGCCGATGGGGTACAGCTCTCGAGGGGGCCGACGCGGGTTCCGCAGCAGGGTGCTGGCCGCTGTCGTGTCCGGGCTCCTCCTGGGCGGCTCGATCACCGGTGTGGCCACCGGGGCTGCATCGGTGGTGCCGGTCGCGGCGGGAACGCAGTTCACCGTCGCCACCAACCAGGTCGAGGAGACCGGCGCCGAAACCGGCGTCTCACGCCAACTCCGGAGGCACCACCACCGGTACCACCATCACCACCGGCGGCACCACCACAGGCGTCATCATCACCGGCAGCACCACCGGTACCACCACCGCTGGCACCGCGGGCACCGTCATCACCATCGTTGGCATCACCGTCATCACCACCACCGTTGGCACTACCGGCACCACCGCTGGTACCGCCACCGCTGGTACCACCATCGCTGGCACTACTGGCATCGTCATCACCACTGGCACCACCACCACCACTGGCACGGGAACGCGGCGGTGCGGCGGGCCAGGGCGCGGGCGATCGCACACCGATTGGTGCACAACTCGTACCAGTTCACCTGCTTCGCCCACGTGATCGAGCACGAGAGCAGCTGGAACCCGCTGGCCCGCAACCGGTCCTCCGGCGCCTACGGGCTTCCCCAAGCACTGCCCGCTCGCAAGCTCGCGTCCGCGGGCGGCGACTGGCGCACCAACCCACGCACCCAGATCCGCTGGGCCATCCACTACATGGACCACAGGTACGGCTCAGCCTGCAACGCCTGGCACTTCTGGCGCCACCACCACTGGTACTGAGCCCCACTCCGTCGACGCCGCGCGGCATCCGCCGCGCGGCGTCGACCACGAGCGGGCCACCTCCATCGGCTGGACGAGTGGTCGCGGGTACCGGCACACCCCAGCCGGCAGGGGCCGACTGCCACGCCTGCTCACTTACCAGGCGATCGCCGGCGGGTTCGGAGCCTTTGCTTCCTCGCGGGGGAATCGCTGTCGTCTCCTTCCTTGCCGCGCATTTCGATGTAGCGATCCACATCGCGTGACATGACGCCAATTCGACACACAGCTGATTCGTGGGGCGCGAAAAGTCTGGCCTCCTAGCGTCCTTTCCGCGACGCGTGGAAACCACGGCGCAAATCGAATTGTCGAAGAAGGAGCACCACAATGCCCGAGCCAATACCGCACACGGATGCGCCCCGCGATCCCATCGTGCATATCCACCCTGTCCCGAACGCAGGCCACCTGCCAGACCAGCGGGGTGCCACGAATCCCGCCGACCACGGCCGGAACCCCGCGCCCCAGCACGATCGGTCGAGCGGTGAACAGCCCCGAAGCGCCGCTCCAGGCACGCCTGGCACCGATCCCGCAGCGCGCGGTGCCGTCGAACAATGGAACGAGCACACCGGTGAGCACCGGGAGAACGGTTTCGATGAGCATCGCCACTTCGGCCCGGACCACCGCTACATCCACGACCATCACGGACCGGAATTCGGTTTCCGCGAACACGACCAGCAGCAATTCCGAACCGACTGGCGCTTGGATCAGCACGACCAGCGTGAAGCACGCGAAATGTGGTGGCCACGGATCGAGGTGGGCTCGGACCAGCTCGAGTGCAACCGGGACCTCGGTGTGCCGGTCGCCGACTACGGCGACGGTGCCTCCGACAGCGCCGGTCTCTCCTACGGCGTGGGCGTTTCCTACGACGACAGTTCGTCCTACGTGAACACCGGGACCGAGCGGGTCGAGGTAGCCCGCGAATGGCGTCCCGAGCACGGGCATCAGGACCAGTGGCGCGACGAGCACCGCCGGCATGAGCCCCGGCAGCTGGAGCACGGCGACCACGATGACCGGCGGGAGCCCGAGCGCCGGGAGCAGCGGCACGAGGGCGATCATCAGCGCCTCGACCGGCGCGACCACCAGGAGCACCAGGATCGGGACCGGAGCGGGGAGCCGACGGGGCCCGGGCACCGCCCCGCGTCGGCGCCGGACGAGAGGTTCCGGCACGACCGCGCCGGAGACGCCCGCGACGGACAGCAGTTCCGGCACGATCTGATCGGCAGCGGCAACCAGTCCGTCGGCGCGCCCGCACCTGCTTTCCCGGCCGCTGTCGGGGCGCCGCTCGCCGCCGGTGCCGGCCTCGCCGGCGCGGGCGCGCCCGCAGCCTGGACCCCGCTCGACGACCGGTCCCAGGCCGCGGCCACCACGCCGCTGCTGCGCAGCGTCGCCCAGGCCACCGAACCGGGGACGGCCGGCCGGACACAGCCCGCGACCGGGCACGCCCATCCGCAATTCCCCTCCTCGAGCGCCCCGGCGCCGACGGGTACGGCCACGACGCAAGCGCCCGGCCGACCCACGCCAACCCCGCCCACGGGGCGAGGCGACTGGACGCAGGCCAATCACCCGCCGGCAGCGACCGGACAACCTGCCGCCGCGACGACGGATCCGCCGGCCGGCGCCCCGGCCGGCGGCTCCGTCCCGCTGACGGCACCGCAGAACGGCGGGTCGCCCGGCCCGACCGGGGCGCCGCACTGGTCCGCCCACGGCGCCGGCGCACCACGCGCCGACTACGGGGCCGGCCCGGCCGCCACGTCTACCCCGCAGACCGGATCGGCCCCCGCAGCTGCCGCGAGCGATTCGACCGCGGCCAACTCGACGCCGCCGGCGTCCGCGCCGGCAAGCGACCCGAGCACCCCAAGCGCGTCCGCGCCATCGCCCGCGACAGCCGGCCCGGCCGCCGCACATCCGGCCCCGGTCACGTCGGATCCGACGAGTCCGGCCCACGTGCCGACCACGCCCGACACCGCGCCGCCGGCTACCGCGGTGGCCGACCACACCGGCGTGCTGGCCCCGAGCGCCGCCTCGACCGGGCTCACCAGTGGTCTGACCGGCCACAGTGCCGTCGCCACGGTGCCCGTCCAGCACAGCGCGCCGTCGGCTGCGCACCACCACCTGGCCGGCGCCGGGATCTCCTGAGGAGTCACGACGATGCCCGTGATCACCACCCCGCGAAGGGCGAGCAGCGCCCGGTTGTCGACGCTGCTCGCGCAGGCCGTGAACCTGTCCGACCGGTTCGGCAGGTCGGATCTGACCGATCGGCTCGCCACGGCCCGCACCCGCCTGGCGGCCCGTCCCCTGGACGTGGCGGTGATCCGGGCACCGTCCGGTGACACCGTGGCGTCGCTGGAAGCCTTGCGGACCGCCGCGGCCCGCGCGCTGCCCAACACGCGGTTCCGCGAGGACACCGCAGTCCGGTGGGCCCGGCACGGGTCCGAACATCGGGGCGCGGCGCCGGATGTGGTCCTGTTCGTTGCCGAGGCCGCCCTCGAGTACGGCCCGGACGAGTTGCTCACCGTGGCGCGGATCCGAGCCGCCGGGATTCCGCTCGTGGCGGTCCAGGCCGAGTTCGACAACTCACCGGGCTGGCAACAGGTCCAGCAGGACAACCGACGCAGGCTGGCCTCGGCCCGGTTGGACGACCCTCCGATCGCCCTGCTCCCGGTCTCCGCCGCGCTTTGCCGGGCGGGTCTGGACTGTCGGGACGAGGCCCGGTTGATCGCCTCCGGCGTTCCGCAACTGTTCGAGTTCCTGACCGAACGACTCGACACAGCCGTCGAACCGACGGTTCGTCAGTTCGTGGTGGACGTTCTGCGCGAGGTCGTCGAGGACCTGGACCACGCAGCGGGCGAGCAGGTTCGGCAGGCCGCCACCGCGCCGACGCCCGCGGCACGCCACGAGGTGGCCCTGGCCGAACTGGAACGTAGCCAACACCTGTCCACCAAATGGCAACTGACCCTCGCCGACGGGATGGCCGACCTCGCCGCGGAGGTGGACTTCGATCTGCGGGATCGGCTGCGCGATGCCCTGGAGGAGGCCGAGGTCGCCATCACCGGCAACCGACCGCTGCGCCGCTGGGCCGATTTCGAGGCGACGGTCCGTGCCACTGTTGCCGACTACGTGGCGGCGACCTACCGCCTCGCCGAACAGCGCTCGACCGCCCTGGCGCACCGGGTCGCACTGACGTTGACCGGCCAACCGTCCGACGCCCAGTCGGGAACACCGTTGCCCACCGTCGAATTCGTCGAACCCGTCGAGGCGCTGCGCGAGCTCCGGCCGATGGAACGGCCTTCGCGCGGCGCCGTCTCGGCTCGTTTGGTCAACGGGTTGCGCGGTTGCTACGGCGGAATCCTCATGGTCGGTGTCCTCACCAGCCTGGCCGGGTTGAAACTGATCAGCACCTGGTCGGTTGCAGCCGGCGTCCTGTTGGGCGCGTTCACCTTCTGGGAGGACCGGCGAGCCGGAGCCGAACGCGGCCGCGCCGAGGCCAGGATCGCGGTCTCCCGCTTCATGGATGCAGCCAACTTCCACGTCGGGGAGGACCTGCGGACCCGGCTGCGCGCCGCACACCGAACCATGCGCGATCACTGCACGTCACTGAACGACCAACGGCTGCGCACGGCCGCCGAAGCGGTCCGCTCGACCCAATCAGCAACAGCCGAGCCGACGGCTGCCACCTGCGCGGCCCGGGACGTCGCAGCGGTCGCCGCACTCCGCGCCGGACTCGACGCGGTCCCGTCCGAGCCGTTCAGCGACCGGCCGGACGATCACCCAACCGGTCCAGCCAGAGTTGACGCCGCAACCGGGTGCCGGTCCGGGCAAAACGGCGATCCAGCAGTTCCCCTGACACCGCAGGCCTTGATCTGACGGGTCATCAGCCTGGCGCCGCTGCCACGGGCCGGTGACGATCTCGATGGCGGCGGGGATCGGCACCCGGAAGAGGTGAGGCGATCCTCACCGTCTGGCGACGCTCCGCCCCCGGGGGCCCCACGCCGGCCCGGGGCGCCTTTTCGAGGACGCGGTAGGGTCGCAGCGGCCGTTGCGGACGAACCGGCCGGGATCGGCTCGAGGCGCCGGCAGCTGTTGCGGCCCCCGAGGGCAGGACGGCAAGGCGCAGGAAGACCACCGGCACCGAGGAGGATTGCGATGGGCGAACACGTGGAACAGGACGCGACGGTCGACGAGGTCGACGCGAGTGCGGAGCAGCAGGAAGCGGGACACCCCGCCGAGGGAGACCACCACCACGGCGAGGAGATCCTGCACAAGCTGGAGCACGGCTGGCAGCACCTGGAGGACCTCACCGGCGGACGGGCTCACATCGAGCTGGCCGGGGAGGACCAGGAGAGCAATTTCGAGGGCATCGAGCACCACGAGAACGCCGAGCACCACTGACGCGTACGTACCGTGCCCGTCCGAGGCCGCGCCGGGAGCGACCCACCGGCGCGGCCGGGCCGCACCGACCATGGGTCGGCGATCGCCGCTGACGGTTCGTCAGTCACCGCCCACGACGGGTCGGCCGATCGATGAGGCAGCCGAGTCGCCGACGGCGTGACGACCTTTACGGCAAGCGACCACAGGTACGCCGGCCGGATGGGCCCGAGGCGTGTCCTCGATGCACACAATGACGTGACCTCCGCCTGGAGGGTGGGTCAGTTCCCACCGGTCAGGGCGTACCAGTTGTCGGCAACCGAACACCCGCGGTGTCGGCCGGGCGATCACAGGCGGAGCGCGGATCCGGGAGATTTCTGGTGTCGGGACACCGGCACCCGCCCCCCAGGGGGCCGCGGTGGCAGCGACCGACGAGATCGCAACCGTCCAGGTCCCCCGGCCGCACCGGCCGTCACGTCCATCGGAGGAAACGATGACCAGCATCAGCCGTGCGGCCGCAACCCTGTTCACCGCCGCCGCCCTCGCCCTGACCGTCGCCCCGGCCGCCGGCGCCACCACGACCAGTGGCGCCCAACACGACCTGACGATGACCACGATCCTGCCCGCGGGCCGCGGGGGTGGCGGCAACGGCTCCGGCGGCGGCCACGGAAGCAGCGGCGGCGGCGGTCACCACGGCGGCGGTGCCCAGTACAACAGCGTGGTCCACTGCGACGGGAACTGCGACCGGGAGCACCGGTCCCGACTCCACCCGACCGCTCCCCAGACCAAGGGGAACGGCTGCAGTGACCCGTACAACTACGACGGCGGCTACTACGGCTGCTACCAGCCCCAGGACTGATCGCACCGCAGCGCCACGGCGCCGGCGAGGCCCGAACAGCAGATCATCTGACATGCCGTCAGATTCAGGGCGTGAGCCGGCAGGGGTGGACCGGCAGGTCCGGCGAAGCCTGCCCGATCCAGTGCGGGCGCTTCGAAGCGCAGGGTGGACGCAATCCGGCGTCGGGATCTCTTCGAGGGATCGGCGTGTCGTCGCCACGCCGGAGTTCCGCGATGTGAGGCTCACGCTGGGTCCGCGGACGGCCCGCGCAACCCCCTGAAGCACTCGGAACACCCCGCGCGTCCCCACGATCGGAGTCACCGATGACACACCCGTTCATCCCCGCCGCCCTCGCCCCCGCCGCCCTGGCCGGACTCCTCACCCTCACCCTCGTCCCGGGTACTGCACAGGCCGCGCCGGACGCGGCGAGCAGCCCAATCGCCACGGCCCACCGATCGGCGCTGCCTGCCTCGACCGCCGACTCATACGGCCCGGCCGGCCGGGGAAAGCTTCGCGACAACTACACACCGGCAGCCAAGTCCCACGTGACCCTTACCGGCGACAACGGGGGCGCGCACCACAGCCGCAGCGAGACCGCGAGAACGCCGGACAAGAAGGTCACCCGCGGCGGGCCGTGACAACGGCCGTTCCGGACCCGGGCTCCCCGCCCCTGCTGCGACTCACGCCGGACCTGACGGCCCGGGAGTAGCCGTGTTCTGGGGCGGGCCCGGGCTATTCGCCGCGCCTGCGCGCAGCGGCGATGAGGCCTTCGACGAAGTGGGTGCCGTCAGCCGAACGACTGACCAGGGACCACCGAGAAGGCTGAGGTAACCCGACCGCGGTTCTGCGTCCAACCCGTAGACCGATCGGGCTATGGGGGGCACCGTGACCATCTCAACCGTGATTGCGCTCGTCGCCCTCGTCGTGGCGGCCCGGAGCACGTACTACACCCGCCAACAGGCGAAGCACGCGTCGGAACAGGTGGGTACGGCGAGGAAACAGATTGCGGAGTCCCGCAAGCAATCCAAGTACCTGCGGCGACAGTTGACGCTCGAACTGGCCACCCAATACGAGAAGGAACGCCCCACCCTCGCCGGCCACATCGAAGAGATGAACAACAGCGGCAAGTCGCACCGATTGTGGGTCGAGTTGGTCGCAGGAAAGCCCCTCACCGGCCTGTCCGCCACCCTTCCGGACTGTTCGGGCGTCACCTACACCAGCGGCCAGGGACCCGAGACCAGCACGGAAATGACCGAATGGCCCGAAGCGATGGGGACTGTCCGATTAACGGTGTTTCCGGCCTGACGCGCCGAGCCTGATGGCCGGCG
>DATAUG010000219.1:0-16165 GCA_036268355.1 Sporichthyaceae bacterium
GGCCTGCCCAGGGGGTGACACCCCCACCGACAGCGGCGAGGCAGGTGACACGCTTGCGTGGCCTGCCCTGGGGGTGACACCCCCACCGACAGCGGCGAGGCAGGTGACACGCCTACGCGCCCCGCCCAGGGGGTGACACCCCTGACGAATTCAGCTGCGGCCGAAGCCGCGATACGTCCACCCCGCGGCTCGCCAAGCGGTCGCGTCGAGTGCGTTGCGGGCGTCGAGGAGGACCGGGCGGGCCACTACGGTTGCCAGCTTCGCGGGGTCCAGCTCCCGGAAGGCCGCCCACTCGGTCAGGTGCAGCACCAGGTCCGCGCCGGCACACGCCTCCTCCGCCGAGTCGGCGTAGAGCAGGGTCGGGAAGCGTCCGGCGGCGTTCACCATCGCCTTCGGGTCATGGACGCTGAGCCACGCCCCGGCAAGCTGCAACTGCCCGGCGACGTCGAGCGCGGGGGAGTCGCGCACGTCGTCCGAATCGGGTTTGAACGCTGCGCCGAGCACCGCGATCCGGCGCCCGACCAGCTTTCCGCCGCACAGCTCGCGAGCGATCTCCACGGCGCGGGCGCGCTGCCGCAGGTTGATCGCGTCGACCTCGCGCAGGAACGCCAACGCCTCGCCCACGCCCAGCTCGCCGGCCCGGGCTATGAACGCCCGGATGTCCTTGGGCAGGCAGCCGCCGCCGAAGCCCAACCCGGCGTTGAGGAAGCTGCGCCCGATGCGCTTGTCGTGCCCGAGCGCGTCGGCCAGCGCGGTCACGTCCGCCCCCGCGGCCTGGCACACCTCGGCCATCGCGTTGATGAACGAGATCTTGGTGGCCAGGAAGGCGTTGGCCGCGACCTTGACCAGTTCGGCGGTGGCGAAGTCGGTCACCAGCCACGGCACCCCGGCGGCGAGCAGATCCGCGTAGACCTCGCGCAGCCGGGCCTCGGCCGCTGCGCTGCGCACCCCGACGACCAATCGGTCCGGTCGCAGTGTGTCCGCCACCGCGTGGGCCTCGCGCAGGAACTCCGGGTTCCACGCCAGTTCGGCGGCGGCCCCGGCCGGAGCCTCGGCGGCCAGCCGGTCGGCCAGCCGTGCGGCGGTGCCTACCGGAACCGTCGACTTGCCGACCACCAGACAGGGCCGGTCCAGATGCGCGGCCAGCCCGGCGAACGCGCTGTCCACCTGGCTGAGGTCCGCCGCCAACTCACCGGCCCGCTGCGGCGTGCCGGCGCACACGAAGTGCACATCACCGAACGCCGCGACCTCCGCGTAGGAGGTGGTGAACCGCAGCCGGCCCGTGGCGGTGTGCCGGGCGACCAGATCGGCCAGCTCCGGCTCGAAAAACGGGACTACGCCGTTGCTCAGCGCGCCGATCTTGGCCTCGTCCACATCCATGCCGAGTACCTCGAAGCCCAACTCGGCCAGGCAGGCGGCATGGGTCGTGCCGAGGTATCCGGTGCCCACCACGGTGACGGATTGCACCGAACCACCCCCGATGTCCGTTGTCGTCAGGAGACTAGCGACGACCGATTGATCTTCGAGGTATTCGCGCTTTCACGAGCCGCGACTCGTACCGATGTAACTGCCAGCTGCCGGCACGTCCTCGATACTGGACTCCGCGCTCGCGCCAGGTGGGGCGCAGGCTCGCGGTGCGAAACTGGTCCGTGCGGAACAGCGTTTGCGGAGGCTGCACGTTGCTGTCGATTCCCGTCGGGGATGTCAGGCGCAAGTCGGAGCAGGTTTCCGGGCGCGCGCCGGCCCGGTTGGCGATGACCCGGTGATCGAGCCTCATTCTCTCCCGGACGGGTCGCAGGCGTTGGTCCGGTGGCCCCGCGTGGCCGTGGTGATGCCGGTGCTGAACGAGGGCCGGCACCTGCGTGCCGCGGTCCGCGCGATCACCGTGCAGGACTACCCGGGTCAGCTGGAGATCGTGCTGGCACTTGGCCCCTCGGACGACGACACGGCCGAGATCGCGGCCGAGCTGGCCGGCGCGGATGCCCGGATAAGCCTGGTTGACAACCCTTCGGGCCTGACCCCGTGCGGGCTCAACCTGGCGGTCGCCGCCAGCACCCACGAGGTGGTCGTCCGCGTCGACGGACACGCGATACTCCCGCGGGACTACGTGCGCGTCGCGGTCGAGGTGCTGACCGAGAGCGGCGCGGACAACGTTGGCGGCGTGATGGCCGCCGAGGGTGTCACCCCGTTCGAACAGGCGGTCGCGCGCGCCATGTGCACCCGGCTGGGAATCGGGGGCTCCCGATTCCACCTCGGCGGCGCGGCCGGCCCCGTCGAGACCGTGTACCTCGGCGTGTTCCGCCGGGAGATCCTGGACCGCGTCGGCGGGTTCGACCCGACCCTGCGCCGGGCGCAGGACTGGGAGCTGAACCACCGCATCCGCAAGGTCGGCGGGGTCGTCTGGTTCACCCCGCGGCTGCATGTCACCTACCGGCCGCGGGCCGACCTGCCCGCGCTGGCACGGCAGTTCTACCGAACCGGCCAGTGGCGCCGGGGGGTGATCCGGCGGATGCCGGACACCGCCAACTCCCGCTACCTTGCGCCGCCGGCCGTCGTGCTCGCGCTGCTCGGGGGTCTGGCGCTGGCCGCCACCGGAAAGCCAGTGGGCTGGTTGGCGCCGGCCGGCTACGCGGTCGGCCTGCTGGGCGGTGCCGCGGTCACCGGTCGCGACCTGCCGCCCGCCGCGGCGGTCCGCCTGCCGCTGGTCTACGCCACCATGCATCTGGCCTGGGGCGCCGGCTTCCTGCTCAGCCCCAAGGACCTCATCCCGGACTTGCCGTCCACACCCTGACACTCGTAGCGTCCGGCCGACCCGAGGCTAATAGCGTCGGGTCAGCCGGACGCTACGGGGAAGGTCCCCATCAGCGGGGTGGCGTTCAGGTGCCGCCGGTGACCTCGTTGGCTCGGTCCAGGTCGGCGGCGAAGTCGACCTCGACGGCGTACCAGTCCGAGATGTCCACCGGCAGCACCCGCATGCCCGCCGCGATCGCGGTCTCCACGGCCCGTTCGAAGTAGTCCTCGTCGGCGCACGACTCCAGGTGCTTACAGAGCAGCTCCTTGTCGGCGGCGCCGACGAAGTTGATCCCAACCGCCTCGCCGAGCCCGTCGCGCACGGTCTTGGACAACTCGCGGATCATGCCGCCGGCGTCGACCGTGTACTTGATCTCCTCCTCGCCGACCGCGGCGGTGTTCACGCAGACGAACGACTGCCCCACGGCCAGATGCGGGCCGACCGCGGCGAGGATCGCCGGGTCGAAGACCACGTCGCCGTTGAGCCAGAGCACCCCGCCGGGGCCGGTCAGCCGCAGCGCCCGCAGCAGGCTCTTGGAGGTGTTGGTCTGGTCGTAGCGCTCGTTGTAGGCGAACAGCACGTCGGGGGCGGCCTCCATGATCAGCTCCAGCTTGAAGCCGACGACCACGATCACCCGGGCGTCCTCGCCGAGCACCGAACGGATGCAGTCGAGCTGGCGGGCCAGGATCGTGCGGCCGCTCGCCAACGGCGTCAGCGGCTTCGGGAAGGGCTTGCCCAGCCGCGATCCGAATCCCGCGGCGAGGATCACGATTGACAGCGGAAAGCCAGCAACCGGTGACATGAAGTGATCGTACGGCCAACAGTCGCGGCGACGGGCCAGGTTGGCGGGGTGCCGCTGATATACACCTTCAAAGACGCGTCCGAGTCGGCGGCGCGGCTCGGACCGAGGAGTGGCGATGAGTCCGGCCGCGCGGCCCTCGCTCGCCGAGCTCCGGGCCGTGGCACAGCCACCGGCCGTGCTGTCCCGGGCCAACGCCGAACACTGGGCCGGGCTGGCGTACGGCCGACGCATCTCCATCCACCTGACCCGGGCGTTGGTCAACACGCCGGTGACCCCGGACGCCGTGACCTGGGCGATGATCGTCGCCGGCGGCCTGGCCGCGGTCAGCCTGTCGTTCCCCGGGCCGTGGCCCGCGATTCTCGCCGCGCTGCTCATCCAGTGCCAGCTGATCCTGGACTGTTCGGACGGCGAACTGGCCCGCTGGCGGCACCGAACCGGGGCGAGTGGGGTCTACCTGGACCGGATCGGCCACTACGTGACCGAGGCGGGACTGACCGCGGCGCTCGGCATCCGGGCCGGCGGTGGTTGGGGATCGCTGAACGGGTGGGCCACGGTGGGCTTCGCCACCGCCACGGTGACCCTGCTGGTAAAGGCCGAGACCGATCTGGTGCACACCGCGCGGGCGCTGGCCAAGCTGCCGCCGACCGCCGACGGGGAACAGACCATCCGTACGGCTGGACTGCGTGGCGCCCGGGCAGTGTTCGGTTGGGTGCCCATCCACCGTGCGCTGCTGGCGCTGGAGTTCTCGGTCGTGGCGATGGCGGCCGCGATCGCGGACGCGGTGCTGCACACCGACCGGTGCACCAAGGGTCTGTGTGCGGCGATGCTGCCGATTGCGATCTTCGTGGCCGGAGGGCACCTGTTGGCGATCCTGTTGTCCAACCGCCTGCGCCCGCCGGGGGTGAATGCATGACCAAGCCGAACCGGGACGAGAGTTCCGAGCGGCGCATGCGTATCGCCGTGCTGGCCCCGGCGAACAACGTGCACACGCACAAGTGGCTCGCCTACTACGACCGCTGTGGCATCGACGTGTACGCGATCAGCCTGGAATCGCACCGCGACACCGAGGAGCATCGTTGGCCGCGGGTCCGCACCCGGTATCTGCCGCTGGTGCACTGGCACAAGGCCGCCTACCTGCTCACCGTGCGTAGGCTGCGGGTGCTGCTCGAGCAGGCTGACCCGGACCTGGTGCACGCGCACTACGCGTCCAGCTACGGGTTCCTCGGCGCCCTGGCCAATCGCCATCCCTACGTGATCTCGGTGTGGGGTTCGGACATCTACGACTTCCCGGCCTCGGGTCCGGTGCAACGACGCATGATCGAGTTCGCGCTCGGCCGCGCCGACGCGATCTGCTCGACGAGCGACGTGATGCGCGCGCAGACGACCAAGTACACCGACAAGGCGATCTCGGTGACGCCGTTCGGCGTCGACACCGTGACCTTCGTCCCGGCCCCGCGGCCGCCCGACAGCCGTGTCGTGTTCGGCATCGTGAAGACGATGGACGCCAAGTACGGCATCGACGTGCTGCTGCAGGCGTTCGCCGACATGGTCTCCGGTGGTGCGCCCGGGACCGGGAACTGCGACCTGGTCGTGGTCGGCGGCGGACCGAAACTGGCCGACTACCAGGAACTGGCCGCGTCCCTGGGCATCGCCGCCCGGGTCCGGTTCACCGGTCAGGTGCCGCACGAGCGGGTGCCGGCGCTGGTCCAGGGCTTCGACGTGTTCGTGGTGCCCTCGGTGCGCGACAGCGAGAGCTTCGGCGTGGCCGCGGTGGAGGCGCAGGCGTGCGGGGTGCCGGTGATCGTCTCCGACGTGGGCGGCTTGGGCGAGGTGGTCCGCGACGGGATCACCGGGTACGTCGTGCCGCCGCGGGACCCGGCCGCCCTGGCCGCCCGGATGCTGCAGCTGGCCCAACGCCCGCAGTTGCGAGCCCTGCTGGGCGCCGCCGGCCGGGTGCATGCCGTGGATCACTACACCTGGGAGCGCAACGCGGCGCTGATGCTTGATATTTACGCACAATTGAGCCGAGGGTAGCGAGCGCATGCCTTTGGGGACTGCGTCCTTGAACAGGGACTACGTGTGCTCGCTACCGAGGCGATTGCCGTGCGTTGACGAGCGGCGCCCCCGGCGCCGCGAGGAACACGCCAAGTTGGACGTGACCGGCAGGTGAACGCAGGCGCGTCCCCTGCCTTGTGGTGGGGTGTCGTGGCTTTCGCGGTCATACGCTGGAGGGCGACATGACGGCGACGGCGGTGGGGCAGACGGACGCGGGGCCGAGTCGGCTCCGGTCCGTACTCGGCCAACGTCGCATCCTCGGTCTGCTGATCGGGCGCGACCTGAAGGTCCGATACGCCGACTCGACGCTGGGCTACCTGTGGTCGGTCCTGGAACCGCTGCTGATGGCCGGCGTCTACTGGTTCGTGTTCACCAAGATCTTCCCGCGCGGCAGCGCGGCCGAGAACCCCTACATCGTGTTCCTGTTGCTTGGCTTGCTGCCCTGGAACTGGGCGAACGCGGTGATGACTGGGGCCTCGAAGGCGATCGCGGGCGAGGCGAAGCTGGTCCGCTCGGTCGACGTACCCCGGGAGATCTGGGTACTTCGAATAGTCGGGTCGAAATTCTTCGAGTTCCTGTTCTCCATCCCCGTCGTGGTCTTCTTCATGATTGTCCTGCACGAGGGAGTCAATCGGAACATTGCCTGGGTGCCGGTCGCGATGGCCATGGAATGGGTCGCCCTGACTGGGATCGCGCTGATCCTGGCGCCGGTCACGGTGATGATGACCGACGTCGACCGCCTGGTCCGGATCGTCGTGCGGATGCTGTTCTACCTGAGCCCCGTGCTGTACAGCAAGACGCAGATCCTGGGCAGCCCAACCCACCCGGTCCACGTCCCGAAGGCCGTCAAGGAGGCTTACACGTTCAACCCATTCACCGCGATCCTGAGTCTTTACCGGTGCGGGGTGTACCGGTCCGAGATGCCGAGCCTGGATCTGGCGATCCGGGGAAGCTTCGTCTCGCTGGTGTTGTTCCTCGTCGGGATCTGGGTCTTCCGCAAGCTGGAACCGGCCGTGCTGAAGGAGATCTGAGCCATGGGCCCGCCGGTGATCGTGGCGAACAAACTGGGGATCAGGTTCCACGCCAACCGCCGGCGGAAGCTGCGCGCCCGGGAGTTCCTGATCCGCGGCAGGTCCGGGCCGCCGAAGGACGACCAGTTCTGGGCCCTGCGCGACGTCTCGTTCACGATCGGCGAGGGTGAGGCGATCGGGGTCATCGGTGGCAACGGCCACGGCAAGTCAACGCTGCTGCGGCTGATCGCCGGCGTGATGATCCCCGACGAGGGGTCGGTCCGGGTGCAGGGCGCGGTCGCCCCGATGATCGAGGTGACCGGTGGTTTCGTGAACGACCTGACCGTGCGCGACAACATTTGGCTGGCCGCGGGCCTGAAGGGCTTGTCGCGCAAGCAGATCGCTGACCGGTTCGACGAGATCGTGGGCTGGGCGGAGATCGGTCACCGGTTGGACACCCCGTTCCGGCATCTGTCCAGCGGTATGAAGGCCAAGGTGGGCTTCTCGGTGATCACCAGCGTGGACCGCCCGATCGTGCTGGTCGACGAGGTGCTCGCGGTCGGCGACCGGGCCTTCCAACGCAAGTGCTTCCTCCGGGTCGAGCAATTGCTCGGGCAGGGTCGGACGATCGTGCTGGTGTCGCACAACGCCGAACACGTCGAGCGCTTCTGTAGGCGCGGGTTGTACCTGCGCGACGGCCGACTGATCGGGGACGGCCCGGTGACCGAGGTGCTCGCCCGCTACGGCGACGACGCCGACCGGTTGGCCGAGGACGACCAGTCGGCGCTCTCGGCCCGACGGGCGCAGGCCCAGGCACGCCGGCTGCTGGCCGAGACCGAGGAAGCGGAGGACGTGGCCAGCGGCGCGCCACGCCGCGCGATCCAGTGAGGGGGCGCAGCGAGCGAACCGATGTCACGGTGCACGCCACATTCGGTGTGGCACCGTCGGACAATGCGGCACCGGTGAGCGAGCGCGTGGTTGTCGCGAGGTGACCGCGCTGGTCGTGCTCGTCGACCGTGCCGCGAGCACCGGCGGGCCGGCGGCATTGCTGGAGACTGCTCCCGGACGGACCGTGCTGGTGGGGCTGCTGGAGGCGATGGCGAAGTTCGGCGTGCGGCCCACCGCGGTGCTGACCCGCACGGCATGGCGCGACCAGGTGGCCGCAGTGCTGCCGTCCGCGGTGCCGGTGATGGCCTTCAGCGACACCGCCGGGGCGCTCGGATTGCTCGCCGTCCACCTGGACAGCCTGTCCGGTCCGGTGGCGGGTCCGGGACAGTCAGGTGGTCAGTCGCCACCGTCGGTGGTCGTGGCCCACGGCGATCTGGTGGCCCACTCGGGCGCGCTGGGCGACCTGGTGGCCGATCCGCGCCTGGCGACCGCAATTCTGACGCACCATCAGGGACCGGCGGACCTCGAGGTGAGCGGCGGCAGCGTGCGGGCCGCGGGCTCCGCGCACCATCCGCTGACCACCGGCAACCGCACCCACGCCGGCGTCATGCGTATCGGGTCGGCGGACCGTCCGCAGCTGGTGGTGGCCGCCCGAGACCTCTGCGGAATCGCCACGGTGGCAGGCTGGGACGCCGACCTCGCGGAGCTGCTCGCGGTGGGCGCGCTGCAACGTGGCGTGGCGATCCGCGAGGTCGCCGTGGGCGAGTACGTATTCGACCGGCCGGGCGACCCCGCCGGTGCCTCGGTAGCGATGCGACGCCTCGCCGAGAACGACGAGCACCGCATCCGATTGCGTCGGGTCGCTAGGCCTGACGACGGCTTCTACTCAACATTCGTGATTCGGCGGATCTCCCCGCGCGTCACCGACCTGGCCGTGCGGATGGGCTGGACGCCCAACTCCGTCACGCTCGGGGCGCTGGCGATCGCCGTGCTGGCCGCATGGTGCTTCGCGACCGGCACGCGGCTCGGCCTGGTGGCAGGCGCGCTGTTGTTGCAGGTCTCGCTGGTCGTCGACTGTGTCGACGGCGAGACGGCGCGCTACACCCGCACGTTCAGCGCGCTCGGTGCCTGGTTGGACGCCACCACCGACCGCGTCAAGGAGTACCTCGTCTACGCCGCACTGGCCGCCGGGGCGAGCCGATCGGGTCACGACGTTTGGACGCTTGCCTGCACGACCCTGGCCCTGCAGGTGTTCCGCAACTTCGTGGACTTCGGCTTCGTGGCCACTCTCGGCCAGCGCGGATCACCCGGGGTCGAGGACTCGGGCGTTGCCTCGGTCGGTCGCGGAGCGGTCGCGTTGTCCGCCCGGACCAGCGCGACGGCGGCCCTGAAATGGGCCAAGCGGATGGTGTTCCTGCCGATCGGGGAACGTTGGCTGATCATCTCGGTGTGCGCCGCGTTCAGTGGGGCGCGCGCGGTGTTCCTGGTGCTGCTGGGCCTTGGCGTGGTTTCCGCGGTCTACGCGACCACCGGTCGGGTGCTGCGGACGTTCGCGGCCGGCGCGCCTCGCCCGGACGAGGCGGTTTCCGGGCGCGACGGGGAGATCGACCAACTCGTGGACGTCGGGGGAGTAAGCCGGGCGTCGGCCCGCCGGTTGCCTCCGGTGGGACGACCGGCAGCTCTGGGCCTGGCCGCGGTGGCCGCCGCGCTCACTGCGGTGGTCGCGGGCTCCGGCGACCGGGTGCCGACCGCCCTGGGGCTGGTCGCGGTGGTGGTGCTCGCCGCGCCGGCATGGCGGGAGCCGCCGGGTGGAGCGTTCGGCTGGCTGTTGCCGGCAGTGGCACGCGGGCTCGAGTACGGCCTGGTGGTCCGGGTGGTCGCCGAGTTCGACCGCGCCGCGATGCCGCTTGTATTCAGCGCGTTGTGCGCCGTCGCCTACCACCACTACGACACGGTCTACCGCTGGCGGCACACCCGTTCCGGGCCGGCGGGCTGGGTGTTCCGGGCAGGTCTGGGCTGGGACGGTCGGCTGCTCCTACTGGCCCTGAACCTGTTGGTGTCCGCCCGACTCGGCCCGCTGCTGGGGCTGGAATCGGTGGGCCTGGGGGCGGCGTTCGTGCTGGAGAGCGCCCGGGCGTGGACGGCGTGGTTCCGCGCCCAGAACCCTGCCGTCACCCGTTCAGCCTAATCTCATCAATGTAGTTCGGTGCGAACACTTGCGCCGGCGCGACTTGTCAGGGTTTGATCACACACATCACACCAGTAACAATAACCTCAGCAACCACAAGGGTACCGAGTTCGTGCGTCACTGCAGTCGCACTGCTCGTGACCCTGGTGGCCGCAGCCGGGGTGAGAACAAGCCTGGGCACATCGGAGCTGGCGGGCTTTCCGATGGCGGGGCAATCCTGGTGGGTATTGGATGGGGAGCCGGCGGCGGCCGGCTCCCCATCACCATCTCCTGCTACTCCAATACCAGCTACTCCAATACCAGCCCCGGCTCGGGCGCCATCCCCGACCGCGCGGCCGACGAAGCAGGCCGAGGATCGGGTCCGGCTGCCGCCCGGCGAAGCGCCCCGGCCGGGATCGGTCAGCAACCGTCCGGACATCTTCGAGGGGCCCACCCCGGCGCCGTCCGGGCCCCGCCGGGTCATGGGAAGCGGTGGGTGACCCGCTCGTCGCGCACCCGACCGGGCAGCCGTGCGGAGTCCGGGTTGCGGCACAGCACGACCGACGCACCGGCTGCGAGCGGGCCGAGCAGGCCGGCGCTCAGGCCTGTCTCGATGCTCAGGTCGCCGGCGAACAGCACACGCGAGTGCCGCGTCAGGCCCAAGTCGGCGGCCGCGGCCACTGCCGTCCGTACCGTCTGTGCCCCGCTGAGAGCCGAACCGGCGCGATCCACCGCGGCACCGTCCGTGGCCGGCGCAGGCGCGCTGAACCGGTCGGCATGTCCGGCCACCTCGGCGGCGTAGTCCAGCACTCCGGGCGGGGCCGGTACCGGGGGCGCCCCGAGCGCTCGCAGGCCGACCAGCACCTGCGCGCCGCGGCAGGCCGCGATCTGCGCGACCCGATCCGCGTCGGCCACCGCGTGCTCGCACTGCGCGGGGTCGCCCGTCGGGGCCGCCACCGCGCCGGTGCTCCAGCAGGCCAGGTACCAGACGATCGTCTGCCAGTGCGTCGGCAACCACAGCGCGATCCGGTCGCCCGGCTCGGCGCCCAGGTCGTCGACGATCAGGTTCGCGGTCTTGGCCACCCAGTTGTCGGTGGTGGCGAACGACAGTTCGACCCGTTCACCGGTGGCGTCGTCGTAGTGGGTCAAGAAGGGCCGGGCCGGGTCCCGGGCCACCGCCGCCCGCCACAGTTCGACGGGGGCTCCGGCGGCAGTTTGCTCGCTCACGTTCACGCAGTTTACGAAGGGTCGCCGGCAGTGCGCGCCGAGCGTCATGCGGGACGCTCGGCCGTCCGACGGCTGTTCAACAAGTCTCAATCGCCTCTGGCGTGCGAACGCTGGGCGGGATCTGACGGATCGGGGATGCCGTCGTGCCTGCGCGCTCGCACGCCTCTCGGCTCAATCGCTTGTAGACTAGGGGTGTCAGCGCCAGGGCGCCGACCAGCCGGGTGACCATCGGGACAGGAGTGCGCTGTGGGGCCGCGCGTTCTCATCGACGCCACCGCGGTGCCCGCCGATCGTGGCGGGGTTGGTCGCTATATCGAGGGACTCGTCCCGGCGCTGGACCGAGCGGGCGGCGACATCGCTGTGGCCTGCCAGCGCGCGGACGCCGACCGGCTGTCGCGTATCGCACCGACCGCACGGATCCTGTCGGCACCGACCACGATCTCGCATCGACAGGAGCGGCTGGCCTGGGAGCAGACCGGGCTGCCCCGACTCGCCCAGGAGATCGGCGCCCAGGTCATCCACTGCCCGCAGTACTCGATGCCCTACGAGACCTCGATCCCGGTCGTGGTCACGCTGCACGACGCGACGATGTTCAGCAACCCGGACATGTACGGCGACGAGCGCGGCGACTTCTACCGCTCCGCCACCCGGTTCTCCCTCGAGCACGCCACCCGCTTCATCGTGCCGTCCCGTGCGACCCGCGACGAACTTGTCCGGATGCTCGGCGCCGATCCCGCCAAGGTCAACGTCGCCTACCACGGCATCGACACCTCGGTGTTCCGCCCGCCGGACGAGGTGGAGCGCGACCGGGTCGCCCGGCGCCTGGGGCTGCACGGCGAAACCTACGTCGGCTCGCTGGGGGAGATGTCCCGGCGCAAGAACATCCCCGAACTGATCCGCGGCTGGGTCATGGCGGTGGCCGATTTCGATCGCCCGCCCGCATTGGTCCTGGCCGGCCCGGCGACCGGCGACCCGGCGATCGCCGAGGCCGTCGCCGAGGTCCCGGCGCACCTGAAGCTGATCCGCCCGGGCTTCCTGCGGCCGGCCGACCTGCCCGGCTTCATGGGCGGAGCCACCGTGATGGCCTTCACCAGCCGGTCCGAGGGCTTCGGCTTCCCGACGCTGGAGGCGATGGCCTGCGGTGCGGCCGTGTTGATTGCCCGGCGGCTATCGCTGCCGGAGGTGGGCGGTGAGGCGGCGGCCTACACCGAGCCGGAGTCGGAGTCCATCGCCCGCAACCTGGCCAAGCTGCTGCAGGACGCCGACCGGCGACGCGCGCTGTCCGAGGCCGCGCACACCCGGTCGCAGCTGTTCACCTGGACCGCGTCGGCGCAGATTCACCTGGACACCTACGCGCAGGCCGCGGCGGCCGTGAGCCAGCCCTGACGGTGGGTCAGCCGGCGTCGGCCAACGGTGGGGCCGCCGCCGAGGCGATCCTGCTGGTCGGCGGACAGGGTAGCCGGATGCGCCCGCTGACCGTCAACATCCCCAAGCCGATGCTGCCCTGCGCCGGCGTGCCGTTGCTCACCCATCAACTCCTCCGGCTGCGGGACGCCGGGGTCCGGCACGTCGTCCTGGCCACCTCGTACCGGCCGGAGGTGTTCACCGACCACTTCGGCGACGGATCGGGGCTCGGCTTGCGGCTGGACTACATGACCGAGACGGAGCCGCTCGGCACCGGCGGTGGAATCCGGAACGCCGCCGCGCTGCTGGAGCCCGACCCGGACGCGCCGGTCCTGATCTTCAACGGCGATGTCATGTCCGGCCACGATCTGACCGCACAGCTCGCCGTGCACGCCGCGGCGCGCGCCGAGGTGACGTTGCACCTGGTGCGCGTGTCCGACCCACGGGCATTCGGGTGCGTGCCGACCGCGGCCGACGGTCGGGTCGCCGCCTTCCTGGAGAAGAGCCCCGAGCCGGTCAGCGATCAGATCAACGCGGGCTGCTACATCTTCCGGCGCGGCACGATCGACAAGATCCCGGCCGGGCGCGTGGTCTCGGTCGAGCGCGACACGTTTCCCGGACTGCTGGCCGCGGGCGCCGTCGTGGTCGGCCACGTCGACTGCGCCTACTGGCTGGACCTGGGCACCCCGGCCGCTTACGTCCAGGGTTCGGCGGACCTGGTGCGCGGGGTGCTCGCCTCGGCCGCCGTCGCGGACCCGGGGCCGGCGCTGCTGGCCCCCGACTCGGCGGTTGCCGCCGATGCCGTGGTCGACGCCGGCAGCGCGGTCGGTCCGGGCGCCACGATCGGGGCGGGCGCCCAGGTTTCCGGCAGCGTTCTGCTGGACGGGGCGCGGATCGGGGCCGGAGCCGTGGTTCGGGACAGCGTCGTCGGGGTGGGGGCGCGGATCGGCGAGCGCACCCGGCTGACCGGAGCGGTCGTCGGCGACCATGCCTGCGTCGGTGCGGACAACGAGCTGATCGCGGGGGCTCGCGTGTGGCCCGACGTGGTCATCGCGGACCACGCGATCCGATTCTCCGCCGGCGCCTGACGGGCCGGTGCCACCGCGGTCTCAGTCCTGTATCGAGCGGCTTTCCCCTCGCCCTCGCTCCGCGGACGGCCGGCGAAGAAGCGTTGGGCCGGCCACTGCGCTCGGTTCTCTCCGACGCCGCTCAGTCCTGCTCACCCGAAGGCACCGGGGCCCCGTAGGCGATCATGAACTGCAGGAACGACTCGCCCGAGGTCTCGTGGCAGAACGCCCGGTGGCCGCCCGCGGGCGTGGGTCCGCCCTGCTTCGTCCATCGGACCAGCGCGAGGGGTGTGCCGTCCGGCATGGCCCCGTACGAGCCGTCCCATTCCGAGGCCACGAAGGTGCTGTAGCGCTTGTCGTTGTGCAGCAACCCGGCGGCCTTCTGGATCTTCGACACCTGGTCGGGGCCGAGCGCCGCGCTGTCGTACCAGAGCACGGTCCACCCGGCGTTCAGGTTGGCCACCAGCCCCTCCATCGGGGGCCGGTCGGCCGCGGTGTAGAAGCCCGCGGCGTTGACCGCGACCGGTGCGGCCAGATGCGGACCGTAGCTCGGCGGGACCGTCGAGTAGCGGACCTTCGTACCCGGCGGTACGACCTCGTCCTGCGGCTGCGGACTGGCGCTGGGTGACACCGTCGGGTTCGGGGTCTGCCCGGGCGGTGTGACCTCGTCCTGGCCCGGCCCGTCGGTCGTCGGTTGCGGCATGCCGCAGGCGACGAACGGGGTCACGCCGATGTCCCGCAATGCCTTGACCGTCGGGTCGGTGCCGCCGCTGCCGTGGTGGTGGTTCTTCCAGATCACGCCTGCCGCGCCGAGGCCGACCACCACCGAGATGACGACCACGGCGCGCTCGATCTTCGCGATGCGGGCCGCCCTGGCCTTCTGGGCGGAAGTCTGCGCCACCTTCTCGGCCCGGCTGGGTTCGTTCGGGTCCTTCGGTCGTCTGGCCACGGGGCGGTCCTAGCGCTGGAGGGGTGCGGTCATGGCGTATTCGGCTCCGGCGAGTCGGTTGCCGGGTAGGTGTTCATGAACGTCACGATCGCGTCTCCGGAGGTCTGTCCACAGAACTCGCGGTAGCCGTGGCCGTCGGCCGCCCAGTGCGACAGCGCGATCGGCTTGCCCGTCGGGAACGCACCTCGGGAGGTGTCCCAGGGCGCGGCGATGAACTTCACGTACTTCCCCTTGCCGTGCAGCAGGCCCGCGAGGTCTTTCAGCGTCGACAGTTGACCGGCGTCGATCTTGGGGTCATACCAGACGACGGTGTATCCGTGCTCGAGGTTGTGAACCAACTGCTCGACCGGCGGGCTGTCGGATGCCGTGTAGAACCCGCGGCTGTTGACGGTGGCCGGAATCGAGAAGTGCCTGCCGGAACTGGGCGGCACGGTGGCGTAGTCGACGTGGACCCCGGCATCGACGTGCTGCTGGCCCCCGGTGGCCGTGTCGGTGATGACCGCGTCGCACATCGCCGCCGCCGTGGTCACCCCGATGTCTGCGGGTTCGCGGTTCCGCTGTTGGTTGCGGTGCACCACATGGACGACCGGGATCGCGATCAACCCGGCCACAATCACCACGCAGATCCCGCCCACCTGCAGGTTCCGTCGGCGTTCCGTCGCCCGGTGGGCCGCCTTGAGCTCCTCCGCGCGGGCGCGGCGTTCGGCCGCCGCGGCGCGGTCGCTCGTCTTCTTACCCACGCTCACCCACGGTGCAGGCCGTCTCCATCCCGGGACGCTTGGATGTCCAACGGCGGAGTCTACGTAGGTGGGCCGGCCGGCGGGTGCGGCAGACTCGGTGGTGTGTCGACGACTGCCGACGTCGATCGGCGATGGTGGCCGGGCCACGAACTGGATCTGGTGCGCACGTTGGGTGTGCTCCGCCGCGGCGCGGGCGACCCCTCGCACCGCGTCGACGAGTCGGGTGCGGTGTGGCGGGGCGTTTGCACACCGATCGGCCCCGGGACGCTGCGGCTGTCCGTCGACCGGACGGCGGGTGAGGTGACCGCGCAGGCCTGGGGCCCCGGGGCGGCATGGTTGGCCGAACACGCGCCGGCCATGTGCGGTGCCCTGGACGACCCGGCGGGCTTCGTGCCGCACCATCCGGTGGTGGCGCAGGCCGCGGCGCGCCACCCCGGCTTCCGCATCGCGCGGGCCGAGCAGGTCATGGCGATCCTGGTACCGACGGTGCTGGAGCAGAAGACCACCGGCCGGCAGGCGAGGGCCTCCTGGCGTGAGTTGGTCGTCCAGTTCGGCGAGCCCGCGCCCGGCCCGGCGCCCGCGGGTCTGCGGGTGCCGCCGCCGGCCGCCGGATGGGCCCAGATCCCGTCCTGGACCTGGCACCGGTCCGGGGTCGAACCGGCCCGCTCCCGCACGATCATCGGTGCCGCACGCCATGCCGGTCGGCTGGAGGAGACCCTGGGTATGGACCCCGCGGCCGCGGACGCGCGACTGCAGGCGTTGCCCGGCATCGGTCCGTGGACCTCCGCCGAGGTTCGGCAACGCGCGCACGGGGACCCGGACGCCGTGTCCGTGGGCGACTTCCACCTGCCGCACACGGTGGGTGTGGCGCTGACCGGGCACCGGGTCGACGACGCCGGGATGCTGGAGTTGCTCGAGCCCTACGCCGGGCACCGCTACCGGGCCTGCGCGCTCATCGAGCTCTCCGGCGTCCGCTCACCCCGCTACGGGCCGCGGCTGACGATCCAGGACCACCGCAGCCACTGATCCCACCCGCAGCCACTGATCCCACCCGCAGCCACTGAT
>DATAUG010000220.1:0-6927 GCA_036268355.1 Sporichthyaceae bacterium
ACTGGGCTTGGCGGCCATCGCGGTGTGCTCCATCGAGTCGACTGTGAGAGGTCTCTCGAGGATCACGCGGTGGCCGCCCTACGCGTCTGTGCCACGCCCATCAGGCCCGGCTGTCGCACACCACTCTGCGGGACGCCACTCGGGCACTATTTCGTGTTCAGCGGGCGCGACATGTACACCACGGGCCATGTCGTGTTGACGAGCTGGTCGAGGGATCCGAGGTCACGGAAACAAGGTCCGGAGCCCTTTCTCGCCCATGGCCCGGGCTCGGGGTGTCCCGTCACACCGGGTCAGGGGGATACCGCACCGGATCGGGCTCGCGGCGAGGGCTTCGCCGCGCTCGGCCACTGCAGCGCACACCATTGCCCGACCTCGCCCGACACGATCGATGGGTAGCTGCCGTACCGGCGGGACACCCCGAAACCCGCCTGTGCGCGTGACCCGACGGCCAGTCAGAGTGCGGTCCGGTCGCCGCGGGGACGCCGGTGGATGGTTGGACGAGGACTTCAGAGCTGCTGTGTACCGACGGGACGTGAGGTCCTGGGCCGGGCAGGCGGGCGCAGCGCGTCCGTGAGGGCGGTGACACCGGTAATGAGCACGCCGGCGTCCACGCCGGCACGGGCGCAGGTCCACACCCCTTGGGCCAGGGTCGCCAGGCCGACCGCGGTGGTGTGCAGGTCGGCGATGGGCTCGGCCAGCTCGCCCCGGTCGCGGGCCCGGTTCAGGGCGGCGAGCAGAGCGGCGGTGACACGGTCGAGGTGCGTGCGCACGCGGGCGGTAATCTGCGGCAGGTCTTCGCCGACCTCGGCCATGGTCGTCGTCATCAGGCAGCCCCGTAGCAGCTGCTCACCCGGCACCGCGACCACCAGGTCCCGGAAATAACGGTCGATCCCGGCCAGGCCGGCATCGGGATCGTCCAGCGGGCGCAGCGCCTCGGTCACGATGCGCTGCGCGTAGCGGTCCAGGACGGCCTGGAACAGGCCTTGTTTGTCGCCGAACTCTCCGTACAGCCTGGCCCTGGTGGTGCCGATGGCGCGGACCAGGCCGTCCATGGAGGCCGCCCGGTAGCCATGCGACCAGAACTCATCGGTGGCCAGATCGAGGATCTCCTCCCGACCCAGCTTGGCCACCCTCGGCACTTCGCTCCCTTCGACGCCCGCGACAAGTCCTCGCTGCGGCAGCGTACGTCCGCTGCCGCCTCGGCGTCCTGCACGCGAACGCCTGGGCTTGACGGATCCGCGCCAGATCCGTACCGTTTCAGAACGATCGTTCTGTAACGGTGTTTGGGCTGCCTGGTGGGACCGGTCGCAGTGACCGTCGAGGATTCGCGGACGGCCGATGTGGACGAGGGGGAGGGGGACCCGATCGTCTTCCTTCACGACAACCCGACCTCGTCCTACCTGTGGCGCAACCTGATCCCCGTCCTGGCCGGAGAGGGCGGGTGCCGGCTCCCGATCTCATCGGAATGGGGAACTCGGGCAAGCCCGACATTGCCTACACCCTCACCGACCATGCCCAATACCTCGACGCCTGGTTCGCCGCCATGGACCTGAGCGACATCGCCTTGGTCGTGCACGACTGGGAATCCGCGCTGGGCATCCACCCGGCCCGGCGCCGCCCGGCCATCGGCCAAGCCGTGCGGGACCGGCGGCGCATCTGTCTGGCTCGGTGACCGGCCATCGCCACCAACGATCTCGAGCTGTGTGCAGAATGGGCCGCCGTCCGCAGCAACACCCACCCCGACCCCGAACGTCTGGCCGCGATCACCGCAGAATGGGCGCAGCTGCACAGCCGCCACATCGACTTGACGGCTCCCACGCCGTCGCCAGATCCTGCGGCCAACGCCGCCACCACCCCGGCCCGCAGAGGCCACGGCGAAGAAACCGATGCCCAGCCGGCCCTGCGCCCGCAAGGAGAACCGATGCAGATCCTCCGCACCGAGCCGCCGTCGCCGGCAGGGGAACCGATGTTCACCGGCCAGGCATGGTTCACCTACCACTCCGGCAGCGGACCAGTGGCCTGCGCGAAGATCCACTTCGCCCCGGGCGCCCGCACCGCCTGGCACAGCCACTCCAACGGCCAGATCCTCTACGTCCTCGAAGGCGTGGCCAGAATCCAAGAACGCGGCGGCGCCTACCAAGACCTGCGAGCCGGTGACGCCGCCGTCTGCCCGGCCGGCATCGAGCACTGGCACGGCGCCGCCCCCGGCCACTTCATGACCCACCTGGCCATCCACGACGGCCAGGTCACCTGGGCCGAGCCCGTCGCCGAAACCGATTATCACGGCCAGGTATCCCCCGGCTGACCGCACAGCGAACTTTGTATTGTTCGGGACACTCCCACATTTCGCTGGACCTCACCCACGAGGGGTTGCGGTGGGTGAACCCGGGTTCACCCACCGACCCTCGCCGGCAACCATAGAGCGCCATGGCATTGCTCGAGATCGCCGACCGCCGCCTGGTCGAGGCCCGGATCGTCCCCGTCACCTGACCGACCCGGCACGTCGGCGGGCACCTAAGTGACGCCCAGTCAGTTCACCGGGTCATGCCGATCCGGTGATCCTTCGGCGACCAGTCCCACAAACTCATTCGGTCAGCCCGGCGACACACTGGTCGCATGACGGACCTGCCTGGGCGAACGAGGCGGTGGAACTGCATCGCTCCGATGCTGCAGTCGGGCCCGCAGTTCAGCAGTGGGGTTGACAACCGTGCGGCGTGGGTGCCGACTCGCTCGTGGCCCGTCAGTGTCCGGCGGGCGCGGGCGGCGGGACAGCCTGGCTGCAGATGTCGGCCGCCGCCTCATCGCCGATCGGTGGGGTCGCGTCGTGCTTGACCATCGAGGCACAGTCCATGGCGTCGCCTCCGACCGCCATGCTGCAGGCCTGCCCGGCGTCCGGGGTCGCCAGCCCGACACCCTGGGCCTGTCCCATGCAGTCCTGCGCCCCGTCGGCGAACGCCGACGGGCTCGACACCACGGACATACCGGCGGCCAGCACCGCCGCAGCGAAAAACGATGAGACTCGACCGACACTCATCAGCTACTCCTCACACAGATCGGGAAAGATCCGGGCCGAGCCACGACCCCGCACGGACCTGCTTCGGGCATCTGCGGGTGGGGCTACCTGGCCGCACGGGAACGTAAACATCAAATTCAGCCGACCTGATCGACTTGCAGGACGACCGCCCTTGGCGGGCAGCTTCTTATTCCTGAGCGGGTCGGCTCGGCTTGTCGGCGCTGACCGTGATCTTCTCGATGGTCACCTTGGTCCTGGGCACCTCCGAGGTCGGGGTCAGCGGGGTGGTGCTGGTGCCGCCGGCGGCGATCTTCTCGAGCACCTCGACCCCGAAGCGAATGTGCCCGAACGGGGTGTAGTTCGGGGCGAAGTCCGAGTTCTTGAACATCATGAAGAACTGGCTGCCGTTGGTGTTGGCCCCACGGTTCGCCATCGCGATCACACCCTTGGCGTAGCGGGCGCCGGCCAAATTCTCGTCGGCGAAGGTGTACCCCGGCCCGCCACGCCCGGTCCCCGTCGGGTCCCCACACTGCAGCGCCCCGAACGTCGAGTTGCGTGCCGACAGATCGATCAGCCGGTGACACGGACTGTTGTCGTAGTAGCCCTGCTTCGCGAGGCTGACGAAGGAATTCACCGTGCAGGGGGCGGCGGCCGCGTCCAGTTCCAGCACGATCGTGCCCTGATTGGTGACCAACGTCGCATACAGCGGCATGCCGGTTTCGGCCTTCGCCGGTGGCGCGTGGGCACTGCTCGGCGGACCGAGCGTGTCCGGCGGGTACTTGCAGGTGACGGTCGGCGAGGCACCGGCAGTCGCTCGGCCCAGCGGGGCCGCCGAGCCTGACCCAACCGCCGCGACCAAACCGAGGGCCGTGGCCCCGAGCAGGACCAGGCTTCGAACACAACGCATTTCCGCCTCCGGTCGCCCCGGTTCGGTGAGGCTGATCCTCGCCTTCGCCGAGCGTGGTCCAGGTCTTCGCCGGGCCCGGTGCTCTGCTCCACGGAATCAGCTCCGTATCGCCCCTGGCGGCGTCGACGACAACCCTAGAACCTGTTGCGAAAGATCGGCCCGCCTGCGTAACTGATGTGGCCGGCGGGGCGAACGTCCACCATGCCCTCCAGCTCCCGACGCGCCCACCCGTCGGATCTGCGACCGGACCTCCGTGTGTCTCGGCGCGCAGTGCCGGTGGAGCGGCGCGGTAGCCCGCAATTAAACGGCGAAGGCGACGTGGTTCGCGCTCTCCGCGAACACACGCCGCCCGTCGTCCGTTCTTCAAGGGTGCGGGTGGCGAAGCCCCCGCCCGCGGCGCGCGGTGCCGGAGACGCGACGCGGAGCGTCGCAATGTAACGCGAAAGATCCCCGTGCGAGTCCCCCGGAGGGGGCGAGCACGGGGATCTCCCGGATCTGTAGCGGGGACAGGATTTGAACCTGTGACCTCTGGGTCATGAGAAGCTTTATCAGCGGGTATTCGAGTCTCGTTGCGTCTCACAACACGCTGTCTGACCCGCTATTTCGCTACTTTATTTGTCTCGATCGACGAAATGTGTCTCAGCGCCTCTAGAGGCGTCTCGGGTGCAAATCGGGGTGCAAAACTCGGACGGCGCCGCGAGGCCGGTGGAGCCGTCCCGACTGGATGCCGCGCTCCCGGAACCGCAGTCGGTCCGCCTGCATCGAACCACCTATGGACCACTTGTCCTCGGTTGTCGCCGATGCGTTGGCGCGTTTCGAAGAGCGGATCCGGGCGGTGGAAGCACGTCGCGTGGACCCGCCTGCCGATGCGTTGTCGACGCCGCGATCAGTGGTCTGGCCGGACCTGGACGAACGAAGCGCCGGCGCCGAGTGGCGGCACCTGGGTAATGTCCGCGCCGGCCCGCGGAGCCGCCGCAGCGGGGCCGGCGCCCGGCCTTCGCCGGGGCGATACCCGGCGCGCGCGAAGCGGATCGCGGCCAGGAGATCCCGCCTGCGCCACCGGAGGACCAGGCCGCGTCGTGATCGCCGTGGCGACCCGGGCCTCGGCGATCCACACGGGGCGGTGCCTGTTGCGCTGAACTTCAGGAAGTGAGCCCGGCAGCCAGCCGGACGCTCGGTGAACCGGGCTTCGCGTTTTCCACGCGCCGCGTTCCCGACAGACCGTGCCGGTGGGGGGCTGCCGGCGATCTGCACCGGGGTTGCCGAGGCAGTAGCAGCGGGAAGTGAGCCCCAGACCCGTCCGGACGGACATGGCGCTCGGACTTCGCGCCTTTGGGGTGCACCGGCGACCCGACCAGGAATCAGCTCGCCGATTGCGGTTGGTGACACGATCCTCACCGGCACCCGACCGGGGTGGTGGGACGGGGTATCGATCGGTTGCGGGCAACGAACGGGCATTGACCGACCCAGGTGCGATTTTCCGGTCTTCTCCTCGTAACACCGATCGCGGGTATTGGTTAACGGCGGGCCCGGCACGGTGTCAGAAATTCGACGCGACCGCGTAATCTCAGCCGGCTACCGTCCGACATCTCAGGCGGCTAGCGTCCAACCCCAATCCGGGGGTGCCCGGCACCTGTCCGGGGAGGAACAAATCATGGGAAAGCTGCACGAGCGACGGTTTGCTGCGACGTGCGTGGCCCTGGCGCTCGCGACGGGGCTGGTCGGCTGCGGGAGCAAGGTCACCACTGTCCCCACCGACAGCGTCCAGCCGGTCACCGCCGCCCCCACCGCGACACCCACACCCACCAAGAAGCCGAAGACGACGCCGAAGCCCACCCCGAAGGTCACCCCGAAGGTCACCCCGAAGGTCACCGCGAAGACGACGCCGAAGCCCACCCCCACGCCGTAGGGGCGCACCCGGGTCTGCGCGACGCGCCACCGCGAGCAGAGGGCCGCCCGCCTGCGCCCGGCTCGACCCGGATGCCCGAAGATGGCCGAGGTGCGCACAGCTTTCGAACTGACGGGCCGTCATGAAGTGTTCGGCCGCACCGCCACGAGCTGACGGACAATCAGAATTGTCGCGTGCCGTCCCACCTGTAGCGGCTCGCTCCTTCACGGGCCCGAGCCCCGAGACCCGTCCCGGATGGACGTGGCACTCGGGCTTCGCGTTATTGCACGGTGCGCACGGCGGTCAGGATCGGGGCGATCCGGCGGCGCCACCGGCCGGATCGGGCCCAGCACCACGCGGTGATGTCGGGCAGGGTGCCGCCGGCGGGTCCTCGTGCGCCCGGCGGTGTCGGTACTCGCCAGCTCGGTGTGTCCGGCCCGATGGACGAGCCGGTGGACCTGCCGGCGATCGACGTTCGCCGGCGAGTCGTGCTGCCCGATCACCGACAGTGCTCGTCTCCGACCGGGAGCCAGATCCTCCACGAGGGTGGCCAGGCAGGCCGCCCCGGGCCTCGTGCTCGATGCGGTAGCGGCGCGCGGCGTCGTGCGTGCCCGCCCGCATGCCCGGGACGGCCACGGCGGCCGCCACGATCGCGCCACGATGGGGCGTGCTCTCGTGCTTGGCGTGAATCGGCCGCCGGCCGGGCAGGACCGGGCCCCGCAGCACCTTGCGGGCCGCCGCCGGTCGGGCATGCTCACCACTGCGGGAGGCACCCGGCACATTTCGTCTCGCCCACATGGACATGCGCGCCCACCCCTGGCCGGTTGCCTTCCCCAACGCGCTGATCGCCCGGCTCGACGCCGTCCGCGCGGCCGGCAACTCGGCGAGCACGACCACCGGGCGGGCCGGGAACCGGTGTCCAGCACGAACACGCCGCGGCCCTGCCGGGTCCCGATCAGCCAGTCCTCGACAAGCAGCCCCTGGACCCGGCGAATCGTGTTCAACCCCGGTCACCCCGTAGTGCACCTGCAGGTCGGCGACCGCCATCAACCCAACTGGGGGAGGTGCCGGTCGGGTCGGGCGTGGTCGGTCATCCGGCGAGCAGTTGGGACAGGCGGC
>DATAUG010000221.1:0-7925 GCA_036268355.1 Sporichthyaceae bacterium
CACATGGACGCCGCGCACTGGTACCGCTCCCCCGGCCAGCAGTTGGAGGACATCGGCGACTTCCAGAACTGGGCGTCCGCGCACGCCGCGCTGATCCAGGCGATGCTCGCGGCGGCGGGCGGCGGCTCGACCACCCGCTGAGAACCAGTACCGACAACGAACCCGCGGGCCGGCGCACCGAATCATCGGGCGCCGGCCCGTCCCGTTCGGTCAGGCCCGGGGTTAGGAAGGCCGAGCCGCTCGGTCCAGGAACCGGTCGCTCAGAGGTGAACCGCAGTTCCGGTGCCCTGATGATTCGGTGTGGAGGAGAAGCTTCGATCGGCAGGGCTCGGACCTGACCGCGGCCACCACACAGCCGGTACTGCGGACGCGGCCCCGCCGGCGCCCGGGTCTGTCGGTGGCCGTAGGAGATGACGTCCTTGCAGGGCCGGCAGGTGACGACGAAATCCGGCAGTGCCCAGCGGCCGATGGCCGCCGGGCGCCGCAGGACCCGCAGCCACGCCCAGTCACGGCTCCCGCAGAAGAAGCAGGTCTGGTCCGGGTGGCGCCGGACCACGTCAAGAGCTTGCACCGGCGAAAGGGGAATTGCCTGGTAGGGCGTGGACGTCGGCTCAATCCGGCCGCAGTGGAACGCGTATGGCCCAGATGCTCGGACAACTCCGCCTGCAAAGCGATTTCCAGCGCCGTCTTCGTCAAACCGGTGAGCAACCCACCGGCGCCGATCAGCTCCACCCCCTCGGCCCGGGCCTGCTCCACGAGATCCTGGGCCAGCTGCTGCTGATCGATCCTGCTCATCGCCACCAAGTCCACCGTGGCCTCGATCGTGTCGCTCAAGATCGGTCCTCCCCGGGCACGCTCGGCATGGCCGGGCCAGATCAGTTACACAGTCCGTCGGACAGACCCGTGGCGATCAGTGCTCGATCCGCGCAGGGCCCGGGAGGGGCGGGGTGGCGGTCGGGGTGGCGAGGGTCGGGTCGAGGCCGTCGCGGACGGATCTCTTGAAGATGTTCATGGCCTCCCCCAGTGATCGGGCCGCATCGGGCAGTCGTTTGGCGCCGAACAGGGCGACGAACACCGCGGCCAGGATGAGCAGGTGCCAGGGCTCCAGGACTCGCATGGGTACTCCTCCGAGGGGCAGGGACGGACGCGGAGCGGGTCCCCTCCGTGGGGCCTATCAAGCAGCGGGCTCGGATGCGGCTCGCGATGGCATACCCGGCGACGAAAAGGACCGCGCCGGCGGCGCCGAGGAACGCCACCGGCGCGGTGATCGGGGAGGGAATCGCGCATCAAATGCTCAGGTCTGACGATGTTTCAGTTTCGGCAGGTCGGCGTCAGGACGTGGTTCGGCAGGTGTACCGCCAGGCTGTTCGGGCGCCGGTGAGTGCGGCGATGGTGCCGGCGGCTTCGATGATCGCGCTGAGGGTCTTGTCGCGGAACCAGGCCGGCTCGTACATGTCGGGCAGGATGAGGATCTTCCCGATGTCGAAGTAGCGGTAGGCGACCACGGCGGTCAGGGAGCCGGCGAGCAGGCCCGCGGCGGCGAGCAGGGCCGGGCCCAGCCAGCGGTGGTCGGCCATGACGGCGATCATCAGGCCGGCGGCGGCCGCGACGGAGGCAAGGGCCTGGATATGGAACATGTCGCCCTCGCTGGTCCCGCCCGCCACCGCGTTCGGGGCGTAGTTGGCGGCCAGCTGAAGGTGCAGGTAGGCCGAGGCGACCAGGGCCACGGCGGTCAGGGCCGCGAGCGCGCCGAGTCCCGGTGAGATGACCGGCGGCGCGGCGGTCCCGAGGCCGGGCCGACGGTCGTGTGTGGAGGTTGTCATGGGAGGTCCTAGAAGGTGGATTCGGTGACGGCGAGGCGGGCGTTGCCGCGGATGTGGTGGATCTCGCGCACCCCGAGGGCGGCGTGCAGCTGCCCGGGGGGGAGGGTCAGGGGTTTGGGGGCCGGTGCGTTGTTCGCCCCTGCCTGGGGCAGCGGGTAGGCGGTGCCGGCGGCGGTGTGGAAGGTGACGTTGCCCTCGGTCTTGGTGACGATCTGGTGTACGTGACCGTTGATGCAGGTCGCTGAGCCGAAGCGTTTGAGCAGGGTGAGGACCTCGGGGGCGTCGTCGGTGCCCCAGCCCCACGGGGCGTACATGTCGAACAGCGGGATGTGGCTGAACACCACGATCGGGGTCTCGCTGGACTGGGCCGCCAGGTCGTTGCGGATGAATGTGAGTTGGTCGGCGCCGAGGTGGCCGAGCTGTTGCAGCCCGATGGTGTTGACCACCGAGATGAAGTGCACGCCCTTCTGGTCGAAGCTGTACCAACCGTTGCCCTGCGAGCCTGCACCGAAGACCGCCCGGTACTTCTGCCCGGTGTCGTCGGTGGAGTCGTGTTCCCCGGGGATCGTGAGCACCTGCCCGGTCTTGAGCCCACCGAGCATCTGCTTGACCTGGTCGAGTTGCGCGGGGGTGGTGAAGTGGGTCAGGTCCCCGGTGTGGATGACGAAGTCCGGGCGGTCCGGCAGCGAGTTGATCTTGTCGATGGCCTGCTGGAAGGTCGCCGTCACGTCGGCGTTCGCCGCACCGGTGAAACCGATGTGACTGTCCGAGATCTGAACGAAGTGGAAATCGGCACCGGGGGCCACCCGCTGCCCGTGGCGCAGGACCTCGGTGGTGACCACACCGCCGGTGACCACGACCGCCACCGCCGCCCCCGCCCAGGCGGTGTGGCGCAGGAACCGACGCCGAGAGATCTCGGTGGCGCTCAGCGGGTTCTCCGGGCTCAAGAGGTCACCGTCACGGTGCCGTGCATGTAGGGGTGGATCGAACAGTTGTAGGAGTAGGTGCCCGGGGTGGTGAAGGTGTAGGCGTAGGTCGAGCCCTGGTTGCCAAGCACCGGGGACCTCAGCCCGGCCCCGACCACGGTGTGCGGTTCCTCGTCCTGGTTGGTCCAGGTCACCGTGGAACCGGCCTTCACCGCAAGCGAAGCCGGACCGAACATGAAGTTGTTGATCATCACGGCCGCCGGCCCTGCGGCCACCGGGGCGGCCACCGGGGAGGAGGAAACCGTTGCAGGCGTGGAATCGGCCGCCGGCGCCGGTGGGGCGGCAGACTGGCCGGACGCGCCGCACGCGCTCAGTGTGAGGGCGCCCAGCACGGCCAGGCTGAGTACGCCTGGGGTAGCCGGTGCCGGGGTACGTCGGTGTCGCATCGGGTTTCGGACCTCCTCGGAGGCGCTGCCGATCAGCGCCATGAGGAGATACCGGCAAGGGTTACATCCCGCCCCGGTTTTGCTCGCTCAGGTCGCGGTCGGGACGAACACCTCGACCGCACTGGAGCGCTCACGTACCTGGTAGGTGGGCAATGCGGGCGGGTGCGTGGCCAATTGGCTGAACAAAACAGTCCCGTCGGGCGCGAAGGAGGTCCGATGACAGGGGCAGTCCAACCGGCCTGCAGACGCGTTGGCCCGCAGCAGGCAACCCATGTGGGTGCACGCTCCGGACACGGCCACCAGCTGTCCCTCCTGCTCGGTGACGAACCCGACCGCATCCGCGGTCGCGAAACGCTGGGAAGCCCCGGAGGCAAGATCCGCGGTGGAGGCGACCGCCACCCAAGATCCGGCCGCGGGGACCATGGTTCGGACCGGACCGCCGGCTTGCGTAGGCGGCTGGGACCCGTTGGTCAACGCCTGGTCGACGACGGCGCCCAGCGCAGCGGCACCGGCGACCCCAGCAGCCCCGGCCAGCAACGTACGACGGGAGAACCTGTGCTCCGCGAGGTCGACAACGACGTTCGAGCCGGTCGACCCGCCGCCGATGTCCTGGCCCGATCGGGTCACAAACTCCGCTGAGGGCAGGCCCTCGCCGGGCCGAGCGGCCCGCAACTTCATCACCGCACGCAGGATCTCCGCGTCCTCGGGACCCAACTCCCCAGCCGGGATGGCCTTGCCCGCAAGGATCGCCTCGATCATGCGATCCACGTCAGGCTTGCGACAGATCATTGGCCCCCCTGATGCGGCCGGCGGCCGCGTGCGGCCCACCGGCCGAACTGGCGCAGAGTCATATCCTCGGTTTCGGCGGCGGAACCGCGACGACGCGGCGCCACGCGAGGTCCGCCGCACCTGGCCGCCGCCCCCGCCCTCCGCAGCCGGCCCACCTCCCCGAACACGGGCCACCGACCGGTCGCCGTTGTGACCGACACGGTGCGCCCGAGGTGGCGTTGGCTCTCCAGGCGCACCACCCCCGGCGGCGGTTCAGTACCGGTGCCGGCTCTCGGCGCCGTTCCGGCCCCGACGGAACGGCGTGCTTCGGGTTGGCGGATTCACGGTCGATTCCTCTCGACACCGACCCAGCGCACCTGCCCGTGGCTTCGAACAGGTGCGCGGGTCGCACGATGTGCACGAGGTCGTCGCGCACGTGAACAGATAGCGGTCACGGTTACAACTGACGGGGCCTCAGACGCAGGATCCACGCGGTCGCGACGCCGGGCGGCCGCTGCGCCGGATGTCCGAGCACCCACCGGTCGCGGGCGGCCTGCTCCTGCCCGGTGTAACCGGAGGACCTATCAGCCCGAGAGCCGGTGCCGCCAGGGCCGACCAGGCTGGAACCCCTTGCAGAGAAGGCAGGAACAGTGAACCCACTGACCGTGGCGCTCGCGGCGCTGCTCGCCGTCGCCCCAGCCATCGCCGACCCGCCGCCGCACGACTACTGCAAACAAGACCCCGACTGGTACCTGTGTCAGAAGCACCAGGAGCCGCCCCGTACGTGACCGCGACCGGAAGCCGGTAACCCTGTCGCATACTCCTCCACGCGGGTCCGGGCTTCGCGCGTGTTCCGGACCCGCCCACCACAGCAATGATCTGGCGCCAACTCGGCGGTTGGGTGCGCCGCGCGACGGTGCAGGTAGTTCTCGGCAGCCGCGGCCCTTCGCCCTGCCAGATCGCTTCCACGAGTAGTCGGGGGTCGAGGGTTGCCGGGTGCCGTGGTGGATCGCGCGGTCGGCACAGATCGGCTCGCCCGGATCCATGCCCGGCTCGGGCGCAGCGTGCTGGTGGCACTGTCCTGTCACGCAGTGTTCATAGTGCTCGGCTGTGCGGGGGTCGCCGGGGGCGGGCGCGGGCGCCGAACTGCTGGTGCTGTGGCACGACTACCGCAGGCGCCGGAGGCCATCGTGGGCTTCGTCCTACTGATCGTCGTCGGCGTGACGAGCGCAGGGGTCGCGCGGTCCAGATTGCCCTACGAGGCGTGGCACCTGCTGCACCTGGCCACCTACGCGGCGACCGGGCCGGCCTTCTGGCACCCACTCGCGATCGGTGGCGACTTCCGCGGCCATCCGGACAACCAGCTGTTGTGGACGAGCCGGTTCGTCACCGTCGCCATGCTGCTGCTCATCTTCCGCTTCCTGATACCCGCCGTGCGCGCACTGGTCCACCGCACGGCCGTCGAGGAAGTCCGGGTCGAGTCCGACGACGTGGTCACGATCCGAATGACCGGCCGGCGCATGCACACCTTCGGCGGGACGGCCCGGTCAGTTCGTCCGCGTCCGGTTCATCACCCCCGGCCGATGGTGGCAGTCCCATCCGTTCTCGATGTCGACCGCACCCAAGCCGCGGGCCGTCCGGATCACGGTCAAAGGATGCGGGCGGCAGACCGCCGCGCTGCGCGGAATACCCCCGGGCACCCGCGCGGTGCTCAGCGGCCCCTACGACGGCCTGGTCGCCACCCGCCGCACCCGCGCCCGGGTCGTGCTGATCGCCGGTGGCATCGGGATAACCCCGATGCGCGCACTGTTCGAGGCCCTGCCCGCCGACGGTGGCCGACTGGTCCTGCTCCACCGGGCCGCTCGCGAGCAGGACCTGGTCCTGCGAGCCGAACTCGAGGAACTCGCCGAGCGGCGCGGCGGCACCGTGCACTATCCGTTGGGCCGCCGAGGAACCAACCCGCACGACGAGCCGCTGGGACCGACAGCCCTGGCGCGGCTGATCCCGGACATCGCCGAACGTGACGTCTTCGTGTGCGGGCCACCCGCGATGATGCGGGCCGTCGCACGCACCGCCCGCACCCTGGGCGTACCCCGCCGCTCGATCCACCGCGAACGATTCAACCGGTGAACCCGGCCGACCGACGCCGGGATGGATACGGTGCGCCGGGGTGGCGCGGCTCCCCCGGCGCACGGTCCCTGTCGACCGTTCAGTACCGATGGCGCCCTTCCGCGCCGCCGCTGCCCGCGAACTGGTAGTCCGGCGGGTATCCGGCGTACGTGCAGTCGTATCCGGAATCAGAGTCGCAGTAGCGGTTCTCGAGCGGGACGCCGCGTTGGGTGGGCGCGAAAGCGGCGGCGCCGGCGGAGGCCGTCGCCAAGGGGACGCCGAGCAGACAGGCGGCCAGGGCCAGATGGGCCGCCGGGCGGAACAGGCTGCGGTGGGTTGCCGGCATCACGGTGGATTCCCTTCGATATTGGCCCGGTGCACCTGCCCGTGATCTCGGACAGGTGCGCGGGGCGCGTGAGGTGCACGAGGTCGTCGCACACGTGAACAGATAGCGATCACGGTTACATCTGAGGGAACATCAGAACCGGTCGCGAGCCCGGGCCATCTCAGCCGCGGTCCACTGCGGCGCGGGGTTCTCAGAGCTGGTCGAAGTCCCCCGGTGAGCGTCCATCGCAGACCCGGCTGTCGGGGTGGGTCGAAGGCAGCGCGGTGGAAGGCTGCTTCGTCCGTAACCCGAGGACGTATCACGAAGTGTGAGCGAAAGGAGCCACAAATGACGGACTCGTCAAGCATCACAGCCGCCGTGGTTGTGTTCCTCGGCTGCACGGCCGCGATGTTGGGACTGACGCTGACCTGGGCCACGGCCAACCGGCGTCCGGTACGGGCCCATGCACGCCTGACCGGCAGGGCCGCCGCACCGTACTGGTACACCCCGACGGGGCTTGCCGACGAACGCGGTATCCAGACTCGGCAATGAATTTGGAATCCCGTTGTCGGGCCACGGTTACAAACGCTGGGCGAATTGCTGTTCCAATTACCGGAAAGATTGGAATTCAACTATGGACAGGTATTCAGTCAGGTTCAACACCCGCCGAATCGTGGCGGCTTGCGTGCTGACCGGCGGACTGCTGGGAGTAGGTGCCACGAACGCAGGCGCGGCCACCGCGCCAACCACCACCAATGCCGTTGCGCTTCCCGCTCACGGCGGTGGCGGCCACGGCGGTGGCGGCCACGGCGGCTTCGGTCGCGGCGGTGGCGGCTTCGGTCGCGGCGGTGGCGGCCACGGCGGCTTCGGTCGCGGCGGCTACGGGGGCTACGGGGGCTACGGCGATTACTACGGCTGCGACGACTACTACGGGTACGACTACTACGACGGGTGCTACTGACAGACCGAAAGACCCATCGTTCGAATCTTCAACGGGTCTGCTGCACGAACGGGTGACTCCAGAGTCTCGGCCTCGACGCGGGCCAGCTGAACCTTGCCGAGGGTCGGCGCGATGTACAGGCGGATCAGCTGCTCGTACCGCTCCCGCGTGCTCGCCTCGTGCGAAGTCACCTCCAACCACTGCTCGATCGCTTGGGAGACGGTGATGGCCGACCGCGGGTGGCGTCGTTCGTCTACGGACTTCTGCAGCTTGGTCAGCTCGACCTTCGCTTGCTTGAGGGATGGTGCGGTCTTCTTGAGGTAGCGCCCCATTCTTCGTGACCGGGTCCACCCCGGCGAACACGATCGCTCGGAACGAGCCGTCGGCCGTTCCTCGATGTGCCCGCGAGAACCGCGATCCGTGGTCGCCACCGGACAAGCGTACGCAGTGTCAAGTTCCGGTACCCGCGCGACAGATCAGTTCCGGTACCCGGGCGACACCTCATGACTGACTGACCGTCAGGCTGATTGGTTCTTCCGGCGGGGTCGGCCCTTCGGGTTGGCGAAGGCCCCCAGCTCCCGGGACCGG
>DATAUG010000222.1:0-5142 GCA_036268355.1 Sporichthyaceae bacterium
CACATGGACGCCGCGCACTGGTACCGCTCCCCCGGCCAGCAGTTGGAGGACATCGGCGACTTCCAGAACTGGGCGTCCGCGCACGCCGCGCTGATCCAGGCGATGCTCGCGGCGGCGGGCGGCGGCTCGACCACCCGCTGACAACCAGTACCGACAACGAACCCGCGGGCCGGCGCACCGAATCATCGGGCGCCGGCCCGTTGCCGTCTGTCTGTCCGCCGCGGGCCGGTCCGCCGTCCGGGCGTTCGACTTGTACGTACATTCACCGGCGCCCCGCGCGTCCCATGCTTGTCGCTGCCCCCGCCGCGTCCCATTGTCCGTACAATCGGGTGAGGTGGGAGGAGTGCGAACCAGCGACCCCGCGCGCACTTCCCGAGCCGATTGAGCTTGTTGGGCACAACGAACACAATGGGGCAGTGGCGATCCGGGAGAGCACGATGATTCTCCAGCAGTACTACCTCGGTTGTCTCTCGCAAGCCTCGTACCTGGTGGCCGACCCGGAGTCGCGCCGGGCGGTCGTCGTCGACCCGCGCCGCGACATCGACGAGTACCTGGCCGACGCCGCGGCGGGGAGCCTGGTGATCGACCTGGTCGTGCTCACCCACGTGCACGCCGACTTCGTCCCCGGACACACCGAACTGGCCGAACGCACCGGCGCCGCGATCGCCATGGGCGAGACCGCCCCGGTGCAGTTCCCGATCCGCAGGCTCCGCGACGGTGAACGGATCCACCTCGGCGACCCGCACACCGGCGTGATGCTCCAGGTGCTGGAAACCCCCGGCCACACCCCCGAGTCGATCACGCTGGCGGTCTTCGAACACGGCGACGACCCCGCCCCGCACGCGATTCTGACCGGCGACACGCTGTTCCTCGGCGACGTCGGCCGACCGGACCTGCTGGGCGCCGCGGGCCGGACGCCGGAAGACATGGCCCGCGACCTCTTCCGCTCGTTGCGGACGAAGATCCTGCCGTTGCCCGACCAGGTCCTGGTCTACCCCGGCCACGGCGCCGGCAGCGCCTGCGGCAAGGCCCTGTCCACCGACACCGTCTCCACCCTGGGCGAGCAACGCCGCACGAACTACGCGCTCGCGCCGATGAGTGAGGCCGAGTTCGTGACCGCGGTCACCCACGGCCTGGGCGCCCCGCCGGCGTACTTCGCCCAGGAGGTGTTGGTCAACAGGTCCGGGCACGTGCCCTTCGATCCCGCCCTGCCGGTGCAGCAGATCGACGCGGTGACCGCGGTCCGCCGCGCGGGCGCCGGCTACCTGCTGCTGGACGTGCGCGACGACCAGGCCTTCGCCGCCGCGCACCTGCGCCACGCGGTCAACGTGGGGCTGTCCGGCCGGTTCGCCCAGTACGCCGCCGCGATGCACGCCGACGAACAACCGGTGATCCTGTTCGGCCCGGCCGAGCAGTGCGCGCAGGCGCGGATGCGGTTGGCCCGGGTCGGCATCGACCAGGTCACCGGCCAGGTCAGCAACCCCGACGAGCTGGACCGGCATCCCGAGCTGGTGGTCCGCTCCAGCCGCCTGACGGTCGGCCAGGCTGCCGAGCGGATCGCCGCCACGCCGGACCTGCAGGTGCTCGACGTCCGTGCGGCGAGCGAGAACGCCGACGGGGCGCTGCCCGGCGCCGTCAACCTCTGCGTGACCAGCCTGCGCACCAGCCTCGCCGAGTTGGACCGGAACCGACCGGTGCTGGTGCACTGCGCCGGCGGCTACCGGTCGATCGCCGCCGCGAGCCTGCTCGAGGCCCACGGCTTCACCGACGTCTCCGACCTGCTCGGCGGCTGGACCGCCTGGGCGTCGGAGCATCAGCCCGCCTGAGGCTCCGTCCCGCCGAACCAACCCATCGCCAGCATCAACACGGCCACCGGCAGCAGCAGCGCGATCGCGAACCGCGGGCCGTCCAGGCCGGCCACGCCGTGCGACAACCCGAACGTCACCAGCGCGACCCCGGCAGCCGTGCCGAGAGTTCGCACCATCGAGATCGTGCCGCCGACCGTCGCCCGGACGCCTGCCGGGGTCCGCCCCATCACGGCGGCGTTGTTGGCAGGTGTGAACAGACCCAACGCCAGACCTATGACGACCAGCGCGCCCGCCACCGGACCGGGACTCGGCGGGACCGTCAGCAGCGCGACCAGGCCGATGGTCGTGGCCGCCGCACCCAGCACGACCGGGATGCGGTCGCCGATCGACGCGGGCAAGGCGCGTTGCGCGGTAGCGGCCACGGCGAACCCACCGGGCAACGCCGTGAGCACGAAGCCGCCCCGGTCGGCGGCCACCCCGTGGTCGGCCAGCCAGGACGGCACCAGCACCAGTGGCGCGAACAGCAACAGGTACGAGCACCAGGCGCCGACCAACCCGCGGCGGATCGGCCCGTCGGCGAGCAGCGCGTGGTCGACCAACGGATGGGTCGCGACCCGCAACCGCCGGACCAGCAGCGCGGTGGACCCGACTGTCACCACGGCCAGGACCGCCGTCACGGCGGCGGACAGCGGCATCCCGGCGGCCGCGGAGAGCGCCAACAGCATGCCGGTGAGCGCGCCGGCCAGCGCCAACAACCCGAGCCGATCGACCCGGCCGGGCACCGCCGTGTCGCGCGTCCGCGGCAGCGCGACCAGCGCGACCGCCAGCGCGACGATCCCCACCGGGACGTTGACCGCGAACACCCAACGCCAGCCCCAGCCGGCGACCAGCAAACCGCCCAGGCTCGGCCCGAGCGCCAGACCCAGGGCCTGTGCGCCGGCGTGCACCCCCAACGCGCTGCGGGTACGCCCCGCCGGGGCGCAGGTGGTCACCAACGCGACACTGCTGGCCTGCAGCAGCGAGGCACCGGCCCCCTGCACGACTCGCAGGCCGACCAACGTCGCCAGATTCGGGGCGAGCGCGCAAGCCCCGGAGGCCAAGGTGAACACCACGAATCCGTACACGTAGGTGAGCTTGCGTCCGCGGCTGTCGGCCAGCCGGCCGAACGGCACCAGGGTCAGCGCCAGCGCCAGCAGGTACGCCAGAGAGACCCATTGCACCGCGGCGGCCGAGATCTCGAACTCCGCGCGAAGTGGCGCGTAGGTGAGCGTGACGATGCTGGCGTCCAACTGGCCCATGAACGCGCCGAAACACACGGCGCCGACAGCCAGCCAGCCGCTGTACCGCCAGTCGCGTACGACCTGCGGCCGCGCGTTCTCGCGGGTCAGCGCACCGCGCAGGCCCCCGGCCGGTCCGACCACCCTCGCCTCGTCGCCCAAGATCGCCGACACCTTGCCCGCCGCGGCCACCGAGCTGCGGTGTCCGGACCGGTAGCGTCATATTGTACGGACAATTCGTGTACCCGCGAAGCAGGATGAGATACGGCTTCGCGATCGACCAACGTACCTGCATCGGCTGCCACGCCTGCACGGTCGCGTGCAAGACCGAGCAGGAGATGCCGGTCGGCCAGTTCCGGACGTGGGTGAAGTACGTCTCGATCCCGGGCCCTGTTCGGGGTCACTCGATCGGACCACGCCTCCTCTAGACTCCCGAGCGGCCGGCGAGTACACGGTGCGAGCAGAGGCGAGGTGAGCGTGGCAGCGCGACGCGCTCCGCGACGTGGGCCGCGACTCCCCGACGCCGGCACCGGTGTCCCGCTCTGGCAGCAGGTCGAGGCCGACCTCCGGCGGCGGATCGCGCAGGGCGAGTTCGCCCTCTCGTTCCCCGGCGAACACGATCTGACCGAGCAGTACGGCGTCAGTCGGCACACCGTTCGCGAGTCGCTGCGCCGACTCCGCGCCGACGAGGTCGTGGTTTCCGCCCGCGGCCGGGGAACCTCGGTCCGGCCACCGTCCATCGACCAGCCGCTGGGCACCATCTACTCGCTGTTCCGCTCCGTCGAGGCGGCCGGACTGGAGCAGCGCAGTCAGGTCCGGCTGCTCGAGGTCCGGCACGACCCCGACGTGTCGGCGCGCCTGGGCCACCCGGAGTCCACCGACTACGTCTTCCTGGAACGACTGCGGTTGGCCGACGGTGAACCGCTGGCCGTCGACCGGGCGTGGCTGCTGCGCACGCTGGCCGAACCGCTGTTGGCCGGGGAGTTCGGGCACTCCGGGATCTACGACGAGTTGTCGCGACTCACCGGCAAACAGCTGACCGGTGGCCGTGAACTGATCCGCGCCGCAGTCCCCGACCCGGACACCCGCAAACTGCTGGGAATGCCGGCGGGCACCGCCGTCCTGGCCGTGGAGCGGATCGGGCGCATCGACGACCAACCCGTCGAGTTCCGGCGCAGCACGATCCGCGGTGATCGATTCGCAATGACCACCGAGTGGCCCGGGCCGGAGGGCTACCGGATCGACGTGACCGGAATGTCCGGGCGCTGAGGCCACCGGTTCGAGGGGCCCAGCAGGGTGTTCCGGGTACGATCTGACCACCAGTCAGAATCAGTATTTCCCTTGTGGCACAGGGAATTTCGCGAGACAATGAGACATGACGAACACCGCCGTTCGCGTCCCCGAGGTCCTCGGGTGGGAGGATCTGGAGGCGATGTTCGGGCCCGGTGTCGTGGCCGATCTGGCCGGGCCGGATCCGTTCTACTCGGTGGCGCGGCCGGAGCTCGATCCGCTGGATGAGATCGCCCGGGGCGAGCGACTGATCGCGATGCTGCAGGGCGAGCAGCTCACCGCGATGGCGGCGTTCGTACATGGCGAGGCGGCGGGTCGCGAGCTCGAGGAGGCACTGGCGTCGGCGTCCGCGGAGATCGCGCTGGTGCTGGGGGTTGCGCACCGCACCGCCGATGCCCGGGTGGGCGACGCGCTGGGCCTGGCCGAACGCCTGCCCGCGACCCTCGGTGCGTTGCGCTCCGGGGAGCTGACCCTGCCGAAGGCCCGGGCGATCCTGGAGGAGACCGCGAACCTGGACGTCGCGCAGTGCGTCGGGCTCGAACCCGTGTTGCTTGCAATGGCCGGTGGCCGTACCCCGGGTTCGTTACGCCGCATGGTGCGGGCCCGGGTCGAGAAGGTCGACGCCGAGGCCGTGACCAAGCGCGCCGAGAAGGCCCGTCGCGAGCGTCCAGCTGTGGCCCGAACCCGACGGCATGTACACCCTGCACGCGATCCTCCGCGCGGAGCAGGCCATCGCCGCCTTCGGTGTTGTCGACACCCTCGCTCAC
>DATAUG010000223.1:0-72377 GCA_036268355.1 Sporichthyaceae bacterium
CACCCTTGGCACCCGTCGCGCCGGCCGGGCCAGTCGGCCCCGGCACTCCGGCGCCGGTCCCGCCCGAACCCGCGGCACCGGTCGCACCGGCCGGACCCGTCGCACCGGTCACACCCGCCGAGCCCGTCGCACCCGCCGAGCCCGTGGCACCAGTGGCGCCGGGCCGCCCGAGCGGCGGCGGGGTTATCTCGGTCAATCCACCACCGGTGGCGCCACTGCCCACGTACACCGCCCGGGTGACCGGGTCGACGTCGAGTGCGATGGGCTCCGTGGGGACGGTCACCGCGGCGGTGATGAAGTCGCGCACCCCGTCGATGACGGCCACGACGGTGCTGTCCGCGATGTTCACGTAGACGCTGTGGGTGATCGGGTCGACCGCGGCGCCCACCAGCTCGGCGTTGGTGGGGAACGCGACCGTATTGGTCACCTTGCCGGTGACCTCGTTGATCACCGAGACGGCGGACGGGCTGGGGGTGGATCCGATGCCGCTGTCGACGACGTAGGCGGTCTGGGTGGTGGGGTCGACCGCGACGCTGATCGGAACGTTGCCGACGGAGATCGTGGATGACACGCTCGGGCTGACCGGGTTGGTCACGTTGACCACCCAGACCGAACCGCCGGCCGCGTTGGTCACGTAGGCCATGTGGGTGGTCGGGTCGACCGCGATCCCGTACGGCTCCTGGGACAGGCCGACTGTGGTGGCCGAAACGGTCGGGGTGGTGCCGGCGGCCTCGTTGATCAGGGACAGTTCCGCGGAGCCGGAGACGGAGGGGGAGCCGGAGTCGACGACGTAGACGGTGCTGGTGGTCGGGTCTACGGCCACACCCTGCGGAGCCGTGCCGACCGCGAGGGTGGCGGTGGCGGCGCCCGTACCGTTGGTGGCGCAGGGGCTCGTGGCCAGGTCGATCACCGAGACCGTGTTGGCGCCGTTGTTGGTCACGTAGACCTCGTGCGTGACCGGATCCACCGCGATCCCGCCGGGGTCGACGCCGACGGGGATCGTGCACGCGACCTTGTTGCTCGCCTCATCGAGGACCGAGACGCTGCCGGCCGTGCTGGAGCCCGTGTTGTTGACGACGTAGACGAGGCCGACCGTCTGATCCACGGCGGTTGCGACCTGAGTCGTGCCCGTCGGCAGGCCGGTTACCGCGGTGGTGGTGTAGCTCGGAGCCGCGCCCGAGGCTGCAGTCACGCTCGCGGCCAGTGCCCCGGCGCCCAGCGCCGCCACCAACGCCGCACGAGCCGGGTGCGCCCCACGGCACGACCCGGACCACCTGACAGCACGCATCGCCATACCCCCGGCCCCTGCACCCCGCGCCTGGACGGACCGGCCGGCGGCCGGCTGGGCGGGACAGCCAGCCCAGCGTGCAGCCATCGGTCGCCGGGTCGTGGTCGGTTCCCTCCCGGTTCACCCGCACGGCTCAACAGTCCGGGGCGGCCGCGGATCGACCCGGATTCTTGACCGCAACGCCCGGCCACGGCAAACGGCTACCGGCGGTTCGATCTCGGACTTCGGCTCGCAGCGCCGTCGGACCATTGCCGAATGGGCCTGCGCCGATGCTCGCGGGGCGTGACAGTTGTCGGTCGCAGCGGGAAACTACGCGCATGCGGACCAGGGATGACGGAGCCGACGGTGACCCCGTGGCGGCACTGCACGACACGGAGGCGGAATCGGGCGACGAGGAGGGATTGCAGGACCTCTTCGACATCGACGAGCGGGAGGCGGCCGAGTTGGGGGCCGACCTGGACCCGGTGGCGCCGATCGAGCCGGAACTGGACTGATCCGCGGTTGGCGCTACACGACACGGTCGATGGCCGTCCTTTCGATGCCTGCTGGATTCCGGGGGCTCCGTCGGGCTCTGGGGCCGCTCAATGACGGCCACGTCGACCGGCCATCGGTCGCGACCACCGATAGTTTTCGCCGGTGAGAAACGCGACAGGGCGGGCGCCAGGCCGAAAAGCTGGACAGAAAGTTCGAGCCACATCTGCCTGCAGCCGTCCGGCGCACACCAAGGCCGAGGCCCATGGCCGGCCGGATTGGCAGTGGACGCGGCGCGGCCGGGCGCGGAAGGCTACCGGTCAAGGTGCCGACGACAGGAGGGATCGTCCGTGACGCAGCAGACGGATACAGCGCGTTACCCAGAGTGGTCCGAGGCGGATCTGGCGACGTACCGGAGCGGGACGGTCGTGACCCACCAGGGGCGGAAGTATCGCGTCAAGCCGTGGCCCGCCGACGTGTGGGCGAGGCAGTCCGACTACGAACCCGGCCGCGGGGCCTGGCGCTACGCGTGGGACGAACTCTGAGCCCCGACGTCCAGCACGGGTGCCATATCGGCGACCCAACGGCCATGCTTCGGCCTGGACGCCCTGCGGCAACCGCCTCGCCGCAACGGGCTGACCTGCGCAACCGTCCATTGGAGCGGTGAGGATCGGTTTCCAGCGGGGTGCCTGCCGAACGGGCCCTACATCTCGCTTGGCGACGTGCCGGGCCTCGACGCGTGGCGGGTGACTTACCGGTACCCGAACCCGCGTCCTGCTCCTGATCCAGGACCTCGAGATCCGGGTGATGTCAACGCAGCCACTGGCGAACTCCTCCGCAAGCTCGTACTCGCCCCACCCACGACTACCAATCCACAGGCCGCCCACCCGGCCCCCCAAAACCAACAGATCGAACCCTCAATGAGGGTCCGGCCTGTAGCCGATGTCTTGCAGACATCACAAAGCGGAGGAGATTCGCGGTTACTTGAACTCGTGGGCGCAGCAATCGGAGAGGGGGGTGCGGGGCGGCGAAGCCCTCCGCCGCGGCGCGAATCGCCGCAATGATCGCGGAGTTGAAATGGTTCGTGCTCTACGCGAACACAGCTCGCCGATCGACGGAGCGGAGGGCGTGGGATTCGCTCGCCGACCGAGCCCGGCGGCGCGGACACGGTGTTGGTTGAGTCTTGGGGGTGTCGAAGGTCAGCCGCCCGGCGATCTCGGCCAGGCTCTCGGTGACCATCAGCGACCCGAAGGCCAGGTCGATGGATCGCCGCCGCAGCGCGAAGGCCTCGCCGATACGTAGCCCGCCGTAGGCAAGGATCGGCGGATTTCAGCCAGCGCCGGCCCCAGTCGCCAACCCGTCATGACTTGCGCGAGCGGGTCGGCCCATTGGCTGCGTTCGATCTCGCCCTCGATGTTGGCCAGCCATCGGTCGGCATCGGCCTTGTGGGCGAAGGTGGACGGCGCTGTCCGGTCGAGGCCGTCCGGTCCGGGGTAGCGGACCTGCCAGCGCCCCGAGGGCAGATGGCGGATCCGACCAAAACGTCTCCTGGCTGCCGCCATCAGGCCGCTCCGGCCCCACCGGGGTGCTCGATCCCGCGGTGCACAACCGGAACGGTCCCGGCGGCCAGAAAGGCCTCCAGCACGTCCTCGCGGATGCGAACGTGCCGCCCCAATTCGGTGAACTCGATGCGCCGTTCGGCGATCAACCGCCGGACGAACCGCCGTGTCGTGTTCAGTCGCTCAGCGGCCTCCTCGACCGTACAAAGCCTCGCACTCATCCTCTCCCCCGAACTCCTCGACGCGAGCGGCGCCAGGTCCGCCGTGGCCGATGCCGCGCTCCAGCGTCGATCGCCAGTATCGTGCGGCCGCTGGCTGCGGTCGGTCAATTGATCTCAGTCCGCCCCATTCGACGCAGATCAGGCCCCGCCCGGTTCCACCGAACGTACTACCGACCTCTGACCAAACCGCCGAGGCTGCTCACCAGCCCACGCCGGTGGGCCACCGGCACCTACCTGCCTGGACGCCGGCGCAGTTGCCGAACCTGCCTTCATACAGATCAAGGCGCCGCCTCTGGCGGCAGTGCCGGCCCGGACCTCCGCCTTCGGCTTCGGCCGGGACCAGTTCCTGCAGAGCGGTGGCTCTGACCTCGACGCATGCGTCCAATTTCCTGCGTGCTTGTCCCTGCCGGGCGGAACGGTGCCGTCGTCCCGCCCGGCGGGGAGCGCTGGTGACACTGCTTGCAGGTCGTGCCGGTAGAGGTCGTAGGCCGCGGAGTACTCGATGACGCGGGCTACTTCGCTGATGAAGTCCTCGGGTTGCCTGTCATTGCAGGATGTCGAGGTAGCGGATGCTCGGCGGTTCGGCCAGCAGCGCGACGACGTCGTCGAGCGTGCCGTTCTGCCGGCGCCCACCGAGATAGGTCTCGAAGGCCTGGCGACTTGTCCAGGTCTCGTGCGAGACGAGGAGGGTCGGATCGTCCTGGTCCTGGGAGAGTTGCAGGGTCTCGAATCCTGCCGCCGCCCGGGTGTCCGGGAGGATTTTGGTGAGTAGGGCGACGAAGTCGCTGTGGGTGTCGGTTCGGGTGCGGAACTCGAGCAGGACGATCGTCCTCACTGGGCCCTCCGCAGGATCTGGGTGCGGACCTGCGCGGGAGCCAGCGCGATGGCGATGGGCAGGCCGACGAACAGGGCGTGGTCGACCAGGAAGGCGAACCACCAGCCGTTCGCGAAGGACTCCTGCGTGCTGCGTCCGATCGGGAGCACCACGGCGTTCATGAACACCCAGATCGCCGCGCCGTAGGCGAGACCTGCAACGACGACCGACCCGGCGCTGCGCACGCGCGGCGCGACCGTCAACCAGTAGAGGCCGGTGAACGCCACGGCCAGGACGAGGTGGATCGCGAAGCCAAGTGCCGCGTAGCCGATCCCGGCGGAGCCGGTCGCGAACGCGCGCTGCCCGGCGAGCCCGGAAGCGATGTACTGCAACAAGGTCTCGAAGTTGTAGCGGCCGTCGATGAGCACGTAGGCGACGAAGGCGAAGGCGGCGTCGGCGCAGGCGGCAACCAGGGCGCCGACGGCCAGCCAAGGCAGTGCTGTCGAAGTGTCGGCGTGGCTGCCCACGTGGCCGTGGGGGTGGGCGTGCGGAAGGTTTCTCATGTCGGGTCTCCGGGTGAGGTCGGGGAAAAGTTGCCGCCGTTCAGATGGCGATGCGACCGCTGAAGGCGATTACGCGCTCGGTGGGGGTCGCGTCCGGGGACGTCGGCTGCTCCGGGCCGAACAGGCCCGAGGGGCGCATGGTCGGGACCAGTTGGCCGCCGACGGCCTCGGCGAGTCCGGCTTCCGCGCCGTTGAACTCGACCGTCTCGCCCATGGCGCGGGCGAGGTCCCAGGAGTGCACCAGGGTCGAGTAGGTGACGATGGCGATCGCCTGACCGGCCGGGATCTCGCCGAGGGCCGTGCGCACCGGCGAGTCCCAGTCGGACACGGCGTTCCACGCCGCGTGGGACCGCTCGACGATCGTCCTGGCAACGCCGGCAGGGTCGCTTCCCACGATGTCGTCGCCGCCGAACAGCTCTGCCTCGCTCGGTCCGGGGCCACCGTCCGCCGCAGCGGAGAACACCTCGATCGTCTGCAACGTGTGGCTGAGAACCGAAGCAAAGCTCCAGCCCGCGCACGGGCTCGGTGCGGCGAGGACGTCGGCGTCGACGCGGCCGGCCAGGTCGAGCAGACGGGAGTCCGCACCGATGAGGAGATCCAACTGCTGCGCCATTGCTAACTCCTTAAGGACGTATAAACCATTAGGGCGCCTGCTATCCTGGTGGGCGGCGCTAATGGTGTCAAGTGGTCGATGGAGTTAGTAATGGAGTTTCCCCTCATGGGGCAGCAGGTCGTGGTCGACCTCGCCAACACGGTCTGGGTGTACGCGGGGACGCGCGCCGACGCCCTTGACTCGATCGAGGTCGCGGATCGCTGGCTGATCGCCGTCGGCAACAACGTCCTCGGGGCGGGAGGCACCCTGCTGGAGGCGGCCGGAGGCACCGAAGCCCTTCGCGTGCGCGACGAAGAGTTCCGCGCCGCCCTGCAACAACTCCGAGGCCACGTACGCGCACTGCTGGCCGCCGCGGGGGACTGGGACGTCGACCCAGCAGCCTTGGACGCGCTGAACCGGGCCGCGGCAGCGGCACCGAGCCACCTCTACGCCGAACCGGGAGCTCCAGGACCGACCGTCGCCCGCCTGCGCCCGCAACCAGTACTAACGGCTGTGCTCTCGGCCTTGGCCGAGGACGCCCTAGTCATGATGCACATCGACGCGACGGTCCTCGCCTGCCCCGGCCCGGGCTGCCTCGGACTGTTCGTCCAGGACGACCCCCGACGGCGTTACTGCTCCTCGAACTGCGCCAACCGGGCGAGGGTCGCCCGCCACTACGCCCGAACCCGCCCGGAGGAGTAAGCAACCAGCCTGCTGTTCGCGGGAGGAACCTCGACTCCTGCCTGGCTCAGCGCTGACCATCACGGCCGGCCCGCGCGGGCGTTGACACGGCATGGATCCGGTGGCCCGCGGAACCCCGGACGGGAGGCGGGTGTCCGGCCGGTCAGAGCTGGGAGAGCAGGGCCAAGAACGCCGTGGGGCTGTAGACGGGGCTCTGCCCGGTGAGACCCAGCAGGTCCGCATCGCCCGAGACGAGCACGGCCGAGGCGGCCTCGGCCAGGGCGATCAGGTAGTCGTCGCCGGCGTCCGGCGAAGCGATAGACGGGGCACCGACCGGGTCCGCGACGAGGTCGGCCTGCAGACGCAACACGTTCAGCAGCTCCCGGGCCTCTTCGCGACTGACCCGACTGGCGATCTTGGGGTAGCTCAGGACACGTTCGAGCTCGTCGAGCAGCGCCGGCGACACGACGAGTTCGTAGACCCCGCCCAGCCAGGCCCGCAGCAACGCGGCCGGCGTGCCGGAACGGGACAGGACCGCCGAGACGACGACGTTCGGGTCCAGGACCGCTCGCACCCCGGTGCCGGATCTCAGTGCGCGCTGCGACGGGTCGCGCGCTGGGCCTCCAGAGCCAACGCCGTCGCCTCGTCCTCACTCAGGTCGTTCTTCGCCCACAGTCGCTCCAACAGGTCCAGACCGAGATCCCGTCGCAGCGCCTCCTCGATCACCTCGCTGTCGCCCTTGCCGGCGCGGGCAGCCCGCACCCGGACCGCAGTCATCACTCGCTCGTCGATCGTCACCGTGGTACGAACCTTCGGCATGGACGCATCTTAGCATCATCATGCGTACGCGCCTAAGTGCGCACTGTTCGGCGTAATGGTTGGGGGAGGCGAAGGTCGGGTGCCTGACGGATTCAGGCTTCGGCCCCGGGGACTTTGCCGGCCCGGCTCCCGGGAGCACAAGATCGCCTGGCGGCGCGCCGCTCCTGTCGCATAAATACCCCACCCGGGTATGTGTGCGCGTGCCCGTTGCAATGCCCGTTGCGTGCCCGTCCTCGGCGTGTCGTGCCCGTTGCGTGCCCGTCACAGGGTCCTTCGCGCGTAATTACAGGGGCGTACGGACAACCACGGGGAGATCTTGCAAAACGGTGTTTCCCAAGGTCAGAGGGGGTTTTGTCCGGGTTCTCGGCGGAGGGCGTGGGATTCGAACCCACGGTCGAGGTCACCCCCGACAGCAGTTTTCAAGACTGCCGCACTAGGCCACTGTGCGAGCCCTCCTGGCGCGCAAGTCTGACACGGCGTCGACGGGCTGGACCGGCGTGAGCGCGGTCGCGCGGAGTTCTCGCCCGGCCGTCTGCATGCAAACGGCCGGCAGGACAACCCCGGCGGGAACGTCTATCGCGGGCCGTCAGATCGTGCTCCCGAAGGCACAGGCGGCTTGCTCGGCACCGCGGTCGGCGATTGCGGAGCGGGCGCGCGCTGAACCGGAGGCTGCTCGTTCGGAGGGCGCTGTGCCGGGGGTTGCGCAGCCGCGGTCGGCTCGGGCTGCTCGGCCGCGGGGTGCTCGACCGGGGCCGGGTGGTCCGGTGCTTGCTGCGCCGCCGGTTGCTGCGCCGGCGGTTGCCGGGTCGGGCTCTGCGGCGCCGGGGCCTTCGGTACCTGCTGCTGCGACTGGGCAGCCGTGGGGGCGGGCTTCGCCGGCGCGGGCGCCCCACTCGCCGGTGCGTGCGGCTGCGCCGGTGCGTGTGGTTGCGCCGGTGCCTGGGGCTGGACCGGCTGCTGCGACTGCGCGGGCGGTTGCTCCGAGGGGGCCCGTGATTTCGGGCCTTGCTGAGCCGACGGCTGGGGCGCCGATGGCCTGGGCGGCGGCGCGGGCGCGGGCGGCTGCGGCGCCTGGGACTGTGGCACCTGAGCCGGCGGCGCCTGAGGTGGCGGCGGCGCGGCCGGCGAGGCGAGCGGCTGGACCGGACCGGCCGGCGGTTCCTGGGCAGTCGACTTCTGCACCGGGGTAACCACCGCGGCGCGCGCAGGCGGTGGGTCGCCGGCGTGGGTCAGCGACAACAGCGTGGCGAGGATGCCCTCGTGAAAATTGCGGATGCGGTTGGCCGGATGATCGTGCGCGTAGCGCTTCGTGCCGCTCTCGAAGTCGATCAGCAACGTGCCGTCGAGCACCGTCATGTCCTCCGGCATCGCCGGGAGCCAGACGCAGGCGACCGGCGACCCGATGTGGTGCGGATCGGCGCGCCGCACCACGGACAATCGACCCCGACCGACGCCGTTGTCCGAGGCGAAGATGAAGGCCTGCGAGGTGATCACCAAACCCTGTGCCCGCTGCGGAATCCGCCACGGGCCTTCGGCCCGTTTCAGCAGCCCGTCCAGGGTCAGCGTGTAGCGGTACATCCTGGCCGTGCGCGCCGAACCGTGGTTGCCGACGTAGACCGAGTTCCCCTCCACGGCGAAGAAGTCGATCGCGTCGATCTGCCGCGCGGGCCCATCGGCGTGCAGGAATGGACGGTGGTCATCTTGGGCGGCCGCGCGCATGGCGGACCGCAGTTTGTCGATGCGGTAACGCCGGACCGTCGGATGTTTGTGCGCGTCGGCGTTGTCCTGGGCGAACAACCAGTGCCCGACGAAGCCCATCCCGCCGAGGTGCGACTCCTCGATCTCGACCGTGCCGATCGCTCGTCCGGACGCCGGGTCGACGCCGACGAGCAAGGAGTGGTGCCCCTTTCGGTACATGCCGAGCAGAACCAGCCGGTGCCCGGCGCCGTCCCAATTGGTCCAGGTCGCCAGCGCCTGCGGCACGTGCGTGTCCAGGTAGGGAACGCCGGCCCACGGGTGGAAGACCCGGTCGTAGAGCGCCGAGACCGAGCCGCCCTGGTAATGCGCCACCTGACCACGGGGCTGCGAGGCGTCACAGTGCGGCGGCGTCGACGGCGTCGAGTTGTCCACCAGTTGAACGGAACCCGCCGGGACGACGGCCCCCCTGTCGTCGGCCGAGCCGACCAGGATCGTCGGCGCGATCAAGGTCAGCACAACTGCGGTGTGCACAGCCCAGGTCGGGCCGATCACCCGCAACCGCAGTGCCATACCAGCCCCCCGGCCTTCGCCGTCGAGCCCGCCGGCCATCCGGGATCGTGGTAGCACCGGCGAAGGTTGCCGGGTCGATCGTCTTGCGTCGGATGCGGAATTGCCGCGCGGACACGCCGTCGAGGCACATATGACGCTTCGTCAGAAGATCTACAGCTGCGGGGGCACCAGGCGCCGCCGGTAACGTCGCCGCCCGAGGACGCGCAGCGCCCCGGCGGTGACGAACAGCGCCGCCGCCAGGCCACCGGAGGCCGCGGACCACTTCAGGCTGATCGGAGTCGCCCGCGCCACCGCGGCCACCTTGGCCGGAATCTGATCCAGCGCGGAGAAGGAGGCGAAGCCGTCGTCCTCCGGGGACACCACGCTGGGCGACAACGGATCCACCAGTTGGCCCACCGGGTCGACCTCGCCGTCGTGCGCGAAACCCCAATCCAGGAAGGCCGCTGCCTCCTGCGTGATCGTTGGGTGCGGAACACCCGTCAGGGTCACCAGGATCGTCTTGCCGTCGCGCTGGGCGGCCACGATGTCGGTGTTGTGGGCCAACGACGTGTAGCCGGGCTTGACCCCGATGATGCCCGGGTACTTGCCGAGCAAGCGGTTCTCCGAGTTCACCTGGATCGTCGTCGGGTCGACGGATTGCTTGGTCGCCGTGGTGTTCCCGGGGAACTGCCAGTGCTGCGTGATCATGTACTTGCGGGCGTCGCCACGCTGCAGGAGCGCACGACCGAACAGGGCGAGGTCGTAGGCGGAGGAGAACTGACCAGGGGCGTCGAGCCCGCTCGGGTTGACCACCGTGGTGTCATCCGCCTGCAGACGGTGCGCCTCGTCCATCTCCATACGGATGGCCTTCGCGAGGTCGCCCCCCGCGCCTGCCTTGGCCAGGCCCATCGCCGCGTCGTTGCCGGAGCGGAGGAACAGCGCGTACCAGAGGTCGTTTATCTGGTAAGTCTCGCCGGCTGCCATTCCGACCCGGGTGCCCTCGACGCTCACGTCCTGCGCGTCGGCGGTGTAGGTGTCGTCCTCGTCCAGGCGGGGCAACATCGTCAAGGCCAGCAACGTCTTCTGGGTGCTTGCCGGGCGGAACAGGCCGTGCGGATCCTTGGCGGCCAGAATCTCGCCGGTGGTCGCGTCGGCGATCACGTAGGACGTGCCGTCGAAGAACGGCATCGGCCCGGCCGCCGGGTCCTCGATCGCGCCCTGATCGGCCAGTCGCGGGCCGCCGATCGTCGGAGTCGCCGGCAACAGCGGGCCCAGCCCGGTGATCGGCGGGCCGGTCACGGCGAGCTGGCCGTCGGGTGCAGGCGACGGCGTGACGGAGGCCCCGGCAACCGGTAGCCCACCCAGGCCCAAGGCGGCGGCACCGACGCCGGCCACCACCGCAGTCCGGAGCAGCCGCGCGCGGCGACGCGACGCAGGCGCGGGACTCGTCAACTCAACCATGGCACCGCCGAGCGTAAGGCGCGGCGAAGAGCGGAGACCCATGATTTTGACCGACCGCTGCACACCGTTGACCCGCGCGGTGGAAGGTTGATTCTCCCCTTGCCACCGCCGTGCCGATTCAGCCGGACGCGACCTGGGCCGACGTCTTGCGGGTCTCGGCCGGCTGGGCGAATCCGGCCAGCAGGAGCGCCGAACCCACGGTGATCACGAAGCCCAGAACCGCGACCAGGGCCAGGCCGGGGCGCGCGGTGTCGCCCAGTACGGACAGCCCGACCGCGGCGGGAACCACCGTCTCGATCGCGAACACGACCGCCACCACGACTGTGACCGAACCCCGTTCGAGCCCGGCCGCGAACAGCACCGTGCCCAGCCCCCCGTAGGCCAGCACCGCGTAGGTCAACGGCTCCGCGAGCAGGTGCCACCAGGACCCCGAGACTGGCAACGCGCGCGCCGCGATGCCCACACCGCCGAACGCCGCCCCCGACACCGCGGCCAGCAGCGTCGCACCGCCCCGCCCCGGTCGAGCGCCCCAGAGCCCGGCCGCGGTCAGGGGTGCGACCCCCACCAGTACCGCCCATTGGCCGGACCGGCTCAGCGAAGCGGCCCCGCCGGGCTCCGCGCTGACGGCGAGCAGGACCACGCCTACCGCCAAGGCCGTCAGCGCGGCCCACTGCACCCGGCCCAGTGCCAGACCGAGGAAGCGATCGGCCAGCAAAGCCGTGATGCCAACACTGGCCGCCACAGCCGCCTGCACCAGGAACAGCGGCAGGTGCCGCAGTGCGAGCAACGACGCCAGGAACCCCAGGCCGTCGAGCGCCAGGCCAGCCAGGTACGGCAACTGCGAAAACATCCGAACCACGACCCGCGCGTCCAACGAACCGCCGGGCGCACCGGCGCGCATCGCCGCGGCTTGCAACACCGCGGCCACCCCGTAACACAGGGCCGTGACGACAGCGCCGAACGCGGCCGCCACGACCACGTCTCCTCCTCGCCCCGATCCATCAGCAGCCTAATGTCCGCCGGCGGAACACTCCGCGTCGCGGCACAACTGACCCGGGGTCAGATTCCGGCGGGGGCGGCCGGCGGGCCGGCCGCCCCCGAGGTGGGTCAGCCGGCCATCGGCGCGCCGGTGGTGCCGGTCGGGGCGCTCGCCGGAGCGGCCGCACCGGTCGTGCCGCTCGCCTTGTGGCTGCGGCGATGGACGGCGGTGCCCACCCGGTGGTGCCGCTGGACGCGCCGCGACACCCGGGAGGTCTTGGTGTGCTTGCGCTTCGGCGACGCGGCAGTCTTGCCCGGCACCGGGTTGTCCGACTTCGGCTCGGCCGAGGTGGGGGCCTTGCCGTCGTCGCCTGAGGTGCCGCCGGACGGGGCCGGGGCGCCGGAGATGCCGGTCGGGATCGTCGCCGCGCCGGCCGTGGGCGTCATGCCGCCGCCGCCGGCGCTCAAGGCGAGACCCAGCACGGTCGCTGAGACGATCGTGGAAATTCGACGTGCGTTCATTGTTTCGGCTCCTAGAGGTTGGGATTCACACAGTTCGCTGCGCCGAGGCGGATGCCGCGCCGCAACACGTGGGAAAACTAGGAGCTGATGCCCCGCCCGTTCTGGGGAACGGCGGGGCTGTGGACAACTTCGGCCTGTGGATCGTCCGGGCCCGCAGACCGGTGGAACCGCAGCGGCGGCCGCACGCCGAAGAGGCGGCCGGCTCGGCGCCGGCCGCCTCTGGTGTGCAGTCACGATGCAGTGGCGTCGAAGCCGGCTGCCCAGCATGTCGCCACAACAGGGCGCGTGGCTGTGCATGCCTCGCCACCGTTCGGGCGCCGCCTGCGGGAGGCCCTTCGCAGGGCCGCCCTTCTCGACCTAGGGCTTGTGCTTGGGCTTGTGCTTCAGGATCTTGTGATGCTTGATCACGGCGGGCTTCAACTTGTGGTGCTTCAGCTTTGGCTTCTTGTGGTGCTTGGCCGGCTGGTCGACCGTCGTGCTGTGCGAGACGGTGTCGGCGCTGGCGGAATCCGCCATGGCCACCCCACCGGCGGTGAGCGCGAAGCCGAGCAGGCTCGCGGAGATGATCGTAGGGAGACGACCTGCGTTCATGGGCGTGGGAACTCCTTAGTCGGTGGCGTCAGGACGCGTAGCGAACTGCGGGACGCACCCAACCAAATTGCCTGGTTGAAGGCAAGAGGACGGATTAATACAGATAAGCGAACGGTGTTCGCCAATCCGTCATCGGCATCGATTAGGCATCGAACCGCCGCGAAGCGTGCAGCTCCAGCGTTATGTTTCGGGCTCGTGTCCAGGCCCTGGCGACACCGGGCTTGCCTTTCGCGCCGGGTCGGCCGCGCGGCGGGCGTGCGGCCGTCGACGCGTCGTCCTGTTCGCGTCGTGCGCACGCGCCCGCCGGGCGGGGCGTCCCATCACCTACCGCAACGGGAGCTGCCTGGATCACGCTCCGCCGACCCCCGTGGTCCGGCGGCGCTCAAGATCCACAACACACGATGAAACGGCACCTGCCCGCGAACTGTCACCAAGGCGACGATCAAGACTTCGGCATCGGTGTGTCCGGCGGGAAAACAACAGGTATCTGACAGATGGTCACTTTCGCTTGAATTTGGGGTTCGCCAATGGAGCCCGAGCCAATACGTCCTCCAGCTGTGCCCAGGCGGCTTCCTGTGCGTCCGGCGGCCATTCCGCCGGGCGCTCCAGGACCGCCTTGCGGGCCCGCTGCGACCACTGGATGAGCATCAGGTACAGGTCGACATACAGGCCCGCGATCAGGGCCTGATCGGCCAGATGCTCGGGCGGGGGTGGAAAGCGCTCGAACCATCCGGTGTAGGCGTCGAATCCGGCCTGGGTCAGATCGCGGACCTGATTCTCCAGCGTCTCCAGGGCGGCCACGAGATCGTCCCGACTGCCCAGGTGCGCGAAGACCATCCGCACGACCGCCTCGGACTCGAACACCGGTGCGGCCGGCGGCGAGGCCAACCACTCGGCCAGCACCTTCCGCCCGTCCGAGGTGATCGAGTAGACGGCGCGTTTCTGACGCCCCTTCATCTGAATCTCGACCTCGGCAAAACCGTGTGCCACCAGATTCTTCGGCTCCCGGTAGAGCAGGGTCGAGGACCGCGGCATGCAGTGCGAGAGTGAATTCTTCAGTTCCCCGGTCAGGTCGTAGGCGGAGTACGGCCGTCGGGCGAGCAGCGCCAGGACCGCGTACGACGTCGGTGTCAGTCGGGCCATCGACTCAGCTCGTCGCGGCAGCGCTGAACCGCAGCCGGTTGCCGAGGTAGTTGGCCCGAACGGTTTCGTTGGCGGTGATCTCGGCCGGGGTACCGCTGGCGAGCACCTTGCCGGCGGCCAGGACGTGCACGAGTTCGCACACCGAGAGCACCGCGGTCACGTTGTGCTCGACGAGAAGGACGGTCATGCCCAATTCCGAGTGCAGGCGCCGGAGCAGGTCGAACATCGCGCCCTGGGAGTTCGGGTCCAGGCCCGCCGCGGGCTCGTCCAGCAGCAGGATCTGCGGCGAGGCCAGCAGTGCGCGGCCGATCTCGATGCGTCGCCGGCCGGAGAACGACAGCGTGCCGGCGCGGTCGTCCCACCGGTCCTCGATGGCGAGCATGGTGGCGATCGCCCGCGCGGCCCGCTCGGCGACCGCCGAGGCATCCCAGGCCTGCCGCAACCCGGCCAGGTAGGCCAGGGTGGGGGAACCGAGCTGATGGTGCGCGCCGAGCAACAGGTTGTCGGCGACCGTGAGGTCCTCGATGATCCGCGTGGACTGGAACACCCGCGACATCCCGGCCCGCGGCCGACGCCAGCCGGGCGAGTTGGTCACGTCCTGGCCGAACAGCCGCACCGTGCCGGAATCCGGTGGTCGGAAACCGCTGATCACGTCGAAAAGGGTGCTCTTGCCGGCCCCGTTCGGTCCGATCAGCCCGGCGAACGATCCCGCCGGAACGCTCAGGCTCACCCCGTCCAGGACGGTCAGGCCGTCGATGTGGACGGCGATGTTCGCCACCTCCAAGGCCGGGCCCTCCCCGGCCGGACGGCGGCCCAGCCAGTCCGCGACGATCGCCGGAACCTCCTGCGCCGGCGCGGACTCCTGCCCGGACAGGCGCTGCAGATGCACTCGGTCGCTGTCGCCGATGAAATGCCTGCGCAGGTCGGCGAACAAACCGCCCATCCCGCGCGGGCCGACCAACGCACCGCCGATCAGCCCGACGCCGGCCATCAGGAACGTGTTGATCCGGTATCGCTCCAACTCGACCGGGAGGATCTGGTTGACGACCGAGACCGCAATCACCCAGCCGATCGCGTCGCGGCCGGCCAGCACCGGGACCGCCAGCAGCAGCAGCGAGGTCGGCGCCAGGTACTCCACGAACACCGGCGGATTGATGTAGAGCCAACAAGCCAGCACCCCGGCCAGGCCGGCCAGGATGCCGGAGGTGGCGAACGCGGCGAGCCGGTATCGAATCGGCGAGATCCCGCACGCGGCCGCGGCCTGACGGTCGGCTCCGACCAGCAGGAACGCACGGCCGGCCGGGCTGTGCCGCAGTCGCACCAGGAACAACACGATGACCGCCAGCCAACCCAGCAGGAACCAGTAGAACGCCCGGTCGGTCTGCAACGGCAGCCCGAAGAAGTGCGGCCTCGGGTTGGTGATCGACTGCCCCAGTTCCGTCCCGCCCGAGATGCCGCCGGAAAACCGGCCCTGCGTGAAGATCGTCTTCTCCAAGGTGATCTGCACGCCCAGCGTGATCACGACCAGGTAGATGCCGGGCAGGCGCACGCTTGCCGCGGCGATCCCCACCATCAACAGCGTGACCGCGCCGATCGCAATGATCGCGGCGAAGACCCAGGGAATTCCCTTGCCCAGGTTGTCCGGGCGTTCCAGGTAGCCGAAGTAGTACAGCGCGGTACCCCACAACGCAGCACTGGTCAACGAGATCTCCCGCGCCCAGCCCTGCAGGACCAGCAACCCGAGTGAGGCCAGGGCCAGCGGGATCGCCGCACTGACCGTGAAGATCTGGTAGTCGGCGAAGTCGAAGACCCAGACCACAGCGATGATCCAGCACAGCACGGAGCCGGCGCCCATCGCCGAGCGGATCGGTCGGGTGCGCTGGCTGACCGGCACGTTTCGCAGCGGCATGTTCCTGGCGTGCTCGCTCATATCTGACGACCAATCAGGTTGGCGCCCGGCCCGGACTCCCGGTACTCGGTCACGGTGCCGCCGTCGATGACCAGGATCCGGTCGGAAACGTCCTCCCGGACCTGTTGGAACTGTTCGGCGACGACAACGGCCACCCCCTCGGAGAGCACACCGACCAGTGCTTCGTACACCCGGTCGACCACGACCGGCGCCAGGCCCTGCGACGGTTCCTCGACCAGCAGCAGTCGCGGCCCGGCCATCAGGGCGCGACCGATCGCGAGCATCTGTTGCTCGCCGCCGGACAACGTGCCGGCGCGCTGCTCCAACCGGCCGCTCAACTCCGGGAACAATGCCAGCACCCTGGTGAGGTGAGACCGCTCCTGGGCCCGGGGCAGCGCAGCGGCACCCAGCAACAGGTTTCCGCTGACCGTCATGTTCGGGAAGACCCGCCGGCCTTCCGGCGAGAACGCGATGCCTGCGCCGACCCGACGGAACGTCGGCCAGTTCGTCACGTCCGCACCGAGCAGGTCGATCCGACCACCGATCGCCGGGATCGTGCCCATCAGGGTCTTCAGGAACGACGACTTGCCGGCCCCGTTGAGGCCGACCAGCGTGACGATCTGCCCGGCGAAGGCGGTGAAGTTCACGTCGTGCAGCACCACGTAGGAGCCGTAGCCGACCCGCAACTCCTCGGTCGTCAGGACCACGTCGCCCGGCGGCTTCACCGGTGCACCTTCGTCCGACGGTGCACGCCGAATGTGGCGTGCACCGTGTCATTTGTTCGCTCGCTGTGCTCGTTCACAGGCTCTGCCTGTCGAGCAGGTAGAAGTGCTTCGGCCGCAACCGCGCCACCCCGAGGATCATCGCCAACAGGATCACGTTCAGCAGCAGTTCGCGCTCCCCGATCGAGTACGGCACCTCGGTGGCCGACGGGCCGATCACACCCACCACCAACGCGGTTTCCACCACCGCCATGACGAATGACGCAACCAGCGCGATGGGCAGGCTCATCAGCCCGCCGACGATCGCCACTGCCATCCCGCGCAGCAGGAAGATGATCAGGTTGATCGGGTCCGGACCGGACTGCGCCGCGATCAGCGCCCCGGCCAGACCCGCGATCGCACCGGCACCGGTGTGCACGCCGGTCGAGATCCGCGCGACCTTGACCCCGCACCACGCGGCAGGCTCCGGGTCGTCGGCGATGGCCCGCAGTTGTTGCCCGGACCGGGACAGGTTCAGGAACAACGCCAGCCCCGCGACCAGCGCGACCGAGATGACAATCGTCGTGGAACGCAACGACGTGAGAACCACCCCGGCAATGGTCATGCGCCCGTTGCCGAACGGGCTGGGCGGGATCGACTCCGGTACCACGTTCAGGGTGCTGGAGAAGACCCCGATGGCGATCATCATCGCGCCCAGGGAGATCACGGTAAGCGTCATCCGCGGCAGAGCCGCGACCTTCGGCCGGGTGACCACAGTTCCGTAGCCGCCGCCCATCGCCCCGCCGATGGCGACCACCACCAACAGCCCCAGCAACGGAGGTAGGCCGGGCCGCCTGCCCGGCACCAGCGGGTTGTCGAAAACCAACCACCAGTACAGCAACGCCCCGGACGCCGCGATCCCGCCGTGCACGAACGCGATCGTCCGACTCACGCGGTAGGAAAGCACCAGAGCGATGGGGAGAAGTGCGTAGAGACCTGCCTCGGTCACGCCGAGGACCAGAACTTGTTTCCACAACTCAAGATGGATGCTCAAGGTGCCCGCCTCGGGCCACTAGTGCACAGTGAAGTGTGCGGGACCCTACTCCGACCTCGTCCGATGTCAACCGACGCACCGAGGGATGAGGTCCCACACAATCGCCGGCGATCCCTGCGGTCAACCGGCTGACAAGCGCCCATCGAGGACATCGACCCCGGAATACTCGTTTCGTGGACGAGGAGGGCCCGTCGCGGACCCGGCGGTTGGGGCGGACGACCCGCATCGGGATCATCGCGCTGGCTCTCGGCCTGCTGGGGGGCGCGATGGTCGGCGCGGTGCGCACTCCACCGTGGACGCCGCTGTACGCGGTGCTGGCCTTCGCCGGCGTCGGCGTGCTCCTGCTGCTGCGGGACGCCCGGGTCTCGCTCAGCGGCGACCACCTGATCGTGCAGAACCTGTTGCGGGTCTACGCACTGCCACTGGCCGGAATCCGACGGTCCGTCGCCGCCGCACGCGGCGGGGTCGCGCTGGTCGTCTACTTCCACCCGGACTACCCGCCCTGGCCGGGTGGGCCGCTCCCGCACGGGTGGCGGGCGAAGCACCGCCGCAAGCGCCTTCGCCAGATCCGGGTGTTCGCATTGATCCAGGACGACGAACTGCTGTCGGAGATCCTGCACCTGGCCGACGACGCCCGGGACGCAATCGAGCGTGGTCGCGCGACCGACTGAACCACCGGTTTTCATCCACGCCGGCCGCCCAACAAGGTGGCCGGGCGCAGCGCATCGGAGCCGAACCGGGCACGGACCGCGTCGGTGGCGGCCTGGACATCGCCGTCCGCAGCGCCTCCCGCCGCCCACGGCAGAACCAGTTGGACGGCGGTGTCGCGGTCCACGTCGGCCAGCGCCAGGCCGAGCAACGTCAGGCCGCGTTGCTCGATCATCGGTCGGGCCGCGGCCAGCAACGCCCGGGCCACCGCCAGCACCGTCGCGGTGTGCGCGGTCGACGTCGACAGCGCGCGCGACCGCGTGACCGCCGCGTAGTCGTCGAAGCGCAGCCGAAGCACGACGGTGCGCCCCACGCAGCCGGCCGCACGCACCCGGTGCATCACCCGGTCGACCACGGCCAGCAGTATCGCGTCGATCTGACCGGCGTCCCGCGGTCGCCGGCCCAGCGCGGTCTGCGAGCCGATCGACCGGCGTCGCGGACCGGACCGGAGTCGCCCGGAGTCCTGCCCGCCGGCCACCGCGCGCAACCGCCGAGCCGCCGCGGCCCCCACGATGGCGGCCAGTACGTCGGTGGGCAATGCCGCCGCGTCGCCCCACGTGGTTATCCCGCGCGCCGTGAGCCGGGACGCCGTGGCCTCGCCGATGCCCCACAGCACGGCTATCGGCAACGGGTCGAGGAACTCCCGCTCCCGATCCGGCGGCACCAGCAACAGCCCGTCCGGCTTGGCGATCCGACCGGCGACCTTGGCCAGGAAGCGCGTCCGGGCGATGCCGACCGTGATCGGCAACCCCACCTCCTGCCGGACCCGCGCCCGCAGTCGGGCACCGATCGCCTCCGGCGGCCCGGACAGTCGCCGCAGGCCGGCCACGTCGAGGAAGGCCTCGTCGATCGACACGTTCTCCACCAACGGCGTGGTGTCGGCGAAGATCTCGAACACCGCCCGACTGGCCGCCGAGTAGGCCGCGAACCGGGGCGGAACCACCACCGCGTGCGGGCACAACCGACGCAGCGCGGCCGCGCCCATCGCCGCGCGTACGCCGCATGCCTTGGCCTCGTAGCTGGCCGCCAGGACCACTCCACCGCCCACGACGACCGGCCGCCCACGCAGCCTCGGGTCGTCGCGCTGCTCCACCGAGGCGAAGAACGCGTCGAGATCTGCGTGAAGGATGTTCGATCCGCCTGCCCACATCACGGGACTCTAGTCGAACGTATGTTCGAACGCAATCCTCAGCCGAGCGCCTCGCCCGGCGGGCGGCTGGGCAGGCCGAACAGCGGCCAGAGCCGCTCGACGTCGAGGAAGAAGTTCAACCCGCTGATCGCGCCGTCGTTGATCTCGACGACCTGGATCGCCCACGGGTGATACTCCCCGTCGGTCTCCAGTCGCCATTGCGCGAAGCCCGGCATCCCGTTGACCCCGATCGGCTGCATTCGCGACCGAGCGCAGGCGGCGCCGCGGCGCCGCAACCAGTCGCCCACCGAGTCCGGACCGCGCAGCCACAGCGGCAGCGGCGGCATCGACATGACCACGTCGGCGCGCAGCAATTTCACCAACGCGTCGATGTCGTAGTTGACGAACGCCGAGACGTAACGCTCGAGCAGTTCGCGCTGGCCGGGATCGGCGGGGCGCAGCGGTTGACCGAGGTCGCCGGACCACTCCTGCAGCGTCGCCCGGGCGCGCTGCAACGCGCTGGTCACCGACGCCACCGAACTGTCCAGCAACTCCGCGACCTCGGCAGCCGGCCAGCACAACACGTCGCGCAGCACCAGCACGGCCCGCTGCCGGGGCGGCAGCAACTGCAACGTGGCCACGAATGCCAGCCGCACCGACTCCCGCGCGGTGATCACGTCTGCGGGGTCGCCGACCTCCGCCAGCACGCGGGAGTCGCTGACCGGTCCGATCCACACCGAGTCGGCGAGCGCCTCGCCGATCGGCGCGGCCGGCAACGAACTCGGGCGCAGATCCATCGGCCGGGCCCGCCGCTGCCGGGACGCGAGTGAGTCGAAGCAGACGTTGGTCGCGATGCGGAACAGCCACGACCGCAGGCTCGCGCGGCCTTCGAAGGCGTCCTGGGCACGCCAGGCGCGCAGCATCGTCTCCTGCACCGCGTCCTCGGCCTCCGACCCGGAGCCGAGCATCCGGTAGCAGTAGCCGGTCAGCGCGACCCGCTGCTCCTCCAGATCGACGTCGAGCGTGGGCTCGTCGTCCAGCGTCGGTTCGTCGTCCAGCGTCCGGGCCATTCCGTCCCCTCTCCCAGGTTCCTGACGCTACGTCAGTTCGCGAACTCGTCGTGGAACCGCCACCACTGCTGCGGATAGTCCAGGCCCTCCTCCTGCCGACCCAGCGCGGTCAGGTCCAGCCAGTTGTAGGTGCCCAGGAAGACCTCGGCGCCCCGGTCCTGCGTCGTGTAGGTGTGCAACACCTCGTCGCCGTCGCGCAGGTAGACGCTGATCGTCGGGCGGTCGCCGTCCGGGGTGTGCGCGCCCAGGTCGACCGCGAATTCGTCGGAGCAGGACACCCACGGGACGTCCGTCCAGCCCATGCGGGCACGAAAGGCCGCGGTGTCGGACAACGAGGCCCGCGAGGTCACGACGAACGAGGTGTCACGGGCGTACAGGTGTGCCAGGTGGCCCAGGTTGTCGATCAGGAACGAACACCCCGAGCAACCCACCGTGGCCCCGGGGCCGTACATGAAGTGGTAGACGATCAACTGCCGGCGCCCGTCGAACAGATCCACCAGGCCGACCTCGCCGGCGGCGGTCGAGAACTTGTAGTCCTTGTCCACCCGGACCGCGGGCATCGCGCGCCGCTTGGCGGCCAGCGCGTCCTTGGCGCGGGTCAGCGCCTTCTCCTCGGCCAGCAACGCCACACGGGCCGCCTCGAAGTCCTCGCGGCTGACGATGTTCTGGGTAGTGGTCATCTCACTTGCCTCTCGTAGCTGGGATTCGTACCGACAACCCGTCAGACTCCGGCTGACGGCCGAACTAATCGCAACCGTAGGCAGTTTGCGCGGCCGGCCGAAAGAACTTCTCCGCCGATTCGTCCTCCACGAGGGCGTGCCGGCTATCGTTTCGACGGTGGAAGTGGCCCACCCACCGGTGCCGGCTTCCTGCTGGTCAGCGCCTGGCTGTTGGTCCCGCACCCGGAGCACTTCGGCTGGTTCCGCCGGGTGCTGGTGTTCGTCACCGGGATGGAGCTGGTCGGGCACTTCGTCTACCCGCCGGCGCGGCCGCGGATGCGCGCCGACCCAAGGCCATCGCTGCCTGTCCCGCTTGGGTTGCGGCCGACCAAAGGTGGCCGGTGGGCCAGATTCGGTCGGACGTCCGGCACGGATCGGTACCCATAGGGTTGCCGGCATGGCTTCCTACGTGGCGATCAATGTGTTGACGGTGCCCGAGGGTGCGGGTGCCCACCTGGAGGAGCGTTTCGGCGCCCGGGCCGGGATGGTCGAGGGCTCGGCGGGTTTCGAGGGGTTCCAGCTGTTGCGCCCGACCCAGGGCACGGACAAGTACTTCGTGTTCACCCGATGGGCGTCCAAGGACGACTTCGAGGCGTGGCGCGACGGGATGGGTGCCGTCGCCCACGCGCGGGAGGGGCAGGGCGGACCGCCTGCATCGATGGGCGCCGAGCTCTGGGCGTTCGACGTCGTGATGGACGTCCAACCCAGGACATAGCCTGCGCAAGGCGAACCTCATCCGTTCGGCCGGCCATGCCTGGGTCGAACGGCCGATATCCGCCGATGTCCGGAACCGGACCCGGGACGGACCCGTCGTACCCCCGTAAGCGAGCGATACGTGACACGGGGGGCAACGATGGGTATCAGGCTGCGCGCCGCAGGGCGCTTGCGTAGGCGGCGGATGGCGTTGGGCAGCACGGCGCTGGCGACCACCCTCGGCCTCGGTCTCGCGGGACTGCCCGCACCGGCAGCCGCCGCCACGACCGGCCCGGTGGTCGTCGGCTTCGGCGACTCGGTGCCCACCGGCCTGCACTGCGGCTGCACGAACTTCGTCCAGCAGTACGCCACGGCCATCGGCGGGACGGCGAACAATCTCGCCCAGAATGGATCGACGAGCCTCAATCTGGTCCATCTGCTGCAGACCGCCCGAGCCTGGAAGGCGGTCGAGAACGCGAGCGTCGTGGTGATCATGACCGGGGCGAACGACTACAACGGTGCTTTCTACGCGGTCAGCAACGGTGCCTCGCCGTCGCAGTACAACGCCGTCACCAAACAGGTGAAGGCCAACGTGACCACCGCGGTCAACAAGATCCGCTCGATCAATCCGAACGCGGACGTCGTGATCGTCGACTACTGGGCGGCCATGGAGGCCGGCAAGGTCGCGCAGCAGAACTACAACGCGGCCACCCAGAAGGCCGCCCTGGAGTCCACCGAAGCCGTGGACGGTGCGCTGTGGGCGGTAGCCCAGTCGCTGCACACCGACTGGCTGTCGACCTACCAGTTGTACTACCGGCCCGGCATCGACGTGACCAGCCTGCTGGCATCCGACGGGAACCACCCGGACGCCGCGGGGACCGCCCTGATCGCGGACGCGCTGAACGCACTGCTGCCCGTCACCACCCTGTTGGGCCTCTGAACCCGGCCGTTCGCCGATCGCAGTGGGATCTGACGGTTCGTCAGGTCCCACCGACAGCAGAGCTCACGCAGCCGGCGCGGTGCGACTGGAGCCCTCGAGGATTACCCCGGCGACGCCGGCCGGGTCGTCCCACATCGGCAGGTGGCCCCAGCCGCGCGGCGTCAGCCAGCGGGTGTGGGCGGGCAACTCCTCGCGCACCCGGCAGCCCGGGCCCAGGATCACGTCGCGCGTCCCGAACGCAATCGTCACCGGCACGTCGATCACCATGCCGCCGGTGAACCGCTTGCCCGAGGTCGCGGCCAGGGTGCGCTCGAAACCCTCGGCGCCGACCATCGCGGCAGCGTCGGCCAACAGCGCCTGCCGGGGCATGCGCCACGGGCGGCCCACCACGTTCGCGGTCAACGCCATCCGCAACGGGGCGATCCGGGTCAGCGGCGCGAGCACCGGGTCCAGCCGGGCCGGCATGTCGTGGATGCCGCGGACCTGCCACTTCGTGTACCTGGGCACCCGGCCGCGCCACAGGCCGGCCGGGGATATCCCGGTCACCGACGCGACCGCGCCCAGCCGGCCCATCTCGAGCGCGACCCAGCCGCCCAACGAGTTGCCGGCCACGTGCGGACGGGCTGCCCCGATCGCGGCGCAGAACTCCACGACGGCCGCGGTCAGCCCGCGAACCGTGAGATCCTGGCCGGGGCGCAGGGGGCTCGCCCCGAATCCGGGCAGGTCGATCGAGACGACCTCGCGGTGTCCGGTCAGGTACGGGAGCAGCGGCGCCCAGACCTCCTTGCGCGACCCGATGCCGTGGATCAGCAGCAAGACCGGTCCCTCGCCGGCGCGGGTGTAGGCGATTGCGGTCATCGGGAGCTCCGGGCCGGGCGGGCAGGGAATGCGGCACTGATTTTGCGTGACTTGACGCCAAGTTACTGCTGAGTATGGTACGTTACTGACGAGTAGGTGAGGGTAGCCCCTTACTCCGAAAGTGCCCGAATCTGATTACCCGGCGATCCGTGGAGGCGAGTCCCATGGGCCACTACAAAGCCAACCGCCGCGACATCGACTTCAACCTCTTCGAGTTCCTGCGCCGCGACCAGGTCCTCGGCACCGGCGCCTACGCCGAGGTCGACGTCGACTCCGCTCGCGCCCTGCTCGACGAGACCGAGCGCCTCGCGACCGAGGACCTCCCCGACTCGATGATCGACTCGGACCGCGTCCCGCCGGTCTTCGACCCGGTCACGCACTCGGTGGTCATGCCCGAGACGTTCAGGAAGGCGCAGCACGCCTACATGGACTCCGAGATGTGGCGGCTGGACCTGCCGGCTGAGATCGGCGGCACCGCTGCGCCGATGACGTTGCGCTGGGCGATCCAGGAGATGGTGCTCGGCGCAAACCCCGCCGTGCACATCTACGCCGCCGGCCCGGGCTTCGCAACCGCGCTGTTCCGCAACGGCACCGAGGAGCAGAAACGCCTGGCGCAGCTGATGGTCGACAAGCGCTGGGGCGGCACGATGTGCCTAACCGAGCCGGATGCCGGTTCCGACGTCGGCGCCGGCCGCACCAAGGCCGCACTGCAGCCCGACGGCACCTGGCACATCACCGGGGTCAAGCGGTTCATCACCTCGGCCGAGCACGACATGGCCGACAACATCATCCACTTCGTGCTCGCCCGCCCCGAGGGCGCTCGACCGGGCACCAAGGGCCTGTCGCTGTTCATCGTGCCGAAGTTCAATGTCGACATCGCCACCGGCGAGCTCGGCGAACGCAACGGCGTGTACGTGACCAACGTCGAGCACAAGATGGGCCTGAAGGCCTCCACCACCTGCGAGCTGACCTTCGGCGACACAGGAACAACGGGAGGTGGCCCAGCCGTGGGCATCCTGCTGGGCGACGTCCACGACGGCATCGCGCAGATGTTCCAGATCATCGAGAACGCCCGCATGATGGTCGGCACCAAGGCCATCGCAACGTTGTCGACCGGTTACCTGAACGCGCTGGAGTACGCCAAGGAACGCGTGCAGGGCCCGGACCTGACCCGGTCGACCGACAAGACCGCGCCACGGGTGACGATCATCCACCACCCCGAGGTCCGCCGGTCGTTGATGATGCAGAAGGCCTACGTCGAGGGCATGCGCGCGCTGGTGCTGTACACCGCCAGCATCCAGGACGAGATCTACGCCGACTTCCTGGTCGGCAACCAGCCGGACAAGACCTCCGAGAGCCTCAACGACCTGCTGCTCCCGCTGGTGAAGGGCGTCGGCTCGGAACGCTCCTACGCCCTGCTCGCCGATGCACTGCAGATCTTCGGCGGTTCGGGCTACCTGCAGGACTACCCGCTGGAGCAGTACATCCGGGACGCGAAGATCGACACCCTCTACGAGGGCACCACCGCGATCCAAGGCATGGACTTCTTCTTCCGCAAGATCGTCCGCGACCAGGGTCAGGCGTTGACCGCGCTGGCCGACCAGATCGAGAAGTTCGCCGCCGACGACCCGGCCGGTCCGCTGGGTGCCGAGCGGGCGCTGCTCGGGACAGCCCTGGCCGATGTGCAGGCGATCATCGGCACGATGGTCGGCTCGTTGACCGACGCCATGGGCGAGGTCACGGCGATGTACCAGGTCGGGCAGAACACCACGCGCCTGCTGATGGCCGCCGGCGACCTGGTGATCGGGTGGCTGTTGCTGCGGCAGGCGCAGGTGGCGCTGGCGGCGTTGGACAAAGCGCCCGGCCAGCGCGACACGGCCTTCTACCGGGGCAAGGTCGCCGCGGCCCGCTTCTTCGCCGCCCAGGTACTGCCCACGCTGCACGCGCAACGGTTGATCGCCGAGGGGATCGACAACTCGCTGATGGCCGTGGCCGAGAGCGAGTTCTGATCTGAGCCCCCCGTGGTCTCGTAGGGGGTGACACCCCCATCGACCGCCCGCCGGCGACGACACGCCCCGAACACCCCTCGCACGGGGTGACACCCCCACGACGGCTGAGCCACCTGTGGTCGTACGGGGTGACACCCCCATCGACCGCCCGCCGGCGACGACACGCCCCCAACACCCGTCGCACGGGGTGACACCCCACGACGGCAGCGGGGGAGCCTGTGGCCGCCGGTAGCCGAGTTCGCGGCCGCGCGCGCACCCGTCCGCGTCAACCCCCGATCAGCCGCAGGCCGAGCCAGAGGGCGGCCGTGGCCGCGGCGATCCCGGGGGCCACCGTGCACAGGGCGTGCCGGGTGAACGCGGCCAGGCTCACCGGCACGCCCGCGGCACGCGTCACCCGCAGCCACAGCAGCGTGGCCAGCGATCCGACGTAGGTCAGGTTCGGGCCCACGTTCACCCCGATCAGCGTGGCAAGGACGGCGCCGGGACCGGCGGGCGCTGCCGCGGGCAGCAGCAGCAGCACCGCGGGCAGGTTGTTGACCAGGTTGGCCAGCAGCGCCGCTACCGTGGCGAGCACGAAAAGGCCGAGCAGTCCGCGATCACCGTGGACCGCCTGCCGGACCACCTGGCCCAGGCCACGCCGCGAGACCGCGTCGACCAGCACGGCCAGTGCGGCGACGAACAGCAGGAACGCCGGGTCGAGCCAAGCCGCCAACCTTCCGGGGGACACCGTCCCGTCGACCACGCGCCGGGCGCCGAGCAGCACCGCGCCGCCCCCGGCGACGATGGCCACCGGCACGCCGGTCGGTGAAGAGAGCAGGAAGCCGGCCAACGTGGTGCCCAGCACCGCGAGGGCCCAACGGGGCGGACGAACAGCGTGAGCCGCCCCGCCGGCGCCCGAACCGGCGCCCGAACCCGCGCGCGAACCGCCGCCCGTACGCAGGTCGCCCGCGAAGCACCACCGGGCCCCCGCGTACTCCACCGCCAGCACGGCCAGCGTCGGCAGGGCCATCAGCGCGGCGAACCGGGCCACCGACAGGTCGGCGGCGTGGAAGGCCAGCAGGTTGGTGAGGTTCGAGACCGGGAGCAACAAGGAACCCGAGTTGGCCACGTGCAGGGTGGCGTGCAGGTGCGGCCGGGCCCGGACCCCGGCCCGGGCGGCCGTCGCGAGGACCACCGGCGTGAACAGCACCACGGTGGCGTCCAGGCTCAGCACGGTGGTCACCGCGAACGCGATCGCGACGACCCACCCGAGCAGCCCGACAGGCCCGTTCCGGGCCGAGCGGGCCAACAGCGACCCCGCCCAGTCGAAGACGCCCTCGATCTCGCACAGTCGGGCGAGCACGAGGACGGCCGCCAGGAATGCCAGCGTGGGCGCCAGGGCCCGCAACTGGGTACGGGCGGCGGCGGTGGACTCCAGGCCGCTCGCCAGACACACCGCGGCGGCCGGGACGGCGACGGCCGCCTCCGGGATCCCCCGGGGTCGCGCGATCGCGACGGCCAGGGTCAGCGCCAACAGGCCGAGGCAGGCCATGAGCGCCAAGCCACCGCCTCCTCGCCGCGCACCCCATGATCGTTGTCGGCCCGGTGGAAGGTATGTTCGCCGAAGAGCGGCGGATCAGCGGCACCGCCCGGGGGCGGCGTCGCGACCATCCGCCGCCGGCTGCGCACAAGCCCGTCGCATGGAGGCGCCCGCCCGGCACACCGTTGCAACCGAAGCACACGGAATGACGAAGATGGATCACATGAGCACCCAGCATGCGGACGTTGCGACACCCACGACGCAGCCGCTACGGCGTGAGCCGATGCAACGGCGCAGCGTGGCCCGGGTACAACGCATGCTGGACGCCGCCCAGGAACTCGTCGCCGAGGTCGGCTACGACGCGCTGACCACGACGCTCATCGCCGAACGCGCCGGGGTGTCCATCGGGTCGCTCTACCAGTTCTTCCCCGACAAGCAGGCCGTGGTCCGCGCGGTGGCGCTGCGCAACCTCGAGATGTTCAGCGACCGGCTGACCGGGATGGTCCGCTCCCGTTCCCTGCAAACCTGGTGGGACGTCGTCTCCGAGGTCATCGACCAGTACGTGGACATGCACCAGAAGATCCCCGGTTTTCGGGCGATCCGCTTCGGCGACGTGGCGGACTTGCACCTGCTGGATCCCGAGCGGGACAACGACACCGTCGTGGTCGACCGATTCATCGAGTTGATTGCGCCGTTCGCGCGCGTCCGGGCCACCGAGACGGTGCGGCTGGATCTGGTCATCGCGGTTCGCATCGCGGACTCGTTGACCCGCTACGCCTTCGAACGCGATCCGGCGGGAGACATCGACGTGCTCGAGGAGACCAAGCGGGTGGTCAGGGCGCACCTGAGTCGCGCCCTGGGTGATCCACAAGTCCCGTGAAGCCACCCGTCAAGGGTGTTTTTTGGCCATAACTTCACTGGCACTCCGAGACGAACACGCGCACCATGTCGGCGTAGGCCACGCCGGATGTGTTTCCCATCCGCCTCGGCGTCCTCGTGTTCCTCAGTGAAAGGCTGGCCGCTGTGCCCGAGGTGGCATCCGAAGCAACAGCTCGTCAGCGCCGCCGCGGAGCCGCACTGCTGCTCAGCATGGGCCTGCTGGGCGGGTGCGCCACCAGTGTCGCCGCCACGCGGGTCGAGACCGAGGCCAAGACCGCGCCGCAGACCGCCCCGGCACCGGCGACCGCCGCGACCGCCGCACCGGCCGTGGACTCCAACCTGTTGCCCGGCATGCCGTTGCCGCTGGATCCCAACAACCTCTACGCCGCCGACGGTCCGGGCATGCTGGCGCCGTTCCTGCGCGACGTGACCCCGCGCGTCTACGTCCCGAACTCCCGCGGGCACACCGTCGACGTGATCGACCCGGCCACCGGCAAGATCATCCAGAGCATCGACGTCGGCATCAACCCGCAGCACGTCGTGCCGTCCTGGGACATGCGCACGCTTTGGGTGAACAACGACAAGGGCAACTCGCTGACCCCGATCGACGCGTTGACCGGCCTGGTGGGCGCACCGGTCCCGGTGCACGACCCGTACAACCTGTACTTCACGCCGGACGGCAAGTCCGCGGTGGTGATGGCGTCCGAGGACCGGCAGATCGTCTTCCGCGACCCGCACACGATGGCGATCCAGTCCACGCTGCCGGTCGCCTGCGACGGCGTGAACCACGCCGACTTCTCGCCCGACGGCAAGTACATGATCGTCACCTGCGAGTTCACCGGCGAGCTGCTCAAGGTCGACGTGGTCAACCACACCCTGCTCGGCACGCTGATGCTGGACAAGGGCGCGATGCCGCAGGACATCAAGATCGCGCCGGACGGCAAGGTCTGGTACGTCGCCGACATGATGCGCAACGGCATCTACACCCTCGACGGCGACAACTTCAAGGTCACCGGCTTCATCCCGACGGGCAAGGCCACGCACGGGCTGTTCATCAGCCGGGACGCCAAGCTGATGTACATCAGCAACCGGGGCGAGGGCTCGATCTCGACATTCGACCTGGCCACCCAGAAGCTGATCGGCAAGTGGTTCATCCCCGGCGGCGGCAGCCCGGACATGGGCGGCCTGAACGTCGACGGCGACATCATGTGGGTGTCCGGTCGCTACAACAGCGTGGTCTACGAGATCGACCTGAAGAACTGGAAGCTGCTGGCGAAGATCCCCGTCGGCGCGCAGCCACACGGGCTCTGCGTCTGGCCGCAGCCGGGCCGGTACTCGCTCGGCCACACCGGGGTAATGCGGTAGCGGGCGGACCATCGGCGCGAACCTGGGCAGAGGTCTGCTCGCGAAAAGCACGAGCCAAGTCGGTTCGTCGTTGTTACATTGCGGCGCTCCGCGCCGCTTCGCGCTCGCTGCGCTCGCAGTGGTCGGGCCGTCGGGCCGAATCACACGACGACCCGAAGTCAGTAACCGGGGGCGGTGGTCGCCTGGTTGCCCGGCCCGTCCGCGGGTGATTCGAGGATCTGCAACCGGTCGGTCTCCAGCGACGGACCGGCGACCGGGCCGCCGGCCGGGATGTACAGCCGCTCGTGGGCCACAGCGGCGCCGATGCCCTGGACCGGCTGTGGCAGTTTCGCCAGCATGGTCCAGGCGTTCGTGGTCGGGTCCCAGGCCCAGACGTCGCCGAAGACCTTGGTCTCGGTCGAGTTCTCGCCACCGATCACGACGAATCTGCCGCCGAAGTCCGCGCCCGCGAAGGAGTTGCGCGGGGCCGGCAGCGCGGCCGCTGTGGACCACTTGTCGGTGGCCGGGTCGTAGACGTCGTGCTCGGTGTTCTCGCCCGGCCGCCCGCCGACCACGTGGATCTTGCCGGCCACCACGGCGTACGCGGTGTGGTCGGTGGCCCGCGGGATCGCGGCCGCGGTGGTCCAGGTCCCGGTGGCCGGGTCGTAGACGTCGTGGCGGGTGATGTCGCGCTGCTGCGAGTCGCGCCCGCCGATCAGGTGGATCTTCCCGTCGAGGACGACCGCCACAGCGGCCGCGCGGGGGGTGGGCATCGGCGGCAGGGTCGTCCACTTGTCGGTGGCCGGGTCCCACCGGAACACCTCGTCGGAGACGCCCTTCGGGCTGTACCCGCCCATTGCGTAGAGCATCCCGCCGACCGAGGTCGTCCCGACGTGGTCCAGCTGATCGGGCAGGTCGGCCGCGGTGACCCACTTGTCGACGGTCAGGTCGAGGTAGACGTGCACGCTGTGGTGCGGTTTGCCCCCGAGGTAGCCACCGACCACGTGGATCTGGTTGCCGCCGACCAGCGCGACGCCGATCTCGCTGACCGCGACCGGCAACTTCGGGCCGTCGGTCCAGACGAACGATGACGGGTCGAATGTCGTCGGTCCCGGGGTTGGGTCCAGCGGACGGGAGGCCGGCGAACCCGCCGGTACACTCACGGTCGGTAACACCGCGGCGCCAGTTCCACTCGACCCGCAGGCCGCCAGCAGCAGGACGAGACCCAGCCCACCGATCTTCTGACGCATCGTCATCCAAGGCCGGTCTCAGAGCCTGCGGTCGCGCAGGGCGGGAAACTCCTTGCGCACCTCGGCAACCCGCGACGCGTCGATCTCGACATCGAGCACCGTCTCCGTCGTCCCCGCCTCGGCCAGCACCTCGCCCCAAGGATCCACCACCAGCGAGCCGCCGGCCTGCACCACGCCGACCTGCGTGCCACAGGCGCCGGCGGCAAGCACGAACGCCAGGTTCTCCACCGCTCGGGCCCGAGCGAGCAGCCGCCAGTGCTCCGCGCGTCGAGCGGGCCACGACGCGCTGACCAGGAACGCCTGCGCCCCCGAGTCGAGCAGGGCGCGGAACAGCTCGGGGAAGCGCAGGTCGTAGCAGGTGGCAATGCCGAGCGTGACCTCGGGCAGCTTCCAGCACACCAGTTCGGTGCCGGGCGCGACCATGACCGCCTCACCGGAGTCGAACCCGAACCGGTGGATCTTGCGGTACCGCTGGACCGGCACACCGTCCGGGTCGATCAGGACCGCGGTGTTGTAGAGCCGGTCTCCCTCGCGCTCGACGATCGAACCGGCGTGCAGGTGGACGCCGGCGGCCCGCGCGGCCGCGCACATTGCCGTCACCACCGGCCCGTCCAGGCCCTCCGCGGTCAGGTCCCACTGGTCGGGCGCCCAGGCGCCGTGCGCCCACAGCTCGGGCAGCACGACCAGGTCGGCCCCGGCGCAGCTGCGCACGATCGACGCCGCCCGGGCGATCCGCTCGGCCATGGGCTCGGCCAACGAAACGTCCAGCTGGACCAGACACACCCGCATGCCGACAGTCTGCCCGCCCGGCGCCGAGCCTGCGCTCAGGCAACCCGGGCGAAACTGTCGGCGCCGTCGATTAGCGTGGAAAGTGGGGGCCCGGTGGTGTGCCCCACCCTTCGGGGGGTGGAGCGGTAGTCGCGCTTGCAGAGTGCAGCGGTATCGCGCCTGGTGAGATCGAGCGGCGTCCTTGGCTCCGGACCTGGGCCCGGCTCAAGAGCAGCGCGGTCGCCATGTCGGTCAACACAGCACCGAGCCGACGTCGAGGGGGCAACCGCTCAGAACAACAGCGCGGTCGTCGGGTCGGTCAACACAGCACCGAGCCGACGTCGGGCGGGGAACTGCTCAGAAGAGCAGCGCGGTCGCCGGATCGGTGAGCACCGAGCCGACGTCCACCAGGAACCGCGACCCGGCCTCGCCGTCGACGACCCGATGGTCGAACGACAACGACAGCGTCGTCACCTGACGCACAGTCACTTCGTTGTTCACGACCCAGGGCTGGGGCCGGATCATGCCGAAGGCCAGGATGGCCGACTCCCCCGGGTTCAGAATCGGGGTGCCCGCGTCCACGCCGAAGACGCCGACGTTGGTGATCGTGATCGTGCCGCCGGACATGTCCGCGGGTTGAGTACGACCCTCCCGAGCGGTGCCGATCAATTCGGCGAGCCCCGCGGCCAACTGCGGCAGCGACATCGCGTCGGCGTCCTTGATGTTGGGCACCAGCAAGCCCCGCGGGGTCGCGGCGGCGATGCCGAGGTTCACGTAGTGCTTCAGGACGATCTCGCCCGCCGCGTCGTCGAAGGTCGAGTTGATCTCCGGGGTCCGCTTGACCGCCAGACACATCGCCTTGGCCAGGATCAGCAGCGGCGAGACCTTCAGACCGGCCATGGCCGGGTGCTGCTTCAACCTTGCGACGAACTCCACCGTCCCGGTGGCGTCCACGGTCAGGAACTCGGTGACGTGCGGGGCGGTGAAGGCGCTGTTCACCATTGCCGCAGCGATCATCCGGCGCACGCCCTTGACCGCGACGCGCTCCTCCCGGTCCGCGGCGGGCCGGGTGAGCGTGGCCGGTTGCGCGGCCGTCGCGACGTCCTCGCGAGTGATCGTGCCGTTCGGGCCGGTCGGGCGGACGACCCGCAGGTCCACGCCCAGATCGCGGGCCATCTTGCGCACCGGAGGCTTGGCCAACACCGCGATCCGGGACGCCCCGGCGCCCTGCTCCTCCAGCGGAATGGTGCGAGCCGGCACCGCGTCGCCCGCGTAGGGACTCTCCCGAGCCTCGATCAGGCGTCCGGCCTCCAGGCCGCCGAGGCGCACCGGCCGGAACGGTTCGGTTCCCATCGGTCCGGCCGGGACGCCTTCGCCCACGGCTGCGGCCGGGGTCCGGTGGTGGGCGCCGTCGTGGACGCCGCGCCGCGGCCGCCGCTGGGCGGTGGTCGTCCGGGGCCCGTAGCCGACCAGCACCGCGGTCCGACCGCCCGGCATCTCCCCGCCGATGAGTCCCGCGGCGGGCGGACCCTCCACAGCGTCCGGGGAATCGGCACCTATAGGTGACGGTTCCCCGGACGCAACCGGGTTGGCGTGGGGTTCGGTCTCGATCGTGATGATCGGGGTGCCCACGTCGACGACCTCGCCGACAGCGGCCAGCAGCTCGACGACCTCGCCGGCGTACGGGCTGGGCAGTTCGACGGCCGCCTTGGCGGTCTCGATCTCGACCAACGGCTGATTGACCGTCACAACCGTGCCGGGCTGGACGAACCAGCGCAGGATCTCGCCGTCGGTCAGGCCTTCACCCACGTCGGGCAGCTTGAACTGCTTGCGTGCCACTTCGTCCGTCCCTCAGGCAGTGAACAATTTACTGACGACGTCAGTAGGCCAACGATCGGTCCACCGCGTCGAGCACCCGATCCAGGTCCGGCAGATACTCCTCCTCCAGCCGCGACGGCGGGTACGGGGTGTCGAACCCGCCGACCCGCAGCGTCGGCGCCTCCAGGGAGTGGAAGCACGTCTCCTGAACCTCGGCGGCGATCTCGGCACCGAGGCCCAGATGCACCGGAGCCTCGTGCACGACGATCAGCCGGCCGGTCCGGCGCACCGAGGAGAAGAGCGTGTCGGTGTCCAACGGGGACAGCGAGCGCAGGTCGATAACCTCGAGTGACTTGCCGTCAGATTCCGCCGCCACCGCGGAATCCAGGCATACCTTGACCATCGGGCCGTACGTCGCGACCGTCAGGTCGGTGCCCTCGCGCACGATCCGGGCCGAGTGCAACGACTCCGGCGGCGGTCCGGCCGTCACGTCCAGCTCGGCCTTCTCCCAGTAGCGGCGCTTGGGTTCGAAGAAGATCACCGGGTCGTCGGAGGTGATGGCCTGCTGGATCATCCAGTACGCGTCGACAGGGTTCGAACACGCCACGACCCGCAGCCCGGCGGTGTGTGCGAAGTACGCCTCGGGCGACTCGGAGTGGTGCTCGACCGCACCGATGCCGCCGCCGAACGGGATCCGGACGACGACCGGCATCTTCACGTTGCCGGCCGAGCGCACCCGCATCTTCGCCAACTGGCAGACGATCTGGTCGAAGGCGGGAAACACGAAGCCGTCGAACTGGATCTCGCAAACCGGCCGGTAGCCGCGCAGCGCCATGCCGATCGCGGTGCCCAGGATCCCGGACTCGGCCAGCGGGGTGTCGATGACCCGGTCCTCGCCGAAGTCCTTCTGCAGCCCGTCGGTGACCCGGAAGACGCCGCCGAGTTTGCCGATGTCCTCGCCCATCAGCACGACCTTGGGGTCGGCCTCCATGGCTGCCCGCAGGCCCATCGTCAGAGCCTTCGCCAACGTCGTCGTCTGACCGCTCATCGCGGCCCCCGCCCCTCATTGCGTCCGGCGAAGTCAACGCCAATAGCGACCGGTTGGCCGGACGCAACGAGATTCGGGAGGCTCATTCGGACGGCTGCGCGGCTCATTCGGCACCTTCGAAGGAGGCGAGGTACTCGGCGAAGTCGCGCCGTTGGGCGGCCAGCCGCGGGTGCGGCTCGGCGTAGACGTTGTCGAACATCGACAGCGGCTCCGGGTCGGGCATCTCCAGGCATCCGGTGCGCACGTGCTTGGCCAACTCGTCGGACTCCGCGGCGATCGAGTCGAAGAACACCTGGTCGGCCTTGCCCTGCCGGATCAGGTACGAGCGCAACCGCTCGATCGGGTCCTTCAGCTTCCAGGCCTCGACCTCGGCGGCGATGCGGTAGCGGGTCGGGTCGTCGGAGGTGGTGTGGGCACCCATGCGGTAGGTGAACGCCTCGATGAACGTCGGGCCGCTGCCCTCCCGGGCACGCTTCAGGGCGGCCTGGGTGACGGCGTAGGTGGCGAGCACGTCGTTGCCGTCGACCCGGACTCCGGGGAAGCCGAAGCCGCGGGCCCGCTGGTAGAGCGGGATCCGGGACTGCTTCTCCAACGGCTCGGAGATCGCCCACTGGTTGTTCTGGCAGAAGAACACCACCGGCGCCTGGAAGACGCTGGCCCAGATGAACGACTCGTTCACGTCGCCCTGGCTGGTCGCCCCGTCGCCGAAGTACGCGACTACCGCGGAGCCGTTCTCGCCTAGCGCTCCATCGCGTTGGACGCCCATCGCGTACCCGACCGCGTGCAGCGTCTGCGCGCCGATCACGATCGTGTAGAGATGGAACTTGTGGGCCTCGGGGTCCCAGCCGCCCAGGTTCACGCCGCGGAACAGCCCCAGCAACCGCAGCGGGTCGACCCCGCGGCACCAGGCCACGCCGTGCTCGCGGTAGGTCGGGAAGGCGTGGTCGTTCGGTCCCAACGCGCGACCGGAGCCGACCTGCGCGGCCTCCTGACCGAGCAGCGAGGCCCAGATGCCGAGCTCGCCCTGCCGCTGCAGCGCGGTGGCCTCGGCATCGATGCGTCGCACCAGGACCAGATCGCGGTAGAGCGCACACAACTGCTCGTCGGACAGGTCGGCCCGGTACTCCGGGTGCTCCACCCGCTCGCCCTCCGGCGTCAGGAGTTGGACCAGGTCCGGCTCTTCGCCGAAATCGGGCATCGCCACTCCTCCGTCTGACCCTTGATCACCACGTTAGCGATCGGCCGAACTCCGCGCGGGCCATGTCCCGGAGTCGTCCGCCGTAACGAGAGCTCATTTCAAGCATGACCTGAAATACCCGGTCCAGACATCCGCCGAACCGTCGAGGCGATCATCGACCCGACGGCCCATGGAACACCGTCGAGTCCATGCGGCCGGCCCCGGAAACGCCGTCGGCCCGGCCGAGGACCGGCCGGGCCGACGGTTTCCTCTGACCCTGCGTCAGGCCCGGCGGAACCTGCGCAGTGCCCCTCCGGCGAGCACCAGGCCCGCGGCCTCGGCCGCGTCTTCGGCATCCTCGCCGGCGACGGGCAGCCCGACAGCGGCTCCCGGAGCACCGCGCCAGGCGTAGTCCTGGCGAGGCGTACGCCACTGGTTGTGGCCTGCCGGACGCCAGTCGTGCCAGCCGCCCGCGCCCGGGTCGGCATTGCCCCATCGGGCGCCACCGCTGGGGAGGTCGTCATACCCGAACCGGTAGCGGGGAGCGTCCTGTCGGGGCTCGCTCGCCTGTCCCGAGTGGGCCGCTGGAGCGCCGGCGGCGTCACTGGCCTCTTCCTGCTGCTCCGGGACGGCCTGGTACTCCGCAGCGGTCTGGTGCTCGGGCAGGCTCGGGCCGGTCTCGTGCTCGCCGGCCTCGTGTTCGCCGGCCTCCACCGCGTGGCCGACGCCGTGGGCCTCGCCCTGTCCGAGGCTGCTTCCCGAGGTTTCCGGGGCGACGGTCCGGCCGTAGACCAGGTCGAGCAACGAGGCCTCGCCGCCGAGCCCAGCGAGCCCGCCGGCGCCGCCATCGAGGCCCTGAACCGGCACTCCTGGACCGGTGCCGTGCACCGCGGCCGCCGCGCCACCGTCGCCGTTGTCCGCCACCGCGGCCGGGCTCGCGTGGCGACCGGTGCGTTGCCGAGGAATTCGGGGTCCGGCGTCCTCGCCACGGGCCGCCGCGACCATCGGCACCACGTCGCCACCGCGCGGCCGGGCTCCCTGCGCGTCGCCTCCGTCGACGGCAGCCGCCACAACTGCCTCGGCGGAACTGTCGGGCTCGTGGCGCTCGCCCGGACCGGCGTCGGCGACGTGCCCGATCCGGATGCCGGGCGTGTCCTGCCCGTCCTCGGGGTGGCTCTCCCCGTGGGCGCCTTCGGGAAGGTCCAGCAATGGCTGATGCCCGTTGCCGAGGTCCACCACGCGCCGCCGCCGGTCCTTCGCGCCGTTGAACACCGCGATGAAGGCGCCGTTCTCGTCCCGGCCGAACGGCGGGGCGCCGGCGCTCCGGCTGTCGTGGTCGCGCCGCTCGTCGCCGGCCTTGAGCGGCGGCGCCGCGGTCGCCGGGCCGACCAACTCGCTGTTCGCCCGGCGGTGCCGACCACTATCGCCCTTCCTGGCATCACCGGACCGGCCGGCATCAGCGGCACCCCCGGGCTTGCCCGCCTTGCCGGCAGCGCTGCCGCCCTTGGCGGCGCTGCGCCGAGTGTCAACCGCACTGCCCAGGCTGACGATCGAACCGCTGCCGCCGGTCGCGTCACCCACGGCGCTCGGCACACCAGTGGCAGGCTGGGCGTCCCCGCCGGCCTGCTGTTTCCGGACGTTACCGGGGTTCTCCGCCGCGCGCGGGTCGCTGCCGGCGCGCACCGCGCCGCCCGAACCCGCCGGGCTGGTTCCCGCGCCGTCCGCACCGCCGCCGTCCCCGAGGTTGATCAGACCCCCATGCTCGCGGGCGTGCCGCCCGGCGCGCTTGGCGTGCCGCCCGGCCGTGGTGTCGGGGGCGCCGCGGTTCACCCAGACCAGGCTCGCCGGACCGGTGTTGCCCGCTCCCGCGCCGCCGCCGTTGCCCAGTTCCAGCACGCCGCGCTCGCCGCCCGCGCGGGCGCCACGGCCGTCGGAGCCCGCGCCGGCGCCCTGGTTCATCACCGGCGAGGTCGCCGGCCGACGGGCGGGCACCCGCGGCCCACGGTTCGCGGCGTGCTTGCCGGCGGAGTCGGCTGTCCGGACCACATCGCCGGCACCGCCCGTCGCGGAGGGGCCTACGCCTGCGGCGGGGCCGCGGGCGCGACCGCCCTTGCTCACGCCGGCCGACGCAGCCGAACCGCTCGTGCCGCCCTGCGGTCGCGTCGGCCGGACACCCACCGCAGCGCTTCCCGGCGCGGCCGGGGCGGCGGAGACGGGCGGCGCGGGCGCGGTTGCGGACGGTACCGGCGGTGCCGCGGGCTTGACTGCGGGCGGCGCCGCCACGGCCGGGGCGGGGGCCGGTGCCGCCGGGGGTTTGGCTGGGGCGGGCGCGCTTGCAGCCGGTGCCGCGGGCTTGGCGGCGGCGGACGGGGCTGCCGGGGTGGGGTCGGTGTCCGGGGCAGGAGCTGTATCGGGCGCGGGGGCCGGCGCGGTCCTGGCCGTGGCCGGTGCGGTCCTGGCCGTGGCCGGCGCCGTCCTGGCGGGATCAGTCCTCGCAGCGGGAGTCCGCGGTGCCGCCGGGTCGGTCCGGGGTGCCGCCGCCGGGTCGGTCCGCGGGGCCGGGTCGATCCCCGGATCCGCGTCCGCCTTGGCGGCGGAATCCGGCTTGTTCGGCTGCGCCGGGACCGACTGTGTATTGGGCGCGGGATCGCCCCCGGGTGTGCCGGTGGCCGGTGCCGGGTCGGTGGCAGAGGCGCTCACCGCTCGGACCGCGGCGTGCGCGGAGCCGGCCGCGGCGGCCTGGAGCACGACGAGACCGACCCCGGCCGCCGAGGCCAACGTGGCACGTCGGATCCCGGGCGTCAGCCGCGAGGGAGCAGCGTGCCGCCGGCGCCGGGCCGAAACGGAACCAGGACGCATCTTGGGCCCCCAATACAAACTCGCAGCGGTACGCATCGCCGGCACCGACGGCAATTTGTCTAACAGCCCGCCGCCAGGGCTCGCCATATCGGACGTATGGGGCCGCCCCGCCCGTCGCGCCTCTCGGCCAACCAATTTCCTGCGCAGACCGGGCGGAGGCCCATTCTCCGACCTGTCCCGAACGCGGTGACTTGTCGGGATCCGCCACCCCTCCCCGCCGAGGAGTTTCGGGCGATTAAACCTGATTCGTCGACACGTCCCGGCCGGACCCGAGCGCCTGCGTCGGGACCGGCGATCCGTGGGATCAAACCCGTTACCCGGACAGTGATTCACCGGTCAAATTCACCCGTTGGGGGGCATACCCAGTTCGGCGAACCGCGCGGCCACCTCGAGAAAACGGTCGTCGACTTCGGGTTCGGCGATCGTGACCCGGACCCCCTCGACACCGAACGGTCGCACCATGAGGCCGGCCGCCTCGCAGGCGGCGGCGAATTCGGCGGTCCGGTCACCCAACGCAAACCACACGAAATTCCCCTGGGCGTCCGGAATGTCCCATCCCTGGGCCAGCAATTTCGCAACGACCCGGGCCCGTTCCTCGACCAGGATTCGCACCCGCAAGCGCATATCTCTCTCGGCTGCCAACGAGGCGACGGCCGCCTCCTGCGCCACCGACGACACCCCGAACGGCACCGCGCACGCCCGGGCGGCCGCCGCCACCGGCGCCGGGGCGATCACGTAGCCGACCCGCAACCCGGCCAACCCGTACGCCTTCGAGAAGGTGCGCAACACCGCCAGGTTGGCACGGTCCCGGTACAACTCGACCCCGTCCGGGACGTCAGGGTCGGTCACGAACTCGCGGTATGCCTCGTCGAGCACCACCAGCACGTCGGACGGCACGGCGTCGAGGAACGTCTCGAGCTCGCCGCGCCGGATTGCCGGGCCGGTCGGGTTGTTGGGACTGCACAGGAACACCAGCCGGGTCCGGTCGGTGACCGCGGCGGCCATCGCCGGCAGGTCGTGCCGACCCTCGGCCGTGAGCGGCACCCGGACCGATTCGGCCCCGGCGATCTGGACCAGGATCGGGTAGGCCTCGAACGACCGCCAGGCATAAAGGACCTCGTCGCCGACCGACGAAGTCGCCTGCAGCAGCTGCTGGGCCACGCCCACCGAGCCCGTCCCCAGCGCCAGATGCTCCGTGGGGACGGCCAGCTGCTTCGCCAGCGCCACGGTCAGGGACCGGGCGGCCATGTCCGGGTAGCGGTTCACCATGCCCGCGCTGCCCGCGATCACGTCGAAGACGGCGGGCAGCGGGTGGTACGGGTTCTCGTTCGACGAGAGCTTGAACGCGGCGCCGCCGCGCGGCATGCGCCCGGGCTGGTAGGCCGGAATGCCGGTGATGGCCGACCGCAGTCGGGGCCCCTGCGTCATGGCGCCTCCTCGTTCATCAGACAGCAGGGACTTCGGTCCGCCGAGCCGCGCACCACGCATGACACCATGCGCTCATGCGCAGTGTGCTCATCCGCCTGGCAGTCAACGGGGCCGCCCTGTGGGTGGCGGCCGGCGCGGTGCGCGGCATCGATCTCAACAACGGTCCGCACGCCGGCAACGGGACGCTGAGCCAACGGGTGAGCGTGATCATCGTGGTGGCCGCGATCTTCGCGGTGGTCAACACCGTGGTGAAGCCGGTCGTCAAGCTGTTCTCGATACCGCTGTTCATCCTTACCCTCGGGCTGATCATCTTCGTGATCAACGCCCTGATGCTGCTGCTCACCAGCGCGATCTGCGACAAGCTGGACGTGCCTTTCCACGTCGAGGGCTTCAAACCGGCGCTGGTCGGTGGCCTGGTGGTCAGCTTCGTCTCGTGGATGATCAACGTGCTGCTGCCCGACCGCCTCGAAGCCCGCTGACGCCCCGTCAGATCGGCCGTTCAGTCGGCGATCGGCAGATAGACGCGGTCGCCGGCGGCCCGGAATTCCGCGGCCTTGGCGGCCAGGCCTGCTGACACCGCGTCAGCTTCGGCGAACCCCTGCTCCGCGGCGAACTTCCGCACGTCCTGCGTGATCTTCATCGAGCAGAAGTGCGGGCCGCACATCGAGCAGAAGTGTGCGGTCTTGGCCGCCTGCGCGGGCAGCGTCTCGTCGTGGAACGACCGGGCCGTGTCCGGGTCGAGCGCCAGGTTGAACTGGTCGTCCCAGCGGAACTCGAATCGTGCGTCGGACAACGCGTCGTCCCAGGCCGCGGCGCCCGGGTGGCCCTTGGCCAGATCCGCGGCGTGCGCGGCGATCTTGTAGGTGATCACTCCGGTCTTGACGTCGTCGCGGTCCGGCAGCCCGAGATGCTCCTTCGGGGTGACGTAGCAGAGCATCGCGGTGCCGAACCAGCCGATCATCGCCGCGCCGATCGCGGAGGTGATGTGGTCGTAGCCCGGCGCGATGTCGGTGACCAGCGGCCCGAGGGTGTAGAACGGCGCCTCATGACAGACCTCCAGTTGGAGGTCCATGTTCTCCTTGATCTTGTTCATCGCCACGTGCCCGGGGCCCTCGATCATCACCTGGACGTCGTGGTCCCAGGCGATTTTCGTCAACTCCCCGAGCGTGCGCAGCTCGGCGAACTGGGCCTCGTCGTTGGCGTCATGGGTGCACCCCGGGCGCAGCCCGTCGCCCAACGAGAACGAGACGTCGTAGGCCGCGAGGATCTCGCAGATCTCGGCGAACTGCGTGTACAGGAACGACTCCTTGTGGTGGGCCAGGCACCAGGCCGCCATGATCGACCCACCGCGGGAGACGATCCCGGTTTTCCGACGGGCCGTCAGCGGCACGTAGGCCAGGCGCACTCCCGCGTGCACGGTGAAGTAGTCCACGCCTTGCTCGCACTGCTCGATCAGGGTGTCGCGGTAGATCTCCCAGGTCAGCTCTGCCGCCTTGCCGTCGACCTTCTCCAACGCCTGGTAGATCGGCACGGTCCCGATCGGGACCGGCGAGTTCCGGATGATCCACTCCCGGGTGGTGTGGATGTTGCGCCCGGTCGACAGGTCCATCACCGTGTCGGCGCCCCACCTGGTCGCCCAGGTCATCTTGTCGACCTCTTCGGCGATCGAGGAGGCGACGGCCGAGTTGCCGATGTTGGCGTTGATCTTCACCAGGAAGTTGCGGCCGATGATCATCGGCTCGCTCTCCGGGTGGTTCACGTTGACGGGCAGGATCGCGCGGCCGCGGGCGATCTCGTCGCGGACGAACTCGACCGCAACACCTTCGCGCAGGGCCACGAACTCCATCTCCGGGGTGACGATTGCGCGCCGCGCATATGCCAGTTGCGTCACGGCGGTCCCGGACGCGCCCGCCCGACGCGGTTGCCGGCGCCCGACGAAGACCGCGTCGAGTCCGGCCAGCCCGCGGTCGCGCCGGGCCGCATCGGCGTATCCGTCGTCGACCGGTTGCGGGGCTCGGCCCGCGTAGGTCGCCGTGTCGCCCCGGTCGACGATCCACTGCTCCCGTAGTGGTTCCAGACCCCGGTTGATGTCCGTGGCCACGCGCGGGTCGGTGTAGGGCCCGGAGGTGTCGTAGAGCACCACCCGGTCGCCGTTGGTCAGCGCAACCTCGCGCATCGGGACGCGCAGATCGTCGCGCGAGCCCGTCAGATAGGTCTTGCGGAACGCCGGTGGCGTCTGGCCGGAACGGGGGGACACGACAGTCACGATCAACTCCCTACGCCGGAATTACCCGGTCAGGTTCAGGCGGTCGGCGGCGCGGCAGCCGCCCTCTCAGCCCGGTCCCACCCGAGCTCCCGCGTATCACTTCGCCTCGACCCTACCCGTCGCCCCGTGCCACCCGTCGCCCCGTGCCCCAGGGGGTGTCATCCCTTGGTGCGCCGCCAACCACCCCGAAAACGCCACCCCCGGTGTCCCAGGGGGTGACACCCCCTGGGACTCCGCGCCCAGAGCCCGCGGGCGTCCTACCGGCAGCGACTGGGAGGATGCCGGGGTGCCGTACCGGATCGCCGTGGTCTGCCTGGGCAACATCTGCCGCTCCCCGATGGCGGCCGCCGTGCTGCGCAGCAAGGTCGCCGCCGCCGGCCTGGCCGACGAGGTCGAGGTCACCTCGGCGGGGACCGGGGACTGGCATATCGGCGCCGCCGCGGACCGCCGTGCCCGTGCCGCGTTGATCGCGCGCGGCTACCCGGACCAACATTGCGCCCGCCAGTTCACGACCCCGGATTTTGCCGACGTCGACCTGGTGCTGGCCATGGACGCGGACAACCTGCGCACCCTGCGTCGGATCGCGCCGGCCGCCGACGGCGACAAGATCCGGCTCTTCGACGACCCCGCCGAGGTCCCCGACCCGTACTACGGCCACCGGTCCGACTTCGAGGCCGTGCTGGGGCAGATCGAAGTCGCCGCCGACCGCCTGGTGGCCGAACTGCGGGCCACCGTCCGCCCGGCGTGATCCCGCCGGAGGTCGCGAAGACGCTGGGCGGGGCGGTGACCGCCGCGGTGCCGGTGAGCGGCGGCGACATCTGCCAGGCCCACCGGGTGACGCTCGACGACGGTCGGACGGTCTTCGTGAAGACCCGCCCGGGGGCGCCGGCCGACTTCTTCCGGACCGAGGCGCGCGGCCTGGCGGCGTTGGCCGCGGCGGGCGGGGCGCCGGTGCCCCGGGTGCTCGCGGTCACCGACGACTCGCTCGTGCTCGAGTGGATCGAGCCGGGCCGACCCACCGTGGCGGCCGCGGCGGCATTCGGTGCCGCCCTGGCGGCGACCCACTCCGCTCACCCGCCGCATTTCGGTGGCGACGGCGACGGCTACCTGGGATCGCTGCGCCTGCCGAACGGACCGTCCGCGTCATGGCCGCAGCTGTACGCCGAACAGCGGGTCGGTCCCGCGTTGCGGGCCGCGGTCGAGCGCGGCCGGATCTCGGTGGCGGACGCAGCGAGCGTCCAGTGGGTGCTGGCGGTGCTGCCCGAGCTCGCCGGGACGCCGGAGCCACCCGCGTTGCTGCACGGCGACCTGTGGTCCGGCAACGTGCTGTGGGCGGCGTCCGGGCCGGTCCACCTGATCGACCCCGCCGTCCACGGCGGGCACCGGGAGACCGACCTGGCGATGCTCGCGCTGTTCGGCACACCCCACCTGGACCGCATCCTGGCCGCCTACGACGCGGTGTACCCGCTGGCTGACGGCTGGCGTACCCGGGTCGCCCTGCACCAGTTGCACCCGGTGGTCGTCCACGCCGCGCTGTTCGGCGGCGGCTACGGCAGCCAGGCCGGCGCCCTGGCGCGGGCGGCACTCGCGCGGACGACAGCCGCTGGACAGCACCTCCGACAACAGGGTTAGGGTCGCCGCGAGAGCGAAAAACCGGTTCACCAAGGCATCGGGAGAGCAGCATGACGGTTGCGGTTGGCGACAAGATCCCCGATGTCGAGGTCAAGGTCCTCGGTGCCGACGGCATGCCCACCTCGGTCAGCACCGGCGAGGTGCTGGGTTCCGGCAAAGTGGTGCTGTTCGGGGTCCCCGGCGCGTTCACCCCGGCGTGCAGCGGGGCGCACCTGCCGAGCTTCGTCAACGGCGCCGACTCCCTGGCCGGCAAGGGCGTCGACGCGATCGTCTGTGTGGCCATCAACGACGCATGGGTGCTCGACGCCTGGGCCGACGCGCACGGTGCCAAGGGCAAGATCACGATGCTGGCCGACGGCAACGGCACGTTCGCCGACGCGATGGGCCTGGCCTTCGACGGCTCCGGCTTCGGGCTGGGAAAGCGTTCGTTGCGCTACGCCGCGGTGATCGAGGACGGCGTGATCTCACGCCTGGAGGTCGAGGAGAGCCCGATCAACGTCGACGTCTCTTCGTGCCAGTTCGTCCTGTCGACTCTGTAGACCGGTCCAGATGTAGATCGGTGTAGATCGCTCAGGCCCGCGACTTACGGGCGCTGACCAGGATCGTCGACAGCCACGGCCCGCCGTACCAGGTCTCCCAGCCCAATGAGCGGCTCTCGACCTGCTCGCAGCCGAGTTCGGCCAGCCGCGCCGCGTACTCCTTGGTGTACCGGATGTCGGCGATCAGCAACCGGCCTCCCGGGCAGGCGACCCGCACGGCCTGGTCGACGGCAGCGCGCCGACCCTCGGCGGTGTGCACCGCGCTGATCCCCAGCCCGGACACCACCAGATCGAACTGGTTCCCGGGGATGCCCAGGTCGGTGATGTCGCCCTGCTTGTACTCGACCTGTTTGGCCACGCCCTCGAGTTCCGCGTTGTGGCGGGCTATCTGGTCCTCGGTGCCACCCCGGTTGCTCGTCAGCCGACTGCGGGACCGCCAGCTGTCGATGCCCAGCACCGAACCACGCGGGAGCCGCGCCGCGACCAGGGTCGTCACGGCGCCTCGCCCGCAACCCAGGTCCAACGCCCGTTCCGTACCCACCAGGTTCAGCTCGCCGAGCGCCCGGGACCACACCCGGAACTTCCCGCGCCGGGAGGCGTGCAGGTAGGTGAGCGCTATCACCATCAGGACCGACCCGGAGCCGATCAGCCACCAGCCCTGCGGGTCGTGCCTGGCCCCGACCCGATCGAAGCCCATGTTGAACATCATCAACGCCACGGCCGCCTGCACCCCGGGGACCACCGGGGTGTCCACCCCGTAATTACCGCGCCGACCGACGCTACTGCGGAGCACCCGCACATCCTGCCGCAGTGGCGACGGAACTGCGCGCCGCCGGGCGTCAGACGTGATTGGTCAGGGCGATGGCGACCACGACCATCGCCGCGAGCAGCACCACCACCGACGCGGCCAGCAGCACGTCCACCGGGCTGAACCGACGCAGCAGACCGACGCCCCACCGGCCGCCGAACTCCTCACGCCGATTCCGCGGGCGGTCGTCGAGCAGGTCGTCGACCTCGGCCGGGATGAGCGGTTCGCACCACAGCTCCGACTCCGCCGGGACGGCGGCGCGGTTCGGTTGACGCGCAATCTCGGGCCCCAGAGCCGAACGCAGCGAGGCGGGCGACGACCCACCGCCCGCGTCAGCGACTCGCCCGACCCGTCTCACGAAGGCTCCCAGGTGTCCGGAAGTGCACGGCTTCTCTAGAGGGATTAGAAAAACTTCCCATGCAAGTGTCAAGGGGCGTTCAGGTACTTCTGCGTCCGCTTTGCCTGGAATGTCCCCACTCGTACCCTTTTGGCCGTGCAGGACGGAGAGTCCGAACGGCCGGACGGCGCCACTGGCGGCGGTCGCAAACCGCTCAAGTACCGGCGGATCGCCGACGACCTGCGCAGCGGCATACGTAGCGGGGAGTACGAGCCCGGGCGGCCGCTGCCGGGGGAGAACGACCTGATGGCCCGGTACCAGGTTGCCCGGATGACGGTGCGGCAGGCGCTGGCCGAACTCCAGCGCGAGGGGTTGGCCGTGGCCCGCCGGGGCTCCGGCGTCTACGTCAGCGACCTGCGCCCGATCGTGCGCGACGAGCTGGGCCGGCCGGCAACCATGCCCTGGCTGCGTGGTGAGTCGATGTGGCGCGAGGCGGCCCAGGCCGGCGACGTGCGGGTCGAGGAATTCGGCCTGCGACTGGAATCCGCCACCGAGGCGGTGGCCGGGGCCCTGGAGCTGTCGGTCGGGGCCCCGGTGTGGACCCGATCGCGGCGCACCCTCGTCGACGGGCGTGCGGTGGTCCTGTCCACCTCGTGGCTGCCGGATGCACTGGTCGACGGAACTCGGGCGACCAGGCCCGACCCGGGGCCCGGCGGGCTCTACGCGGTGCCGGCCGAACTCGGCGAACAACCCACCGGCTTCAGGGAGGAGGTCCGAGCTCGCCCGGCCTCCCGCCAGGAGGCCGACCAGATGGGACTGCCGGCCGGATCCCCGGTGCTGGTCGTGCGCCGACTGGCCCGCGCCGAGCGCCGCCCCGTGGAACTGAGCGAGTCCGTGCTCGACGCTGCGGTCCACGTGCTGCGCTACGACCTGCCGGCCGACACCGGAGGCACCGCGGGCGCCTGAGCCTCGCCCGGCCCACGGCACCGCCCGAGGGGTCGGCTGGATCCCGGCACAGCTCTCGCGGCCCGGCCACCCGCTGAGGCAGAGTGGACCCATGGCCATCGACGTGACCCCCACCGAGATCATCCCCGACGCGTGCCTGGTCGCCCACGGCGCCGAGGACGAGACCCCACCGCCGCCGCGCAGCATGGTGGTGGTCTACGCCGGCCAGACCGGCCAGTACCTCGCCGCGTTCGCGGCCGCGTGCGACTACCGCGTGACGGTGGTCGAGCCGGATCCGGGGATGGCCGCCCGGGCGCGCAGTTGGGCGCCGGACCTGGTCGAGGACGTCGCCGCGACGCGGACCGACAACGGCACCGATGTCGTGGTCACCGATCACCACCGCCACGACCTGGGCACCGTCCTGCGGGACGCCCTCAAGGTGCCGTCCCGCTGGGTCGGCGTGGTGGGCAACCCGCGCCTGGTGGGTCCGCACGTCCACCTGCTGGCCGAGCTAGGCGTGCCGCCCGAGGAGGTCGCTCGGGTGCATCGACCCATCGGGCTGAACATCGGCTCCCGCTCGCCGGCCGAGATCGCGATCTCCACACTGGCCGGCCTGCTGGCCGACCGTGCCGCCAAGCCCGGCGGGTTCGACTTCAGCCCCTGATCCCCCTGAACCCCTGAACCTCAGGACGGTTCGCGGCGCTCGGCGGTCTTGACCCGGATGCTTGATCCGAATGGGTGGATCCAAGCGGGAATGAACGTCGGCACCGCTGGGTACGAACGACACTTGTCCGGCCCGACAAGTACGGGCACGGCATCGCCGGGGTCCGGACAGCCATTCATCGTGCCGGGCACCCGCCTGTCGCGGTGCCCGGTCACCAACCCGCGGCGACCATCGGGGAGACCTCATGCTGCTTGTCAACGCTCGCCGCGACGATCACGACCTTTCGATCGAGCCCCCCGCCCTGGGTGCGCGGCGCCTGGCCGGGCCGCGGTTGCGGGAGCACCGCCAGGATGCCGCCGAGATCGTCACCGCGGTGACCGAGTTGAAGCAGCACGCCGCTCGCGACACGCTGCTGGCGGCGGCGGCCTTGGCCGACTCGGTGATTCTGGCGGTCAACGAGGTCGTCGGGCACGACCTGGGTGCGTATCGCGACCGGTTCAGCGAGGCCGGGCACTTCGGCGGGCTGCTGGCCGCCGCGGAGGAACGCCGGCCCGACAGCGCGCCGGACCTGACGGCGCCGCCCGTCGCGGCGGTGCTCGCCTGCGTGGAGGCTCAGTTCAGCGAGGCGGACCAGTTGGCCGAGCAGCTGAGCCGCTGGATGTTGGGGGCCGGGTATTTCCTGGTGCGCAGTGGGTCGGCGACGCGGCCACTGATCGATTCGCTGCGCGCGGACCTGGCCCGGCTGCTCGGCGAGGTCGACGGCGCTGCGGCCGCCGAGGCCGCCGAGGAGACACCGGCAGCCACCGCCCGTCTGCCGCGGCCGAGCGCCGCTCCGGATTCCGTCATCGACGAGGTATCCACGCCCTCGTTGATCCACTCGCGCTGATTGGCGGGATACAGGTGCCGAACAATACGGGCGCAGTGTGCGGAACCGGAACGGAACCTGAATCGTCCAACCGGTATGACGACAATGACCAATGAATCGCTCGACACCCGCCTCATGACTCCGGCCGAGGTGGCTGCCGTTTTCCGGGTCGACGTGAAAACCGTGACCCGCTGGGCCAACGCCGGCAAGCTGACCTCGATCCGTACTCTCGGCGGCCACCGACGGTTCCGCGAGAGCGAGGTCATGTCGCTGATGCAGGGCACCCTGGTGTCGGGTCCCATACCGCAGCAGAGCCGCGCGAGCTGATCCACCCGACTCCGGACCGATTCCGGCGGGGTGTGTTCGCAAAAAGCGCGAACGGATCGTCGGTCGCGACGTTGCGACGCTCCACGTCGCGTCGCGGGCGGCTGCGCCGCCCACTCGCTCGGTCCGGTTTCGACAGGCCGACGGGGTGCGTACTCGGACAGCTACCGATGGGGCGGGCCCAAAGACGCTCCCGCCCCATCGACACGTTCAGCGTCCCGAATTACCAGCCCCAGCCGTGGTGTCCGCCGAATCCACCGAACTCGCCGAGCCCCCCGTAGCCGCCCCACCAGCCGGCGTCGTAGGCGTAGCCCCAGTACGGGTCGTACCCGTCACCGCACCCACAGTCACCGCCGCCCCAGTAAGGGTCGTATCCGCCGTAGGCGTCGCAACGCCAGGATTCCCAGCAGTGGTGGTGGTGATGATGGTGGTGACCGCAGCCACCGCCACAGGTCGGGGCGAGTGCCGGCGCTGCCATGGGTGCCGACTGCACGCCCACCGCACTTGCCGGCGACGCACCGAAGCCGGCAATGGCTGCGGCGGCGAAGACGGCGGCGGCGGTTCGCTTGATGCTTGGCACGAATCCTCCAGGTATCAGGGTGTGCCCCCCGGCAAGATCAACTCTCCGCGCCGCGCGCTATCCGGCGTCACCCTCGGAGATCAAAAACCTCGCGTCCGAACAGTCACTCAATTCCCAGTTGTGCCAACCATCCAATTGAATATCGGCGCGACGTAATTGAGTGACTACGGAACGTAGATCGGCTTATCAGCCGCCCGGCTGGGAATTACCGTTCACCTTGAGGGTGTAGTGCGCATACGCCTCGGTGCTCGAGTCGCCGTCCGTGGGGTCGTCGTGGGCCACGACGGCAATGACCTGTGGGTAGTCCCGGAACTGCGCCAACGTCCGCGCGTCCGGTGTCCAGTCGAATCCGGCGTGCGACCGGATGAGCACCCGGCCGGAGTTCCCGGGGTCGATGCCGACCAGGCTCACGTACCACCCGGCAACCCCGCCGGCTCCGCCGGTGTCACCGCCCAATGCCGCGGTGGGGTCGCCGGCGTCGGATGCGGGCGGGATCACCGTCTTGTCCCCGCTGAACACGACCGACCGCACCTGCCTGCCGCTCAGCATCTGTGAGCCGTCGCGCAGCCGGACGTAATCCGCCCCGTTGGGCGCCGCACCCGGCAGGTCGTACGCACCCGAGTTGTCCAGGTTCAGCGTCGCGTCCAGATCCTTGGCCGTGACCAGCGACCGGTCGATCCCGGTCACCTTCCCGTGCTTGGCGTAATGATCAACCAGGTTCATCAGCTGGTACTGGTGCAGCAGCGTCTCGACCTTCAGGCCGGGGGCGTACTTGTCCAGCTCCGCCTGCACCCCGTCGAGGCCCTGGTCGTTGCCGTCGCGGTGCAAGCCGCTCATGAACCCCAGGCCGAAACGGTCGAAGCAGTAGAGCATGAACGACCAGGCGTTGCCGTAGTCGGCGAGGATCTCCGAGCCCTGGCCCTCGTCGCCCCACATGGTCAACGAGTTCTGCGGCCCGCCGCACGGGTGCGGGTTCGGGTTCGCCGGGCCCTTCTCGATACCCCAGCCCTGGAAGCACAGCAGCTGCGGCTGTGCCCCGGGTCGAGCGACGTTCCGGCGAGTGTCGGTGTAGCCGTCCAGCGCCTCGGCGAACATCGACAGGCCCTCGTTGACCCAGGTCGCCTCGCTGGGGTCCTGGTAGGACTCCAGCAGGTGCTGCCACTCGTGGCCGAAGGTCGACTCGTACAGGAACGGATGCGCCGGTCGGGACCGGCACAGGTCGGTCGACGGGTCGTTCGGCGGGTTCGCGCCGGTGCGGTGCGCCCAGTCGTAGGCGTCGATCGTCATCACGTTGCGGTCGGTCAGCTGGTTGAACAACGGGGCGAAGAACCCGGCGACGTAGGACTGGTTCTTCGGGAACTCGTAGAAATTCGCGTCGCGCACGTTGTCGACCAACGTCACCGTGTGCTCGCCGTCGCCGGCGAAGTCGACCCCGATGCCGCCCACTCCGGGCAGGGTCGAGGTTCCGTCGCGGTCCGGGGGCATGGAGAACGCCGCGGTCTCCTTCGGATACATGTTGTCGTCGAACTGCTGGATCAACGACTTGAGCTCGGCCTCGGTGACGTCCGTACTGCCCGGCACGTCCTTCTCGCGACAGTCACCGGCAGGGAAGTGGGTCCCGCAGGCGACTGCGTCGCAGCCGGAGGCGACCCAGACCTCGACCTTCTTGCCAACGGCACGCAAGGTGTACGGCTTCAGGTAGATCCCGGGCCGCACCCCCCGAACCATGTCGATGGCCGGCCACAGCGAGGTGGTGCCGACGGGTGGGGTCCTCTCCCCGGCCAGCTCCGGGTGTGCCGACCTGCGCAGGTCGGTCAACCGCCCGAGGTCGATCGTCGTGGTCCCGAGCATCGCGGCCAACTGCGGCGAGAGTTGGAATGTCAGGTTGGGCCCCAACGTGACGGGCAGGGCGCCGTCCGCGGCCGGCGGCACGGGTTGCGAGGCGCGCGCCGTACCCCCGGGCAGGGCGAGCGCGCCGGTCAGCAGTGTCGCGAGCGCGGCGCAGCCGGCCATGACCCGCACGAAGCACTGCATCAGAGAAATCTCCTCGCCGTCGCGACCCCTATGAACTGTGAACGCTCGACCTGCCGCATCTGACCCGGTTTGCCTGCCGGATACGGAAAGTCGGACATTGCCGTTCGAGGCGTCCCAACCTGCCCGGCCCCGAGAGCTGCCCGAGCCCACCCCGCCTACGCGACGGCCCGGCTACTGACGCAGCGTCAGCAGCCGGGCCGCATTGCAGGACTGACGGTCAGTCCAAATGGAGCGGGTTCGCCTCGCCCCTCGCGTCGGCGCTTCAGAAGATGTCGTCGATGATGCTTTCCCCGATGCCGAACCCGATGCCCATCCCGGCACCGCTCGCCATCGCGTTACCGAAGCTGCTGCCCATGAACCGGTGCAGCAGACCGCCCCCGCCACCGCCCTGCTGGTACTGCGGTTGCTGGTACTGCGGCTGCTGGTACTGCGGTTGCTGGTACTGCGGCGGCTGCTGGTAGGGCTGCTGCTGGTACGGCGCCGCCGCGATCGGCTGGTGGGCGTTGTTGACCACGAAGTCGTGCAGTGCCTGCACGAGCGTGCTGACCTGCTGCTGCTCAGCCTGGATGGCCAGCGCGATCTCGCGCAGGTCCAGGTTCCACTCCCGGGCCAAGGTGTCGCCGCCGGCTGCGGCCCCCTGCAACTTGCCGCTCAAGGTGCGGATCGCCGCCAGGGTCTGATCCGCCTGGGCCTCCAGCCGCGAATGTGCCGCGTCGATGGTCTCAACGTCCGACATGACCACTGCCACTCCTACTAGAGCACTGCGTCCCGGGCTGCTCCCGTGACCGGTTCCGAGCTTACGTCGCCCGGCAGTCGGCTGCGGGGACCGACCTGGGAGATCCACTACCGGCGCGGAGCAGTTCGGCGGCGCGAACCGCGACAAGCCGCGAGCACACCCAGGCCGAGGTCGTATCGGCGGTGGATGCGCGTACGGTGACCTGGGGAAGGCCGATCGCTTCCTGAACTCGATATTCCGGATCTGATCCGTAGGAGCCGCCAATGAGCTCGATCGACCTGGAGGCACTGGCCGCACGGCGGGCCGAGATCGCGGACGGGTACCTGAAGTCCGCATCCGACCGGCCACCGAGCAATGCACGTGGCATCCACCACCTGGCCCTGCTGTCCTCCGACGTGGAGCGGACGATTCGCTTCTACGACGGCCTGTTGGGCTTCCCCTTGGTCGAGGTGATGGAGAACCGCGACTACGCGGGATCGACACACTTCTTCTTCGACCTGGGCAACAGCAACTTGCTGGCGTTCTTCGACTTCCCCGGGCTGGACCTCGGCCCCTACGCCGAGGTCCTCGGCGGGTTGCACCACGTGGCGATCTCGATCAGCCCGCGCAGGTGGGAGGCGGCCAGGGAACGACTGGCGGCGGCCGGCGTGGAGCACGTGGTGCACAGCGAGGTCTCGCTGTACTTCCGCGACCCCGACGGGGTCCGGCTCGAGCTGCTGGCCGACCCGTTGGGCGAGATGTACGGGGCCGATATCCTCTGACGGTGCGTCAGTTGCCCTCGCGGTAGGAGTTCTGGCGGCGCAGGCGGGCCGGACCTCCCGGCAGATTATCAAGGGGTGTCCGGCATACGGACGTTCGTCCGGATGCCGGAACGCTCCGTCACAGCACCTGTGTTCGCTCGTGCTCCTCGCTCGTCCCTCGCTCGTCGCAGTCGCTCACATTTGCCCGGCGCCCTCGTGAATCGCCTCCCGGATGCGGAAGTAGGTCCCGCATCGGCAGATGTTGCGGATCTCGTCCAGGTCCGCGTCGGTGATCTTGCGGCCCTTGGCCTTGGCCTCCTTCACCAGCGCCACCGCGGCCATGATCTGACCCGGCTGGCAGTAGCCGCACTGAGCCACGTCCCGGTTGATCCACGCCTCCTGCATCGGGTGCAGGTCCTTGCCCACGGTCTTGGGCAGACCCTCGATCGTGGTGACGTGGTCGCCCGGCTTGAGGTCCCCGACCCGGACCGAGCACGGCTGGAAGGCCTTGCCGTTGATGTGCGAGGTGCAGGCGCGGCAGACCTCCAGACCGCAGCCGTACTTGGGGCCGGTGACCCCGAGAACGTCGCGCAACACCCACAGCAGGCGGACGTCGTCCTCGATCTCGACGGTCACCTTCTCGCCGTTGAGGACAAACGAATGCTTCGACACGGTCGCCTCCTCAGCGCGCGTTGTGCAGGCCGTCGGTCCGGCTCTGCGGGATCGACGGGGTGACGGGCAACGGATCGAAGCCCAACGGCTGGTTGAAGTTGATCGGGAACTCGGTCGGCGTAATACCGGTCGCCCGGCCGTACGCACATGCCGCCGCGGCCTGGGCGACACCACAGCCGAGTTCGCCGCACCCACCCGGCACACCGGTGGTCGGCGGCATGACGACCACTTGAAATTCCGGTGGCGTGTTCCACTGCCGGGTGTACCAGTAGTTGTCCCAGGAACCCTCCAGCGGCAACCCGTTCTGGAAGTGCAGGCTGGAGGTGAGCGCCTGGGCGATGCCGTCCTGCGCGCCGCCGAGCAACTGGGCCTCGATCCCCTTGGGGTTGATCGGCAGGCCGACGTCGACGACGTAGACGACCTTGGTGATGCGCGGGCCGGTGAAGCCGTCGCGGACCTTGCGGTTCGCGGTCGGCGCCCTGGTGTCGATCTCCATCAGGCATGCGATCCGCGACTTGTACTCGTTGTGCAGGGCCAGGCCCTGCGCGGTGCCGGCGGGCATCTTGCGGCCCCAGTTGCCGACCTCGGCGCACTTGACCAGAACGCCCCGCAGACGGTCGTCGCGGACGAACTGCTTACGGAACTCGACCGCGTCGAGATTCATCCGGGCCGCGGTTGCATCGACCATCAGCTCGCGTGCGGTCGCGGTGTCCGGGGAGTAGACGTTTCGCACGCTGCCGGTGGCGAAGTCGTCCCAGGCGTGGATCTCGTTGAGGAACTGCGACAGCTCACCGAAGTTGTACGGACAACTGGTGGTCAGCGTGAAGATGCCCTCGGACACCGTCAGGTTCGACCAGGGCCGCTGCGAGGTTGCCGCCCACGCCGAATACATCTCGCCCAGGCCGTGGGTGAAGTCGGTGGCCACCGAGGTGTGCCGTTGGTCGTAGGCCGTCACCGAACCGCCGCTCATCGACACCCGCACGGTGGAGGTCGCCATCGGATGCGTGCGGCCGTGTCGGAAGTCGTCGGTCCGGTGCCACATCAGCCGGACCGGGACGCCGAACGCCTTGGACGCCTCCACGGCCTCCAGCGCCGCGTCCGGGAACAGGTGCCGACCGAACGAACCACCGCCGTTCATCACGTGGACGGTGACCTTCTCCTGCGGCAGTTTCAGCATCTTGGCCGCGGTCTGCTGGAAGACGATCGGCATCTTCAACGACGACCAGATCTCCGCCGAGTCGGCACGAACGTCGGCCACGGCGCAGTTGCTCTCCAACGGTGAGCTGCTGCGGAAGTTGAACGTGAAGGTCTTCTGGATGGTGTCCACACCCGGTGGTGCCGGCGGGATGGGGAGTTCGGCCGCCATCAGCTCCTTGCGCACCTTCGCGTTGTCGTACCCGTCGACGGTGCCCGGACCCCAATCCACCTGCAGGGCTCGCACCGCGTCGATGCACTGGCCGAAGGTGCGCGCCCGCACCGCCACGCCCGTGCTGATCGGGGCGACGTGGGTCACGCCCGGCATCGCCTTGACCGCGTCGAGGTTCCGGACCGCGCGCACCGTGCCCTTCAGTGTCGGCGGCCGGGCGACCATGGTCGGCAGGGCATTGGGGACCTTGAGGTCCATCGTGTAGACCTTCGTGCCGGTCACGGCTTCGCGCGCGTCGAGTCGGCCTTGCGGCCGGCCGATCACGTTGTAGTCCGACGCGGACTTCAGCCGCACCTCGACCTTGCGGGTGGTCGCCGAGGCAGCCGCGGTGGCCAGCTCGCCGTACCCGAGGCTCTTGCCGCCCGGGCCGTGGACCACGCCGTCGCGGGTCCAGACCTGTTCGACGGAGGTGTTCCACTGCTTGGCGGCGGCGCCCTTCAGCTGCTCGCGCGCCAGGCCGGCGGCGTTGCGGACCGGGTCCCACAGCGTGAACGTCGAGCTCGAACCACCCGTGAGCTGGTTGTAGAACAGCGCGGGGTTGGCGTCCGACAGGGTGAGCCGGACCTTGTCCAACGGCAGGTCCAGCTCGTCGGCGATGATCATCGGGAACGAGGTCGTGATGCCCTGGCCGACCTCGGCGCGCGGCAGCGCGAACGCTGCCGTCCCGTCGGTGTTCATCGTGATCGTGATCAGGTGGTCGGTGAGCCGGTCGGAGTCGCGCAGGAGGTCGGACAGGTCGTACTCGTCGTAGAACTGCGGCGCACTTCGAATCGGGGTTGCCGTCGCGGCGGCGGCACGCGGTGCCATTGCCCCGTCCAGGCCCAGACGGGCCGCCACGACCAGCGTCGGCGCGGCGACCACCCAGCCCAGCAAACTGCGGCGGGAAACCCCGCCCGGTACAGACTCGGTGGAGTTCGGTTCGATCGTCGATGTCATCGGTTCCCCCTGACTGGGTCGGGTGTCGGAGGGCATCCCGTCGACCGATCGGGGCTTTGGGTGCCCCGCTCGCCGGCGGATGTCACATCGATGTTGAATCGTCCGCACCGGACGCACAATGGGCGACAGAACAGCCGCGTAACGTCCGGTGAACGGGGTATCTCGCACCCGCAAAGCGCACAAGCGGATGACGCTCGTATTTCCGAGCGTTATCGACATAATTGCTGGCGCTGCCCCAGGGTGGGGGTATTTTCGGGGGATTTTTAACTCGGAGGTAATCCGGAGGTAGCGGCTCTCAGCCGATACGCCCTTGGTCCACCGGTTCCCGCGCCATCGCCGACGACCGCAGTTGATAGGGGACGCTGGTGACCAGCACGCCGGGTTCGAACAGCAGCCGCGCCTTCAGCCGCAGCGCACTCTGGTTGTGCAGCAGCTGTTCCCACCACCGACCGACCACGTACTCCGGGATGAACACCGTGATCACGTCCCGCGGGCCGGCCCGGTGCAGCCCCCGCAGATACTCCATCACCGGTCGGACGATCTCCCGATACGGCGAGTCCAGCACGACCAGGGGGATGTCCAGGCCCACGCGCTCCCACTCGGCCGAAAGCCGCTGCGTTCCCTCGGTGTCCATGTTGACGGTCAACGCGACCAGCGTGGTCGGGCGAGTGGCGCGGGCCTGGGCCAACGCGCGCATGGTCGGTTTGTGCAGCTGGGAGACCAGCACCACCGCGCGGGTGTGCGAGGGCAGCAGCAGATTTTCCCCGTCGGCCAGGGCCAGTTCGGCGCTGACGTCGGCGTAGTGCCGACTGATGGACTTCATCAACGCGAACAGCGTGACCATCGCCAGGATCGCCAGCCAGGCGCCGTGCGCGACCTTCGTGTAGAGCACGATCACCAGGACGGTCGCGGTCGCCACCGCGCCTATCCCGTTGACCGCGCGCGACGCCCGGATGCGCGACCGCCGCGCCGCGTCGGCACCGACCAGCAGGCGGTTCCAGTGCCGCACCATCCCGCCCTGGCTGAGCGTGAAGCTGGTGAACACCCCGATGATGTAGAGCTGGATCAGCTTGTCGATGTCGGCGTCGAAGCCGATGATCAACGCGGCCGCGAACGCCCCGAGCAGGATGATCCCGTTGCTGTAGACGAGTTTGTCGCCGCGGTGCCGCAGCTGTCGGGGCAGGAAGCGCGCCTGGGCCAGGATCGAGGACAGCATCGGGAAGCCGTTGAACGCGGTGTTGGCGGCCAGCACCAGGATCCCGGCGGTGGCTGCCTGGTACAGGTAGAACACCACGTTGTGCGGGCCGAACGTGGCCGCGGCCAGTTGCGAGATCACCGACGGGTTGCCGTCGGGCCGGGTCCGGGCGTTCAGATGCAGGGCCAAGGCGGTGATCCCGAGGAACATCGAGACCGCGAGCGCACCCATCGCCATCAGCGTCAGCGCGGCGTTGCGCGACTTGGGCTTGCGGAACGCCGGCACCCCGTTGCTGATCGCCTCGACCCCGGTCAACGTCGTGCAACCCGACGCGAAGGCCTTCAGCGTCAACAGAAGGGTGAACACCCCACCGATGTGCTCGGTGCGCACGAGCTGCTGTCCCGCGGTGGACGCTTGCGGCAGGTCGCCCAGCATTCCCCGTGCCGCCGCGACCGCGAACATCACGAAGGTCAGCACGATGAACAGGTAGGTGGGCACCGCGAACGCCCGACCGGACTCGCGCACCCCGCGCAGGTTGGCCAGCACCAGCAGCACGGTGAACCCGACCGACATGCCCACCGCATGGTCGGACAGCGACGGGAACGCGCTGGTGATCGCGACGACCCCGGACACGATCGAGACCGCCACCGTCATCACATAGTCGACCAGCAACGCCGCCGCAGCGGTCAGCGCCGCGTTCTCGCCGAGGTTCTCCAGGCTGACGGCGAAGGCGCCGCCGCCGTTCGGATACGCGTAGCAGGTCTGCCGGTAGGAGGCGACCACGATGACCAGCAGCAGCGCGACCACCGCGGCCACCCACCAGGCGTAGCCCATCGCGGCGAGGCCCCCGGCGCCGAGCACCAGCACGATTTCCTCGGTGGCGTAGGCAACCGAGGAGATCGGGTCGGAGGAGAACACCGGCAGCGCGAGCCACTTGGGCAGCAGCGTCTCGGACAACTGCTGGCTGCGCAGCGGACTGCCGACCAACAGGCGCTTGACCACCCCGGCCCGGGCGGCGCTCGGCGTCGAGCGCACTGATTGGGCCACGACGAGCCACCATAAGCACGCGCGGACGGCCGGCCCTCAATGCGATCTCGGGATCAGCGCAGCGGCCCTCAAGGAAATCTCAAGACCGCCTGCGCGGGCGCCGCCGCGAGTTGCACTGGCAGGGTCATGGGTACAAAGCGCAGCTTGCGCGCGCCGGTTCCGGCCGCCGTCGCACTGTCGGTCGGATTCGCGGCGCTGCTGGTCGTGGACTGGTGCCTGGTCGCCGGGCACGGACGGCCAGGGCTGGTGGTGCCGACGGTCGCGGCCGCCGCCATCGTGGCGCCGGTCACGTTCCTGACCGGGCCGGGCGCCGGCGTCGTAATCGCCGGTATCGGGTGGACCACCGTGGCCGGGTTCTCGCGGCCGCCGTACCCGGATCTCAAGTCGGCCGGCACGTTGCCCGCCGCTCTCGCGCTGGTCCTGGTCGCCGCACTGGCCGCAGTCGCCGGGACAACCGCCCACAAGATCGGCCTGGCCCGCGTCCGGACGGTCGAGGCCGCGGCGTTGCTGGAGCTGGCCCGGACCGTGCTGTCCACCGGCGACGACCCCGACGCGATCCTCGGCCACCTGGGGCGCAGCCTCGGCGTCGCCGCCGAACTCGTGGAGTTGCGCGACGACCGATGGGTGCGGGTCGCCGGCGATCCGCACCCGGGCCAGACGCCGACGCTGCTGCGGCCGGCCGAACCGCCGTTCGCGCTGCGGGTGTTCGGCCCGATCGATCGGATCCCGTCCGGGCTGCTCGAGGGATTCGCCTACCAGGCGAGCGCCGCGTTGCACCGCCGCCGGCACAACGACGCCGCCGCGGCGGCAGAGACCGTCGCCGCCGCGAACCGGGCCCGGGCCGCCCTGCTGGAGGCGGTGGGCCACACCTTGCGCACGCCGTTGACGCCGATCAAGGCCGCGGTGTCCTCGCTACGCCAGACCGACGTGGCCTGGTCTGTCGACGACCAGGACGAGTTGCTCGCCACGATCGAGGAGTGCGCCGACCGCTTGAATGCGCAGATTGCGAACCTGCTCGACATGAGCCGCATCCACGCCGGGGCCCTGCACCCGTTCCTGCGGCCCGCGGCGCTGCCCGAACTGGCCGGGCAGTTCCCCGACGGCCTTACCCGGCAGGCGATCGAGGTCGACCTGCCGGAGGACATCCCGTTGGTGCTCACCGATCCCACCTTGCTCGCCCGCGCGTTGCGCAACCTGGTGGACAACGCGGTGCGTCACTCGGCCTCGGCCACCCGGCCGCGGCTCACGGCGGCCCGGTCCGGCGAACGGGTGGTGATCCGGGTGATCGACCACGGCGGCGGGCCGGCACAGCCGCGACCCGACCTCACGTTCGAACCGTTCGCCCAGCTCGACGACCGGCATGCCGGGGCCGGGCTGGGGCTCGGCCTGGCCGTTGCCCGGGGTCTGGTCGAGGCCTGCGGGGGACGCCTGGAGGCCGCGCCCACCCCGGGTGGCGGCCAGACGATGTTCGTCGACCTGCCGTGCGCGCCCGCCGATCCCGATCGTTCGCCCCAACCACATTCGGTGCGGTGACCCGGTGACTGACTGCGGCGAGGTGCCGACCAGGGTCACCGGTCGACCTGGGACCCTCGACCGATGACCCGAGTTCTGGTCGTCGACGACGAGCCGCAGATCCTGCGCGCGATGCGGATCAACCTCGCGGTCCGCGAGTACGAGGTGACCACCGCCTCCGACGGCGCGACGGCGTTGCGCGCGGTCGCGGCAATGCACCCCGATGTCGTCGTGCTCGACCTCGGTCTGCCGGATCTCGACGGGGTGCAGGTCATCCACGCGCTGCGGGGTTGGACAAACGTCCCCATCGTGGTCCTGTCCGGCCGCAGCGGGAGCGGGGACAAGATCAAGGCCCTGGACGCGGGCGCCGACGACTACGTGACCAAGCCCTTCGAGATCGACGAACTGCTGGCCCGGATCCGCGCGGTCACCCGGCGGGTCAACAGCACCGACGACGGGTCGGCCACCGCGACGATCGGCGACCACGTGATCGACCTGGCCGCCAAGACCGTCTCCGGCGACGTCCGGCTCACCCCGACCGAGTGGCACCTGCTCGAACTGCTGGTGCGCAACGCGGGCAAGCTGGTCACCCAGCGGCAGTTGCTGACCGAAGTGTGGGGCCCGCATGTCGGCAACGAGTCGCACTACCTGCGGCAGTACCTGGCCCAACTGCGCCGCAAGTTGGAGCGCGATCCATCTCGACCGGTGCACCTGCTGACCGAACCCGGGATGGGCTACCGGTTCCAACCCTGAGCCGGGCCGCTGAACGCACAACCTGTCGGGGTGACACCTCTTGGCCGTGTTCCGGCGGCGTGTTCCGGCGGCGTTTCGTGTGTTTGGGGGTGTCACCCCGTAGGTCCAGGGGCCCCGCTGCCGTGGTGGCCGCGGCCGGGGCATACTCCGGCTGAGAGCTGCGCCGGATGATCGTTCGCCGAACATCAATAGGGTGATCGCCCATGACTACCGAACACATTCGCACTCGCTTGCACGACGCCCTGCACCGCGGCCACCGCAAGGCAACCGAAGAAGAATTGGTAGAGGTGTCGGCCGTGGTGCTCGCCGTGGTCGCGGCGGTGACCACGGAGATGGCTGAGATCATCGCCGACCTCACCGCTCGGGTCGCCACGCTCGAGGCCGCGTCCGGCTGAGCGGCGGCCCGAGAACCGAGCGGAGTGGCAGGCCCGACGCTTTTCCAGGGCCGTCCGCGGAGCGAGGGGCGAAGGGAAAGCCGCTCCATTCAGAGCTGAGCGCCGGCTTTGCACTCGGCGGAGCTGCGGGCGCTGTGGCGTTTCGCGGGTTACCGTGGTGGTTCGTCGGGCGCGTCGTCCGGCGACGGGAGCAGGGGTCGCGATGAGAACCGCCGCAGTGATTCACCAGGCCGGGTTTTTGCGCGGCCCGGGGATCGGCCACGGCATCGGCTACGGCCACCACGGGTTCGGCGGCCTGGGCCACTTCGGCACGTTCCTCATCCACATGGCGATCTGGCACATGATCTCCCGGATGCTGTTCCGGGTGCCCGGCCTGATGGCGCTGATTGTGGTGATCGGGGTGGGCGTGCTCATCGGGCGCTGGTGGTCTCGGCGTCGGGCCAACCGGTCCGGCTGGGCGCCGCGTCAATGGTGACCACGGGCTGCTGACGTCGCCCGACCCGGCCCGATCGGGCTCGGCGGGGCTACGTGTGGGCGTGCGCCCCGGCCGGGCCGACGTGGATCGTCGCGCCCGTCAGCCGGGGCAACGCCGCCAACAGGTGGCGCTCGACGTGATGAGCCACATGATGGGCCTCGCCGACGGACAGCGCGGGGTCGACGTCGACGTCGACCTCCGCGCGCAACGTGTGCCCGATCCACCGGATTCGCAGTTCCCGCACCGCAGCGACCCCGGGCACGGCGGCGGCGGCATGCGCGGCCGCTCGCGCCAGCGCTGGGTCCACCGCGTCCAGCAGGCGGGCCCCGACCGCGATGATCGCCTGGCGAAGCGCGCCGAGGATGACCACGGTGATCAGCAGCCCGACAACCGGGTCGGCCCAACGCCAACCCACCGCGGACCCGGCGGCACCGAGCAGGACCGCCAGGCTGGTGAAGCCGTCGGTCCGGGCGTGCAGCCCGTCGGCGACCAGCGCCGCCGAGCCGATGCGCCGACCCACCCGGATCCGATATCGAGCGACGACCTCGTTGCCGACGAACCCCAGGCCCGCGGCCACGGCCACCGCCGTCAGGTGGTGTACCGGTCGTTGATGGGCCAACCGGTGCACCGCCTGCCAACCGGCCAGGCCGGAGGACAGGGTGATCATGGCGATCACGAACAGCCCGGCCACGTCCTCGGCCCGGCCGTAGCCGTAGGTGAATCGGGCGTCGGCCGGCCGCGCCGCCAGCGCGAACGCGACCAGCAGGGGCACCGCTGTCAACGCGTCGGCGAGGTTGTGCAGGCAGTCCCCGAGGAGTGCGACCGACCCCGACGCGGCGGCCACGGCACCCTGCGCGAGCGCGGTGGCCGCCAGCACCCCGAGGCCGAGCCACATCGCCCGTCGACCGGATCGGTCGTCGCGCATCGCCGCGTCCACCGATTCCGCCGGGTCGTGGGAGTGTCGGCCGAACAGCCCCGTGACCCGGTGGACCAGGCGCACCGAGCCACGCTCCCGGCCGCGATCGCCGGGCGACTCGGGCCCGTACGCATGCCCGTGTCCGTGTCCGTGTGCGTGTCCGGCCCCCATGTATGGAATGACAGCACCGGAATCCCGTTGCAGCCACTCGCGTACAGCAATCAGGTCGCAGGAGCGATCAGGTCTCCGGCAGGTCCGGGGCGCCGTGCCGCTCCCCCGCCGACTCGCTCAGCACATACATCGCGAGCTTGTACCGCTGCATGACGTCGGCAAGGTCGGCCGGTTCGGTGACGGAGAACTCGGCCGCGCGTCGAATCAACTCGGCCTGCTCGACCAGAATGCCGCGGTCGAGGCCCGGCGGCACCTTGGCCCCGATCCGCGCCAATGCGTCGAGCTGGCGGATGAGCACGGCGGGCATGCCGACGCCGGCCTGCCGAATCTTGTCGAAGGCGCGCTCGACGAACCGCTCGTAGCGGGTCTCGGCCGGGATGACTCGAACCCGGCCCTGCCGGTCGCGCCGGGGCTGCGGGGCCTGCCACTTGGCGCTGATCCGACCGAGCCCGTCACCGAGCCAGTCGATGCAGGTAAGTGCGGTGAAGGTGTCGTTCACCGCCGGCGACAGCGCCCGGATCGCGATCTCGACCAGCTGGTCAATCGCGAACGACAGGTCCTGGGTCAGGGTCCGGTTCGGCCCGGCGAACTGTCCGCGGGCGACCGCGGCCGCGATCGCCGGGGCGGCCTGCGGTGGCCAGACGGTTGCGAACGGCAGGCCCTCGACCACGAAATGACCCGGGCGGTGGGCCAGCGCGATCACCGCGTCGTGGCGCGTCGCCAGGTCGACCAACGTGTCGTGGGCGACGAACTGCAAATAGCCGCTCCGGGCGGCGGGCAGCGGTGCACCGCACTCGGCCATCCGCAGCCCCAGCTCGGTTGCCGAAAGTCCGGTCTCCAGCGGCGCACCGGACCCACCCGGTGGCCGGAACTCCACGTCGATCGCCACGGCCAGCTCCTCGGCGATCCCCGCGATCACTCTCGGCAGCTGGATCGACATCGCGATGCGGTGGGTGAACAGGATCCGCACGCCGACGTCGACCAGGAGCAGTCCCAACGCGACCGTGATCGACAGGTGCGGGACGAAGTCGCCGTGCGCACCGGGTTGGATCGAGCCCAGTGCCAGCACCGCGTAGACGAACGTCGCCACGTATGTCCCCAGCGTGAGCTGGGTGGTCCGGTCCCGGACGAAGTTGCGCAGCATCCGCGGGCCGAACTGGCTCGACGCCGGCGTCAGGGCCACGATCGTGATCGAGAACACCAGGCTGACCACGGTGACAACGGCGGCGGCGATCGCGGTGAGGATCGTGGGGGCGGCGTCGGCCGAGCCGTTGTTCAGCCAATGGGGCAGCGTGATGCGCCCGTCGTAGGCGGACCAGTCGAGCCAGAAGGTCACCGCGAACAGTGCGACCGCGAGCGCGGTCTCGATGCTGGGGAGCAGCCAGAGGTTGGTCCGCATCGCCTCCCGCCGCCACCCCGACAACGCGGGGAACAAACGGGGCGGGTTGGCGGACATCAGCACCTCGGCTCGGCATGGTTCGACCACGTGCCGACCAGGCTTCCCGGCGCTCCAGGGTCAACTGTACGTCAGATCTCGATGCCTGATCCGAGGATCACGGTGCGTGCGGGCGGGAGACGGAACGCCTCGGGGGCGTCGAGTGCGCCGACGATCAAGGCCGACCGGACCGGGCCGGACCGGTCACGGCTGCCGACCGCCCGGACAGCACCCGGATCGCCGATGGTGGTCCAACCGCGTAGTCCGTGAATGACGTCCAGACCGTTCCGGTCGGGCAGCCCCAGGTCAAGCACGATCAGGTCGGGGTGCCGGACCGCGGCCTGCTTCCGCGCCGCTCGCCCGGTCGCGGCCACGGCGGCCCCGAACTGACGTACCATCAGATTTGCCCGCCCCACTTCTCAGTCGGGAGTGGCGAACGTGACCTGCACGCCCTCCAGAGAGCTGATCGCGACATTCGTCTCGTCGCCCTGCACAGTCCGGGTCTGCGACGAATTGGTGACGATGGTGATCATGTCCTGCGGGTTCTTGGTGCCCGGCTCGAACGCGAGCCGGTAGGTGGCGCTGATCGGGGTGCCGTTCGGGTCGTCCGCCGGGTTGCCGTCCACGATCGTCTGACAGCCGCCCTTGAGGGTGAACGGCACCGGCCCGGTGCTGTCGTAGGTGAGGTTCTCCACGGTTACCTGGAGCGGAATCCCGCGATTGCCGTCGCACAGGATCAGCTGGTCGGCCAGGGGCGCTGCTGCGTGCGCCACGGTCGGGGCGAGGAGCGGGCCGGCCGCGGCACAAGCGACCAGGCTCGCGGCGGTCATCAAATTGCGCATCTGAAGGTCCTTCCGTCGGTGGAGAATTCGTGGGGCGGGGCGCCGGGACGAACTAGTTGCACACCGGGTTGTTGCCGTTGACGTCGGGGCCGAAGTTCGAGAAGCAGTCAGAGGTCTCGTGGTCGGGAAGGTGGGTGATCACCTCGGTGGTCTCGCCCGCGCGAACCGTGACGATCACGGTCGGTTGATCTATGACCGTGTCTTCGGGCAGGGGCGGGTTGAACAGCTCGGTGGTGTATTCCAGGCCGAAGTCGTGACCGTCACCCGTTCCGCATGCGCCGGTGCCGATGGCCGGCGTCACCGCGGTCCAGCACTCCGGGGTGGTTCCTCCGTCTGTCGGCGTGCCGCTGCCGAACGGGGTGCCGTTGAGGGAGGGCACCCCCGTTGCGCTCACGGTAGTGACCGCACCCGCCATGTGGATGATGTGGATGTGGTGGATCTTGGCCAGGCACTCGCCGGCGGGAGTGTTCGCCCCGGCCGGGTTGTTCGGACGGGTCTTGTCCAAAGGCGCGCCCGTAGCGGAGCTGGGGCACGGGGCCTGCGGGAACTTGTAGGTGGTGATCTGGTAGCTGCCCGGGTCCGCAGGGTAGGCGCGGCAGTCGAGCCCACCTGGACCTGCCAGGAGCTGGGTGAGCTGGCTGGGGATGAGATCCATTCCGACGGGGTTCCCCGCGCCTACCGGCGCGACTCCCTCGGCGTAGGTGTAGCCGGTGGCACCTTGCTGGGCCCCTACGCACAGGGCCAACGTCCCGGTCCCGTACGTCAGCGACGAGCCGTTCGGTGGCGGTTGGATGAACGCGTTGGCCGGCGAGCCGATCAGGGCGGCGACCAACGCCCCGGTTCCGACCAGCGCCGCCGCCACAGGCCGGCGGCAGAGCAATCCAGTGTTACCAAGCATGTCGGCAAACCCCTCCCTCGCAGAGCCCACCGGATTCGGCCGGTCGGGCGAAATCTCCTGCGAAAGGAAAGCGCCGGAAAAAAACAAAATCCAGCGTCGCGGATGCTATTCACTATGGGTGGGGGTATATGGATGTGCGCGAAAGGGGTGCACAAGGCAGCATTGATGATTTCCGCACGACTGCGCCGTGCGCTTCACCCCGAGCGAAGGTGCCGTGTTGACGAAACCGCCGAGGAATTTTCGACGTCAGCCCCACACTTGGCCCGGCCGGGCGAACGTGACGTGCGGTTTCCGACCTCAGTACGCGGCGGCCAGCCAGTTGTACATCTGCTCCGAGGTCTGCCGAACGCCCGGGCAGCAGGTCGGGCCACCAGGAAGGCTGATCCCGATCTCCAGGCGCGGGGTGCTGGACATGCCGACCGAACCGCAACCGACGTGCGTGATCGGTTGCCCGGCCTGCACCTCGGCGCCCACCGGCACGAGGTCGCCCTTCGTGTAGCCGTAATAGATGTACCGGCCGGCCCGCGGACCGGAGGTCACCTGAATGACCGGCGCGTCCGGTCCGAAGGCGTTGATGCCCTCCCGGATGACCTTGCCCGGGTCGGTGGACACGACGACCGCCTGGTCGCCACAGGTCCCACCGACCGTACCGACGTCCACGCCTTGGCTGATTCCCCAGCGGGCCTTGGGCGTCGCGATCTTCTTGTCCTGGAAGGGGAACACGAACGTCGAGGCGGATGGCGGATCGGCAGCCTGGGCCGCCTGTACGGGTACCGGGGCGGCGCCCGCCAGCGCCAGCACACCGGCGACCAGCACACTGAATCGAACCTGTCCACGTCGCATCGTCGTCTCCCCTCACGTTGCATCCATCAGGCTCGGGTCGTCGCCCCCACGCTTACCGACCCGTCCCCCCGCCCGGGATCTTGCCGGCCCGACCGTCGCGCGCGGCGTAGGCTCGCCGGCGCGGGATCGGTGTCTCCGGGGGAGCTTGCCGGACGGCGACACCGTCCGGTTGACCTGCCGCCGATCGGACGCCGTGCCGGCGGGCCGCGAATTGGTGGTGGCCGAGCTCCAGGAGCGGATGCACTCCCCGGCTTGCGACTGGGTTCAGACGCTGTCAATATAGACAGATGTCGAAATCGATAACTGTCGAAGCATCCGTGCTGCCACAGGTCGGGTGCTGTTCGCCGATGGTTCGCGAGCCGCTGTCCGTCGAGCATGCCGAGCAGCTGGCCGTTGGCTTCAAGGCATTGGCCGATCCGGTGCGGCTGCGTCTGCTCTCGCTGATCGCGTCGCACACCGGCGGCGAGGCCTGCGTCTGCGATCTGACCGGTGAGTTCGACGTGTCCCAGCCCACGATCAGCCACCACTTGAAGGTGCTGCGCGAGGCCGGGCTGCTCACGTCCGAACGACGCGCAAGCTGGGTGTACTACCGCGTGCGCCCCGGCGCGTTGCGCACGTTGGCCAAGCTCCTCGACGAACCCCGCGGGCGGAAGAGCGCATGAGTGTAGAGCTGGGGCGGCGCCTGCTCGCCGAGACCGTCGGCACCGGGCTGCTCGTGACGGTCGTCGTCGGCTCCGGGGTGATGGCCACCCGGCTTGCACCGAACGAGGTGGGGCTACAGCTGCTCTGTAACTCCGTCGCGACCGCCCTGGGACTGACGGTGCTGATCCTGGCGTTCGGCCCGGCATCCGGAGCGCACTTCAATCCGCTCATCTCCGCAGCCGACTGGCTGCTCGGCCGCGGCGCGGGGACCGGACTGCGCGGCCGCGAGGTACTGCCCTACGCACTCTGCCAGTGCGCGGGGGCGATCGCCGGCGCGGTGCTTGCGGATGTGATGTTCGACCTGCCGGCGGCAGAGTTCTCCGCGCACGACCGCTCTGGCGGGCACCTGGTAGTCGGCGAGATCGTCGCGACCGCCGGTCTGGTATTCCTGATTTTTTCTCTGGACCGCACCGACCGAACCAGCTTCGCCGCCCCGGCAGTCGGCGCCTACATCGGGTCGGCCTACTGGTTCACCTCCTCGACCAGCTTCGCCAACCCCGCCGTAACCGTCGGCCGCGCTTTCACCAACACGTTCACGGGAATCGCGCCCGGCTCGGTCCCGGGTTTCGTGGTGGCGCAATTCCTCGGGGCAGCGCTCGGCCTGGGTCTGCTGCTGGCGTTGTACCCGGCCCCCGGTGTCGTGGCTGATCGAATGACGATGAGTCAGGAATCCCGAGCCGTGTCCGGCCGAACGGCCTGAGGCCTCGTCACCACGAGGGATCCGACGGCTCCGGGCAGCGCTTAGAACACAATGAAGGAGCGGACGCCGGCCCGCTCCTTCATGACATCAGCGCGTCCAAGCCACTGCCGGGGTGCAGTCAGTTGTCGTTCACCAAAGCCCGCACGCTGTGACCAGGCAGGTAGACCGAGGTGACGACGTTGCCGTCCATGTCGAGGTACGGCTGCTCCAGGGTGATCACAGCAGCGGTGTCGCCAAGGTTGCCCAGACCGATCCCGCGTTCGAAGTTCTGCCGGTAGACGCATCCGCTGCGGGTCGGGACCTTCGTGTAGGCGCCGAGAGCGCCGAGGTCGACACCGGGAGCGACGCCCCAGCCGTAGAGGAAGTCGAAATAGGCAGCTGCGTCCACGCCGGCGGTGGAGCGCGTGGTCCGGTTCCTGGTGGGCCGGGTCGCGAGGATCGTCATCTTGGGCTCCTTCGGCTGGTGCGCCTCGTGGGCGCTGGGTCCCTCTGCTTCGTGAGACCGACCGTAGACCTCTGCCGCATATTTGTCGACATCAAGATTGTTGTTCTCAAGAGATGTGATCGACATTACATTCGCGGCACTCCGCGATGTCTGTGTCCGGCAAATTTGCTGACCCGGCGTCACTTATGCCTGTGGGCCAGGATTCCAGCGCAGTTCAAGCCATTGGCTCGGTCCCGCCCGCCGCCCAGGTCGCCGTGCTGCAACCGGCACCGATCGACCCAATCCCGCTACTGGTCGTCCACCTCGGGTTCGCGGGCAGCGTTGAAGACCCGGCGGCCCACGCATGCGGCCATCGTGATCAGGAACGGGATGACCGAGTCGCCCGGGACCTCGTACTGGTTACGCTTGGGCGAGACGACAAAGCTGGCGGCGCGCAGCTCGCGCGGGAAATTGCACCACTTGACCGGCGTGATTCTCGGTGGTCCGCCCGAGACACCTCGCCTCGTTAACGCTGCGCCCGTGAACCGCTCCTGAACTCACTGGAGCCCGGCGTGCCCAACGTTCCGCAGAACGACGGCCTGCCCACCCGGGGCCCGGCTATGACGGGGGTCAGGTGGCCAGGTGAGTGGCCGACCTCGCACCGAGGCCGAGGGCGGACAGCGCCCCGGTGAGTTCCCTGCGGGAGCTCACGCCGAGCTTCGGGTAGACCTTGCGCAGGTGCCACTCGACAGTGCGGGAGCTGATGAACAGCTGGGCGCCGATCTCCGGGTTCGTCAGGTTCTCCGCGGCGAGCCGGGCGATCTGCACCTCCTGCGCGGTGAGCTGCGAGGGTGATCCGGCGTTGCGTTTGCGCACGGTCTCGCCGGTGGCCAGCAGCTCGCGCCGGGCCCGTTCGGCGAACCCCTCGGCTCCCGTGTCGGCGAACATCTCGTGGGCGGTTCGCAGTTGCGCGCGGGCGTCCATGCGGCGGCCGGCGGGGCGGAGCCACTCGCCGTAGACCAGGTGGCAGCGGGCCAGCTCCAGACGGACTCGGGAGCAGCGCAGATGTTCTATCGCCTGCAGGTAAAGGCGTTCGGCCTCCTCCCCGAGGCTGACCAACGCCCGGCACCGCGCCTCGACCCCGCGGGCCCAGTCGGTGCCGGCTGCCTGCGTGGTCTCCGCCAACTGTCGTAGGTCCTCGGCTGTCTGCTCGGACACCCCCAACCGGGAGGCGGCTTCGACGACCTCAGCCAGCGCCCAGGTGGATACCGCCAGCTCGGCCGGACACCGGCCGGCTTCGCGGACGGCCTCCAGAGCGTCCTGGTACCGGCCGGCCCCGACCGCGCGAATGGCCGTGGCCCACTCCACGATGGTCGGCCCAGTCCCGCGGGACAGCAGGTCCTTGACGCCCTCAGCCAAGCAATCACGGGCGGTCTCGACCGACGCGCAGAGGCCCACCACGACACGAGAATCCCCGAGCACCGCTAGCGGGATCGACTTACCTGCGACACCGAGGGCGAGGGGTGCCCCGGGGTGATGAACGCAGTCGACTCCTGTTCCGTTGTCCCCCCGGACACCGACGGAGTCGGGTGCGGCGCGCGGCATGCCGTGTGGAGCGAACGTCGCCGTCGACGTGGCGCAGGTCCGGGGCCCGCCTCCAGCCGTGGTCCCCCGCAAACGCATGAAGGCCCGAACGGTGAAAACCGCCGGACCTTCAGCACATGCTCTAACGGAGAGACCTGCCTCCGCCTTCGCCCTAGAGTCTAGATCCGTGACGGCGCCGGTACAACCCGACCCTCGCACCGCGGCAGTCGTCGCCCATCTGAGCGAGCCTCGCCTTCGCCCGTACCTGGCCGCCACCAACGGGAACGTCAAGGAAGCGCTGCGTCTCTACCAGTGGAACATCGACCTTTCCGGGGCGGTGTACGAGACGTTGCACGTGTTCGAGGTGGTCCCGCGCAACGCGATGGACGCTCAGCTCTCGATCTGGAACGCCACCCAGACCGACGCCTCCACGGGGCGAGCCCACGCCTTGGACTGGCTGATGGATCCGGCCCCCCGCTCGGCCGACTCGCCGGCGGCGATATTGCCCAGGCCGCCAATCGAGCCCACGCGGCGCTCAGAACAGGAAAGCCGGGCGGCCGGGTGCCGGGCCACCCGGATGTGCTGACCCAGCTCTCGTTCGGGACGTGGCGGTTCCTCCTGCCGAGCAACGACCCCGGCCGTGAACTGCTCTGGAATCAGGCGCTCAACGCCGCCTTCCCGCACCTGGACGTCCCGCCCGCTCGCCTCGTCAAGCAGGTCGACGGCATCTACCGACTGCGCAACCGGGTGGCCCACCTTGAGCCGCTGCTGCGCTCAGGCGCGGTGCATGACCAGATCAAGTCGATGCGAGCCGTCCTGTCGGCCATCAACCCCGCGATCGAGAACTGGTTCACCTCCCGCCAGCGAGTGACCACCGTACTGAAGGCGCGCCAGTACTGACCCCTGAGCCACGGCAAGACCAATACCTTCGCCTCGCCACCGGGACGCCCGGCCGTCCGGCTTTAGGGACCTTCGCGGCGCCGGGACCCGAAGCGTGAGGGTCCACCTCGGGCTGTTGCGGGCAGGGCTGGACCTGCCCGACCGCCGGGCGAGCGTACGGACCCCCGCGCTCCCGCCACGACGAAGGACACCGCCCAAACCCGTACGACCTTCAACGGTGCCCCTTCGCACTGACTACTCGCTCATCCCGTCAATTCGGCGCCGGTGAGTCCTGGCCACGGCCGGAACGCGCCAGCACGTCGGCCGTGCGAAGCGCAACGCAATGTCGGAAGTTGGCTGGGCCGCGGGGATCGGAATGTTGGTCGGGGAAGTTCCGAAAGGGCAGCAGCGGGCATTCACGGTCACCAACAGTCGGCTGGGAAGGAATCACGGACATTCCCGTGCGGCGGTGCGATGAGACGAAGACACGATTTCATGTCAGGACGTATTTGTTCGATCTGCAGCAGCCCGGGCGTCCTCGCCGTGCCCAGAACATGTCGCCGGTCAATTCTCCGACCACCAGACACCGTGGTTGCCCGTGGCTGACCCCTGTTGTCTGACATGGCATCATGTTGCTTGTACAGAGGCGGATCGGCGCCGCCGATGTCCGCCCGCACGACGGATGAACGGCCGTCCGACCCCACCGCGATCTCACCCGAACCAGACGCAAGCCAACGCCCGATTCTCGATTGCCCAGCCCCGAACTCGCACGTTCTCCTATTCGTCGATTCCTCCAAACGCACTGCCTTCAGAACCGATTGCACTAAGGTATCCCTGCGGGATACGGGGGATTCTGGCTTGGCTTACGTGACGGCGATCGGCGCCGACCCGGCGCAGGTGAATTACCGGCTCGGGCTGGGTCACAGCTGCACGCGAGAGGGTGTTGCCGAGGCGCGGTTGTCCTACCACGTCGACGGCCGGGAACGCCCGCTGCGCTGGGTGGGCTCGGGCCTGGAGGCGCTCGGCATCGAGGCCGGGTCGGAGTTGACGCCGGAACAGTTCGATGCGGAGCGGGCGTTGATGGCCGGCCGGGACCCACGCACCGGGGACCGGTTGGTGGCGCCGAAGCTCGCGGTCTACGACGACGCCAAGGTTCCGCTGCGGCCCCTGGTCGACGCGGTCAGAGACGTCCTCGCCGAACGGGAGCTCTCGCCCGCCGAGCTGTTCCCCGCGCCGAAGGACCGCACCGCACTGGCCCGAGCCGAACGTGCCGTCGACCGGTTGGGTGACGGGGCGCGGTTGCGGGCCGATGAGGCCGGGCACCTGGCCGAGGTCGCCGGCCTGGACCCCCGCCAGGTCTGGGCCGCCGAGGCGTACGAGTCAGGATCGCGTCCCGTGGAGTGGTGTAGGCCGACGTGTTCGTGATCGTCGACGTCGGCAAGTTTGTCAGGCGGTGATGGCCAGGTCGACCTCCTGCAGGACGGGGACGGGCTGGCCGATGGTGGCCATGGATTCCTCGGAGAGGTAGCGGCGTTCGGCGACGGCCCATTCGTCGTGGGTCTCGACCAGCACGGCGGTGACCAGGCGCAGGACTGAGGCGTCGTTGGGGAAGATCCCGACGACGTTTGTGCGTCGTTTGATCTCCCCGTTGACGCGTTCGAGCGGGTTGGTCGACCAGACCTTGCGCCAGTGCGCGAGGGGGAAGGCGGTGAAGGCGAGCAGGTCCTCGGCGGCGTCGGTGAGCATGGCGGCGACGGCGGGGAACTTCGGGGTCAGCATCCCCGCGACCTCGCCGAGCTGGCGGTGGACGTGGTGGGCGTCGGGCTGGGCGAAGACGGTGCGGATCGTCGCGGCGACCATCTCCGCGGAGGCCTTCGGGACCTTGGAGAGCACGTTGCGCATGAAGTGCACCCGGCAGCGCTGCCAACCGGCGCCGAGGAACACTGCGGCGATGGCCGCCTTGAGGCCCAGGTGGTGATCCGAGATCACCCACTGAACACCCGTCAGACCCCTGGCCCGTAAGCCTTTGCAGAACGCCGTCCAGAACGCGCCGTCCTCGCTGTCGCCGACCTCGACGCCGAGGACCTCCCGGTCGCCGAGCTTCGTCACCCCGGTCGCGATCACCGACGCGCGGGAGACGACCCGGCCCCGGACACGGCCCTTGAGGTAGGTGGCGTCGAGGAAGACGTAGACGAACTCGGTGTGCGACAGGGACCGCTCCCGGAACGCGCCGAGGTCCTTAGTCCATCTCGGCGCAGATCCGGCTCACCTC
>DATAUG010000224.1:0-12624 GCA_036268355.1 Sporichthyaceae bacterium
CTCATCGAGTGACCTTCCCCGCCGGCCATCAGGCTCGGCGCGTCAGGCCGGAAACACCGTTAATCGGACAGTCCCGGCGTGGCGGTCGTCCGCCGCCGACCGGGGGGCCGCCGGTGGTCGACGACCGGGCCTCACCTGTCCGGGGGTCCCTTACTCCGAAGGACTGCAGGAGTTGGTTGTGATGGTCGATCCGGTATCGATCGTGGAGCCGGGAACGAACACGGCGGGTGCTGGCCCCGCGGTGGGTGGGGTGCCTGCGGTGTTGACCGGGGTCCGGGTCGGCTACCTACGGGTCTCCTCGGCGGGGCAAGGCCCCTGCCGTGGGCTGAAGGCCCTGACGGCGGCGGGTTGCTCGCCCATCTTCACCGAGCGCGACCCGGGCAAGGACAGTGAACGCCCGGAGTTGGCTGCGGCGTTGGGATTCCTGCGGCCGGGCGACGTGCTGGTGGTGCCGTCATTGGCCCGGTTGGGGCGTTGCCTGCCCGACCTGATCGGCCTGATCACCGACCTGCACGGCCGTGGGGTCGGGTTCGTCTCCCTGCGGGAGGACCTGGACACCACCACCCCCGAGGGCGCTGTGGTCTTCGGCGTGTTCGACGCCTTGGCGGAGTTCATCCGCGAGCTGGTCATCACCGCCGCCCACCAGCGGTGGCAGAACCCGACCAAGGCACCCGGCCGGGCCCGTGGCGGCCCGGGGGTGACCACCCCGGAGATCATCCAGGTCGCCCGCGAAATGCTGTCCGACCCCACCCGCAGCATCGACTCGATCGCCGACTCCTCGGGGTCAGCAAGGGCACCCTCTACAACCACATCCCCGACCTGGCCGAGCTGCGCAGCCGCGGAACCGGCAAGATCCCCGACCCGCGGCCCGTCCACGAGGTCGGGGACCCCACCGCCGTCCCGCCGAACTGACCCACCGTCAGCCCCAGCGGTCCGGGCGGGGCGGGGCGGGAAGCTACGGCGCGCGCTTGTCCGCTCGGCGCGCGGGCCGCATGGTCACCGGAGTGGGTTGCGGTCCGGCAGGGATCAAGGACGCGACACCCGACGGACCCGGGCGATGGGCTGTCAGGAATCGAGTGCGGATATCCCGCCCGACTCGTGTCGATCATTACGCCATCCGGTGTCGCCACCACCCCGAACCACGGGCCCGGCACGTCCCGCATCTGCTGGTCGTCCGACCGGTTTCACTTTGTGTGCGATATGGATTGCCGCCAGGAAGTCATCGCAGTTGCAGTAATTCTGCGCGCGACCGGGTGACGGTCTCACCAACGCCTTGACGGGCCGTCAGTTCGGCCCCGACCGTCGGGTTACTCAACCCGCCCGGCTGAAAAAAACGGTTCACCGCCACTGCTGCGTTCCTCCCGCGGCACCGCACCCGCGTGGGTGCATCCGGTGATGGACCGCTGGTTGCTGCTGCCTGCGGGGGGAGCAGGCCCGGTAAGCCACGTTTCGTTTCAGGAGGTCTCGCCGTGTTCGAAGTTGCACGACCAACCGTGGTGAAAAAGCATCGGGGTGGCGTTCATAAGCACCGCTCGTCGGCCCTGATCCTGGCCGCCGCCCTGGTCACCGGTACCGCCCTGCTCGCCGGCCCGGCCTCGGCCGACTCGACGACGCACCCGCACGGGTCGCACCACGCGGGCAACACTCCGCTGTCATCGACCGCGGCGTACGTCGTGGACGACAACCAGGCTCTGGTGTGGCAGTTCACCGTCGCCGCGGACGGCACGATGACCCCCGACATTCCGGCCAGCGTGCCGGTGACCTACGGCGGTTCGGGTTCCTGGACCCCGCGGCAGGCGCAGGTTGACGACATCACGCTGAGCCCTGACGGCAAGAGCGCGTATGTTTTCAGCCTCGGCGACGGCGGCACGATCTCGCAGTTCTCGGTGTCGCCGACGGACGGCACGCTCGCACCCAAGACCACACCGTTCATCGATTTCGGTCAGGAATCGGGCCCCGGCCCGCAGCTGGCGTTCGGCCCGAACGCAATGGCGTTCAGCCGGGACGGAAAGACCGCCTATGTCGCCTTCAGCGATGTCATCTTCCCGGACAACAGCTTCGGCCCCGGAATCATCCAGTTCGCAATCGCAGCGGACGGCTCGCTGTCGCCGACCCCGACGAATTTCACCACACTGCCCTGGTCGCCGTTGGACATCAAGATGAGCCCTGACGGCAAGAGCGTCTACGTCCCCAACGAGGGCAACTTCTTCCCGGGCGACCCGACGGAGACGAAGCTGAATGGAGACGTGCAGGAGTTCAGCGTCGGGGCGGGTGGCGTGCTCTCCCCATGGCCACGCCGTCGATCCCGACCGGGCCGGTACCGGTGGCGTTCGCGCTGAGCCCCGACGGGCGCAGCGCCTACGTCGTCAACTCCGACGATGGCAGCTACGACGGTGCCCCGTTGGGCCAGGGTTCGGTGTCCCAGTACGCCGTCGCCGGCGACGGCAGCCTCTCTCCCATGGCCCCCGCCATGATCACGTCATCGCCCGGCGGCGGGAATCCGGCGACCATCGCGCTGAGCCCCGACGGCAAGACAGCCATGATCGGGTCGGTAGCCGAGACCGATCCCTACACGATCAACCCCGACGGGACGTTGTCACCCAACCCGGCACCCAGCGCCGCGCTCCCGACCTTCCCGCTGAACTCGTTCTGGAACCTCTCCACGGCGTTCAACGCCGACGGGAAGTCCTTCTTCACCACCGACCTGGCCGGTGCCGGCTTCGTCGCCGGCTCCGGGGAGAACGTCGGTTCCAACGGGCCCGCCACAATCTCCCAGTACACCCTCGCGGCCAACGGCACCCTCGCCCTGAACAACCCGTCCGAGGTTCTGATCGGCCCCACGTACCCGACGGTCGAAGTCCTCCCCTACCCGATCGTGCTGAACGCGCCCAGGCTGGCCTCCACGACGAGTGTTTCCTGCTCCCCGCACCGGGTGGTCGCCGGTGACTCGGCCGTGTGCACCGCCACGGTGACTGGGTCCGACCCGACCGGAACGGTCAGCTTCAGCAGCGACGCGGCTGGTGGCACGTTCAGCTCGATGACCTGCAAGCTGTCGCGGGGCACCAGCCCGGCCAGCTGTGTGGTGATGTACAGCCCGGACACCACGGTGACCACCTCGCAAACCGTCACCGCCGGCTACGGCGGGGATGCGCTCAATCTGGCCAGTGTCGCCACGGACCTGGTCGGGACCGGCGGCAGCGTAGGCCCGGCGGGCCCGCCAGGCCGTGACGGCGCCAACGGCTCCGCCGGTGCCCCTGGTGCGCAGGGACAGCAAGGGGTGGCGGGCCCGGCAGGCCCGCAGGGATCCGCCGGCCCGGCGGGAACCGGCACCCAGGGACCGGCGGGACCGGCCGGCCCGTCCGGCCCGGCGGGCCCCCTGGGTCCGAAGGGTGCCCCGGGTAACACCGGACCCCAGGGTCTGCCCGGCGTGCCGGGTGAGCCCGGTCAGCCGGGTCAGCCCGGACCCGCCGGGGCACAGGGCCCGGCCGGACCGGCCGGACCGTGATCCGCTAGCTGACGGTAGGTCAGTTCGCACGCCGCGGTGCCCGGCGCACGGCCGAGCACCGTAGCACCCCGACAGGGACACAACCCTGAACGGCAACCGGGACCACCGTCGGGGGTGGGCCCGGACCGTGAGCAGCGTGACGCCGATCCGCCGGTGGTGGACGGCCCCGATAACTCCCCTGCATCCGGTGTGGGTGACGATCCGCCCCGCACCAGGCGATCCGATGAACTTCTTCGAGAGGACTGAACCGATGCGCATGTTGAGTAGGAACCTGGCCGGTGTGGCCGGTGCCCTGATCCTGGCTCCGATGATCGCGACCGCACCCGCGGGGGCGGCCATGACGTCCGTCAACCCGAACCCGCCCGCGGCGCCGGGCCCACGTGCGGCACAGCAGGTGGCCAACCCCACCCCGCCGCCGGCGGCGGATGCGCCCGCGGCCCCGAAGGTCAAGCACACCCTGCCGCCGGGCCCGGCGGGGATGCCGGCTTACTGCCGCAATCCCCACCTCAAGGAGCTGCCGCAGTGTGGCGGGAAGGGTAAGGGGAAGGCGTACGCACCGACCCCGGCGCCCGCCCCGGCCACGCCGGCCCCGACGAAGTAAGAGGTTCGACCCCGGGACGCTGGTGTGGGTGCCGATCGGCACCCACACCAGCTTTCTGATTGACCGTCACACGGTGCAGTGGGTGGCGGCGGTCGTCGACCACAACTCCGGCGCGCCACCACCGAGGTCCCCGCGCCCCGTGCTGATCCGAATCAGCCGATCGTGATCGTCGTCGTGCCTTGCCCCGCCACGATCTCGTTGACGATGCTCAGCGCTTTGGCGATCGGGATCGCGTACGCCGCGGTGGCCGGCTTGGTCAGCGAGGTGAACGAGCCCGAGGTGTCGATGCCGACGACCTCTCCCGCGGTGTTCACCAGCGGCCCACCGGAGTAGCCGGGCACGATCCCCGCGGTGTCCTGCAGCATCCCGGTCAGCGACTCCGCGGACTTGCCCTGCTCGTTGGTGGCCACGACCGCGCGGTCGTCGTTGGTGACGGTGCCGGACACCCACTTCGGGGTGCCGCCCTCACCTTCGGCGTTGCCGACCGCCACCACAGTCGTGCCGACGCTCGGCTCGGCCGTGTCCAAGTCGGCCGTGGGCAGGTCGTAGGCCCGGGTCAGCTGTAGCACCGCGACGTCGTCGGCGGCGTCGTAGCCGACCACGGTGGCCGGGTAGGTCCGGCCGGTACCGATGTCGGTCGCGGTGATCTGGGTGGCCCCGGTGATCACGTGGTAGTTGGTCAGCACCTCGCCGGTCGACGTCAGCACGATGCCGGTCCCGGCTGCGCCGCTGGTCGCGTTGGTGGCCAGCACGTCGACGATCTCGGGGGAGATCACGTTCGCGGCCGCCCCGGCCAGTCGCTTCGTGGCAGCCGCGCTCACCGCGGACGCCTTCGCGCCGCTCGCGGTGGCCGTGGACTTCTTCGCCGAACTTGCCTTCGGAGTGGTCGTCCTGGGCGCCGTGTTCGTCGCGGCGGCAGGCGCAGCGGCCTGGGCGGTGCCCCCGGTGACCCCGGCGGTGAACAGGACTGCGGTCACGGCGCTCGCGGTCAGTGCGGTCCCGACGATCCACTTCTTCGACATGCCTGAATCCCCCTCGGCCGTCCCCTCGAGACCCCCCCGCGGGAGAACCGGCGCAAGGCAGATACTTCGCCTCGTGGCTACGCAATCTCTGAGGACTGGCTGTAAGGTTTCTGTGAGCGCTTTCGGCGTGTCGCGCCCGTCGACCCGTTTGTCAGCCGGTCTGACGAATCGTCAGAAGATGCGCATCACTCATAACGCAAGGCCTCGATCGGCTTGAGCGCCGCCGCGCGGGAGGCCGGGTAGAGGCCGAAGAACAGGCCGGTGAACAACGAGACGCCGAAGGCCAGGTAGATCGAGTACGGCGCGATCCGCGGTTCGACCCCGGCGATCGTGAACTGCGAGGCGACCACCCCGATGAGCACGCCGATGGTGCCGCCCATCAGCGACAGGATCACCGCCTCGCCGAGGAACTGTCCGATGATGTCGTTGCGGCTGCCGCCGATGGCCTTGCGGATGCCGATCTCCCGGGTCCGTTCGGTCACCGACACGAGCATGATGTTCATGACCCCGATGCCGCCGACGAGCAGGGAGATGCCGGCGACCGCGGCCAGCAGGATGGTCAACGTCTTGTTCGCCGACGAACCGGCGGCCAGTACCGCGGAGGGGTTGAACACCACGAAATCGCTGTGGGCGAAATCCACCTGATGTCGCTGTAGCAGGATCTTGGTCACCTCGGCCTGGGCCGCGGCGCTACCGCCTGCGCCCTGGCCCACCTGGACGTCGAGGCCGCTCAACGGTGACTGGCCGGGCGGGTAGTACCCGTACAGGCTGTCCGCGACCGCGGTGCCGTTGGCAAAGACCTTGTCGTCGAGGTCCTGCTGGCCCGAGTAGCCCTTCGAAGTGATGATCCCGGTCACCGTGAACGGCTGACCGTTGATGCGGATGCTCTGGCCGACCAGTTCGGACGAGTCGCCCTCGACAAGGTCTGACGCCACGCTGGTGCCGACCACCGCCAGGCGCCGGTGCGCCAGGTAGTCGGCGTCGGTGAAGAGCGTCCCGGCGGAGAGTGAGTCGTTGTCTATGGTCAGGTACGCCGGAGTGGCCCCGATGACGATCGCGATCGTGTGCGAGGAGTTGCCCAGGACCGCCGGTGCGTTGCGCACCACCACCGCCGGCGCCACCCCGGTCACGTCGGGCGCCTCCGGGTTGTCCAGCAGCGCCGCGGCGTCGTCCATGGTCAGCACGGGCTTGCGGTAGCGGGTGTTGTTCTCCGGGGTGGCCTTCAGGCCGAGCATGCGGCGTGCCTGGGCCAGGAAGGCGCTGCCCTGCCCGCCGGCGACGGTTGAGGTCGGCAACACGAACAGGCTGTTGGAGCCCAAGCGGTTGATCGAGGCCTGGATGGCGGCCGAGGACCCGGTGCCGACCGCGACCAGGGTGATCACCGAGGCGACGCCGATGATGATCCCGAGCATGGTCAGCAGCGAGCGCATCTTGTTCGCCACGACGCCCGCCCAGGCGAAACGTGTGCTCTCGCGCATCCTCATCCGGAAAATAATGCACCGATTTTCCGGACAGAGCATCCGGCGACCCTGTCCACGGCTCCTCCCGGGCCGTCCGCAGTAGTGTGGAGGTAATCGGCATTCCAAGGTGCCGCCAAGCCCGGCCTGGAACTATCGCGTCGGTGCCGACGTCTGAATCGGCACGGCAGTCGTCGGGAGCGACCTTGGCGGGTCGGAACGGGGGCCTGGGGTGGCACGGCTCGGCGGGGCATGGCGGCTTGCCCGTCACGGGCTCGTGATCACCTCGGTCCTCGTCCTCGCCGGGTGCGTGGCGCGCGACGCGTCGATGTCCGCGGGAGCCTCGCCGACACCGACGAGCAGCGCCGCCTCGGCGACCACGCCGTCCGGGATGAGCATGTCGTCGCCGACGACGGCTGGCACCAGCATGTCGATGACGGGCACCCCGCCCACCCTGACGCCGGGCAGCACCGCCACCGGCGCCCCGGTCTCGCCTGCGGTCCTGCAGGCGATCGCCACCTCCCTGGACTCCGTGCCCGGCGTCTCCTACACGTTCGCGGTGAGCGGCAGCGACATGATGTCGGCCTGGCCCAGCGGCCAGGGTGTGGTGCAGGGCAGCCCCGATCCCGGCCTGGACGCGCAGATCCAGCAGGAGATGCTCATGGGCTACAACTCCGGATCGATGGAGTTCCGCTCGGTCGGCGGTGCGCTGTACGTCCGGTCCGCGCGCTACGACCAGGGCAAGGCCTGGGCGCTGGTTCCCGCCGACGAGTCGACCAACCCGCAGGCGCAGGGAATGCACGCCCAGGTCGGGCAACTCGACCCGCGGCTGCAGCTGAAGCTGGTGCTCGCGTCGCCGAACATGCACGAGACGACCGAGGGCACCTCGTTGCCGGGGACCACGCACTACGTCGGGGAGGTCGCCGGCGCGCAACTCGCCTCGGCGAGCGGGCTGGATCCCGGTAGCCGCGCCGAGCTGGCCGCCGGCTACCCCTCGTTGGCGATCCGGGCGTTGGAGGTCGACGTCTGGGTCGACGCGCAGGACCATCCGGTGCGGCTGGACATCATCTCGCCGACGCCGGCGGGGTCTCTGGCGATGCAGATGAACTTCTCCGGCTACGGGACCCCTGCCGGGGTGAGCCCGCCGGCTGCGGACGACACGATCCCGCTGCCCAGCAGCTCCTGACCCGCCCGCGCGGCCCACAACTCGCAAGTCGGTCGATGTTGGCGTCAGGCGGCGTGGTGGACGCTGGTGCGCTCCCGCGAGCTACCGCCCACCCACGCGGCCCGCCGCGGGCCGGGCTCGTCGGTCGTCCGGTTCAGTCGGGCGATCACGGCCAGCACGGCCACCCCGCCGATCAACAGCGCGTGCGGCCATTCCTGGTTGATCAGGACGGTGCCGAGCGCGACGTCGTGCCAGATCACGAAGACGGTCAGCACGGTCGCGGCGCTGAGCATCGGCAGCATCTGCGCGGCCCACCGGGGTCGTGCGGCCACCGAGAGGAACCCCACCGCGGCGGCGACCTGCCACGTGCCGAGCTCCCCGCCGGCGTGCCAACGGCCCAGCAACTCGGGTGCCGCCAGGCCCATCTCCAGGGCCGCGATCAGCACCAAGGCCCACCGCAGCACCCCGGCGGCCAGCCCGGACGTCGCCGGCGCGGCCCGCCAACCGTCCAGGATCGCGGCCGTCAGGTCCGGCACCGGCTCGGGGCTGCGCAGCCGCGTCGCGCGGTGCAGCCGGCGCAGCCCGGTCTCGAACTCGGAGCATCCTGGGCAGCTGCGCAGATGGGCCTGCAGCATGCGTTCATCGACCCCGAGTGGTTCGCCGTCGGCCGCGGCCGACAGCGTCTCCCGCCACATCTGGCATCCCATGTGTGAGAAGTCGTCCCCGCGCTCCTGCCGGTTCCACCCATCCGGGCACCGGCTCCGATCGTTGCGAAGGGTCAATTTTCCCCCCGGCCGGGGCAAATCCGCACAATCGCGGAACTTCCCCCCGCACGGGCACGACTTGTGCCGTGTCCGACGCCGAAAGATCTTGCCCGGCGCGCGGACTCCACGGGCGCCTGCCAAGTGCCCGCTTCCATCAGCAGGAGGCAGAAGTTGAGTACGGATTCCCCTCGTACGAGCCGCCGACGCGTGGGGTTCGCGCGCGCGGCGGCGGTGCCCGCGGCAAGCGCGGCGCTGGTCATCCTCGTTGCGGCTGCGGCCTCGGCGCACGTCACCGTGCACAGCAAGGACGCCAAACCCGGTGGCACCAACGCCACCCTGAATTTCAAGGTCCCCAACGAGGAGGACAACGCCAAGACCACCAAGATCGAGATCGACCTGCCCACCGACACCCCGTTGACCGGAGTGACCGCCGACGCCCCCGCGGGGTGGACCAGCCAGGTCACCGCGGACAAGATCGTGTTCTCCGGCGGGTCGATCAGCGGCGACGACTCCGTCCTGTTCCCGGTGAAGGTCGCCCAGTTGCCGAAGGTCAACCAGGTCGTCTTCAAGGCCATCCAGACCTACAGCAACGGTGACGTCGTCCGGTGGATAGAGCAGGCACCGGAGGGCGCCCCGGACCCGGCCCACCCCGCGCCCACCCTCAACCTGCTGGACCCCAGCACTCTTTCCGCCGACGAGATCGCCGACGCAAAGGAAGACGCGGAAAAGGACGCCAAGGCCAAGGGCGGCGAGGCCAAGGCCGACGCGGCGGCTCCGACGAAGGTGCACGCCGGCACCGGTGGGCAGGCGAGCGAGCAGGCGGCGAGTATCCCGGTGGGACCGCTCGCGGTTATCCTGGCGGGCCTCGGCGTGGCAGGCGTTGCCAGTCGCCGACTCGTGCGGCGCTGAATCGGATCAGGCAGTAGGCAACATGCGGGGAAGCGCGAAACCCAAGCGCACCGGGCCCGTCGGGAGTGGGCCCGGTGCGCGCTGGGCGTTGGCGGCCGGAGGGCTGCTGGTCGGCGTTGGCGGGATCATGGCGATCCCGCCGCCGCCGCCGGCGGCCTCGGCCGCAGTCGTGGCACCCTCCGCGACGTCGGCCGTCGCGGATGGCCCGGCGGCGGGGGACCCGAGTCCGGCGACGGGCGACGCGGCAGCGCGGCAACAGGCCGGGCTGTCACAGGCCGGGCTGTCGCAGAGCGGGCTGTCGCAGACCACGGAGCAACAGATCGCGAGCGGGCAACCTGAGCAGGCCGGGACGGCGCCCGCCGACGCCCCGGCCGACGCACCCACCCTGCTCGACTTCCCGGAGTTGCACCAGAGCGCGCCGGTCGCGCCGGTCTCGGTGGCCGACGACGGCAATCTCGGCATCCCGGACGACCCGATGATCCTGGGCTGGTGGCGCGGCGGAGCCGCTCCCGGCGCCACCCAGGGCGCGGTGGTGGTCGACGGCCACGTCGACTCCGACCGCTACGGCATCGGCTTCTTCGTGAACCTCCGACAGTTGCGCCCCGGGGAGCACGTGGTGCTGAAGGACGCCACCGGCACCCCGACGCGATGGACCGTCGTCGAGGCCCGCAAGTACCCGAGGGACGACCTGCCCGCCGACGCGCTGTTCTCCCGGGCCGGCCCGCTGCGGTTGGTCATGATCACCTGCGGCGGCGTGTTCGACCGTGTGAGCCACTCCTACCCGGACAATCTCGTGGTCCTTGCGGTGCCCGACGGCGGGTGATCCAGACTCGTCGTCCCACCTGGCGTTACGTTGTCCGCAGATCGTCCGGCGGCGGCGACAGCGTGTGTGGGAGGACCTGATGGCTGGCGACAAGCCGGGAAGCGACCGCGCCCGGAAGATCTCGGAGATGCGGGCCGCGCAGAAGCGCAAGGACCGGAAGCGCAAGTCGCTCTTCGGCGCGGTGGTCGTCGTGGTCGTCGGCGGGATGGTCGCCGGGGGCGTGTTCGCGGCTCAGAACAAGCACAACGCCAAGACGCAGGCCAATCCGACCGCCACTCCGTCGGCCTCGATCGCCCCGGCCGGCACCGGACCGGAGGGCATCGTGTTGGAGCAGGGCACGGTGCTGGCCGGGCTCGACAGCGCAGGCACCGGGCAGACCCTCGACGGGATCCAGTGCGAGGCCTCCGAGCAGGTGGCGTACCACGTCCACGCGCACGTGGCGATCTACGTGGACGGGGTGTTGCGCCCGGTCCCGATCGGCATCGGCATCGTGCCGCCGATTATCAGCCAGGGCCCCGGTGGGCCGTTCGCCTCGGCCGGCAAGTGCTACTACTGGCTGCACACCCACACCAACGACGGCATCATCCACATCGAGTCGCCCACCCAGACCACCTACACCCTCGCCCAGTTCTTCGCGATCTGGGGGATTCCGCTGTCCCCGACCATGGTCGGCGGCGCGAGCGGCCCGGTCACGGCGTACGTGAACGGTCAGCAGTGGGGCGCCGACCCGGGCTCGATCCCGTTGCAGTCCCGCGCCGTCATCCAGCTCAACGTGGGCAGCAACAATCCCGGGCCGCAGACCGTGGACTGGAGCAAGTCCCAGCTGTAGTTGGAGGGTGCCACAGGTGACAACTGGCCTACTGCAGCACGGCCGGCCACGTGAGACACCCTCATGGGCGGAACCGGAAACCCGGTTCGGACGACTTGTCGGCTGAGGGTCCGGCCCACTCCGGCACCTCGGTCGGCGACCAGCGCGGCCGAGGTACCGATTCTCGACCGGCACCGGGTCGGGCCCTCCCCGTCCCGGCACGATCGCTTCTTTGGAGTCTCGGTGGAGACCACCAGCACGCCGCCGTGTGATGACCCGGCTGACCTGCCCGGCTGCGTGCACGACCCCGGGCCGCCCGGGGAACACTCGCGCGGCTACACCGTCGACAAGGAGGTGTGGCTCAAGCGCCTGCGGCGTATCGAGGGCCAGGTCCGCGGTTTGGGCCGGATGGTGGAGCAGGATGCCTACTGCATAGATGTCCTGACTCAGGTCTCCGCGGCGACCAAGGCCCTGCAGGCAGTTGCGCTCGGTCTGCTCACCGAGCATCTCGGCCACTGTGTTGCGCATGCGGGTCCGGGCCAGGACGGGATCGACGCCAAGGTCCGGGAGGCATCGGAGGCGATCGCCCGGCTGGTCAGGTCCTGACCGGTCAGGTACTACGAACAGCACGGTGGAGCGCAGATGCGGCGAATGGGAGTGGGGGCCCTGGGCGCGGTTCTCGCGCTGGGGCTGAGCGGATGCGGTGGCTCGGGCGACGACGTGGCGCAGGCGGCCGGTGAGTCGGTGCCGGCCGCGCCCGCGGCGTCGGGGACCGCCTCGGCGCCGGGCACGGCCGCGGTGTTGGCGACCACCGGCTCCGGCGGGTCGATGAGCGTGGGCTCGATGGGGGTCAGGGGCTCCACGGGCGCGACGAACATGGGGGCCTTCGAGGGCGACGGGAAGGCGAGCACCGTCGGCGGCTACTCCCTGGTCTCGGTCAAGAGCCCGAAGAAGGCCGGCCAGGCCGGGACACTGAGCTTCGTCGTCAACGGACCGTCCGGCAAGCCGCAGACCGACTTCACGCTGCAACAGACCAAGCTGCTGCATCTCTACGTCGTGCGCGCCGACCTGACCGGCTTCCAGCACATCCACCCGACGATCGACATGTTGACCGGGGTCTGGTCGGTCCCGATCACCTTCGGTCAGCCCGGTCCGTACCGCCTCGTCGCGGAGTTCGAGGCGCTGACGGACGACGGCAACTTCGACGACCGGATCCTCGGCTCGAACCTCGTTGTCCCGGGCGCCTACCAGCCGGCCAAGTACGCCCCGCTGTACGGCTCCACCTCGGTCGACGGCTACACGTTCAGCCTGGATCGCACCGCCACCGTCAACGGCCCCGACCTGCACCTGCGCGTCACCAAGGCCGGCGCCGACGTCACCGACCTGCAGCAGTACCTGCAGTCGTTCGCCCACATCACCGGCTTCCGGCAGGGCGACCTTGCCACGGTCCACGTGCACCCGAACGAGACCCCGCCGAAGACCGACCCGAACAAGGTGGGCGGCCCGGTCCTGACGTTGGCCTCGTTGTTCACCGCGCCGGGCAACTACCGGTTGTTCGTCGAGTTCCAGA
>DATAUG010000225.1:0-1691 GCA_036268355.1 Sporichthyaceae bacterium
GTCCGCGCGACCTGCTTGGCGCGCTTCCCCAGCACCGGGAAGGTCTTCGTCGCGGTCCGGAACGCCTGTTTGAACTCCCCGGCCGCTGCCAGCAGCAGGATGTTCTCCGAGACGTTCAGCGACGGGAAGACCCCACGACCCTCAGGGACGTGGATGACGCCGGACCGGGCGATCTTGTGCGGCGGCTGACCGGTCAGGTCCGCGCCGTCGACGAGGATCTGCCCGGAGTACGGCTTCAGCAGACCCGAGGCCACCCGCAGCAGTGTGGTCTTGCCGGCGCCGTTGGGCCCGAGCAGAGCGACCGTCGCGTTGTCCGGAACGGTGATCGAGACGTCGACCAGAACCGTTCCGGTGTCGTAGCCGGCCGTGATGTTCCGCAGCTCAAGCATGGGAGTCCAACTGTTGGATGTCGACGCTGACGGCCGAGGCCGGGGACGCAGCCTGCGTCCGGGGCCGATCCCACGGGGAGAAGTCGTCCGGGTCGAACTCGCCGTCCGGCGCCCCGTCGCCGGCCGCGGAACCGTGGCGATGCAATCGGTGCTCGGCGGACCGCGGCGGTCGTCCACCAAGTGCCGGACGCCCGGCCCAGAAGCGGCCCAGGTTCAACGCAGGCGCGATCGCGACGAAGATCGCGAGCAGGCCGAACCCGACCCCGCGGTACTCGATCGCCCAATGCTTGTCGAAGGGCGAGTAGATCTTGATGACCTGGTACACGATCGCGGCCAGGATGGGGGACAGGATCGGCCGGCGCCCGCAGAAACCCAGTACCGCAACGAAAATCAGCGAGACGGTGTAGTCGAACGTGCCGCCCGGTTCACCACTCGCGTTCTGCGTGGCACCGGCGACCACCGCGCCGCCGACCCCGGCCATGAACGCCGACAGTGCGAAGACCTGGACGCGCATCACGACGGTGTTCGCGCCGTGCGTCTCCAGCGCGGTCGGGGAGTCCGCCAACGCGCGCAGGAGGTGGCCCAACCGGGCGCGGCGGACCAGCAGCACGATCGCGGCCATCACCACCGTGACCATCAGCGCCAGGTAGTAGTAGCGCTCGTCGCTGTCGAAGTTCATCCCGAAGATGCCGCTGAAATGGCCGTCCACGGTGTGCAGGCGTTGCGCGGTGATCGGCAACGTGTAGTCGGTGCCCGGCCGCGGGTTCTGCACCAGGCCGCCGCTGTCGAACATGACCGGGGCCAGGTAGAAGCTCTGCTCGAGCAGGATGCCGAAACCGAAGGTGGCGATGGCCACGTAGATACCGGCCAGGCGGATCGCCGGGATGGCAACCACCGCGCCCAACGGCACGACGATCAGGCCGGCGAGCACCACCGCGACCGGCCAGGTGGCGTGTTTCCCGCCGATCCCCGGCATCCAGTCCGCGAAACCGACGGTGGTCAGCTTGCCCGCGGTCGTGGCGCCCAGCGCCGCGAATCCCATGTGGCACAAGGAGATCTGGCCCGACGTCCAGATCAGCATGCCGAGGGACAGGAAGATGATCGCGAAGCCGAGCGCGGCGGCGTAGACGGTGATGTTGTAGTCCGCCACGAAGTGCGGGACGAGCACCGCGGCGCCCAGCAGCACGCTCAACCCGGCCAGGTTCCACGTACGCGGGAACTCCCGGGGCGGGGCCAGCACTCGCGCGTTGCGCACGCCGCGCTCGGTGAGGTGGCGGGCCGGCACGACCATGAACACCAGCA
>DATAUG010000226.1:0-59162 GCA_036268355.1 Sporichthyaceae bacterium
GCGCGCCGGCGCCGGCGCGCACACAGGTGGACTGCACTTCGGGTGCCCCGCTACGGCTCACCTCGCTGCTGGGCCGGCTCTCGAGCGGCCAGGACCTGGGTCCCGCGCTGGCGCAGGTGTACGGAAGACCGATCAACGCGCTGACGACCGGAGAAGCGGACGAGGCCCTCTACCTGCTGTCCAGCCTCGACTCCTGCGTGAGCGTCCCCCCGCAGGACAAGACCGACGTGCCACGACTTGTGCGACTGATCACGCTCGGCTCGCCGAACGTCGAACCGCTGACCGCCGCGCCGCCGCCCCAGTCGGAGCCAAGATGACCGACGCAGCTCGAGCCGGAACGGGCGCGCTGCTCGCGATGCTCCTGCTCCCCTCCGGTTGCCTGCCGGCCAACGCGGGGCCGCGTGCCACGATGCCCGCGGGCACTCCGGCAGCCACCACCTCGCCAATCACCTGGGCAGCCACCTCGGCCGACGCCACCGCCACGACCGGACCAGATGTCTGTGCCCACCCGGCACCCGGACCCGACCAGCCTCCGGCGGGCGCGGTCGTCGTCGACCCTGCGGTGCCCGGCGATCTGGGCGCCAAGACCGCGGCGGCCCCGCCCGGGACGACGTTCTGGCTGGCGTCCGGCCGGCACATCCTCGGCCCCGGCCAGTTCGCGCAGGTGATCCCGAAGGACAAAGACACATTCCTCGGTGCGCCAGGCGCGGTGCTCGACGGCGCCGGGGTCAACGCCTACGCCTTCACCCGGAAGGCCGCCGACGTGACGATCTCCCATCTGGTGATCCAGGGCTTCCGCGCCCCGCGCAACGAAGGTGTCGTCAATCACGACTCCGGCGAGGGTTGGGTCATCACCGACGACGTGATCCAGCACAACGGCGGCGCGGGCCTGATGGCGGGATCGCGCGAACAGGTCCGGGACAGCTGCCTGCGCGAGAACGGCCAGTACGGCCTGAACGCTTACCAGTCCGGCGACCACATCAAAGGTCTGGTTCTCGACGGGAACGAGATCACCGGCAACAACACCGACGACTGGGAAACCCAGGTTCCGGGCTGCGGGTGCACCGGCGGCGCGAAGTTCTGGGCCGTCGACGGCGCCGACATCCGCCGCAATTGGATTCATGCCAACCACGGCCCCGCGCTGTGGGCGGACACCGACAACAACGACTTCCTGATCGAGGACAACGTCATCACCGACAACGACGGCGCGGCATTGTTTTACGAGATCAGCTACAACTTGACGCTGCGTCACAACGACATCGAGCGTAACGCGATGGTCCAGGGCCGCAGCTACGCCGCCCGGAGAGACAACTTCCCGATCGCCGCAATCTATCTGTCCGAGTCCGGCGGCGAGCCCGAGGTCCCCGCCCGTACCGACCGCATCGACATCGACGGCAACACCCTGCGCGACAACTGGGGTGCGGTCACCGCCTGGGAGAACCCCGACCGGTTCTGCAACTCTCCCGCCAACACCTCCACCGGGTACTGCACCCGGCTGACCCCCGACCGCAACCTGTGCTCCCAACCCGGGATCGCCCAACAACCGCTCTACGACCGGTGCCGGTGGCGCACGCGGAGAGTGAGCGTCCACGACAACCTCTTCGTCGTAGACGGCCCGCTGCGGTGCAGCCCGGCGGCCGGGCGCAACGCACTGCTGTCGGCCTTCGGCACCTCCCCGGCCTGGTCGCCGTACAAGGGGCAGGTCGTCGAGGACGCCATCACCTTCGCCCAGGACAACACCTGGCGCCACAACACGTATCGCGGCCGCTGGCAATTCATGGCCCACGACACCCACCGGGTCCTGACCGCCGGGCAATGGCAGGACAAGCCCTACGCCCAGGACACCGACAGCACCTTCACGGACGGAGACTCCGATGCCTGTTGAGGCCCAGGACCGGCCCGTCGCCGCCGGTGCAGACCAGGAAGCGGGGGGCCCCGGCGCTGGTTTGCGTGTCCTGTTCGTACACAACCACTACCGCACCGAGCAACCCAGCGGCGAGGACCGCGTGGTCGACCAGGAGATCGCCCTGCTGCGCGCCGGCGGCGCCCAGGTCGAGTTGTTCAGCCGGCACAGCGACGACATCGCGAGCATGTCGGCGCTGGGCAAGGCCCGGGTGATCGCCGAGATCCCGTGGTCGAGACGTTCGGCCCGGGCCTTCACCGCCCAACTGAGCGCCGCCCGCCCGGACATCGTCCATCTGCACAACACCTTCCCGATGGTGACGGCCTCAGTGATCCGGGCCGCCAACTCCGCCGGGGTACCGGTCGTGGCCACCCTGCACAACTACCGCCAGATCTGCCCACCCGGGCAATTGCACCGCGACGGGCGGACCTGCGACGACTGCGTGGGACGCTTGCCGTGGCCCTCGATCCGACACGGCTGTTACCGGGGCTCCCCCGTGGCCACCCTGCCGTTGGCCGTATCCATGGTCGCCAATCGGGCGACCTGGTGGCAGGGCGTCGACCGGTTCTTCTGCATCTCCGCCGCTCAGCGCCACCTGTTGGTGGCGGCCGGGATGCCCGCGGATCGGCTGGTGGTCAAGCACAACTTCGTCCCCGCACCGCCGGCGGTGCGCCGAGGAGCCGGAGATCACCTGCTCTACCTGGGTCGGCTGAGCCGGGCGAAGGGAATACGCCTGTTGATGGCCGCCTGGGATGAACTGACGTGCCATCAGAAAAATGACGTGCCCCTGGTGATCGCGGGCAGCGGCGACCTGGAGCAGGAGGTCACTGCCTGGGCAGCCGGTCGAGCGGACGTCCAGTTCCTCGGACTGCGCAGCCGCAGCCAGTGCGCGGAGCTGACGGCGCATGCTCGCGCGGCGGTGATGCCGTCGGAGTGGGCGGAGACCTTCGGGTTGGTGGCGGTCGAGGCGATGGCGGCCGGTGTGCCGACGGTCGCGGCGGCGCACGGCGCGTTCATGGAGCTGATCACCGACGGCGATTCGGGGTTGTTGCACGAACCGGGCGACGTGGCTTCCTTGTGCGCCGGGCTGCGCGCCGTCACCGACCCGGACACCTCCGTCCGGCTCGGGGCCGCGGCGCGCCGGCGCTATCTGGCGGATTTCACCGAAGAGGTCGCCCTACGTCGGCAGCTCGACGCGTACCGCAACGTCCTGGCACGCCGTCCGGAGGTGTCCGTCTGATGCAGGCGTCGAGCAAGCACCTGACCTTTGCGGGACGACGACCCACCCGTCCCCCCAACCCCGGGCCTTGGGAATGGGTCCTGCCAAACCTGGTCTGCAGGATCACCGACTGGTTCGGTGACGACAAGTTCGGACGCGCCCTCCGGCGTGCGCTGCTGCGTGCTGCAGGCACTCGCATCGGGGAGGGCGGCGGCCTGCGGGGCGGCAGCCACTACAGCCGCCCCCGCAACCTGACTCTGGGCGCGGGTTGCTGGATCAATCGCAATTGCCATCTCGAGCTCAACGACTGGATCACCCTGCACGACAACGTGCAGATCGGGCCCGGTACCACGATCCTGACGACCAGTCACGAAATGGGACCGGCCCACGACCGCGGCGGGCCGATGACCACCGCGCCCGTCGTGATCGAGACCGGCTGTTGGCTGGGCGCCAACGTGACCGTACTTCCGGGGATCACCATCGGTGCCGGCTCGGTGGTCGCAGCCGGCGCGGTGGTCACCGCCGACGTCCCACCGAACGTGATCGTGGCCGGGGTCCCGGCCCGGGTGATACGCAAACTCCACGACGAGGCGGTGGCCTGATGACCGACGGCATCCTCACCCGACCCGACCACCGGGAGTCCATCCGGTCCGCCGCCTGCCCGACGGGTGCCGCACCCGGGCGGCCCGTCGTGATCGCGACCTTGCTGCGACAACGGGGCCGGACCGGGGTCGAGACCCACGTGCGCACCGCAGACGCCCACCTGCGCTCGGTCGCACGGGACTCGACCGTCCTCACCCCGTTCTCCGCCCGCAACCCGTTGCTGTATCCGATCTTCGCCCTGCGCCACCTCCTCGACCGGATCAACACCGCGTACGGCGTCTGGTGGTACCGGGCAGGCCACGTGCTGTTCCTGCGCCAGGCCCTGCGCAGGTGCCTCGCGGGCACCCCCGACGCCGTCGTCTACGCCCAGTGCCCGGGCTCGGCGGCCGCGGCCCTGAAGGTGCGCACGACCCAACCGGTCGTGCTGGTTGCCCACTTCAACATCTCCGAGGGTGACGAGTTCGCCCAGTCCGGCCTGATCAAATCGGGGGGTCGACTGCACCGAGCCATCCGCGCCTTCGAGGCCGACGTGCTGCCGCGCCTGGACGGCATCATCTACGTCTCCGAACACACCAGGGCCGTCGTCGAGGAGCGGCTGCCCGCCACCAAGGCGCTCCCGTCACGCACCATTCACAACTCGGTGCCCATGATCGACCGCGGGCCCGTGGCGCGGACCGGCGACCTGATCACGGTCGGCGCCCTGGAACGGCGCAAGAACCACTCCTACCTGCTGGAGGTCCTGGCCGCGGCGCGCCGCCGGGGACACCGCTACACGTTGTCGATCGTGGGCGACGGCCCGGAACGCCCGCGGTTGGAGCGGCTGGTGCACGAGGTGGGGGTTGCCGATCAAGTCCGCTTCCACGGCTTCCAGAGCGACCCACGAGCACTGATGGCCGGACACAGCCTGTACTGCCACACGGCCACGACGGAGAGCTTCGGCCTGGTCGTGATCGAGGCCATGGCCGAACGGCTGCCCGTCCTGGCCGGGCGCGTCGGCGGGATCGCGGAGATCCTCCGACCGGGCCTGGACGGTGACTTCTGGCCACTGGACGATGCCGAGACCGCGGCCACCATCCTCATCGAGCGGATGACGGACCCGGGCACGCTGGCCGATCGGTCCGCCCATGCTGCGGCTCGTGCGCGCGAGGCGTTCTCGACGCAGGCACAAGGAGCGAGGCTGTTGGACTTCCTCGACGAGGCGACCGTTCGGCATCCGAGCGCGACCGAGGTGGCCGCTCCCCCGGTGCCGCCCACGGCAACCGGCGGGCGGGCACAGACCCGGCGCAGTCGTGCGGCGCTGCGGCTGCTGGACAAGCGTCTGCCGTGGGTGGTCACCGCGTTGTTGCACGCGATTCGTCTGCTTCCACCCGAACGGGTGCGACGCATCCCGATAACCGGTGCGCGAATGGTCGCGCTGGTGGCACTGGATCTGGCGGTGCAGCGGTATCCGAAGGACTTCCTGTGCACCTCCGCGCACGGTGCGCTGATCCGCGGCAACACCCGCGACCTCGTGCAGCGCTGGATCTACGTGTTCGGGGTCTGGGAACCCGACCTGACAGCATGGCTGCGGGGCCGGCTCAGCCCGGGTGCCACAGTCGTCGATGTCGGGGCCAACGTCGGGTACTACACCACACTTGCCGCGAACGCGGTCGGACCCGACGGCACGGTGGTCGCAATCGAGTGCCTGCCCTCGACAGCGAAGATCCTGCGGGACAACATCGCGCTGAACCAGCTGGACAACGTTGCCGTGCATGCCCTCGCTGTCGGCGAGGAGGCGGGCGCCGCCCCGGTCTACTCCGGTGGCGTGGACAACACGGGAGCGGCCTCCACCAACGGACACGGGGTGGCCGAGGCGACCGTTCCGGTGCAGACGCTCGACGAGATTCTTCGCGCGCATCCGGCCGAGCGGATCTCCTTCATAAAGATCGACGTCGAGGGGGACGAGCTGAAGGTCCTGCGTGGGGCGCGCCGGACCCTGCAGGCCTTGCAACCCGGCGCGGCCGTGTTGGTTGAGGTGGATCCGAAGGCGTCGGCCGGAGAGGGTGGCGACACCGACCCCCTGCCCGAGATCCTGCCCGCATCACGCTTCGACGCGTACGTGGTGGACAACATCTACACCGCCCGCCGCTACGCGGACTCCCGAGTACGGCCGCCGCGGCGGTGGACCGGCACGCTGGACCGCAAGATCGACTTGTTGTTCGTGAAGAAGTGACCGCACCCGGAGCCGTTCGTCCGGCGCTGCCGGCGGCCGGACCGCCGGAAGAGCCGCCTCGTTTCCTCGACCCGCCGTCTTACGGCAGGGTGCGCGCACCCGCCCGCGTCGATGCCCGGCGCGCCCGGGTCGGGCGGGTCGCCTGGGGCATGGCAGATCAGGTCATGTCCAGCGCCACGAACTTCCTCACCGGGATGTTCGCCGCGCGCACCCTGGGCCCAGAAGGCTTCGGCTATTTCAGCCTGCTCTGGACCAGCTACGCGGTGCTGCTGACCATGTCCCGCGGGCTGGCCACCGACCCGCTCATGGTGCGCTTCAGCGACGGCGCCGCGGGCCGGCACCTGGTGAAGGACGCCATCGCCCGCTCCACCGGTCTGGCCGTGGCCTTCGGAACCCTGGTGGGCGCCCTGGCCGTGACCGGGGGCGCACTCCTCGGCGGCAATCTCGGCCGCGGATTCGTCGCCCTCGGCGTGGTCGCCCCGGCCTTGTTGCTGCAGGACTCCTGGCGGTATGCCTCCCTGTGCTCGGCGGCGCCCCGGCAGGCCCTTCTCAACGACACGGTGTGGGGGATCGCCCTGGTGCCGGCCCTCATCCTGGCCATCCCGCGGGCCGGTGCTGCGGGCTTCGTCCTGGCCTGGGGTGCCTCGGCGGCGGTGGCTGCCGGTTTCGGTTTCGTCCAATGGCGGATCCGACCCCACGTCGGCGGTGCCCTCGGGTGGCTACGTCAGCACCGCGACCTCGGCGCCCGCTACCTGGTGGAGAACGTCAGCGTCAGCGGTACCGGGCAGATCATCGCCTTCGGCCTGGGCGGTCTGGCCGGGGTTGCCGCCGTCGGTTCGATGCGCGGGGCCCAACAGTTGCTCGGGCCGTTCACGGTGCTGCTCTACGGAATCTCCTTCGTCGTGGTACCTGAGGGCACTCGGATTCTGCGCGCCTCCCCCCACCGGTTCCGAGCCTTCTGCTTGAGCATCGGCGGGCTGCTGTTCACGGGCGCACTGAGCCTCGGCGTGATCCTGACGTTCGTCCCGGACCGGTTCGGCCGGGCCCTGCTCGGCCGGGTCTGGGATCCGGCCTCGGCCCTGCTGCTGCCCTGCGCGCTGGTGCTGGCCGCTGCCGGCTTGTCCACCGGCGGGGGCTGCGGTCTACGTGCCATGGGCGCGGCGAAGCGGGCACTACGCGCCCAGTTGCGGTCCTCGGGGGCCACCGTCACCCTGGGCCTGCTCGGCGCGGCGCTGGACGGGGCCCGCGGCTGCTGCTGGGGGATGGCCGGTGCGGTCGCCTTCGGGGCAGGGCTGATGTGGTACGAGTTCGACGGGGCTCTGAAGGAGCACCTGTCGTCTGTGCTGCCGGCTTCGCACGCACCACCGATCCAGGTGCCCCCGGTGTTCTACCTGTAGGAACGTGGCAGGACCGGCCCGTCGGGAAGCCGACTCGGAGCGCGTGCCCCTGCATCGGCGTCCAGGAACGCCAACAACCGGGCGCCGAGCACCTCGGCGGAGAAGTCCGACCGCGCTCGTGTCGCGGCGGCGGCCCCCATCGCCGCGAGCGCGTCCCGGTCGTCCATCATCGCAATCAGGACGCGCGCCGCGGCCCGGGTGTCGTCCAGCGGCCAGAACCCACCGTTCACGCCGGGGCGGACCAGTTCGGGCAGCGCACCGACCGCCCCGGTCAGCACCGGCAGCCCTTCGGCCATGGCCTCCAGCGCGGCGATCCCGAACGATTCCGATACGGCCGTGTGGCAGTAGAGGGCGTGCGCGGCCACCACGGCCCTCGGGTCGGGCCGGTAGCCGAGGAAGCGGACCTGGTCGGCCACACCGAGTCGACCCGCCAGTGCCTCCAGCCGACTGCGCTGCGCTCCATCACCGATGACGCTCAACGTGTACCGCCGACCAAGGTCCCGGGCGTCTGCCACGACTTGCAGGAGGTAGGAGTGGTTCTTCTGCGATTGCAGCGCACCGATCGTCACCAGATCCGCCATGCGAGGCACCTGCCGATGCGGTGCCGCCGGCACCGAGTTGTGGATCACGACCGATCGAACGTCGCGCAATGCCGGAAGGCGTTCCTCCAGCACCCGGCGGGCGAAGGCCGACACATACGCGATCCCGTCCAGCCGCGGGAGCACGCGGGCCTCGAAGGCTTGGATGGACCGGTACAGGCGCCCACCCCGGCGCACCTCACCCCTGTTGGCCCACTCCTCGGCCTGCGATCCGTTGAAGTGAACAGCCATCACCACCCGCTGCCCGGCGCGCGCCCGCAGCGCGGCCCCGGCGGAGACCGGGCACTGCGCGTAGACGATCGCCGGGCGGCCGTCGGCAAGCCGCGACCGCAGCGCCCCAGCGAGGAACTGTGCGTGCCAGTGCCGGTACCACCAGACACCGGCCGGCGAACTGACCGGCCTGATCACCATCCGGGCACCGAAGACCGGATAAAGCAAGGGGGATCGGGCCGCGAACGGGTTGACGAATTCGCACGACCGCGACACCGACTCCAAGTAGCCCTGGAAGGTCCGGACATGGGTCTGCACACCGGAGCCCCCGGTCGGGCGCATCAGTGACGCGACCACAATGTCCGGCACTCAGGTGATCTGCGGCGGGCAGGGGTCCGGCAAACCACCTCCCGGGTCAATTCATGGCAAGTCGAGCATTCCCTCGGGTCAGCGGTAGGACAGGTCGTAATTGCCACCGACCCATTGCGCCCAGGGGAGGTTCCAGTCGCCGATGCGGTTGGCGACGGTGCCGAAGGGTCGGTTCGAGCCGGTGACGATCACGGCGTCGCCGATCATCGTCTCGGCGAACAGGGCGGCCATGTCGGAGGTGAGCATGCCGACGCAGCCGTGGCTGGCGTTGAACTCACCGATCTTGCCGGTGTTCCACGGGGCGTCGTGGATGAACTCCCCGGAGTTGGTGATCCGCATCGCGTACCGGGAGTGCAGGACGTAGGCCTCGGGCGCATCGATGGCGGTGTTGGTCCAGGTCTTGTCGGTGTCCTTCTCCATGATCGTCATGATCCCGTCGCGGGTGCGCCAGCCGGGCTTGCCCGCGGACACCGGGTAATCGCCCACGGTCTGCCCGTCGCGTTGGACGGTCATGCGGTCCTTCTGCAGGTCCACCGCGATGATCTGGCTGCGGGCGACGGTGAACGCCGACGTGGTGTCCTGCATGCCCCACAAGTTGTCCCCCGCGGCGACACCGGCCAGGTTCGCATGCAACGCGACCACGGTCCCGGCGGTCCAGAAGTTCTCCGGCCGGTAGTCCACGGTCTGCGCGTCCATCCAGAACCACGCTCCCTCGACGTGGGGTGAGGTCGCGACCTCCAGCGCGTCGGAGACGGCCTTGCGGTTGTGCACCGGCCGGTTGAACGTGACGATCAGCGGGTACGCGACGCCGATCTGCTTGCCGTCCGACGGGGTCACCGACGCGATCGCGAGCCGGTCGGCCTCGGGCACCGGGGCGGTGCTCAGGCCGGCCCGCTGCTCCTCGGTCGCCCCGGAGGTCTTCTTCGCGAGCGCGTCCACCACGAAGTTCTGTCCGGGGGCCAGCGGATCGGTGGCGGTCCACGTCTTGTGGTCCGGGTCGAAGTCGCCGGGCAGATAGTTCCCGGCCGCATCGCTGAGGTCGACGTGCTCGAGCCGACCGTCCTGCGCGCTGACGGTGACCTTGGAGTCCGGTGGCAACTGGGCCGAACCGTCCGCCGGGCTGATCCGGACCATCGGCGTGCGGGCAACGCCGGCAACCGGCGCGATCAGATCCGGCGCGTGCGCCGGGCGGTCGCCAGCAACCGCCGTCGCACCGCATCCGGCCAACAGCAGCGGACCGGCCACGGCCAAAGCCACCATCCGCGCAGCATTCCCCCGGCGAGCAAGCACCCTTGACCCCCGCATCTAGTTGCTACAAGTAGCCCACTAGTGACTCTGCGCGAGCAATAGGTTAGGGATGATCTTTGGATCACGCGTACCGGGTATTGCCCTTGCCTCCACCGCTGCCGGCATTGGCTGTGCTTGCTGATCGAGCGGTCGCCGGCGCCCCCGGGCGCTTCGGACGCCGGATCAGGCCGGCTCGAAAACCGCTGCTGATCGGCGCAATCCAGCGTGGGGGACGGCGAGGTTCAGCACGCAGTTCTTCTGGCCGAACTCGTTGAACTCGTAAGAACTTGCGCTGTCGTCGTTGAACCAACCGTCGCGACTGCTCCAGTAACGGAACCGATGGCGCTCCGCCTCCAGCTCCACCGTCGCCATGTGCCCACCCGGACCCCACCGCATCGGGGTCGCGGTCGGATCCCAACCGTTGAAGTCGCCGGCGACGCCGACCCGCTGGCCGATACGCGCCGGGGCGGCGTCGGAAAATGTCACCGCTATACGGCCGTTCGTGCGGATGCTGCAGGAAATCATCGCCACCTCCAGATCATTTTTTTTCCACGGCACCGGCGCCTGGGCCGCACGGAGGTGATAACCGCCCCGGCACCGGCTGCTGACCACGTCGTGGCACTCTCCATCGCCGCCCACCTCGGACTCTCCCGGGGTGCGCAGAGAAATGGGCGGGAAATGAGCGCAGTCGCAATCTGCCCAGAATCGCGGAAACCAACGAACTGAGATTTTCGCGACGAACCACCCCGCCGGCAGTGAGTATACCCTTGCCGACAATTCGCCCTTGGCGCAAATGGGCCGCCCGCCGGCGGGGCCCGCCTCGCGCCGGCTGCGGGTGGGCGGTTTCGTCGGTCAGGTCTCGAGGTCCGCGGTGCGTCGCTCTGCCCGGATCCAGGTGTCGATGTCGCCCCACAGGCCCTCCAGCCAGCCGCCGCAGGCGGCCTCGTCGGCCAACTGCGGGCGGGGCTGGCTCCACCACACCATGTGGAGTTCCTGCTGCAGCGGCAGCGCGCGCCACAGCGCGGCGGCGTCGAGGAGCTCGTCGTGGCCGGTGTGCATGAATACGGCCAGTTGCGCATCGGGCGCGCCGGTCAGCGCGGCCAGGGTGCCGGCGGGGCGCGGCGGGAGGACGTTGGGCCGCGCGGCCGCCGCTTCGGCGCGTCGGCGCAGACCCCGCATCCGCAGTCGTTGCACAGCCAGTCGGTGGCGTGTCGGGGTCCAGTCGCTGCCCTCCGGGAAGATCACCAAGGCGTCGCCGGGCCGCAACCGGGCAGCCAAGTCCTCAACCGCCCGGCTCGAACCGCTCGCCCCGACGAAGGCGCAGCCGATGCGGGTGAGCACTACGTCCAGGGCCGGGTCCAGACGCAACCGGGACTTCAGCACGATGCGCGGCACCCGGGCGAAGTCGAGCAGTACATGCACGAGCACGAACGAGGCGCCGGGCCCGGCGTGACGTCCCAGCACGACCAACGGCCGGTCCGGGTCGAGTGTGTGGCCGCGCGGGCTGTCCAACCGAAGACGGAACCCGAACAGCGTCTTGGCCGCGCGCAGCAGAACCCCGAGCATCGTCCGTAACACCCACACGTGCGCCGCCTGCCAGCGGGCCGGGTCACGCCACCGGGGAATCGGGCTGCGCAACCAGAGGGCCAGGCACACCGACAGGCACAGGCATTCCCCGACGGTGTACACGGCCGCGAAGACCGCCACGCGGGCGACTCGCCACCGTGGCCGTCGCCCGAACGGTCGACCCAGCAGCGTGGTCAATTCGACGAGGGAGAGGATCGGCGCCAGCAGCAGCGCGATCAGGGCGAGCAGCGCCACCCCCGGGGGGCCGAGGACCCGGCGCACCAGGTGGCGCACAGGTTTCACCGGCGCGACAGATACTCGGCCGTCGCCTCGTGGGCGCGTTCGATGCGCTCGCGGACGCCGCGGTTGGACCGGAAGCGCAGATTCGCGATCGGGACGTCGGTGGCCCCCGAGGGCAGTACGTGCACATTCACCGACGCCGGCAGGTTGGCCATGGCGTCGGTGAATCGCGAACGGCGCGCGATCTCGAACGCCGTCGAGGCGACCTCCCAGGGCCAGCGCGGCGCACGCAACGGCTGTTCGAGCCGGCCCACGTGCAAGGCGTAAATGTCGCAGGCCCCCAGCGTTATCGCCCGGGCCACCGGAAGGGAGTCGACCAGTCCCCCGTCCAGGAAATGCTCGCCGCCGATCTGCACCGCCGGCAGCAGCCCGGGCACCGCACAACTGGCCAGCACCGCCTCGATCAGCGGCCCGGCGGTGAACCAGTGCCCGACCGCGCGTTCGACGCAGGCCGCGACGCATTGGAAGGGCACCGCCAGTTCCTCGATCCGGCTCGCGCGCAGGTGGGTGGTCAACAACTCGCGAAGCCGCTCGTTATCGAACAAGTGGGTCCGAGTGCGCGCGAAAGTGTTCAGCTGGGACAGGACCGAACCACCGAAAACGCCGCACGAATCCAGTTCTACCCACATGCGAACCAAAACTTGCGCCATCTCTGTGCCCGGCGCCATCGCATAGGCGGCCCCGTTGATCGCGCCGACGCTGGTCCCGATCACCAGGCCGGGCGCAATCCCGTGCTCGGCCAGCGCCTGCAGCATCCCGACCTCCGCGGCGCCGAGCACCCCCCCACCGCCGAGCACGAACGCCGTCAATCCCACAAATGCAGCCTAGGCCGGGGCCGCACGGGACCGGTTCCCCAGCGCGTGATGTCTGCGGATGCCATGGCCGTTGTTTGGGCTACCCGTCGGTAGGGAACTAATCAACTACAGACGCGGGCCGCTCGGCCCGGTCGTCGGAGGTGGATCGTGTTGCTCATCATCGCGCTGCTGCTCCTCGTGCTCTTCGGTGGCCTGGGCTTCGCCGCGCACATTCTGTGGTTGGGGCTGATCGTCGGTTTGATCCTCGCCGTTGCCCACGTGGTGAAGCGGGCGGCGACCCGTACCTGACGAGGACGCGTTCCAGCCCGGAAGTCAAATCGGAGTTTGGCAATCAGCGTGTGGAGGAACAAATCGTGAGCACCGAGAACAAGATCTCGAACAAGGCCGACGACCTCGGCGGTAAGGCCAAGGAGAAAATCGGCGGCCTGACCGACGATCAGGACCTGCGTGACGAAGGCCGGGCCGACCAGGCCAAGGCTGCGGTCAAGGACGCCGGGGAGAAGGTCAAGGACGCCGCAGGCGACATCGGCGGCAAGCTCAAGGACGCCGCCGAGGATGTGGGGGACAAACTCAAGCACATGGCCGACAAGGCCAAGGCTGCCGTCCACGACCGGAACGACCACGACCACAACCGCTGACCTGAAGCCCGCCCGGACAACCACCGACTGTAACCGGTCGGTGGTTGTCGGCATTACGGGGCAATCCTCCAACGATTCTGAGTGAGCGTCAGTTATGGCCTCGGGCCGCTCCCGAAGCTGTAACTGCCGCCGCGCGGCATGGTGGCGCCCTGGCTGGGCAATCAGGAACCGACGGTCGCGTGAACAGCCGACTGCCGCGACCAGACCGGGCGGGCGGCGCCGGTGGAGGCACGGGTCGCCCGGGCGGTCCCGGGATGGTCAGGGAGGGCGGCGGCAATGAGTGCGCGGGTTCGAGGGCGACGCAAGACTGCGGGCAGTGCGAACGAGCCCCTCACGCCCCTGCTGACCGCCGACTTCCGGGTTTCGATGGCGACCGGAATCCTGGCGCTGGTGTGCATGGCCGGCTCGGGCGCGTTCGGCGACGTGCACGGCCCGACGCTGAGTCGGCGGCTGATCGCGCTGGCCGGCGCCGGGGTGTTCCTGATCCTGGCGATCGTCGCAGTGCGCCACGCCGGCGCCGAGATGCATCGGGTGCTCGCCCCTCGGGTCGGGGCCTCCCACGCCGGGGTGGTACGCCTGCTGATCAACCTGTTCGGGTTGACCGTCGCGATGCTGGCCACCCTCGGCCTGCTGGCCGTGCCGGTCAAACACCTCCTGCTGGGCGGGGCATTGACCGGGATCATCGTCGGCATCGCCGCCCAACAGGCACTGGGCAACGTGTTTGCCGGCCTCGTCCTGCTCCTTGCCCGACCGTTCAACGTCGCCGATCGGATCCGGATGCGGCACAGCACCCTGGGCGGAGAACTACAGGGCCGGGTCATCGCGATGGGCCTCACCTACGTCACGTTGGAGACCGCCGACGGGCCACTGTCGGTGCCCAACAGTCTGATGCTCGGCGCCGGGATCGGACCCGACCGCAGTGGCGAGCCGGACCGTACGGCGCAGCAGGGATCGGTACCGGCCCACGATCGGGCGAGGCACCTGCCCGGCAGTCGGCTGTTCCACCACGACCGCCCGGCCGACCTGCGATCTGACTGGCCGTCAGGAACCGCGAATCCGGATCGGGCGGGGCCCGGGACGTGACAGCGGGCGCAGGCGGCCGGTCGGAACCGTCCGGCGTCGGACCGGTCAGGCGCAGTCGGCACAGACCGTGCCGCCGGCGACACGGCTTCGGTGATGAATGAGGAAGCACCGGGCACACACGAACTCGTCGGACTGCCGGGGCAGCACCGGCACCAGCAACGCCGAGCCCTCGAGTTCGGCACCGAGCAGGTCCATCGGCTGATCGAATTCCTCCTCAGCGAAGACTCGTGAGGTCAGGACCTGGGATCGGAGGCCGGCGAGACCCTCGGGGACCTCGTGGTCCTCACCGGTGCGGGGGGCGTCGTAGTCGATGCTCATCGGTGCACCATTTCGTGCGCGGGTGTCGGGTGACGACATTGCTGCCCGGCCGCCCTGGTTCTCACACCTGGTCCGCGTCATCACGTTGCGACCGCTCGCCGGCATGGTCGTCGGCCTGGTCGGGCCGCTCGGCCGTGGGTGGCTGCGGGCCGTAGGTGACACGGATGCGTTGGGCGGCCTTGTGTCGACCTGCTTGCGCGTAAGAGGTGTAGGCGCGTCTGTCGGCCGCGGTCAGCTCGGCGTCGTCGGCGAACGGGGCGAGCAGGGCGCGCGGCCACAGCCGGTGTGCCAGCACGACGTTCAGCTCGGCGCACAGCACGACCAGGGTCGCGGCCAGGTACAGGAATCCGAGCAGCCCGAGCACCACGCCGAAGATCCCGTAGGAGCCCGAGGCTCCCCGCAATTCGTGGCTGACGAACCACGTGCCCACCCATTGCAGCAACTGCCAACCGACCGCAGCCGTCACGGCACCGGGCACCACCTGCCGCGTGGAAACATGACGGGCCGTCAGCATCCGGAACACGGCCAGAAACAGGCCCGCGTTGAGCGCCACCCCCACGATCACGGCTACCGTCCGCAGCCCGGCGCCCGCGCCGGTGTCGTAACGGCTGGCGCCGGCGCTGAGCCCCGACAAGGCCGTGGTCGCCGCCACGCCCAGGCCACCCACCACCAGCAGCCACAGGCTGCGCAGCCGTGAGTGCACCGGGCCCGGGCGCCGGGCGCGCGGTACCGCCCAGACGGTGTCCAACGTGTACTGCACGGCCTGGGCAACACCCAGCGCACCCAGCAGGGCGATGGTCAGCCCGATGGCCGCCGCGAGCAGGCTGCCGTGGACGGCGCGCACGTTGCCGCCGATCTGCTCACCGATGATCGGGAACTGGTGCAGCGCGGAGTCCAGCAACTGCTGTTGCAGGTGCCGGTCGCCGTGCAGCAGGAAGCCCAGCGCCGTGGTCAGCAGGAGCAGCAGGGGGAACAGCGAGACGAACCCGTAGAAGGTGATCAGCGCGGCGAGGTATCCGCCGTCGTCCTCGGCGAACTTGTAGGCCACCGCGATCGGCATCCCCAACCAGCGACGCTGACGCTGCGCGCGATCGAGCCGGGCCAGCGGCCGCATCCGGGGAGGTGATTCCGCCGACGGGCTCAATTGCCCCGCCGGACCCGCTCGCCGGGATCGGAGCCGGACGGGGTGCCCGCTTGGGCATAGCGACGGCGTGGACGCGTGGGGGTCCCCCAGATGCCGGGGTGGGCCCGGCTGCTTGCACTGCCGGTGCGACCAACCCGGCCGTCATTGCGGCGGAAAAGGTGCTCGGAGCCGCTCCAGCAGTGCACCTGCCGTGTCCGATCTGCTCATGGGAGGAGCATCCGCGCCGGCCGGATCCACGACGGAACCATCTTCAGCGATCCCGAGAAGCCACGCGGGATTCGAGCGGGCGACAGGAGCAGCGTTCCCGCGCAGCTGTGCCGTCAAACAGAACCCCGCGCCGGGCGGCCGGTGGGCCACGTGCGGGTGCGCGTACTGCGGCGGATGACGGACAGTTCGTGTTCAGTCGCCACGGACTGCCGGGCCCGTGCGGGCCGTCTCGTCGTGCCCGCCGTAAACCCGGCCCACCCGATCTACCCCCCCGGACCTGCCGGCCCGAGCGGTGCAGATCCCGTCCGGGGAGGTTGCAGGCCCACCCCGGACGGGAGACCCGGCACCTTCGGATCGACCGGCTGCAGCCGCCACCGAGGCCATGGTTCGACGGTTGGACACCGGCTGCGCGAAGGTGAACTCCCCGGCCCCCCCGGGACGTGGCTCGTGGTCGGCATCAGCCCGTGCCGGTCGAAAGCGGTCGGGCGGGCGCGCAGTGGTGGATCAGGAACAGGTCGCCCTCGCGTCCGCCGCTGAAGGCGCAGGTGTCGCGGTCGGCCGGTGAGGAAGGCCCCAGGGACCAACCGCCGTGCTGGTAGGCCGAACCGAGACCGAGAACCGCCGGTAGGACCAGCGCACCGACCACCATCCTGCGGCTCAAATCCGTCTCACTCCCGCCACGATCCACTGTGAGAACTACCGCGGCCGAGCCTGTCGGCCCAGCTCCGCCGCGACAGTTACGGGGCTGTGCCAATTTCGTGAACAAGCCCTAACGCATATCGTTCGCTGTGGCATCGGGCCCGACTACCCCGCGAGGCCCCGACCCCGCCCCGGGGCAGCGTCTCGCGCCTCCGGCGTCCGACACCGGAACATCGATCAAACGGCTGCGCAAACCCTTGATCGACTCCCGGTGTCGGGGCAGGCTGACGGGCAATTGTCCACCGCTGCCGGGGCTGGTGCTGGGTCGACCTGTCCGCGGCTCCACGGGAAGGGGTACCGCCGTGACTGGTCCGACCGAGGGTGTGATCGGTGTCTACAAGTCGATGAGCGAGGCCGAGGAGGCGGTCACCGCGCTGCTGGATTCCGGAGTACCCGCCGCACAGATCTCGATCGTGGGCCAGGACCTGCACAGCGAGACCCAGGTGCACGGGTTCGTCCAAACCGCCGACGTCGCCAAATCCGGGGCCGGCGCCGGTGCCTGGGTCGGTGGCCTGTTCGGCATCCTGTCCGGCGCCGCTCTGCTGTTCGTACCCGGCGTCGGCCCGTTGATCGTGCTCGGCCCGCTTGCCGCCGGAGCGGTCAGTGCCGCCGAAGGCGCGGTGGCGGGCGGTGGGCTGGGCGCGCTGCTCGGGCACTTCCTGGCCAAGCGGCACATCCCCAAGTTCAGCCAACACCTGTCGGCCGGCAACTACCTGGTGCTACGCCACCAGCCGCAACCCGGCGACAGCGAAGTCCTCCAGAGCAGAACATCCCCCGTCGAGGTCGAGCACCACCAGGACCTGCTCGCACCCTGAACTGCCCCACCGGCAAGCGCACCTGTCCATCGTTTCGTTGCAGGTCGGGTCGAAGCCGCAACGTATAACTGACTGATCGTCACATCATCGGCGAATCGGCAGGATCACGGGTCCGGGTGCGATCCGTTGCGTGGTGACCGATGGCGCGACGGGTCCGGTCATTTCGCCAGGCCGGAGACCAGGTTGATGGCGGCTGCGATGACGACGGCGCCGAGGGGATAGGACAACAGCGCCTGGCGCAGCGCAGTACGTCGGATGTCGCTGCGACCGATGGCGGTGTCCGATACCTGGAAGGTCATTCCGATGGTGAAGGCCAGGTAGGCGAAGTCGCTGTAGCTGGGGTCTCCGGGCTGGTTGAAGTCGATGCCCCCGCCCGGGCCGCAGTGGTACAGCTGGGCGTACTTCAGCGCGAACACCGTGTGCACCAGGATCCAGGAGACGAACACGGAGAACAGGGCGAAGGCGGCACGGACGTACTTCAGGTTCCCGGGGGCGCCACCGGCACCGAACAACACCATCCCGACGGCGAGCAGACTCGCGACCGAGGCAGCGAGCAGGACCAGCTCGGTCAGGTCTCGGCCGGGGTTCTCCCGCTGCGCATGTCGGGCGGTCCTCGACGCGTCCAGCCGCCACGTGGTGGCCCACACCCACGTCGTCCACACCAGCGCCAGCACGTCCCAGCCGAGCAGCGGGGCACCCCGACCGGCACCCCAGGTCTGGGCAGTCACCGATGCCGCGACCCCGGCGACCAACGACACCAGCAGTTTCACCCGCGCCGTGGAACCGGCCGACCCACCGGCACGCATCGCACCCCCCGGCACCCGGCCGGGGTGAGGGTCGACAGGGGTTGCCGCGATCGCCCGACCGCGCTCGTTCACCTGATCTGACTACCCCTCAGGACCGTTCGCAACCGCCTCGGCAGTTGGCTCCACCGGGGAACTGGGCACGGACAAACGCCCGAGGCGGCGCTACCAGTACCAGTTCTGACTTTCGTAGTCGAGATCGCCGCGGTCGGGCGCTGGATCCCGGATGCGGTGGTCCCGGTCGCCGCCGGCGCGGCGGGCCCGCGGATCCGCCGGTCCGGGCGCGGCCGACGGGGTTCCCGGCCCGTCGGACTGCTGTTGGGTCGCGACCCGGGCCGCGGCGTCGGACTGGCGTTGGGTGAGGTCGGCAGGTAGGCCGAGCGCGCCGACCATGGCGTCGGCCCAGATCCGGCCGGGCAGGGCGGCACCGGTGACGACGTCGTGGAACTCCGCGCCGATGGTGATGTCCCGCATCGGGCGCGAAGCGTCCGGGTGTCCGGCCCAGACGGCCGCGGCGAGGTGGTCGGTGTACCCGGCGAACCAGACGGCGGTGGCGGCGTTGGTGGTACCGGTCTTGCCTGCAGCCGGTGTCGCGCCCAGTGTCATCGCTCGCCCGGTGCGGTTCGGGTCCGGGCCGTCGATGACCCCGCGCAGCAGGTCGGTGACCTTGGACGCGGTCGTTGGGGAAAGCACGTCCGCACAGTGTGATCCCGATACCGGCAGGGGTTGCCCGTCGGCGCCCTCGATCGCCGTGATCGCGTAGGAGGCGCAGTGCTTCCCGCCGGCCGCCAGAGTCGCGTACGCCTCGGCCATGCGCAACGGCGACACCTCATCGACGCCGAGGGTGAACGAAGGCACCCGGCTCAACGGTGAGCCGTCGGCGCGATGCAGTCCCATGCGTTCGGCCAGCGCGGGCGCAGCGCACAACCCGGTGCGCTGCTCCAGTTGCACGAAATAGGTGTTGACCGAGCGGGCGACGGCTTCGCCCATGTCGATCGGGCCGTAGGAATGCCCGTCGTAGTTGCCGACGCTCCAGCTCGGGAATTCGGTGCCACGATCGCAATTGCGGAACCCGTCGAGGGTGATCTGGCCCGGGGCGTCGATGAGTGTGCCGGGGTCGATGCCGTTCTCGAGTGCGGCGGCCAGCACGAAGGCCTTGAACGTCGAACCGGCCTGGAACCCGGAACTGCCGCCCTGCGCGGTGTCGGTCGACCAGTTGACCGTGGTTTGGCCGGGTCCGGTGCCGTACCCGCCGGTCTGCGCGATCGCCCTTACCGCGCCGGTGCCCGGTTCGGTGAGCACGATCGCCGCGCCGTGTTGCTGTCCGGGCGCGACGCTTGCGCTCAGGGCGTTCTCCGCTGCCTGTTGGATTTGCGGGTCGAGCGTGGTGTGCACGGTCAGTCCACCGTCGAGCAGGGCCGCCACCCGCTCGGCGGGGCCGGTGCCCAGGCCGGGACTGCCGCGGATCTCGGCGAGCACGTAGTCGCAGAAGAACGGATGCGCGGCGCTCTCACAGCCCACCCGCGGCGGTGTCGGGTTCAGGCCCAGCGGCTGGGCAGCATCGGCAGCGGCGGCTGCCGGGTCCAGGCGACCGACCTGCGCCATCCTGGCCAGCACCACGTTGCGACGCTGTCGGGCGGCGTCGGGGTGCGCGATCGGGTCGTACTCCCGCGGGCTCCGGAGCACCCCGGCCAGCAGGGCGGCCTGAGGGGCCGTCAGATCTGCTGCGGAGACGCCGAAGTAGCGGCGCGCGGCGGCCTCGATTCCGTAGGCGCCGTTGGCGAAGTAGACGATGTTCAGGTAACGGTGCAGGATCTCGTCCTTGGCCAGGTCCTTCTCCACGGCCAATGCCTGACCGAGTTCGCGGATCTTGCGGGACATCGTGGTCGCGGTCGCCGCGCGGCGGGCTTGGCTGTCGGTGGCCTCCTGGAGGCGGGCCTGCTTGACGTACTGCTGGGTGAGGGTCGATCCGCCTTCGCGGACCTCTCCGGCGGCGAGGTTGGCGGCCACCGCGCGCAGCAGGCCGACCGGGTCGAAGGCGCCGTGGGTGTAGAAACGGGCGTCCTCCGTGGCGACCACCGCGTCCCGGGCGGCGGTCGAGACCTGCTCCAACGGCACCGGGATCCGGTCCTGGCGGAAGAACACGGCCAGCACGGAGCCGTCGCGGGCCAGCACCGTGGAGCGGCTCGGGGCGTCGACGGGCAGCGGGTCCAGGGCGGTCCAGCCCGCCAGAGCACCCTCGGCGCCGGCGGTGAGCCCATGCAGTCCGAGCGCGACCGGCAGCACGAGCAGGGCCGCGGCCGCTGCGACGCGACGCCGAAAGTGGTCCGGCGGAACAGCCTTCACCTCGCGGGCACAACGGCTGCCGCCACAGGAGGCGCGACCTCGAGATCACTACCCTCCACGAGGCCGTCGGCGAACTGCGGCGAACGGCGGAGCGCAAGCCGGCCGGTTTCGCCGCCCAGCAACGCACCCAACAGACTCAGCACAGCCAGGCAAACGGCGAGCCAGCCCGTTGACGCGTCAGGTCGAGCGGCGACGATCACCTGTCGGGTACCGGCGCCGAGAGCCAACACGGCAAGCGTGATCCCGACCGGCGCGGGCAACGCCCACAGCCACACGGCCAAGGCCTGCCGGCGGCCGTCGCGGCGGCTGATCCGCGCCGCGACGTACCCCCCGGAGAAGAAGGCAATCAGCACCAGCAGGCAGAGCAGTACAGCGCCGATGGCGTCAACGGCGATGGCGTGGGCGAGGATCCGCGTGGCAACCGTCTCGGCATCGGCGTGGCGCACCCGCGCCAGCACGAACGCAACGGCAACCGTGCCGAGGAACAGTACGACCGCCATGCCGACCGCGGTGACCGCGCCGAGCAGTCCCGCGGCGATGTCGAGCCCCCGGCGGCGTGCTCGGCGCCAAAGCGGGGCTACGGCGCATCCCGTGCCCTCGGCGGGCAGACCCGCTTGTGTCCCCATCGGCACCCGGCCTCCCGCGTGACCGGCCGGAAAGCCCGGCGGTTGGAAAGTCCATGCCCGTTCCGCAGGCGCACAAAACGTCCACCGGAACCCGTCGGGCTCCGGGGGGTGCGATCGGGCCCGCGCGTCGAGGGGCTACTGAGTTCGGGCGGAGCGTCGTCCAAGGCCCTTTTCCGGGACATAGGAGAGCACGACGTCGGCGAGCAGTTGCCGGTCGAGCAGGTGCAGCGCGACATCGGTCAGGCGCAGGTTGCGATCGCGGGAGTACTTCCGCAGGAGCGCGAAGGACTGATCCACGTCCAGGCCGCCGTACTGGGCCAAGAACCCCTTGGCCTGCTCCACGATGATCCGGCTGTCCAATGCGTGCTGCAGTTGGGCGTTGAGCGCCTTGCCGTCCGCGGCGGCCCGCGCGGCGACCAACGCGACGCAAGCCACGTTCGCCAGGGAGCGAGCCAACAACAGGTCGCCGGCGGCCAGTTCTCCGGTCCTCGCCCGGAACATGCCCAGCGCGCCCAACACCGTGGAGTGCAACTTCATCGGCACGGCGTGCACGGAGGCGAACCCGGCCGCCACCGCGGCCGGGGCGAATCGCGGCCAGCGCCCGGATTCGGGCCCCAGGTCCGGAACCGAGACCACCTCGCCTTTTTCGAAGCAGTCCACGCACGGGCCCTGCTCGCACTGCAGCTGGACCAGCTCCAAATTGCGGGCGTGTTCGGAGGAGGTAGCCGCCACCCGCAGCACCCCGGTGGAGTCCACCAGCAAGAGACCCGCCCAGTCGACGTCCAACAACTGGACGCAGGTGGCGGTCAAGCCGGTGTACAGATCAACGATGTCGTAGTCCTCGGCCAACGCCTCGGCAATCGACACGAACGCCGCGATGACCGCACCCTCCCGATCACCCTTCATCGCAATCCCCCTCCGGGCAGGAACCAACACGAAGCCGCCGGGGTCAAGAGCGAGCCTCTAGAGGTTGCCACAGGACCCCAGGAGCTTCGGAGCCGGTCGCGAGCCAGATTTGTCCAGGACTCCCCCGCCACCTGCTCCCGCCTCGGTCGACGACGCCGTCACCGGCGGCCCTGGGAAGATCTGCCACTTACGGTCCGGCGAGCCGGCGGCCTCGACTCATGCCTGGACTCATGCCTGCTCCCCCTCGTCGAACCGGGTCTTGTGCAGTACCACCTCGAGGGCCGGCTCCGACAGCAGGCGTTCGTCGGCGAACGCCTTGCCGCGCATGCGGATCAAGGCTGTGGCCGGGTCGACCCCGAGTTGCGGCACACAGCTGCAGGTGCTCGACCGCCACCTGACAGAGGACCTACGGGGTCAGCTCGTCGCCATCGGCGCGGACGGTAAACAACATCCAGAGGTCGTCGAAGCGGCTGCGCTCAGCCATCGCGAACCCGCCCGTTGCTGGGCTTGTCGCGCGTCCGAATGATCGCCCCGGCCATGGGGCCCCCAATCGATCTGGAGCCGCCGGGGCCTGGAGCGGCGCGTTCTCCTCGTAACAGCGCGGGTGCAGAATACGGCGATCGCTTTCGGCAGCCGGCGGGGCAATTCAATTCCCACGCCCGGGTTTGCCTTTTACTGCGCCGGGGTCGGGGTGTTTCGGTTTTTCCGCCTCGCACAAGCCTCAGGCGGCGGTGTCCATCTGGTCGCGCAGTCTCCCCAGGGCGCTCTTGAGCAGCCGCGACACCTGCATCTGGGAAATGCCCAGCCGACCACCGATCTGGCATTGCGTCTGGTCGTCGAAAAAGCTCAGCTGGACGATCTCCTGGTCCCGTGCGGGCAGCCCGGCCAGCAATCCGCGCAGCATGTGGGAGTCCACGACCAGATCCAGGCGGGCGTCCGGCCCACCGAGAGTGTCGGCCAGGCCCGGGCCTGCGCCTTCGGTCACCGCGTCGTCGATGGAGGGCAGGGTGAAGGTGTCCTCCGCGGCCAGGGCTTCCCGGACGTCCCTCTCGTCGACGTGCAAGAACGCCGCGAGCTCGGCCGGTCTCGGCCACCGGCCGAGCGTCTGGACCAGTTCGTCCCCCGCCGCGCCCAGCGCAGCCTTCAGCTCCTGCAACCGTCGCGGCAACCTGATCAAACGTCGTCGATCCCGGAAGTGTCGCTGAATCTCGCCGCGAACGGTCGGCGAGGCGAAAGTCGCGAAATCGACACCACGGTCGGAATCGAAGCGACGGATGGCGAGCATCAGGCCCACGAATGCGACCTGGCGCAGCTCCTCGATCTCGACACCGCGACGCGCGTAGGAGGAAGCGAGCCATCGCACCAAGCCGGAATGGCGGGCGACGAGCAGGGCCGCGATCCGCTCCGACTCCTCCGGCGAAGCCGTGCGCAGGGCGCGGAACAGGTCCTCGTCCGCGGCATCGACGGGCAATGACCCGATCGATCGTCCGATAGTTGCGAGCATCTGCGGGCCCCGTTCGTCAGCTTCCGCCTGCCCTTGATGGGCGTGCAGCGGCGACGAGGACCGGATCACCTGTTTATCTGACGTTATGCCTACCCGGCAAGTTCGGCAACTCCGCATCGGCGGGTATCCAGTCGGATATCGGACGAACGGTCAGGAATTCCTGTGCAGCATCGGATTCGGAGGTGGCATGCCGTCCTCGCTCCAGCCCGGCGGGAACACTTGATGTCCCCCGGTGTGTGGCGAAGGGCTGGGCGCTGCCGCGAACCAGGGGCGGCCCTGTTCGCTGGGATGGATCAGGTTGACCGCGATGGCGGCCGCCGTCGCCGGCGACCCGGAGGTGTCGATGATTCGCGACGGCGCCCACATGTGCCCATCGGAGCGCATGGTGGCAGCGATGGCGTCGTCGGCCGCGGTTGGGCCGCCCCGGCGACGCATCCGGGCCGAGGCGATCGCGGCCGTGGCCTGGCAACGCAATGACGTCAGGCGGCTGTGGGTACGAACCGCCAATTCGGCCGCGGCGGCTCGGTCCGCGCCGCTGCACCAGGTGGCGTCCAGCGTCACCGACTCCCCGAGCCCGAGCAACAGCTCGGCCCGGGCGAGCAACTCCGTGTAGACCGCGCGCGTGTGGTCCGGGGCGTACAGGTCCTGCCGGTGGGCGGCCGGCGCCGGCTCCAGCGGGTCGATGCCGGCAAGTTCCCTGCGGATTCGTTCACTGCGGAGCACGACGTGGCCCAGTTCGTCACCGATGAGGCCGGCCAGCGTGGATTTCCCGGTGCCGGGCAGCCCGCCGACCAGCACCAGGCGCACCGCACTCGCGCCGAGGTGGCGACGGGTGATGCCCATGAGCTCCCGCGCGGCCGCGCCGGCGGTGGGGTCACCCTGCGCCGCGTCCTGGCCGGCGACCTTGGCCCGCAGGAATGCCCGGTAGGCGATGTAGTGATGCACCAGGGCGGCAGGCGCGGTGTCGCCGGAGAATTCACGGTACCAACCAAGCAATCGGCTGGTGAGCGCCGGCGCGCCGAGTCGTTCCAGATCCATTGCCAGGAAGGCGATGTCGTCGATCGCGTCGACGTGGCGCAACCGGTTGTCGTAATCCAGGCAGTCCAGGATGCGCGGTCCGTCGTCGAGGCAGAAGATGTCGTCGGCCAACAGGTCGCCGTGCCCGTCCAGGATCCGCTTTTCCTCGACTCGTCGGTCGAACAGCGGTTCGCGCCCGGCCAGGAACTGTGCGGAGTCCTCGGCCACGGCATGCAGATCAGCGTCGGTAAGAGCACCGCGATCGAAGCGCCGGGCTTCGTCGAGATTGGCGTTCCACCTGTCTTGCAGGGCGTCACGGCTACCTTGCGCGGACACTTCCGGGCCACGGCCGCACTGTTCGTGGAAGACCGCGATCCGCCGCGCGATCGACTGCACGTCCTCATCCGCCGTGGCACCGGAGCGCACCCTCGTCGACAGACGACGGTCGGCGGGCATTCGCGCCATCAGCACCGCAGGTTCGCCTTCGGTGCCCTCGGGGGCCGGAAGCGCGCCGACCCCGAGATACACGTCGGGCGTCAGCCGGCGATTCAACTCGACCTCGCGCAGGCAGGCCGCCGTGCGCGCCGCAACCGTGCGCAAGTCGCAGCAGGCGGACGTCACCGGCCTCTTGACCTTGTAGGCCTGCTCGCCGAGCAGGAACACCACCCCGGTGCGAGTCTGGTGAATCTCGGAAAACTGGGGTGTCATCGGGACCCTGCTCTCTGCGGGCGGGCTCGGTCGAGCGTAATCGGCGCGCGCGGGCGCAAGCAGCTCGTGATCGTTCGGTGTCCCCGGGGCCGGGCGTGGCCCGGAGCCAGATCCAATCACGTCGGCATGGTTCACGGATTCACCGTCCCCACGGCCACCCCGAGCAGAAACACCAACAAGCCACCGAAGACCACGCACATCCCAACCGCACCGCGGTCGACGCAGTCGCGTACCACCGCCCGGACCCCCCGGCGTATCGAAGGTTTGCCGGCGGCGTCCAGAGCCAGGCACAGCACGGTCACCTGACCGGGCCGCTCGTGGCCGCCGGCGTCGTCGCGGCATCGGCTGCCCCCACCCTCGACCGGGCGGTGTGCCGGCAGAACCGCGGCCGAGTCGGGTATCTGAGGCGGCGTCATTTCGCGGCTGCGCACTTTGAGCGACCTGACCATGGGACGCCTCCACCGGGGGAAGCCGCCGAGGTCAGGAGCGACGCGCGCGATCGTGGGCCTTCAAGCTACGCCCGGTCCAGCCCGGTCGAAAGGGCCGCCGCCCGTTCACTTGCGGGTGCCTGCGAGTCCCAGTCCGGGTGGGCGGCCGGAACCGGGGAGCGGGACGGTGTTCGAGCCGACGGTCGCACCATGGGGATCAGCGGGCCAGTCATGGATGGCCGGCAAGGAGGTGGCGAACTCGCGCAGCGCCGCGATGTAACGGTCGTGGCCCGGACGGGGACGCAGTCGCTGCAGTTCGATCACGGCGTTGACGGCTCCCACAGCTAATTCCCGCCGCACCCGGGGATCGTCGACAAGGGGCGCCAACGCGGTCGCCAGGTGGTGAGTGCGTGCCTCGTCGACGCGGGCCATGGCGGCGGCCACTGCCCCGTTGTGCCGGGCCCAGCCGCGTAACGCCGACTCGAAGCGGTTCGGAACACCGCACAACCCGGTCAGGGCCGCGCGTGCCTCTGCGGCCGGGTCGGACGGGGCCACGGCTCGGGACAGTCGTTCCAGACAACTGCGCTCCCACTGACAGACCAAGACTCGGGCCAGGTCGTCGATACCGGTGAAGTGGTGGTGGATGCAGGCTCGCGGTACACCGAGGCGGGCGGCAACCGACCCGGCCGACAGCCGATCGCGACCGGCTTCTCCCAACTCCGCGAAGGCGGCCGACAGCCAGGCCTGCCGATCGGGGCTCCAATCGCCGAGGTCGGACACGCTCGCCCGCTGGGCCTGGCGGCTCACGGACGGCCCAGATGTGAGCGTGCTCGGGAAGTTGCCGGTGGACGGGGATGCGGCCCGCGGCCCCGCGCTCCCGTTGCCCGGCCCGGCTCGGAAGCGCCCCATTCGGTGCAGTGCGGCGTGGTGTTCATACGGCCCCCGGGCTCAACGGAACGGTCGCCGGGGCCTGGAGCGATGGCAGCATCCTAGTGCGTGTTCAGCGGGTGCCTTTCGGCGTTTCCGGCCTACCTGCCGAAGCCGGACCGACCCGGCCCGGAGGCTTCGTTGACGTGGTGTCGCAACCCCGAAGTCCACGGTGCGCCATCTGATACGGCAGTCAGCTGCCGGGCGGTCGACCCCGGTCGATCTGACGGGCCGTCACACCAGTGCACCTCGGATTGACCGAACGGCGGGCACGTTACAACGCCAGGACGACAGCACCCACAAGCGACCGCTTCAGATCGGAGCCCCGAAGGTGGGGAGCAGATCGGCGAAGACGACGGTGTTGTCCTGGTAGTGGTGGGTCACCGGGTCGAGGTCGCCACCGCAGGTGATCAGCCGAAGGCCCGGGTGGTCGAGGTCGCCGTAGACCTCGGCGGTGGGGAATGCCGCCTTGGCGTACCGGCGAACCGCGGTGATCTGAAAGATCGCCGAGCGCCCGTCGGCGCGGGTGATGTCGACCTGGTCCCCGGGGTGCAGGGCGCCCAGTCGGTAGAACACCGAAGGGCCCTCGGTCGTGTCGAGATGGCCCTCGATGATCGCCGGCCCGCGTTCGCCCGGGGTCGGTGAATACCGATACCAGGCGGCTGCGTCGTAGTCGGGGCCCGGGTGCGGGACCTCGATGGTTCCGCTCGGGTTGAGGCCGACCTCGGCCACCGAGGTGTGCACGTCGATGGCCGGGATGTCCAGCTCAATCGGTCTGGACCGGCCCATCGTGGGGGTCGTGCCCATCGCGGAGGTCGCGCTCCCGGTCTGCACAATTCCCGCCGCCCAACGATCAGGTACCGGGGCGGCGGGACGAGAGGTCAGGGCGATCCCGAGCGTCCAGGCACTTGCGGCGAGCAGCAACCCCCCGCTCAGCTTCAGGGCGCTACTGCGCGGCATGCGCACGATGCCGCCGTGTTGGGTGGTCGGTCACCGCGCGACGCGGCGGGATCGACGCGAGGCGAGCAACATGGCACCGGCTGCCACGATCCCGGTGGTCCCCAGCAGAACCAACCAGCTGTCATCGGCGGCAGCGGTCGAGCCTGTTCCGGTCGCAGCGCCGCCCTTCGGCACGGTCGTCACCTGGCTGCCGCCCGTCTGCGGCGACGAAGTCCCGGCCCCGCTCGACGAACTCGAACTGCCGGTGCCGGAGGTAGCCGCTGCCGGCACTGCGAAGGTCAGCGTGACATCGCTTTCCGTGTACTTGTCGGCTGCGGCGACCGGAACCACGTGGGCCGTGCCGGTGGCCCCGGAGAAGGCACCGGTACCCGCGCTGATCGGAACCGAGTAGGGCCCGGAACTCTGTGGTGAAGCGCCGCTCGAATGCAGGCTGCCATCGGCGAACATCAGGGTGGCGTCACAGGTCGCGGCATTTGCGGCCTTGATCGTGCACCGACCGCGATCGGTGCCGATCTTCGCACCGTTCTGGATGAGGTCGTCGACAAAGGTGAACCCGTCACCGGCTTTGGGGGCGGCTGTCGGGAAGGTCTTGGTCGGGGCACCCCCGTCGGGGGTGAAGGTGCCCCCGGTTCGGTGGGCATGCACGACAATGGTGCTGTTGGGTCCGTCGCTGGTCACCTTCGGGTTGGGCAGGTCCGCCGCTCCGGCCGCCGAGGCCGCAGCCGGTACGAGCGCCGCCGCGACCGCGGCGGCCGACAACAGGCGAGTCACATTCGTGGTCATGCCGTCTCCATCGCTCGGGCCGCAGTCGGCCTGCATCAGGCCCCAGTGCGGGGACAGTGCGAGAAACTTTCCATTCAACGGGAACTGCGTACCCGGTCCGGGCGCCGCGTATTCGCCAAATTCGCGCTCACGGAATGAATTTCGGCCGAGCACGCGCGAGCGGGGCTCCTCCGCAGAATGCGGTAGGCGCCGCGGTCGGTCAGGGTCTGTGGGGCCCGACGTCCGCACACGGCGGCAGGTTCTGGGCCGGCGCGCTGCCGGCCGGTGCCACGTTGTGCCCCGGGTACCGGATCGGCGCCGGGTCCCGGACATCGTCCTCGACTCAGACCGCTACGGGCCCCGGAACAGGTCACGGTCGTCGTACCTGACCGGAACGGCGTCGATCGTCAGGGGTTGCACGTGCGACGGACCCAACCGGTGCTTCGTGGACATGGGCCCGGCTCCCGCGTACGGCAACGGCCCGGACGGGCGCCCTGGAGACCGCCCGGGCGGGGTGCCCAACCCGACGTGAGAACGTTCCTCCAGGCGACCAACGGATCGAAAGATCCGCACCGGGTATCTGCCCAGGTATTCGAATGACATGCACACCAGCCGTCGTAATTCCGTTTCCGCGCCTGATTTGGCCTCCCAGGACCCTCGTCGAGGTGTCCGCTCGCGGTGGCCCGTTCGCCGAGGCGCGGACTGGCGTAGATTAAAAGGCTAGGATCACGCGTGTCGCTCGAGACCTCGGCGGCTTCCCTCAAGTGGAGCCCCCATGGACGTTCTGTACCCCGCGCACCCCGCCGCCCCGCGCTGGGCTTCCCGGCGCCTGCAGCCGACCGGTGACCGCAACCTGCTGCCTGCTACCGCCCTGCCCGCCGACGGTGTCCGGCGGGACAGGTTGGCGTGCACCTACTGCCGTCACCCGCTGACCGCGGACTCCTTCGAGTACTTGTCCGGGATGAGACGTCTGGTCTCCACGAACTGCCCGGTCTGTGAGCGCCGGACCACTTTGCGGGCCTCGACCTGGATCCGGCTCAACGAATCCGGACAACCTGAATATCCCGGCACGCGGACGCGGCCGTGACCACGCCTACGCCCCTCGCTTCGCCTTTGACATCCTTGACCTGTCCCTGCGGTCATGCACCTGAGCGGCACGACGAGATCGCGGCGCGTTGGTGCCAGGCCACGATCGTGGGCGGGCTGCAGCGGGGGTGCGTCTGCCCCGCTGCGTGATCGCAGTGCTACCCGGCTGGGCAACTGGTCTCCAGACGGGACAACGCGGTGGGACGAGAAGGTCGTCGGCCGGGCCGGGCCGCATCCGCGATTTGGGCCGGAAAGGTCATCGATCAGTGGCCAGGTAAGCCACGTGATGCCTTGGCGCCGCGGCGGACGGCAGCAATTTTCACCTGTCCGAGGATCTGCGGGGGCAGGAGTCTGCGGGAGACCACGGCCTGTGCCACCGCGGTGAGTTTCAGGTTGTGGTCCCGGGAGTAGCCGCGCAGCGCAGCGAAAGCGTGCTCGATCTCAACGCCACCGCCTTGGGCCAGGATCCCCTTGGCCTGTTCCAGGACCACCCGGCTGTCCAATGCGGCCTGAAGTTGCTGGGCCAGGACGGTCTTGTCCTCGGCCGCCCGGCCGCTGACCAGGGCGACACTGGCGACATCGGCCAGGGCCTGCGCCAGGCTCAGATCCTCCTCGCTGAGCGCTGCGATCCGGGTGCCGAACAGGCCCAGCACGCCGAGGGTGCTCTGGAGCAGACGCATCGGGACCGCGTGCACGGAGACAAATCCGGCCGCCACCGCGACCGGTGCGAAATCCGGCCAGCGGTCCTGGGCGGCAGCCAGGTCGGGCACCGACACGGCGACCCCGGTGCGGTAGCAGTCCAGGGAGGGACCCTCGACGCCCTGGAGCAGGAACAGTTCCAGATTGCGGGTGTGTTCGGAGGAGGCCGCGGCGACCTGCAGCGTCCCGTGCCGATCGGCCAACAGCAGACCGGCGGAGGCGATGTCGAGGATGGCGGCGCAACTCGCGGTCAGGCTGATGTAGAGCTCGACCACGTCATGACCCTCGGCCAGGCTGTTCGCGAGTTCCACGAACGCAGCGGTCACGCTGCGTTCCCGCCTGGCGTCCATGGACGCCACGCTCAGCGAGGGGCCTTGGGCTTGCGCATCCGACGCGGCCCGTCGTTCGGAAGTCTCCCCCACTGCGGTGCCCCTATCCAGATGCGAACACGATGCACGTCGCCGGGGCCGGGGCGCAGCTGAACCTCATTCTACCGTCGAACGCATTGGTCGACCAAGACGGGTATGGCGGCGTCGATAACCCCACGACGAGTGGGTCGCACATCCCTGGCGGGATCAGCGATGATTCGGTTTCATTTCCCCGGCGCGCCACCGGGGCGGGCCGGAGTCCTGACGGTCAGTCAGGCCAGTCTTGACACACTCGGTCTGGTCCTTGTGGCCGGGGCGGATGATTCCCGCGGCCTGGCCACGAGGACGGGGCACCGGGCATGGGCAACCACGTGTTGTCCGACGGAACCAAGCAAGAGACCTGTGATCGGTCCCCGCCCACGGGTCCCCACAACCAGCAGCGCCGCACGTGCGGCGGACTCGACCAGTACCCGGGCCGCGGTCCCTTCGACGAGCTGCTCGGTCACCTCGACCAGCGGGAACCTCGCCCGGAACGGGGCCACAGTCGCCCGCAGGTCTCCGGCGCGGTCGGTGTCCAGGCCCAGCGGGTCCCGACTCAGCGATCCGCCATCTCCGCGTCCCGACGAAACGAAGTGGCGCCAGGTATGGATGACCACCAGCTGCGCCCCACGCAGGTGCGCCGCAGAGAACGCTTCTTCCAACGCGAGTTCGGAATCCTCGGCACCGTCGACGCCGACGACCACCAATCCTTCTGACAGCACAGCGCCGCCCATCGCGGCCCCGACCACCAGGACGGGGCAGGACGCCCGGGTCGTTGCGCCCAGCGCGATGGACCCGAGCAGCACGCCCATGGACCCCGGATGTCCGCGGCCCAGAACCAGCATCGCGGCCCCGACCGACCGGTCCAACAATTCGTCCAGCGCCCAACCGTCCACAGTCTCCACGTCGATGCGGTCCTCGGGCAGCATGACCCGAGCCCATTCGGCGGCGTCCTCCGCCAGATTCGCCTCCACCTCGCCCCGCGGGATCCCCGGCGCCGGTGAGCTTCCCGGGGCCACCTGGACCACGTGGACTATTCGCAGGCCAGATCCGCGAAGCTTCGCCTCGCCGGCCGCGACCGATACGGCGGCCCGCGCCGCCTCGGTGCCGTCAAACCCGACGACCACCGGGGAGCTGCTACCTCTTTTGGTCACGATTTCTCCCTCGTCCTGGACCACGAGCACCGGACAGTGCGCGTGTTGGGCCACCCGGGTGAGAGATCAGCGCGGGATTGTCCAACGTCCGGCCACGGCTCACAGGCGCTGCCAAGACATCGGGCGGGCTCATGTCCGGGCATGACAGCCCACGCAGGCTCTGTGTCGTGACCATGCGTTGGACCTGAATTTCTGCGGCCACCGGACCAGCGACCCGCCTGAGATCTTCAGTGTGCCACGGATCCGCGGGACACGCCCAGGGGCATCGGCATTCGGAGTCATTCGATCTGACAACACGTCACTTTGGTCCAAATGCGGCAGGGATCCGGTCCACCTGGAAGGTCTGAAGGATCCTGCGCAGCCGGTGCGGGCACGAGGGGTGCGCTCGCCCCGGACGCCCCGCCCGGGTTACCGTCGCCGGGCTGTACGGTCCGTAACAGCCGGGAAACGCCCGGACCACATGCTGGGACGATGGTGACTGCGACGGCCATGGCACGAGTGCGCGTGGGATGCGAGTTCGCCTTTGCTGTCCCGGACCGGGTCTCCGCGGTGTTCCAGGTGGAACCGCAGGACGAGCCACGTCAGCGGCTGCTCGAGGAGTCCCTCTCGTTCCTGCCCGGAGGAACCCAGACCACTTATCTGGACACTTTCGGCAACAGGTGTTCCCGGCTACTGCTGGATCCCGGATCGTTCAGCCTGCGCTACGACGCGACACTCGAAGTGCCCAGAATCCCAGACGAGATGGACTTCGACGCGGTCGAGGTCCCCATCGCCGAGGTTCCGTCGGAGGTCCTGCTGTTTCTTCTGCCCAGCGCCTTCTGCCTTTCCGAGACGCTGGTGGCCGAGGCCTGGGACCGTTTCGGCGGGCTGAGACCCGGTTGGCACCGGGTGCAGGCGATCATGGATTCGGTCAACGCGCACCTGACTTTCGGCTACGGGACCAGTTCACCGACCTACACTGCCGCCCAGGCCTTTGCAGCCGGCCAGGGCGTGTGCCGCGACTTCGCCCACCTTGCGATCAGCTTCTGCCGGGCCCTGAACATCCCGGCGCGCTACGTGTTCGGCTATCTGCCGGACATCGACGTACCGAGCGATCCTGCGCCGATGGACTTCGCCGCCTGGACGGAGGTGTGGCTCGACGGTCGCTGGTGGACCTTCGACCCGCGCAACAATCAGCAGCGCGTCGGGCGCGTGGTCATCGGCCGCGGCCGCGACGCGATCGACGTCGCCATGGTGACCACCTACGGAGCGGCGAGGCTGGAGAGCATGTCCGTCTGGGCCGAGGAGTGAACCGCCCCGGGGTGTCCGGTCCGGAATCACCGGCGCCGTCGCCCTGGCGGTCGTGTCCGTCCGACCACGCCCTCTTCATGAACGTACGCCTCGATAGCTCGATGGACCGAGCAGCGCGCTTCAATCGCGACGGTTGGGAGTTCGACTCTCTCCGGGCTCGCTGAACCACCTGTCGCACGACGGCTAATGCATCCGGCTCACGTCGAGCAGAACGAGGTTCAATTCCTCGGGCGGACGCGACACCATGCCTTGTCAGCTCATGCCGGTAGAACGCCTCGCTCGTGGCGAGTCGCGTGAGGTCCGCGTCTCACTCTCCCGATCGGGCCGGGCCGTTGACATGTTGGATCGATCGGTCCATGATAATTACGGAACGATCGTTCCACCATTGGCTTCCCCGAGAGGGCTGGGTCCTTCATGTTCAACTTCGCCAAGGCAGCACAGCTTGATGCGGGGATCATCAACCGCCGGCCGGACTACGACGAGCGGAAGGTCCGTTCGGACTTTCGTCGGGTGATCCCCAACCTGAAGACGGTGATCATTCATTGCTTCGACCCGCGGGTGACCACGGGCATCCCCTACGCCGTGGCCGAGGCGCTGCCGGGTCAGGAGTACCCAGGCGACATATTCGAGTTCACGGACGACGCCGGCCATACCGGCTTCGGGTCCAGCACGACGATCTTCACGATCATCAATGCGGGCGGGCGAGCTGCTGGAAGCTCGCAGCGGTCGATCAGTGTGGCCTGCCACCTCTTCGACATCGACAACGTCGCGGTTGTACATCACACCGATTGCGGCGGGACACACTTCACGCCGGAAGGCATGTTCGAGGCGTTCCAGGAGGAATTCGGACAGGACATCTCACACCTTTACGAGCCCGATGACATATGCCACGAGAGCTTCGCCCTGTCGCTGCATCGCGACATCCGGGCGATCCGGTACTCCGCCGGCACCCCTCGGCACGTCAACATCTACGGCTACGTCTACGAGATCGAGACCGGCCAACTGCACCTCATCGAGGAAAACTCCGGCGACCCGACGGCGCCACGTGGCCCTGCATGGCGCTGAACCTTTCCATCGTCCCGCGAGGTAAACGACCGGAAGGAGCAATTCCCACGACAGCGAAGTTCTTCTGCGAGGAGTGGTGCAAGCATGCCCTCGTCGCCGAGAACGCCGCAACCGGAGAGATCATCAAGCGGTTCAAGAAGCCGGCCGAGTTCAATCACGTCCTGGCACTCGAGGTATCGGACCGCCCCGGCGTGATCTCCCATCTCAAGTACGAACAGGGCAGATGCGTGGCCTGGACGGCAGATCTCCACCCGGAGGAGGAGGTGTGGGCCAGGTTCACCGCATCTCTCGAGGCGTGACAGAAGGCGGCATCAGGCGAGGCGAAAGCCGGCAACCTGGTGATGGCGGGCAAGATGAAGCTCACCAAAGGCAGGATGAAGGACGCGCTGGAGAACGCGGCGCCCGTCGACCGCCTGATCCAGTGTTTCACCGCCATCGATACGGACTGGGACGTCTGAGCGCGCCGCCGGCCTTTCTTCGCAGGAAGATGGGAGACGGCACTGGCTTCAGTGGTGCCGAGGCGAATCCTTGCCGGCGAAGGCCGGCCAAGATGGCCCGGATAGGATTTCGAGCCCAGGACGACCCGGCGGCCGGATCCTTCCATGCTCCGGACGTCGCTGCGCGCCAACGCCCAGGAGGGGCCGGCCGAAGTGGCAGGTAGGAAACAGTTCGACACCGGTAGCGCATTGCAGCTGGCAACCGACTTCTTTCGACGTAGCGGCTACACCAGCTCGTCGATCGACGACTTGGTGCACGAGACCGGCATCAGTCGAAGCAGCCTGTACGCGACCTTCGGGAACAAGGAGCAACTGTTCCTGACTGCCCTCAGCCACTACTGCGCGACGATGATGGAGCGCCTCTGGGTTCAGACCGCGCTGCCCCCGCACCCGGCGATGCACCGGTTCCTCGGCGACCTGCTCGACGCCATCGAGGAATGGGGCCCGGGCGGGTGCCTGATGACCAACACCTGCGCCGAATACCTGGCCATCCCGACGGCCGCACAGCTTCGCGTGCGCGAGGGATTGGCCCAGCAACAGGACCAACTGGTGACCTACTTCCAACTTGCGGCGGCCCGCGGCGAGCTCCCGCCCGGTAGGAGCGCGGGCGAACTCGCAGACCTCTTTGTCGCGCTGCGCCAGGCCCTGTGCCTGTTGTGGAAGGCAGGCGAGAGCAAGGCAAAGCTGCTGACCATCGTCGAGGTTGCGCTGACGGTGCTCGGTGACCCGCCGGAACGCACCACGCCAAAATCGGCGGCACGAAAGAAAACACCAGTTCGCTAGTGCCGGCCCGGCACGGATCCCCCGTACGCCGCAACGGCGCCACGGTGTTTGCCTCACGGCGCGGCGATTTCCCGCTGCCCCGCCGGGACCGGCTGACACCGAACCGTGCAGCGCTCGGCCCGTCTCGGCGGACTTCTCCCTCAGACTGGCTGGGGAATCGAGTCGCGGGGCTCACCCAGCGGCCGGGAGTCCTCCGCGCGGTGTGTCCCGTTGCGGACGACCTTTTCAGCGAGAGGCGCGAACACGATGCCGATCACGCCCCACAGGAGCAGTTGGGCGAACATCGAGTAGACCCGGAACTGGGCGAGTACGTCGGCCGGGAAGCCCGGGAACACGATGGTCCCGTTCTTGTCGGTCAGCGGCAGCGGCGTCTCGGTGGCGTGACTGCCGTACTCGGCGACATTGGCGGGGAGCCGGCCCAGGTCGGGCAGCAGGGCCATCACGATCCCCATGACAGCCAGGTAGCCGATGCCGGCGACCAACGAGGCGTTCCAGGTGCCGAGGCGCAACGCGAGCCGCCGGCCCAACCAAACCGCGATCACGGCGCAGACGACCGAGGTCAGCATCATCGTGAGGAAGAAGCTGGCCCGGGTCCTGATCGTCTCCTCGTGGCCGATCGCCGGCGGGTTGGCCGGGTACTTGGCGAACGGCACCAGGTACACGGTCACGTACCCGGCCGCGGCCACCAACAGCGCCAGCGGCTTGGGGCGCACCTTTCCGGTACGCCCCAGGCACAGGGCGAACACCACCGCGACGATTGCCCCCATGGCGATGCCGAAGGCGATCATGCCGACACCGATGCCGACGTTGCGCTGCACGTGGCGGCTGAAGATGTCGGGGCCCGCCGGGTCGACCGGCAGCCCGGCCGCCTTGTTCAGCGCGTCCATCGCGTCGTCGCGGGCAGATTCGTAGTCGATCGCCCGTTGGATCACCGGCTCGGCAAAGATCCGCGCGAAGATGAAGGCAATCAGACCGGCGATGCCGCCCGCGAGCAGGCCGCGGCCGACCAGCCGCTTTTCCATGGCGTTGCCCCCGCTCAGTGGCAGGGGAAGCCGAGGAAGTGTCGCGCGTCGTGCACGAACTCGTGCACCATCATCGACTTGCCGAACACCGAGGTCATGCCCTCGTCGACGCCGATGAAGTAGTAGCCGACCATCGCGAGGATCGCGGTGGCGAACAGCCAGGCCATTGCCTTGGGAACAGCGACGACGACCGGGGTGGCGGTCGCTGCAGGGCTTGCGGATGTGAATGCCATGATTCGGTTCCCTCCGGGGATTACGCGTCCCGCGTTCGATGGGCCTCAGGCGAATCCCCGGTGTCCTGACTCACGGAGAGCTTTCCGGCTCTTCGTTCACAGTGGCGCGACCGCGCTGGAGTTCCGCCAGCTTCCCCGGTGATCCGCGGCCTCACGCTACCACCAACAGGAGGGCCAAACGGATCCGGCATCGCCGACGGTGAACCGAAGCGGCTTTCGCCCGCCGGAGTTCCACCGCAACACGGCCGAGGATCGGGAACGCGGCCGGGGCGCCGATGTCACGCGGTCATCGGGTGGTGCGCGAGGTCGATCGAGCGGGCCGGAACTGCGGGCCTGCAGTTTCCGCTGCACCAGCTAGTCCTCGTCCGGTCGGCGGGCGCGCTTGAGCTTCGACCGATGGGCCTTGTCGTCGAGGCGGCGGCGGGTCGCTCCCGCTGACGGTCGGGTCGGCCGCCGTCGTCGCGGTGGCGGCGCGGTTGCCTCCAGCAGCAATGCCGCCAATCGCTCCCGGGCGGCCTGGCGGTTGCGCAACTGGGAGCGGTGCTCACTGGCCACCACCACGATCCGGCCCGCCGCGAAGCGCCCGTCGAGGCGCTCGAGCGCGCGTGCTTGCAGCAGCGGCGGGAAGGCCGTGGACGCGGCGAGATCGAAGATCAGTTCGACCCGGGAATCAGCGGTGTTCACCCCCTGACCGCCCGGGCCCGAGGAACGGGAGAACCGCCAATTCAACTCGTCCTCGGGTACGTTCACCGACCCGACCTGGATGCCTTCGCTCACCGGTGCACCATCGTTGGACGGTGCACGCCGAATGAGGCGTGCACCGTGCCATCGGTTGGCTCGTTTCGCTCGTTCACCTGTACAGAGTGCCGGCGCAGCGCGCCGGATGCGGCCGATAACTTCGCGGCTCGACGCAGGTGCCGGAGACGGACCGACGGCCGTGGTGGGCCACTGGACGGCCTGGCGTCCGCCGCAGCGGCGCGATCCTGTCCGCACACTACGCCGCGGTCCTGCGATCCCATCCGGTCGATGGGGCTACGGTCGTGGCAGATCCCGGAGATTGGTGAGTCGAAGTAGCTCGGCCCCCTCGATGTTCTCGGATTGCGCGGCGATGACGTGTAGGTCGCCCCGTGCCTCGGTCACGTTGGTTGCGATTCCTTCGCTGTGGCCGAGGAAATCCTTCATGGCGGCGAAGGTCCGGTCGAGTTCGACAGTGGTTCGGTCGCTGATCGCGCGAGCAGCACCGAGATCGGACCGGATGTCGCCGGAGTCGGCGAACACTTTCGACAGCATCGGCTCCAGCGTCTGCAAGGAATTCGTGATCGACGTCACCGAGTCGGCGGTCGAAGAGATCGACGCGGCGATGGAATGCGCTCCGTTGCGGACGTCCGGTGTCGTCCCGACCGCGTCCGTGGTCGTCTCCCGGGAGTGGCTCATGGCCTTGCCCATCGACTCCGCGGTGGCGACCATCCGACGCGTCAGATCGGCGGTCGTGTTCAGCACCGGGATCGCCGCAGTGTCCTGCCGCGCCCCGAGCATGCTCGGATTCAACGTGTGCTCGATACCGGCTTGAGCGCCCCGGGTTTCGGTGTACGTCCTCGTCAACAGCCCGAGGGCGGCCAGGGCGAAGCCGGCCACGATCGCCAGGTTGATCCGGATGACAGAAGTCGTCCGGGGCGCCTTGACCGGTTGCAGCGCCCTCAGCACGGCTGTGGCCCGTGCAACACGTTGATCGCGGTGGAATGGCAGATTCGAGTTAGGTCGTTGTTGATGTTCCGGTTGGTGCTGACGACATCACCCAGGTCCTTGCGCATCGAGTCCAGGACCCCGTCGAGCTTCTCCATGTTGCCGTGTACACCCACCAGCCCGGTGGGCCCCGCCGGTCCGGTCGGATGACCGTTGATCGCCACCAGGGAGTCGTGGATGGGCCCCGTCGAGGTGAGGACGGCGGCCAACAGGTTGGAGATGCCCGACAGGTCGGCCGAGATCGGGTCGATCAGTTGCGCCGAGGTAACCAGGTTCCCCGCGACCGTCTGCAGGGTCGGGGCACTGCTTCCCAGATCGCCGTGGATCGACTTCATCGCATCGGTTATGGCGTCGAGATTCGACGCGATCTGCGCCGTGTCCGCAGGAAGCGCCTTCAACGCGGTGTCGATCCGCCCGAGAGAATCGTTCACCGTGGTGATCTGACCGGGCAGCGTCTTGGCGTTTCCCGAGACGTCCGTGACGGCCCTGTCGGACACCGCGAGATCGCCGTTGATGCGGACCAGGGAGTTCCCGATCAGCACCAGGTAGACGGCGGTCACCGACAGGATGCCGGCACCGATCGCGACCCAGATTCCCGTCCATCGTCGGCTCAGGTTGTCCGGGCCACTCGGAGTCAGCGGTCGAAACGATCTTTTCATTCGTCGCCTCCCGACGAGCAACTGCCGCCTCCGTTGAGGCCGTTGTCGATGCAGCCGGTCAGATGCTTGGTTCGGTGCAGCGCCGTCACGATGTCGCCGGAGTCGGCCAGCAACGAGTCCAGGATCCGCGCGGTCTTGGGCAGGTCGTGGTTTATCAACGCGACACCTCGGCTGATCTGGTCGAGGTCGGTGAGGATCCGCGCCGCGTCGGAGTTGATCGACCCGACCCGGGCCACGATGGTCCGGCCCTGGCCGTCGATGGTGACCAGTCCGTTCTTGATGGTCTGCCCGCTCTGGTCGATCGATTTCCCGGAGGTGGCGATGGACAGCGTGCTCTCGCGGATCTCCCGCAGCAGCCCGGCGATCTCGGCCGAGCGTTGATCGATGTGCGCGATGGGCCCGGCCAGCGGCTCCAACGACGACAGGATCGACGATGCGTGGTCGTTGGTCTGATTCAGTTGCAGGATGGAATCGGTCGAGGCGTTGATCGAACGGGCCGAGCCGGCGATCCGGGCGGTCTTCGCGTTGATGGCGCTCGCGTTGCGCTCGGTCCGCACCAACAACCCTGTCGCAACCAGTGCGATCACCGCCACCAGCACGACTACGACAGGACCCGGTGCCCCCCGTGCGGGCCGCTCGCGGGCCGCCATCACTCACCCACCTGCAGAGTCGAGACGACTGCGTCGAAGGTCGGGGCAAGTCGCTGGAAACCCGATGCCGGCAGGGCTTGGCAGACCACCGTGTACATGTCGCGGCCGCTGAACACGAAATAGTGCCCGTGCACCCCCCGGATGCCATCGGCGTCGTCGAATGTGTACAGGTAATACAGCGCGGGCAAACCGCCGACGGTGGTCCGCTGTGTCGACAACACCGCAACCTTGGCGCCGGGATTGGCCAGCACCGCATCGGTGACGGCGCGCATGGCCTCGACGTTGCTCGTGTCGACCGGATCCTCCAGGACGATGTGCCGAATACTCACGGCGTCCTTGCCCGCCGCGGACAGCATCACCCCGTCCGCGGTGGCTTCCGGCCGCCAGTCGACGGGACTGGACACCGTGAAGTGAAGCGCCGAGTCGTGGTAACGGACGCTCGGCGCGTCCGCGGACCGTGCCGCGGTGACGGTCGGCGGCCCGGAGGCCTGCAACGGGGACTGCGGGGCGACGGCGGCTGCCGAACCGGTCGGCGGCAGGACGTGCGGTCGCGCACCCGGATCCGTGACCAGGGCGTAGGAACCACCACCCAGAAACAGCGCCAGCGCGAGGCCGAGCCCGAAACGCCGGGGACCTCGTCCGCGTCCGGAAGCCGTGGCGCCGACCCCCGTGGGGGCTTGTTCGGTCATTGTCATCTCAACCCCTGATCTGACGCGGACTCAGCTTCGCGAGCGATCCGTTCGCCCGGCCCGATGGGCCGCCGCCGAGCCGTGTCGAAGGACATCGGCCACGTATGGGTGATAGCGCTAACCCTCATCAGGTACGCTACCTCAGGGAGGTGGGCATGGACAACAGCAGTCCGCGGGAACGCATCCTGGCCACGGCCGGCGAGTTGTTCTACCGAGACGGAATAGCCTCGGTGGCCGTCGGACGGATCATCGAGGAGGCCGACGTCGGGCACATGAGCCTGTGGCGGATCTTCGGGTCCAAGCAAGGCCTCGTCGATGCCTGGTTACGCCAGACCGACGAGACGATGCGGGCCGAGGCCTGTGCGGCCTTCCAGGCGGCGCTGCCACCGCGGGACCGGATCGCTGCGCTGTTCGACGTGTACACCAGGTGGAGCACCGGCCCGTGGTCCCTCGGCTGCCCCCTGGTCAAGGCCGCGGCGGAGCCGGGCGGCGCGGGGCCGGAGGTGCGGACCGTCGCAGCCCAGCACAAGTGGACGATCCGCGACCACCTCCATTCCACCTGCCTCGAGGCAGGCGCCGCGGACCCCCACACATTGGCGGCCCAACTGCTGTACCTAATCGACGGGCTCGGAGTTTCTGCGGGCCTCGGCCTGCCGGACAATCCTCCGCACGCCGCGCGGGCCGCGGCGCTCACCCTCTTCGATGCCGCGACGCGTGGCCGAGCCGGCCGGCCGAGCAGTTCTCGCCCGGCCGGCAGGAAAGACGGGAACTCGCAAGGACGTGTCATCAAGGGCTGACCGGCATGACCCGGGCCGGCGCACCGGTCGCGCCGGCGTGACGGCCGGCGTTGCCCATGAGCATCCGCATCGCGACCGAGCCGGGTGCGAATGAACTCCGCGACGGGTAGGCGGTAATCCGTGGCACGTCACGGCCCGTGGCGCGGGCCGGGCGGCTTCGTAGGCTACGGATGTGGCTGGTGATCTACCGCGCGATTTCGCTGCGGCAATTGCTGCGGGCAGACAGACGGACTTGGGTGCGGCAGGGATCGACTGGGAAGCGCACGCGGCGGGCCCGCCCGCGCAGTGGCCGACGGAGGTGCGCACCGCGGTCGGGCTGGCGCTGTCGGCGCAATTCCCGGCCGTGGTGTGGTTCGGCGGGCCGGCTACGTGGCATCAGATACCCAACGACACCTGCCGAAGTCTGCTCGGTGAGCGACACCCACTGACGGCCACGGGTTCGCACGACGGGCCCGGAACCGACGACGCTGTCGGCTCGATTCTGGCCTGCGTGCTGCGAACCGCCGCCGCGAGTTCGACGACGTTACGAATACCGACGGCCGACGGGGCTGCTGCGTGGCATCGGACCTTGCGGCTGAGCGTCGGACCGGTCTTCGCGGGCGATGGCAGCGTCTGCGCCGTGTTCGGCACGATCACCGACTTCGACCCGGCATCGGCGGTGCCCGACCCGGACCGGGCCGAACAACTGTCGGTACTGCGCAGCGCGATCGACGCCGCGATGTGCGAACAGGACGTCGCCGCGGCATTCTTGTGCTGCCCGCAGGCATCCTGGGCGGCGGACGCGGTCTCGTTGGGGGTCATCGACCCCGCCGCGGGCACCTTACGGATCATCTTCGTCGGCGACATACCGGCTGAGCAGCGAGACCGGTATCACGCGGTGGCCGTGGACGGGCCGGGGCCGATGGCCGAATCGGTACGCACCGGGCGGACCGTCCTGGTGCAGAACACGGCGCACGGACAGGAAACCCACCGCTCGGTGCTGTCAGATTTCGCCCACATCCTCGGCACGTTGGTGTTCAACCCGCTGCGGGATCCGGCCGGAATCTCCATCGGGGCCCTCGCGCTCGGCTGGTCGACCCCGCGGTCGGTGTCTTCGGCCGAACTCGCGCACCTGACCGCTGCGACGGCACTGGCCGGTCCTGCCCTGGCCCGGGTGCAGGCAGCGGAGAAGGACCGACACATCGCCGCTGAACTGCAGGATCATCTGCTCGACCTCGACCGGTCCTCAACGGCCGCAGCGATCGCCGCGGTCCACCGCCCCGCCGCGGACGGCTCGTGGGTCGGTGGGCACTGGTACCTGTCGGCGCCGGGCGGCACCGCCGAACGGATCGCGCTGTGCGTCGGCAGCGTGGTGGGGCGGGAACTGGCCGCAGCGGCCGTCATGAGCAGGCTGCGCAGCACGATCGTCGTCGCGGCCGCATCGACTGATGACCCCGGCCGTGTGCTGGATGCGGTGGACCGCCACGCCCGCACCGTCCGTGGTGCGTGCGGCGCGGCGGTCGCCCACGCGGTCCTCGACACCGCGCACCAGACCGTCGCCTACACCTGCGCCGGTAACCCCTACCCCTTGCTGGTCGCCCCCGATGGCCGGATCCAGTATCTGACCGGCGGCCGCCGGCCCAGGCTGGCCGAGTCGACCCCCGGCGACCTTGCCACCGCGGCAACCGCCGATCTTCCGGCGGGCGCGTTGCTCGTCCTCTACACCGCCGGTCTGGTCGAACGGCGCGGCGCGGAAAGCACCGCCGGCCTCGACCGGTTGGCCGAGGCGGCGCAGGAATGCGCCACCATGCCGGTCGGCGCGGTCTGTGCACATCTGCTGGACCGCATGGCCGGGCCCAACGGCTTCGCCGACGAGGTCGCACTGCTGGCCGTCCGTCCGTCGGGTGTCACACCGAACGCTTTCGTGCAAGTGATACCTGCGCTGACGGACCAGATCGTGAACCTGCGCCACCGGCTGGGCACCTGGCTCGCCCCCCGCTGCCCGGAGCCGTTCCTCGGCGAGATCCTGATCTCCGTCGGCGAAGCCCTCAGCAACGCCGTCGACCACGGCAGCGACCCGGCCTGGGCCCACACCGTCAGCGTCGAGTCCTTTCTGCGCGGCGATGAGTTGACCACCACGGTCAGCGACTGCGGGCGCTGGACCGGCGACTCCTCGGCCAGCCGACGGGAAGCCGTCCGGGGACGGGGCCTGAAGATGATCCATGCACTCAGCCGCCGGGTCGAGACGGTACGCAGCCCACACGGGACCCGCATGACCATGCACCACGCCCTGGCCCGCTACACCGCGACCGGACACGTCGAGGACAACGGGAGCCATACGCACCGACGATGACGAAAAAATGCCAACCGGCGAGTCCGGCCACCGCAACACCGCGGGATGTCCCGACGCAGCCTCTGCACGGCCGGGCCGGGCCGCACATGGAAACGAGCCTGCGACGGCCGTCAGGCCTTCCCTTCGGTCGTCCCTTCGGTCTTCGATCCGGTGGACCGGTCCCCGAGGCTCCTCGGATCGAGTCGCCTCGTGCGGGTCGTCCGGGCGCACGGTGGCAAGAAATCCGCAGGCATGTGCTTGACCAGCTCGACAGTCGTTCCCTCCGGTCCGGAGTCCAACTGCATGTGGTCGACCAGGTGGTTCATGAGCATCCGCCCGCGGCCGCGGTTCTGCGTCCGACCCGGTGGTCTCCATCGCCCTCGATCGGCGACCACCAGGCGCACGCCGGTCGAGGTCAGCCTGGCATCGATGCTGATCGGGCAGCGCGGTCCGGAACGGGTGACCCCGGAATGCTCCACGGCGTTCGCGCAGGCCTCGCCCGCAGCGATCAAGATCTCGTGCAGGGCCGGTTCCGGAACCCCGGCTTGAACCAGCCACCTGCGCAGCCGGTCCCGGGCGTAGACCAAACGCTGTTCGCCAACCGGTTCCAGGCACAGGTGCAGACAATTCACCCGGCGAGGGTTCCTCCGAGACGATCTCATGGTCGGCCTCCGACTCCTCGGCTGCTTCCGCGACGGTTGCCCTCGCCCGGCGGTGGGGTCCCCGGTGAGGATGAACGACTTGGCCCGACCGCCATCACGGGCCTCGTTGGGCAAGCCTTGCCTACCCGCAGAAGGCCACAGCCGAACCACCGGCGTGGCGGCGGCTGAACCGAGCACCCGATGCCGCGCCTTGACCTGACGCCACGTCAGTTCCGGTCCGGTCCGGTCCGGTCCGGTCCGGTCCGGTGACCCTAACCCGCGGACGCGTAGCCCCGCCCGGTCGCCGATGCACGTGACGGGCAGTCAGATCGCCTCCGCCACACCGAGCAGGCTCAACCCGCTTCCCCCCGCGCCCGCTCATCCCGCCGGCGGGTGCGCAGCCGCAGGGCCAGGTAGGCGACGATGATCAGGTTGACGCCGAAGCCGGCCGACTTGAGCGGCGAGGGCCGCTTGGTCAGCTCCCAGATCTCGGGGACCAACAGCACCGCGGTGGAGACCAGGGTCAGGTACTCGGCCCAGGGGCGGCGCCGGAACAACCCGTATCCCTCGGCACCCTCCAGCAGCCCGTAGGCCAGGGCGATCAGGCCGTACTCCACGGTCTGCGCCACGCCCAGACTGCCGAGTCGCTCGATCACCCGTCCGGTGGTGTTTCCGCTTGGGTCCAGGCCGAATCGGGCCGCCGTACGCCGACCCAGCGAGGCCCAGTCCGTGTGCGCGTGCGTCAACAACGCAGCGCCCACGGCGATCAGCAGCAACGCCCGCACGGCCCGTTCCGCGGCCAGGAAAGGCAGTAACCGGCCGTCGTCGCGGCCGGGCCGCCGACCCCGCCCGGACCGGATGATGTCGCGGTGAGCGCCCTGCCCATCCGGACGCGTGGTGCTGGTCGTGCCGCTACCCATGTCCTGCCCCTCCCCGCGTCCGGCCGAGCTCGGTCCGACGACCGGCCCGGTACCGACCCCGGCCTACCCGTGGTACCGGCGACCAACCGGGTCGCCGAGTGACGGCAGTCGCCACGGGATCGCTGTGCCGACCCAGCCGGAGCAGGTCAGCTGTGGTGGCGGTGATGGTGGCGGAACAACTCACGCCGCTGCCGGTATACGCGGTGCTGAGACGGGGCAGGGTCGTCCCGGACCGGCGGCTCGGCGCAGGGGTGGCGGGCGGGCGGGGAAGAAACGACTTCTCGACAGCGAGGGAGCAGGGATGTTCGCCATGAAGTGGATGTGCAGTGTCAAGTTCCTCACCGGCGCCCTGGTCGGTTACGTGTTCGGCGCGCGGGCGGGTCGGGAACAGTACGACAAGCTCATGTCCAAGGTCGACAACGGCAAGGACCAGCTGAGGCAGCAGGCCCGGGAAAGCGGTGCCGAGGTCATCGTCAAGATCAAGGACAAGACCCCCTTCGGCTCCGAAGCCGAGGAGAACCTGGTCCGTGACCCTGCCCGATCGGGCTTGGCCGACGGGAAAGTGATACCTGCCTCCGGGCGGGCATGAGTGATGGAACGTCGGGCCGGGTGGTTCGGTCTCGCCGGGGCGCTGGGTCGGTATGCGGGTGGGGCGTTCGTCACTGCCTGATCGCGGCGTTGGCGCAGACGATGGGCGTGGACACTTCCTTGGCTTGGATCGGATGGGCGCCCACCGGTTCAGACGAGTGGCAGCACTTTCTCGGTCAGGAAGCGGATTCCGCCGGCTTGGTCGGGTCCCATCTGAGCGATGTAGATCTCGTCGAACCCGGTTCGTACGTACTCCCGGATCGCCTCGGCGGCCCGCTCGGGGTCGGGCCCGCAGGGGATGTGCTCGGCCAGTTTCTGCGGGGTGTTGGCCCGGCCGATGGCCTCGAAGGAGTGCCACATCGGGAGGTCCTGGTCGCTTTGGGCACCGACGCCGCTGTGGCTCCACAACCGGTAGGCCGTCTGCTGCGCCTCCTTCTCGGTGGGCGCCCAGCAGATCTTCATCCCGCCCTGGGTGACCCCCGTGTTCTTGCTCCGGAACTGCGCCATCCCTTCGGCGTCGGGTGAGACGGCGATCCAGCCGTCGCCGATGCGGGCGGCCAGATCGGTCGCCTCCGGTCCGAAGCCGGAGATCAGCACCGGGACCGGTTCGTCGGGCAGGCTGAAGATCCGCGCGTTGTGCACGGTGAAATGGCGTCCGGTGTGGGTGAACACCTCCCCGGTCCACAACCGGCGGATGATCTCGACGGCTTCCTCCAACCGCTCGTGCCGGATCGACACCGGCGGCCAGGCGTCGCCGAGTATGTGTTCGTTGAGGGCTTCCCCGGAGCCGACGCCGAATCGGAACCGGCCCGGGGCCAACGCGGCGACCGTCGCGGTCGCCTGGGCCAATACCGCGGGGTGGACCCGGAACGTGGGACAGGTCACCGCGGTGGTCATCCGCAGTTGCGTGGTGCCGGCCAGCGCACCCAGGGCCGACCACACGAAGGGGCTCTGGCCCTGGCTCTCCTGCCACGGGTGGTAGTGGTCGGAGACCCACACCGCGTCGAATCCGGCCTGCTCGGCCCGCTTGCCGGTCTCCAGCAGGGCCCGCGGGCTCAACTCCTCACCAGAAAGGAAATATCCAAAAGTCGTCATCACCACCGGCTACCCACTCTTGGGCGAGACATATACCTCAACCACCTCAACGACATTCACTGCGGGGCCGGGCTGTACTGATGCCCCATCAGCGACTTGTCGGCGTACAAAATATTCTGACGGTCCATCATAAAGGTCACAAAAATTGCACCCGGGGGACCACAAGCGCGACCACGCCGGGCCGCACCGGCTCAGTTGCGAGCCGGCGCAGCCACCTCGGGCACAGCGATCGGGCGCCCCTGCGCCCGGGCTACATCATTGATGGGAGCGTTGCTCGGCCTCGTGCACGCGCGCCTCGCCGCGGGCCTTCTCCGCCTCGGCTTCCTTGCGGGCGACCTCCCGCTGCGCCGCGGCCTTGTCCTGCTGGGCCTGGCCCTCGCGACGCATCTCCTCGTGGCCGGTCACCGCGCCGGCAGCTTCCTTGGCCTTGCCTTTCACGTCCTCCACAACGCCCTTCAGCCCGGCCTGCGGCCCGGAATCTTGTCCAGCCATTGCGCACCGCCCTTTCTGTTTGACCGCCGGCCCTCGCGGCCGACGACCCACAGCCCGACTACCCGATGGGGCCCCGCGCAGTCGTCCAGATCTGAGCGCTGCCATCCGTTCTCCGACCGAAGGGCAGAAACGCGTCGCCGTCATTTGGCGGTGAATTCCTCGGACACCGGGATCGAGCAGGCCGTACCGCCGGCCACTGAGGCGGCGAACGGGCAGGGGACGCGGCGCCGGTATCACGCAGGCGCGCTGCCGCTGCCGCCCAGTCAGACCCGGAACGGGCCGTGGTTGATTTGGGCGGACAGCCTGCGCCACGCCATGGGCAGTTCGCGCTCGACGTGTGCCGCCTGTTGGGCCTGTTCGCCGTACAGCAGGCCGTAGGTGAAGCCGTCGGCCGCCTCCAGGTGGGCCTGGATGGCGAGTTCGCGCAGCACGGCCCGGGCCACCACCGAGTCCTGGTGGGCTCCCAGCAGCTTGTGGACGCGTTTGAGCCCGGGACGCAGCCGCCGGGCCTTGCGGCCCACGGCGGGCGCGGCGAGTTCAGTGACGTAACGCAATCGCTTGGCGGCCTTTCGGGCCTCGTGCAGGGCCAGGTCGCGGTCCGGGCCCGGCTCCAGTGCCAGGGCCGTCCTCATCCGCCCGGCGGTGCGCCGGTAGGCCTTCGCGACGCTCCTCGGCAGCTCGGTGCGGGCCGGGCGGCCGGCTCGGTGGGCCAACGGCGGGTCGGCGAGCAGAGTGTCGATCATCTCGTGCAGCTGCAGGTAACGGTCGCTGTCGAGGGCGGCCAGCGCCCGTTCGCGGCCCTGGCGGGCGCGCCGGGCCATCTGGCCGGTGACGTGCGCGGTGACCGGCCCGAGCACCAGCTCGTCCGGCAGGTCGGCGACGAGTTCGACCAGCCGCTCGCGCAGCACCTCGCCGTCGCGGGCCGGTGCCAGTTCCGTGCCCAGCCACTTCAGTTCCTGGGCCAACGCCCGGGTCGCGGCACGATCCAACACCCGACCGGAACCCTGCAGCACGCTGCGCATCTCGCGAGCGCCCACCCGCATGCGGTGCAGTGCATCCGGCACCTCGCGACGCACGCCGAGGTCGAGGAAACGGATCTGCTCGGCCCGTTCGCGCAGGTAGTCCAGCACCGTCGCGCCGGCCGAGCCGTCCCGCAGGCGCCGGTCCGGTCGCCGGCCCTGGCCGGTCCGGGCCGTCCCGTCCAGCCGGCCGCTCAACACCCGGGCCAACTTCGAGGGCGCCGCGGAACGCCGCGCCCCGGCTTTGACCAGCGCGCGCTCGACACGGTCCAGCATCTCCCCCTGGCCGGCCGGGCCCAGTTCCACCTCGACCTCACGCCAATGCATTCCGCGCGAGTCGGGACCGAGGTCGCGGGCATCCACCCGGTCCTCGACCACCTCGGCCAACTCGCTGCCCCCGGTGTCGGCCAGCACCCAGCGCCGCCGTGCCGTGTCCAACCGGGCGACCGGGGCCAGCGGCTGCCCGCCGAGTCAAGGTGACAAATTCTGCCGGCACCTCCGCCTCGGCGAGCGGCAACCGGATCTCCTGGCGGCTGTCGCCGTCGATCGGGAACTTCAGATGCCAGCCCGCGTCGTGGCCGCCCTCACGGCGACGCAACGTGATTCCGGCCTGTAGCAACCGCAGGTCTGCGGTGTCGTAGTAGATCGCCGCCAAGTGCTGCAGCTCCGAATCCCGACCGGAGCACCCGAGCAACCCGGACGGATCGGGCATCGGCGTGTGCTCGTCGAACTCGTACTTGCGCTCGGTCTCCTGCACTGCAATGGAATGGTTGGTCATGCGGTCGTGGCTACCCATCGTCCGCATCCGCGCACACATTCCTCGCCGAGGCCGAATGCGCGGCCGGGTAGTCAGGATCGGCCGATTCCGAATGCCGGCACCGGTTCTCAACCGATACGGCAGGCACGGAATGCGCGCTCACCCTAAGTGACGGCACGTCAGTTCACCAACACCCGGGCCCCTGTCGGGCCTGCTGGGCCGGGCCCGGTACGCAGTGACCGCGGCCTCCTGCGACCGCGTTCCGGGGCAGCCGCAGCGGGTATACCCCTTCGGTCCGGAACCGGCCGGGCAGGAGCTCAAGCGCAAGACGGAAGGAGACCCATGACCAGGGCGTCCTCCCTGCCCGCGGAACACATCGGCGGGCCGGTGCGCTCCAGCCATCCGGAACAGGGGCGAAGCGCTGAGCAACTGGTTCGCCAAGCCCAACCCGTCGTGCTGAGCCTGTTCCGCATCGTGGTCGGACTGCTGTTCGCCTGCCACGGCCTGAAGTCGCTGTTCGGCTTGTTCCAGGGCATCGACGGGCACGGCTCGACCTTGTCGCCCGTGAACTGGCCCGGGGGCTGTGCCGCCGACATCCAACTCCTGGCAGGCATGTCGGTGATGCTCGGCCTGCTGACCCGCCCGGCCGCCCTGATCGCATCCGGATCGATGGCCTACGCGTACTTCGAGGTTCATCTGCCCACCGGATTCTGGCCGATCGCCGATCACGGCGAGCCCGCCGTGATGTTCTGCTGGGCCTTCTTCCTGCTCGTCTTCACCGGTCCCGGCTCCCTCACGGTGGGCAGCCTCGTGCACCGACTCACCGACGTGAGCCGGCACGGTGATCACCCGGTCGGGGCCCGGTCCACCTCGGGTCCCCTCCTCGGCTGTCCGAGCAAATCCGCACGCCCGGATCTTCTCGGCGGCGGCCGGGTCCACGCCGGACGCTTCGACGGGCGCGGGATGGGAAGGCTTTCGGCGGCCAGGGATGCGGCAGGAACCGACGCCGCCGGCACGGCTCATCGACGCGGTGACCGCCGACCACACGTTACGAACGCCAGGAGGAATACGGCCGTGGGAACACAATCTGAACCAGGAATCTTCATGAGCTGCTCTCACGACGGCTGCGCCTGCCGCGTCGAGGTGCACGAACCCTGCCACTGCTCCGGCCAGGGCGAGTACCGCTGCCACTGCGGCGCGCCGATGGTCCCGGCCGGCGGCTGACGCCGCCTGTCGATGGCGTGCCACCCGTCAGTCCCTCACCACTGCGTAAGCCACGGTCGACGGGGCGCTGTCGCGGTTGGACGCCGGGGACCCGGGGAGTTGGATGGTGGGATGTCAACCAAAAATGCGATGGTCCACTGGGCGACGCGTCCGCAGGAGCACGACTACCCGGCCGCGGCGTCCTACCTGTCCCTCATCGCCGGCCGCGCCCGGGTTCAGGCCCTGGTGAAGGAACTACGTGCGGCCCCGGTGCAGCATTTCCAGGCCAAGGACCTGCTGCGGGCCGCCGGACTGGGGTTGCTTCCACGCGAGAATCCCCACGTGGCCAAGGACCTGGCCACCATCGCCGACGGCGGTTCCCTGTCGCCCTGTCTGATCGTGCGCGGCCGGCTGCGGGCGGGGCGGGCGGCGTACATCGCGGACGGCTACCACCGGATCTGTGCCTCCTACTGGAGCGACGAGGACACCGAGATCCCGGTCAAGATCGTCTCTTCCTGAGGCCGGCCGATCTTCCCGCGAGGGCGCCGCGCTCAGGGGACCGTCTGGTCGTCGCGGGCCGGGTAGAGAACCTCGATGAGCAGCAGCTGCACGGCTGCGGCGGCCGGTACCGCGACCAGGGCGCCGACGATACCCATCAGGCCACCACCGATGACCACGGCGAGCACGGTGACCAGCGGGCTCACGTCCACGGTCCGGCGCATCACCGGAGGGTTGATCACGTAGTCGGCGAACAGGCGGTACACCACGGTGAACCCGACCACACCGCCCGCGGTGGACACCCCGTCGGCGCCCAACGCGACCAGGGCGGCGGCGGCTCCGGCCAGGATGGAACCCACCAGTGGAACCAGGTCGAGCACACCCGCGACCGCGGCCAGAACCAGCGCATAGGGCACACCGAGGAGCAGCAGCGCCGGCCAGGTGACCACGAAGGTGATCACGGAGGTGGCGATGTTGCCCAGGACGTATCCGCCGACCCGGTTGATGACCTCGTCACCCAACAATCCCACCCGGGGGCGGCGGTGGCGCGGGGCCAGGCGGTAGATCACCCGGGTGATTCGCGGCAGGTCGGCCAGGAAGTAGACGATCAGCACCAACACCACGACCGTGTCGAAGATCCCGGAGGCGACCTGGCTGCCCACCGAGAGAAGCCCCCCGGCGCTGAGACCGAACCCCTGCTTGGCCAGTTCCTGTGCCCGTTCGCTGAGGTGCAACTGGGCGTTGAGGTGGCCCAGCGTGGTGTTGTGATTCTTCAGCTGGTCGAGATAGCCGGGCGCGGCGTCGGTCAGGGAGGACGCCTCATGGCTCAGCGGCGCCGCGACTGCCGCGAAGAAGCCCACCAACAGTGCGAGCACCGTCAGGCAGACGACCGCCACGGCCCACCGGCGGGCGAACCCGTGCCGTTGCAGGAAACGCACCGCCGGATCCAGCCCGACCGCGACGAAGCCGGCGATGAGGATCAGGACCAGCTGGTGCCGCACGACGATCAGCGCGTAAGCGGTCAGGATCGCCAGCAGACCGCCCGCCGCGGCGGAGAAACCGAGCGCCAACGGGCCCCGGCCGGCCGGGGACGCACCTCGCACACCGAACGGCTGATCCGGGCTCACCCCGGCCGCGATCTCCCGCTCCTCCTTCTCCAGCAGCAATGCCTCGGCGGGCAACCCCGCCAGGACCGCCGCGCTCTCAGGCTCCTGCCCGACTTCGGAGCCGTTCTCGGCGTGGGGAGCATCCGTCCGTCTCACCCGGCGCGAGCCCATCGACCACGGCCCCCGTAGCCGAACCCACGGCCCGTCATGCCACACCACGACCTACCACCTCCGTCACGGCACTACCGGTCAGTGAACCCGGACTGCGCCCGGCTCCAGGTCTGCCAGCTGATGTTCCAGTCGTCGTAGGTGTTGGTCTGGTCCTGGTGGTGGCGCGAGGTTCCGGTCACGATCACCGGGTCCCCGAGCAGGCTGTTGTCCCATATCCATTTCATGTCGCCCGTCTTGAGCGCGACGCAGCCGTGGCTGGTGTTCGCATCACCCTCCCCACCGTTGTCCCAGGGTGCGTCGTGCAAGAACTCGCCACTGTTGGTGATGCGGATGGCGTACTTCGAATACAGCGAGAAATGCTTCTCGGCACCGATGGCCGTATTCGTCCAGTGCTTGTGCCGCACCCGGTCGATCATCACCTCGGTGCCGTCGCGGGTCTCCCAACCGGGCTTGCCGGTGGACGCGTCGAAGGACTTGACGGTGTGCCCGTCGCGATCCACCGTCAGCCGGTGGGTGCGGGTGTCGACGTGGATGACCTGATTTCGGCCCACGACGAACGACGAGGTCAGGTTCTTGCCGCCGATCATCCCGTTGCCGGCACTGATCCCGGACAGTCGCACGTCGAGCCTCACCCGGGTACCGGCCGGCCAGAAGGCCTGCGGCCGATAATGGACGTGCGAGTCATCGACCCAGTACCACCCGCCCTCGACATGCGGTGTCGTGGCGACCTGCAGCGCTGCCTGCACGAGCTTCCGGTTCGAGACCGGGCCGGCGAAGGCCACCACGATCGGTTGCGCGACGCCCACAGTGGCCCCGTCGCGGGGCGCGATCCCGGCAACCTGCAGCGTCCCGGAGCGCCGCACGTGCCTGGTGGCAAACGATGAGGTCTTCTCGATCTGCGCCCCGTCGGGCCCGACCGCCCACGCGTCCACGGTGTAGTCCGAGTCCACCCGCACCGGGGCGGTGGCGCTCCACCGGGTGGCGTCCGCGGACAGTTCTCCGGGCAGGTCGTGTCCGTCACTGTCCTGGACCCGGACCTCGGTGAGCTTGCCGCCGTTCGTGGTTACGGTCACCACGGTGTCCGGCTTGGCGTCCTTGGCTCCCGTATTCGGCTTGACCGAAATGGCGATCGGCGTGCCCGCCGCAGCGTCCGCGACAGAAACCGGCGACTGTGCGGCCTGGTGATCCGAATTCGCACCGCACCCGGCCAGGAACAGGGCCGAGACTGCCGACAAGGTAGCCCCGGTACGAAATCGCGTCACCAGCAAGAGCTACCCGCCGCGGGCTCGTCACGAACGTCTTATCAGCGTGCTCGAGAGCCCGGCCGCAAGAGGCGAGCCGAACCGGGGGAGTCCCCCACCGTCCGGCACATGTTGCTGCCCTGCGGAAATCAGCCCTCGACTTGCTGCCCTGCGGAAATCAGCCCTCGACCGTGGCGCGCAACCCCGCGACTGCGTCCTGCGTGTGGTCGGCGATCTTCTCCCCCATGTCGCGGGCGTTGCCCGCCACTTTCTGGGCTGCTTCGCGGGCCGAGTCGGCCGCACCGGAGTGACTGGCCCGGGTGGCGAGATCGCGAGCCTTGCCCGGCAGGTCGGCAGCTTTCACATGCTTGGCACCGCGCGCGACGGCTGTTCCCACCGACGCCGCGAACTCGGGCCCGTGCTCCTGCAGCGCCTTGCCCGCGGCCTCCGCCGCCTGCGCGGCGCCCTGTTGTGCCGCTTCCCCGAGATCCAGGCTGACACCGATCGCTGCGCCGGTGACGGCGCCGATCATCAGACCGAGCCAGACGTTACGCACAGCAAACCTCCAGAGATGCCGGGTGGGGACAGAGCTACAGTCCACCTACCCCGACGGTCGATGACGGAATCATGTGCCGTCGCCACAGCCAGGCTCGGTGGAATTTGACCGAGCGCGTAGGACTCGCCGCGCCCGGCGGGTGCGGCAGCGTGAACGTGCCCGACGCCGGGTAGTGGGCCGATCAGGGATTCGGGTTCCCCGTTGCCTGCACTCAGTTCGGCGGGTCTGCCATCCGGTGGTGGGGCCGTCGGGTCGTGGGTGTGAGCCGAAATCAACGAAGTCAAGTCGCCGGCCATCCCGGCGTGCACCGCGGCAGGAGGCACGGCGTTGGAACTGTCCTCGTCGCATCGACGGGTTCTGGCCGGGATGAGTCGCCGAGTGTGGGCGGAGGATCCCGCGCTGGCCACCGCGCTGCAGAATATGGCCTTTCCGGTGGCCGCCCCGACAGGGACCGCGCGCGTCCCGAGAAGGTGCGTGCGGCGGCGCACAGTTCTCCGGACCGGACTTCGCCGATCGCGATCGCTGCCCGGGTTCCTGATGGCCCTGTCGGTTCTGTGCGGTTGGGTCACGATGTGGGCGCTGGAGGTGAGACAGATTTCCGCCGAGGCGGCGATGACCGTTGTTGTGCTCTGCGCGGTAGCGTTCATGGGCGCCGCGGTAACGGTCACCGCGCGGCACCTGCCGCAGACCCACCGCGCGGACCGGGCAGTTCGCACTGGACCACACGGACCTCTTGCCACCCGCCTCAGCCGGTTGAAGCGGGCCGGCCGAGAGTTCGTCGGCGAGCCGTGAGGCGGTGCATGATCGCCGGGCTGACTCAGGCCACGGTCGTCATTCGGGCGGGGCCGGATGCGGCTCGTCGTCCTTGTGCTCGTCGTCGGTCTCCACCCCCGTGGCGACCTCGATGTCGTCCAGGAGATCCTCGCGCTTATCAGGGCTGTGCTCCGGCGGCCTCATAAGTTCTTCTCCATCCAGCAGATTTCTCGTCTCCACCAACCGGATACCTAGACCCGAGGCCGCCGGGAGCGGGTCAGTCCGCCGCTGACCACGTGAGCCACCGCAACGATCAGCCCGAGAATCAGCCCGAGCCACAGGATGTGCGCGACGAAACCGAGCCCACCGAACAGCAGGACCAGCAACAACGCAATCAACAGCAGCATCTTCGTCGAACCTCCTACGTAGGCCGTCGCCTTCAGCACTGTTTCTGCCCCGAGGGGAAGATCCCCACACCAGATCGACCGGCCGCTGGAGTCGGTCGGGTTCCGATACTCATCCCGGCCGCACCGCGTCACCGCATCCACGAACCATGGAGTCGCCATGACCCAATCCCCGCAGCGGGACGTGATCGCGATCCTCACCCACGACCACCGCGAGGTCGAAGAACTGTTCGCCGACCTCAACAAACGGCCACGCGGCGAGGTGCCTGCCGGGAGCTGGCCGATCAGGTCACGATCGAACTGGTGCGCCACTGCGTCGCCGAGGAGATGCACCTCTACCCCGCGATCCGCGAGCACGTCCCCGGCGGGGCCCAGCCGGCCGACCGGGAGATCGCCGAGCACGCGCAGGCCGAACAGCTGATGAAAGCCCTGGAGGGCCTCGGAGTAGAGGAACCCGAGTTCGACACCACGCTGACCGAACTCATGGACGCCATCCAGAATCACGTGCAGGAGGAGGAGAACGCGCTGTTTCCCGCGCTCGCCGCGGCACTGGACGAGCCGGAGCTCATCAAGTTGGGCGCCACGGTGGAGTCGGCCAAACAGACGGCGCCCACCCGACCGCACCCCGCCGCGCCCGACACCCCGCCGTGGAACAAGATCCTCGCGCCCGGCACCGGACTGGTGGACCGCCTACGCGATGCCCTGAGCGGGCGCGGGCACTGAACCCGCCCGCACGAGATCGGACCGCACCAGAAGGACCGTTCCACCAACCTCGTCCCGACGGGTTCGGTGCGGCAGCGATCGGCCCGGGTAAAGGGCCGGCAGCCGATCGATTGCCCGCCGATTTGGATCAGCGGACCCGGGAGGGATTGGCGGTTTACCGATCCTTCGCTGGACTCACGGAGGTCGGCCACACCCACCCATTTCGGGCAGTACCACCCAAACCTGGAGGTTCGGGATGAAGATTCTCGGCAAGGCGTTGCGCGCGTCGATCGCGGCCGGCGCCATCGTGACCATCGTGGCCCCGACGGCGGGAGCGGCCACGAGCGCGGCCGCGACGAACACGCTGCAGGCCGTGGTTGCCGCCCCGGCCGGCCACCCGGCCCCCGCCGCGCGTTCCTGCCACGACTGGAGCTCCGACTGCGACGACCCGTACGGCAACTGCGGCGGCTGGTGACCAGCGCCCCGCGGCACCACAGCCGGCGGCAGCACCGGTCGCCGGCTGCGAAATGCACCTGACGGCCCATCAGATCCAGGCGGCCGCCACCGGTGCTCCGACAGCCGACCTTTACCCACCTTGCCCGGGGCGAGCAAGCACCGGCCGAGCCGCGGAAACTCCACCGACGAGGGCCGCCGAGCGGTGAGCATCCCGGCGGAAAGCTTGCTCCGTAATCATTTTCGCCGGAATCACGCCCGGCGCTGTGGGCTCTATCCGGACTGCCTGCGAACCAGTCCTCGGGGACGCTGCGGGTCCCTCGAGGACCGCCATTGCTGACTGGTCGTCAGGTCCGTGCCGGCGAGGTCCGGTTATCGTGTCCGGATGACGTGGCAGAAGATCAGCATCTCGCGGTTCGGCGGCCCGGAAGTCCTCGACCTGACCGAGGAATCGACTGTCCCCGTGCCGGGCCCCGGCGAGGTCCGCATCAAGGTCCTGGCGGCCGGCACCGGCTACACCGATGTCTTCATCAGACGCGGGCGTTACCCGGACTACAAGGGTCCGCTGCCGTTCGTCCCGGGTTACGACCTCGTCGGCGTCGTCGATGAGGTCGGTCCCGGTGTGGGATCTCCAGGCGAAGGTCAGATGGTGGCCGACCTGTCGGTCGTGGGCGGCTACACCCAGTACGCGATCCGTCCCGCCGGATTCCTGGTGCCCGTCCCCGATGGCCTCGACCCGGCCGAAGCAGTTTGTATCCCGTTGGCCTACCTGACCGCGTTCCAACTGCTCACCCGCCACCGCCGTCTCGCAACCGGTGCGACGGTCCTCGTCATCGGTGCCTCGGGCACAGTCGGCACGGCGCTGCTCGACCTGGCACGCCACTTCGGCCTGGCCGCTGTCGGAACCAGCTCGCCCGCCAACCTGGCCGTGGTTGAAGGCTTCGGCGCCAAGGCGATCGACTACGGCGCCGGTGACTTCGTCGAAGCCGTACGAAAGGTCACCGCCGATGCCACGGGCAACAACCGCGCCGGTGTCGATGTCGTCCTCGACGCAATCGGCGGGGCCCATTTCACCCGATCATTCGCCTGCCTGGCACCTGGGGGTCTGCTCGTCGGCTACGGGTCGCAGGCCATGGCCGACGGCCGGGAAGGCCTGCTCTCGGCGGGACTCGGTTTGGCCCGGCTCAAGTTCTGGGACATGTTCAATTTCCTCTTCAGCGGGCGAAGCGCGCAGTGGTACAGCATCACGGCCCAGCGAAAGAAGCATCCGGAGCAGTTCAAGGCCGACATGGCTACTCTGTTCAACCTGTTGCATGACCGGGCCATTAATCCCGTTGTCATCGACCGGCTGCCTCTTGCCGCCGCCCGAGAGGTCCACAGCCGGATAGAAGCCGGCGGACTCGGCGGCAAAATCGTCCTGACCCCCTGGACCACGACCGCTGCCCCTGCTTCGCCTGCACCGGCGCAGCCTTACTGACCCGACCCGGCCTCGCGGCCCACTTCCCGGAAGGCGTACCCACGAGGCCCAGGACCCTGCCGTGGCAGGCAGAGCCTGCCGGGTGAAGACGTAGGAGCGGCGGCGGCGCGCTCGCGGCCCCGAGATCCAGCCATTCAGTTCCGGCGGAGACCGGCCACCCACGCAAGCAGACGGTGTTCGATCGGAAAACATCAGTCCGAACCAGGTCGCGAATCCCAAATCAGGTTCGATTTCGGCCGCGGCTGGATGTCTGGGGTGGCCGTCATTGTCGCCGCGCCGGCGCCGATCATAACTTGGAAACATGCCGCACCAAGGTGTGACCATCGACCATTCTGCCGCCGGCAGTCCGGAAAATAATCGCCTCGCCGATCGGTGGCCTCAATCCGACGGCGCAGCCAAAACGCCGCCACTCCACCATCCGAGTGCTGCGCAGTCGTCGAGCAGTGCCGCGAGTCAGCAGCGGCCGCACCCTTGCAATTCACAAGGGAAGGAGATCGCATGGGTATCGAATCCACGGGTCACAGCCGAGGTAACCCTCGGATCTGGGAACTCATCGAGGACGCACCGAAGACGGGTGACGGCCCCTCACTTTTCGCCTTCTCCGAATTCTGCGACTGGTTCAAGATCGCCGGACAGCCCGTCCGGGGCCCGTGGCCGCCGCACCAGCACCCCCGGCCCGACCCGGACGCCGAATCCTTGCCGGTGGCAGTCGTCGACCCGTTGCGCGGCGACGACCTCCACTGACGCGTCGTCCCACCCACCGCAGCCGACCGCTCACTCGGTCGGCTCTCGCCGACTGATCCTCCGACACCGAGCCAAGGACGAAAACGTGGATGCTGAACTGCGCCGTATCACCCCCACTGTCAACGGCGCGGTCAAGACGTTGGACGTCGAACCCCGCATGTTGTTGGCCCACACGCTGCGCGTCGCTCTGGGCCTGACGGGGACTCACGTGGGTTGTGACACCACCAACTGCGGTGCGTGCACCGTGTTGGTCGATGACCTTCCGGTGAAGTCCTGCACGATGCTTGCCGTACAGACCGACGGCCACGACGTCGTCAGCGTCGAGGGCTTGTCGTCAGCCGGCGAACTGCACCCGGTGCAGGAAGGCTTCCATATCGAGCACGGTCTGCAGTGCGGATTCTGCACCCCGGGCATGATGATGTCCGCCGTCGCTCTCCTGAGGGAGAACCCACATCCCACCGAGGACGAGATCCGCTGGGCGCTGTCGGGCAATCTTTGCCGCTGCACCGGCTACCAGAACATCGTCAAGGCAGTCCTGTGGGCTGCCGAAAAACTTGATCGGGTGGTGACCGCATGACTGCACAGGACGAGATCAAGATCGGCGGCATGGGGGCCAGTCGGGCCCGCGTCGAGGACGCCCGCTTCGTCCGCGGCCAAGGCCATTACCTCGAGGACGTGAACCTGCCCGGGCAGCTCCACATGGAGATGCTGCGCAGCCCCATCGCGCACGCCCGGATCCGTTGAACGGGTCTGCTGCACGGATAGGTGACAACTGATCGGTCTAGTCCTAAGGGGCTGGGCTGGAAGGATGTCACCGTGTCGAAGCCGTATCCCAAGGAGTTCCGCGACGACGTCGTGCGGGTCGCCCGGAACCGTGGCCCAGATG
>DATAUG010000227.1:0-35996 GCA_036268355.1 Sporichthyaceae bacterium
ACGACAAACTCGCCCTGACCTACCGCGGCGGAGCCGTCCTACGCGCGATCATCCTGTGGCTGCCCAACTAGAGAGACACGGCCTAGCGCTGCGGCGCCAGATGGACTCAGTTTGACGAAGCAGTGCCCAATCGGCAACCGAGCCCTATCCAGGGGCTGGCCCCCACCGGCGGAATGGTTGTTCGATCCCGACCGCCGCCGATCCGGATCACCACCGCGCTGACCGATTCGATACTCCCACTACGAGCTCACCGACGCCCACGGACGAGATCCCGAGTTCTCGATCATGGAAGCCGGAACCAACCTCAACGACGCCGCCCACCACGCCGAAAAGCTCGGCGAGCTGCTCGAAGCCGCCCGGACCGCCATCCGCGACCAGGAGGGCTACCGGCTCAAAGACGACAAGGACTGAACCCGGCCCGCCCGGGCGTCCACGACGCCGACCAGCGCCCCTCCGCAATCTCCGTAGCTCCGTCAACGCGGAGCTACGGAGATCCGTTTTCACGGAGGTGCGGGGTCGATCCGGCTCCCGTCGACGGGAGCCGGATCGAGCGGCGCACATCCTCAGCCCGCAGCCAGGTCACCACCTCACGGCGACGACCCGCTGCGTCTTGGGCGTACTGCACGACCATTACGTGGGTGCGGGTCCACCGGTTGGCCAGGGCTGGCACGTACTCCTCGCCGTCGGGCCACACCAGCCGGGCAATCACCAGAAGCCCACCGGGACCTGGCCGCAGCGGCACGTCCGGCGGTTGTTCGTAGTTCGACGGCCGCGCCCACACTCCAGCCAGTATCGAACCTGTGTTCGATCCACGCTAGTTGCGTTTGGGGAGCGGCGGGACGTGGGTGCGGGAGGGCAGCAGGAGCAGGCCTTGTTCGGCTTGGTGGACGTTGGCGAACGGGTACACGGCCCGTACCTTTTCGAGCTGTTTGAGGAAGACCGCTTTGAACTGGCGGAGCTGGGCGTAGTCGCCGCCGAACTGCACCGCGAGGGCCTGCCACGGCACGGTGGTGGAGCGGCGTAGGTAGCTCATGCGGTGGGTCAGCCAGGTGTAGATGTCCAGGCGCAGCGGGGAGCCGCGCAGGGCCTTGATCGCGCGCATGTCCACCGGGACCGGGGCGGAGATCACGGATTCGAAGAATCGCTCCGACAACATGATCGAGGAAGCCCACAGTGGGTCCGGCACGCGAGGCACGTCCCCGATCCAGCCAGGCAACGGTGTGGATTGCGATCATGCTGACCCTGCCTGCGGTGGTCAGCGCCGTCATCTTCGGCGTCAGCGTCGTCGAGGCGCGCTCCGCCCCAGTCTCCGCCGTTGAAGTGCAGTCAGCCCCCGGCCATTAGCCGGGTCGATCGCGACTATCCGCAAACCTGCGTCGCCTTTTCGTCCCGAACTCTGGGCAGCACGGTCGCCGACCGTTGTTCACGCGAGGACCGGGTTCGTCGCCGGGCGCTCCGGGCCGGTCATCGTCGGCGGCGCTGCTGTACCCGGCTGCTGGTCAGCCCCGCGGCGCGCTCGGACCCGTTCCACGCCATGCCCGAGCGGCCAGGAGGCCAATGGGTGATGGGCAGCTGGGAACAGCGCGAGCGGGTTACCGGCGGGACGGTCGTGGCGGTCGTGGCGTCGAGGTTGCCGTCACGCGCTGCCGTCACGCGTATCTGCCCCCACTCGAACTCCGACGGCGGATTCTGATGCGAGTGGTGAACGAAGGGCACCGATCGACCGTCTTAGAGAACAGTCGGGTCCAGGACCCTAGGAGGACATCGTGCCGCGCCGGTCCGGACTGATGGCTGCGACAGTCGCCGTGGTCGCCGTGCTGCTGGTGGCCGGGTGCGGTGTGGAGATGACGCAGCAAGCCGGTTCGGTCGAGCTTTCCCCGACCCCGACGCCCTCCGGGACGTGGGTGCCCGATCTGCCGCCCGCGACGACGACCCCCCGCCCTGGGTCGTACTGCGGGTTGCACCCCACCGACGATTGCGGACCGGCCCGGCCGGAGGCGGCGCCGCCGGATCCCGACGAGACGGTTTATTGGACAGCCGGGATCCGCACCATCCCGGCTCCGTCGGACGCTCAGCCGCAGATCAGCCGCGCGGAGGCGATCGCGAAAGCCGAGGGCGAACCGTACCTCGCCAAGGCGGAAGGCCCGGTCGACGCTGCGCTGGTCCTGCTGACCGACGGCGACTGGGGCCCGGAACAGCCGAACCAACGGAGGTGGGACCACCAGTTGACGTGGGTGATCACCATCCAAAACGTCCCGGTGGCCTGCGCTTACACCTGTCCGACGCCCCTCGCGCGGCGCGTCACCACATATCGGGTCGCCATCGACGCGCGCACCGGCACCTGGATGTGGAATTTCTGAACCCGCCGGACCGCCCAGCGATCCGATGCCGTGTCGCCGGCCCGGCCTGTAAGCCGGAATGAGTGAGGCCGGAAGGCCGACCAGCGCCGATGGTCGGCCCGACGCACTTACCTGCGACCAACCGCCTCAACCTCCGACCGCCTCAACCTCCGACCGCCTCAACCTCCGACCGCCTCAACCTCCGACCGCCTCAACCTTCAACCGCATCAACCTTCAACCTCCTCAACCTTCAACCGCCTCAACCTTCAACCGCCTCAACCTTCAACCGCCTCAACCTTCAACCGCACTACGCGTCTTGCTCCGGTGGAGTTCCCGGTCGATCTCGGGCCCGGTCGCGCGCACATAGGAGGTGTGCAAGCACTTCACGAACACCGCCTACGGCGACCCCGGTGATGTCGATCGCCCGGCTGTCGGCCGGGGCCGGGTACCGGTACCTGCTGCGCCACACCGCGGTCGCGGACGGTCCCCGGTTGGCCCGTGAGCCGTTGACGGCCTACTACGCCGCGAGCGGGAATCCGCCCGGTCGGTGGCTCGGCAGCGGCCTGTCCGCCCTCGGCGGGGGCGGCCTCGCAGTCGGTGCGGTGGTCACCGAGGAGGCGATGGCCGCCCTCTACGGCGCCGGACACGATCCGGTCACCGGGGCGGCGCTCGGCCGTCCGTACCCGGTGTTCAAGACCAAGGCCGAGCGAATTGCCGAGGCGGTTGCCGGCCTGCCCGCGACGTTGAGCGAGCCGGGGCGTGAGGCAGCGATCGCCGGGATCGAGGCCCGGGTCAAGGCGAGCCCGTCGCGGTCGGCGGTGGCCGGCTTCGACCTGACCTTCACGGCCCCGAAGTCCGCCTCGGTGCTGTGGGCCCTCGGCGACGCCTCGACCCAGCAAGCCGTGGTGGACGCACACCGGGGCGCGCTCTCCGGGGTGCTCGACCTGGTGGAGTCGAGGTTCCTGCACACCCGCATCGGTGCGCAGTCTTGCGCCCAGGTCCCGGCGCAAGGGTTGATCGCGGCGGCGTTCGATCATTTCGACACCCGGGCCGGAGACCCGAATCTGCACACCCACGTGGTGATCGCCAACAAGGTGCAAGGACCCGACGGTGGGTGGCGCTCGGTCGATGGGCAGGAGCTGTACCGGGCCGCGGTGGCCTGCTCAGAGGTCTACGACGACCTCTTCGCCGACGCCCTCGCCACCCGGTTGCCGGTGTCGTGGTCCTGGCGGGAGCGCGGACCCCGGCGCAGCCCGGTCTTCGAGATCGACGGCATAGACGACCAGCTGCTCGCCGCGTTCTCCACCCGCTCCGCGCAGATCGGGGTCGAGCTTGTCGACCTGGTCGCGGAGTTCACCGCGGCCCGCGGGCGCGAGCCCTCCCGGGTGGAGATGCTTCGCCTGCGCCAGCGGGCCACCCTGACCACCCGCCCCGACAAGGAGGTCCGCCCCCTTGCCGAGATGATTGCCGGCTGGCGAGCAACCGCTGCAGCGGTCACCGGCAAGCGCCCCGACGAGCTCGTCGCCACGGCCCTACGGGCGCAACCCCCGGCCCAGACAGCTACCGCGGGCGGCCAGGTCCCGGCTGCCGAGGTCGCGGTGCTGGCCGAGGCGGTCCTGGCCGGGGTCGCAGTGCGGCGTTCGACCTGGGCGCGGGCGAACCTGCTCGCCGAGGCCGCCCGCGCCACCCGCCACCTCCGCCTCCCCGACACGGCCGCGCGGGTCGAGCTGCTCGACCGCGTCGTCGCGGACGCCCTGAGCCGCTGCGTCGCACTCGACCCGGCCGCCCTGTTCCACGCCCCGGCCCGGTTCCGTCGCCTCGACGGCACCAGCATGTTCGAGCGCCCGTCGGAGGCCGTGTTCACCACGACCGCGGTCCTCGACGCGGAGGCCCGCCTCCTCGCCGCCACCACCGAGCTGAGCGCCCCGTCGGTGCCCGAGGGGATCCTGGCGGAGCTGAGTCGACCGATGCCCGGCCAACGCCTCGCCCCGGACCAGCACGCGGCGATCACCGGGATCGCGACCAGTGCCCGGCGACTCGACGCCCTCGTCGGACCGGCCGGGACCGGCAAGACCAAGACCCTGGCGATCCTCACCAACGCCTGGCGCATCGCCCACGGGCCGGGCAGCGTCCTCGGCCTCGCCCCGTCCGCGAGCGCCGCGGCCGAACTCGCGGCCAGTTTGGGGATCGGGTGTGAGAACACCGCGAAATGGCTGCACGACCACCCCGACCCAGTTGCCGACCCTATTGCCGCGATGCTTGCCGGCCCACCGTCACCGCAGGTCAACGGCACCGTCGACGGCCGGACCGCCGGTGCGACACCGATGCGGGTCGGGATGCTCGTCATCGTCGACGAGGCCTCCCTCGCCTCCACGTCCCACCTCGATGCGCTCCTCGCCCACGCCGACGCGGCGGGAGCGAAGCTGGTCCTGGTCGGGGACCACCACCAACTCGGCGCCGTCGAAGCGGGCGGCGCGTTCGCCCTGCTCGCCGAGACCGCTATCGAGGCCGGCACCGCACACACCCTCGACGCGCTGTGGCGGTTCACCAACCGGTGGGAGGCCGAGGCCACCCGCGGTCTACGCCTCGGGAGTGCCGACGCCCTGAACGTGTACGCCGCGCACGGGCGCCTCCACGACGGGGACACCGCCACGATGACCGAGACCGCCTACCGGGCCTGGCACGACGATCTGGCCGCCGGGCGCTCCTCGATGATGATCGCCCAGGACCGGCCCACCGTCACCGTCCTCAACGCGCGCGCCCGCGCCGACCGCGCCGCGGCCGGACAAGTGCGCGGCCCCGAGGTCACCCTGCACGACGGCACCGCCTGCGCCCCCGGTGACTGGATCACCACCCGACAGAACGACCGGCGCCTCCCTGTCTCCGGCGGTGGGTACGTCCGCAACGGCGCCAGCTGGACCGTCACCGCCGTGCACGACGACGGGTCGATCGAGATCACCCCACGCGACCAAGCCGATCTGACGCAACATCAGGAAGAGATCACAACGCACCGACCGGGCAAGTCCGCTGCGGTGCGGCTCCCGGCCCGCTACGTCGCCGCGAACGTCGAACTCGGCTACGCCACCACCGTCCACCGCGCCCAGGGCACCACGGTCGACACCACCCACGCCATCATCACCACACGCACGAACCGCCAGGCCCTCTACGTCGCGATGAGCCGGGGCCGTGACGCCAACCACGCCTACGTCAGCCTCGACGGGCTGATCGACGCCGAGGATCACCAGCGCGGCGAGAACCTGACCGGACGTCAGGTCCTCGAACGGGTGCTCGCCACCGACGGCACCGAACACTCCGCAACCACCACCCTGCGCCACCGCCAGAACGACGCGGCGTCGCTTCGCCGACTTCTCCCGATCCGCGACACCCTCACCTCCACCCTGGAACACGCCAGCGCCCCTGACCGGCCCGACCTCGAAAGGGCAACCGACGAAGTCGCCTCCCTCGTCCGGCTACAGGCCGCGCTGCAACGCGCGGCCCTACGACCGCCGACCACTCCCCGGTGGGAGCCGCCGGAGCCCCCGCGTAGAGGCATCGATCCGATCAGCCGGTAGCGAGCGGCATTGCCAGCGCTCGGCGCAGGTATCCCGCCGCGAAGCGGCCGGGGTGAGCGCTGGTCGTGGCTCTCGGTACAAGTCGGTCTGGGCAGCTTTCGCGCACACATATAGCTGACGGAGCTGGTCGACCACGGACATCCAGAATCGGCAAGCCGCCTCGTCACGCAACCGACCGTAGGATCCACAACGCATTCGGAGGAACGCCAGTATGAGTTACAGCGAGCACTTCGGGCTCCCCACCGTCCCTGCTCAGCGCCGGGCCGCGCGGGACGCGTTTCCGGCCGCGCTGCTGACCGTGCCAGAGGCCATGTCCGCGCTGAGGCTGTCGCGGGCAACGATCTACGAGCTGATCCGGTCCGGCCAGCTGGTTACGGTGAAGGTCGGACGAAGCCGCCGCGTACCGGTAGCGGCAATCGGCGAATACATCGCACGCCTCGTGGAGCAAGCCGGCTGAACGGCTCGGTCCGGGGGCACTCCCCGCGGGCAAGGCAGCGAGGCGGCATCGAGAAAGGACCATTCCAATGAGCACACGCCGCACGCTGCCGCCCGGGGCCCGTTGGATCACCTTGCCCAACGGGGAACGCCGCGTCGAACTCGTCCTCGACATCGGCACGCACCCCGGCACCGGTGCCCGGCGCCAGACGCGTCGGCGTTTCCGTACCGTCGCCGAGGCGTGCGATGCGCACGCCTCGACCCACTCGGCGGTGAAGTCCGGGTCCCATGTACCCACCGCTGCCTTGACCCTCGACGACGCCGCCGATTCCTGGCTCGCCGGGAAGCGGAACCTCAAGGCGACCACTCGGGGCGGCTACGCGCACGCCCTCGAACCCGTCCGCGCGGCCTACGGCGCTCAATCGGTGCAGCGCCTGACCAAGGTGCAACTCGACTCGCTGGTCACGGAGTTGATGGCCGGGACGCTGCCCCGCTCGGACGGGCGGACCCGGCGGCCGTGGACCGGGCGGACCGTGGCGCTGATGCTGCACGTACTCGGGCAGGTCCTGGACGACCTGGTGAAGCAGGGCAGGCTCGCACGCAACGTCGCCGCCCTGGTCGAGCGACCCCGGCACCGCCCGCCGCAGCACCAGACCTGGACCAGTGATGAGGTTCGGGCGTTCCTCGATACGGCCAAGAACGACAGGTTGCACGTGGCCTGGTTGCTCGCCCTCTACGGATTGCGCCGCGGGGAGGTCGCAGGGCTGCGGTGGGAACACGTCGACCTCGACGCCGCGACACTTTCCGTGGTGATCACGCGAACGGTCGTCGACGGGCTGGTCATCGAGACCGACCCCAAGAGCGAGGCCGGACGTCGGGTCCTGCCGCTGTCGGGCACCCTCGTCGCGGCCTTCAAGGACGCCCGGCGCCGGCAGGCCACCGAACGACTCGCCCTCGGGGCCGCCTACATCGAGTCCGGGTTCGTGGTCGTCGACGAGGCCGGTCGGGCCCTGCACCCGCAAACCCTGTCGGCGAAGTTCGAGGTCCTGATCGCGGCGGCCGGGGTCCAGCGGATCCGACTGCACGATGCAAGGCATACCGCGGCGACCCTGATGCATCTGGCTGGGGAACCGGTCGCCGTGATCGCCGCCTGGCTCGGCCACGGCAGCGCGGCGTTCACCATGCGGACCTACGCACACTCCCAGGCCGGTGCGCTGAATACCGCCGCTGGAACTCTCGATCAGGTGTTCGGCGGGAATCTTGTGACATCGGTGTGACATCGGGGCGGATCCGGGGCCTCTGACCGCCCGAATCACACCCCCTGCAAGCCTCTGACCTGCAGCTATGTGGAGCCGACGCCCGGACTCGAACCGGGAACCGCTCGATTACAAGTCGAGTGCGCTACCAATTGCGCCACGCCGGCGGACGCGAGCCAGCGTAGTTCACCCGATTGCCGTGTTCGGCCGCGAGATCGTTCGGATCAGCGTGCGGCGCGGCGGCGGGCGACCTCGTAGAACGCGATGCCGGCGGCGACGCCGGCGTTCAGGGACTCGGTCGGGCCGGCCAGCGGGATCCGCACCCGGATGTCGGCCGTCTCGCCGACCAGGCGGGAAACGCCCTTGCCCTCGGACCCGATCACCAGGCACAGCGGATCGGTCGCGGCGTCCAGATCGCCCAACTCCACGTTGCCCGCGCCGTCCAGCACGACAACCAGCAAGCCGGCCTTCCGATAGGCCTGCAGCGCGCGGGTGAGGTTGGTCGCGCGGGCCACCGGCAACCGCCCCGCGGCACCCGCCGCCGCCTTCCAGGCACCCGCGGTCATCCCGGCCGAACGACGCTCGGGCACCAGCACACCGTGGCCGCCGAACGCCTCGGCGGAGCGCAGCACCGCGCCGAGGTTGCGCGGGTCGGTCACGCCGTCGAGCGCGACCACCAGCGCCGACTCCCCCGCCCGGTCGGCGCGGGCGATCAGGTCGTCCGGATGCGCGTATTCGTAGGCGGGCACCGCCAGGGCCAGTCCCTGGTGCAGGGCGCGGCCACTGATCCGGTCCAGTTCGGGACGCGGGGACTCCAGCAGTGGGATGCCGGCGTCGGCGCAGAGTTTGAGCGCGGCACGGACCCGTTCGTCGGAGGGAATGTGCTCCAGCACGTAGAGCGCGGTCCCGGGGATCCCGGCCTGCAACGCCTCGAGGACCGCGTTGCGCCCCACGACGATCTCCGTCGTCTCCTTGGCCGCCCGAGAGCCCCGCGCCCGGGGGCCGCCGTCGCTGCTGCGCCGCGCTCCTGACGCAGCGTCAGCCCTGGCTACGGAGGCAGCGCGGCGCGCCGCCGGATGGCCGGTGCGCTCGGTGGCCTTTGGCGTCTTGCCCTTGCCCGCCAAGCCGCGCGATTTCTGGCCGCCGGACCCCACGACCGCGCCCTTCTTCGACCCCGGCTTGCGGAGGGCACCTTGCCGCCGCGAGTTCCCCGCCATCAGTGGGAATCCGACGTGGCCACGGTCCACCGCGGGCCGGACGGCGTGTCCTCGACCAGGACGCCGGCGGCCCGCAGGCCGTCGCGGATGCCGTCGGCGGCAGCGAAGTCCTTGCGTTCCCGGGCCGCCTGACGCTGCGTCAGAACGACCTGCACCAGGCTGTCCACCACTGGGGTCAGGTCCGCCTGTCCGGTGTCGGCCCACGGCGCCACGCTCGGGTCCAGCCCGAGGACACCCAGCATCGCGCGCACCTCCCCGGCCCGGGCCGCAACGGCCTCCTTCTCCCCGGCGGCCAACGCCGTATTGCCCTCCCGGACGGCGTTGTGCACGGCGGCAAAGGCGGCCGGAGTGCTCAGGTCGTCGTCCATCGCCGTGGCGAACGCGGCGGGGACGCCACCTGGGTCGACCTCGCCGAGCAGGTCGGTGGCGTTACGCAGGAACGTCTCCACCCGGGCGTAGGCCGTCGCGGCCTCGGCCAACGCCTCGTCGGAGAATTCGATCATCGACCGGTAGTGCGGCGCGGCGAGGAAATACCGGAGCTCGACCGGGCGCACCCGGCGCACGATCTGGGACACCAGCAGCGAGTTGCCCAGCGACTTGCTCATTTTCTCCCCGGCGGTGGTGACCCACCCGTTGTGCAGCCAGTACCTGGCGAACTCGTCGCCGGCTGCCTTGGATTGCGCTATCTCGTTCTCGTGGTGCGGGAACACCAGATCCAAGCCACCGCCGTGAATGTCGAAGGACGAGCCCAGGTACTTGCCCGCCATCGCCGAGCACTCCAGATGCCAGCCGGGTCGGCCGCGGCCCCACGGCGTGTCCCAGGCCGGCTCACCGGGTTTGGCCGCCTTCCACAGCGCGAAGTCCCGCGGATCTCGCTTGTGGCCCTCCACGTCGGTGTCCGCCGCAGGCTGCATGGCCTCGGGCCGCTGACCGGAGAGCGCGCCGTAGTCGGCGAACGCGGAAATCGCGAAGTACACGTCGCCCTGCGCCGCGTAGGCCGCCCCGACCGCGATCAGACGATGCATCAGATCGATCATCTCGGGGACGTGCCCGGTGGCCCGCGGTTCGACGGTGGGTGGCAGACAGCCCACAGTGTCGTACGCCCAGCCGAAGGCCCGCTCGTTGCGGGCGGCGACGACCCAGTACGGGACGCCCTCGTCGGCACCGCGACGCAGGATCTTGTCGTCGATATCGGTGACGTTGCGGACGAAGGTGACCGTCTGCCCCGTGTGCTCCAGCCAGCGGCGCAAGACGTCGAAGTTGACCCCGGACCGGATGTGCCCGACATGCGGAGGCGCCTGCACGGTGGCGCCGCACAGGTAGATCGCGACCGCTCCGGGGTGCGCCGGCACGAACTCGCGCACGGCTCGCGCCGCGGTGTCGTAGAGATGGAGCGTCACCGCCCAAGCCTACCGGCGCGCGAGCACCGATCCCCTCGAGCGGGCGGCGAGCGGCTGGGCCCGGCGGGCCGCGTCGTACCGGTCGAGCACGAGTTGCGCCAGGGCCGGGTGTACGCCGATCGGCGCGGCGACGAAATCCGCGCCACAGGCCGCCACCTCGGCGGCGAACCGGCCGGGCCACAGCAGATAGGTGGCGACGCCGACGCGCCGGTGACCGGCCCGCCGCAGCCCGGCGACGGTTTCCCGGACCGACGACCGCGCCGCCGTGTTGTAGGCGGGGACGACCGGACGACCGAGTCGGGCGGCCAGCAGGCGAGCCGTCGCCTCGGCGTCGGCGTGCGACCGGCGGTCCGAGGAGCCCGCGGCGGCCAGGACGACCGGACCGAACCGATCTGACGATACGTCATATTCGGCCTGGGCCAGGCGATCCGCCAGCGCCTCGATGAGTAACGGGTCCGGGCCCAGTGCCGGCGCACATGGCAGGCCCGGGTTCCCTTGCCAGGTCTGTGCGTGGTTGTTGTAGGTCTCTGCGCGGCTGTGGGCGGCGGCCATCCCGGCCACGTCGTGGGCGATGTGGTAGCCGTGGCCCAGCAGCAACGGGACCACGACGGCCGGCGCCGTCAGCGATCCCAACACCTGGGGCAACAGCGGCTCCGCCAATTCGATGTAGGCCTCGCGGACGTCCAGGCCGGGTCGGGCGGCCCGCACCGCGTCCAGCAGTCGGCGCACGTCCTCCTGCGCCGCAGGCCGCCGACTGCCGTGCGCGACAGCGACGAGCGTCGGGCTGTGCTCGTCGCTCGCTGTTCCTCGCTCGTTCCTCGCTCGGCGCAGCCGCTCGTGGTGTCCGGTCACGACTCGACCCGCAGCCGGTAGCCCCGTTTGACCACGGTCTGCACGTACTTGCCGTCGCCGAGCGCGGCCCGCAACCTGGTCACGGCCATCTCCACGGCGTGCTCGCTGGCCGCATCGCCGCTGGGCAGGCGGGGCACCAGCTGGGCGCGCGACATCACCCGCCCCGGCTGTTCGGCCAACGCCCGAAGCACAGCCATCGGCGCCGGAGGCAGCTCGACCACCCGCTGGTCCAGCAGCACCGCGTGCCCTCGCAACTCCAACTTGCGTCCGTCGACCATCAACCCGGACGGCCGACGACCCGGCAACTCCTCCGCGATGACCCGCACCAGCGCGCCCAGCCGCGGCCGTTCCGGCTGCAGCGTCCGCACGCCGAGCGCCTCGAGCGGCTCCGCGGTGACCATGCCCACACAGGCGGCCACCACGTCGCCACGGAAGGCCGCGATCACCGCATCCCGTCGGCCGCTGTCGCCGGCCACCCGCAGCAGCGAGGCCACCGCGGGCTGGCTGGTGAAAGCCACCGCGTCGACATTACGTGCCGCGACCGTCTCCACCAACTTGATCAACGGAGCCATGTCGTCCGGCGGGCACCATTGGTAGACCGGCACCGGAACGACGTCGGCGCCCGCGGCACGCAGCCCCTCGATCAGCTCCGGTTCCGGGTCGCCGTGCAACTGCACCACGATCCGGACCCCCTGGATCGGGTCGGCGCGCAGGTGGTCGAGCACTTCGCGCAGCGATTCGGACACCGGCGCCCAGGTCTCGCGAAGCCCGTTGGCGCGGATGGCCCCCATCGCCTTGGGGCCGCGGGCCAAAATCTGCGCCTTTCCCAGCACGATCCGGAGTTCCTCGCCCAGGCCCCAGCCGTCGGCCGCCTCCATCCACCCACGGAAACCCACGCCGGTGGTACCTATGACGATCTCCGGCGGGTCGACGAGGCAGGCGTGGGTGGCGGCGAGCAGGTCGCGGTCGTCGGTCAGCGGCCGCACGGTGACGGCCGGCGCGGAGATCACCCGGGCACCGCGCCGTTCGAGCAGGCCGCAGAGTTCTTCGCGGCGCCGACATGCGGTCACCGCGACCGTGAATCCGGTGAGCGGCGAACCCATGGTCGGGTCCACCGGGTCCACCGTCGAGAGGGCGGCAATGTGCTCGCCGCTGTCAACCACCACCGCGTCCCCTGACCTGAACAATCCCGCCCGCGACACGCACCTCGAAGGTTTTCAGCTGTTTCGTCTGGTCGTCCAGGCAGACCCCCGTCCGGAGGTCGTACACCTCCTTGTACAACGGTGAGGCGACCGTCGGAATTTCCCCGCGGGTGCCCACGATTCCGCGCGCCATGACCGACGAGCCGGTCCTGGGGTCGAGGTTGGACACGGCGAACAACTCCCCCGCATAGGTCTTGACGACCGCGACCGCGGCGGCACCGACCAGCGCCGGCACCCCCACCTCGACCTCGAGGTCGGCCTCCGCGATCACGTCGACCCAACCCGTGCACAGGTCCAGGTCGTCGACCGACGGGGCGAGATCCGTCATGCTGATCCCACGGCTACCGAGGGCCCGGCGTGACTGCGTCCGTCACCGTTCGACGCGGCTGCCGCGTGGCCGTTGGATTTCGGCGCGCCGACCGGCAGGGTCGGACCCGCTATGACATGGAGTTCCCCGGTCTCATCGCGCCGCGCGGGGCGGATCTGGTCCCGCTCGGGCACGAACGTGATCGTGGGATCCGGCACGTCGGGCGCGTTCACGAACGACACGAATCGCTTGAGTTTGTTGGGATCGGCGATCGTGGCGGCCCACTCGTCGGCGTAGGAGGCGACGTGGCGGGCCATGTCCGCCTCGAGATCGGCGCAGATGCCCAGGGAGTCCTGCACCAGCACCTGCTTGAGGTATTCGATGCCGCCGTCGAGGTTGTCCAGCCACGGGGCGGTCCGCTGCAGCCGGTCAGCGGTCCGGACGTAGAACATCAGGAACCGGTCGATCAGCCGGATCAGCATCCGGTCGTCCAGATCGCGAGCCAGCTCGATCGCGTGCTTGGGCACCATCCCGCCGTTGCCGCAGACGTAGAGGTTCCAACCCCGGTCGGTCGCGATGATGCCGAAGTCCTTGCCCCGCGCCTCGGCGCACTCCCGGGCGCAGCCGGAGACCGCGGACTTCAGCTTGTGCGGCGCCCGCAGCCCGCGATAGCGCAGCTCGAGCGCGACAGCCATCCCGACGGAGTCCTGCACCCCGAACCGGCACCAGGTGCTGCCCACGCAGGACTTCACGGTCCGCAGGGCCTTGCCGTAGGCGTGTCCGGACTCGAAACCGGCGTCCACCAAACGCTTCCAGATGAGCGGCAGTTGTTCGGCGCGGGCGCCGAAGAGGTCGATCCGTTGCGCGCCGGTGATCTTGGTATAGAGCCCGAACTCCTTGGCCACCGCGCCGATTGCGATCAGTCCGTCCGGGGTGACCTCGCCACCGGGGATCCGCGGGACCACCGAGTAGGTGCCGTTGCGCTGCATGTTGGCCAGCAGGTGGTCGTTGGTGTCCTGCAAGGGCGCATGGCTGCGACCGAGCACGTACTCGTTGCGCTGGCTGGCGAAGATCGAGGCCAGGGCGGGCTTGCAGATGTCGCAGCCGCGGCCGATGCCGTGCGAGGTCAGCACCTCGCCGAACGTGTTCACCCCGGTGACCCGAACGATGTCGAACAGTTCGGCGCGGCTGTAGGCGAAGTGTTCGCACAACGCCTTGCTGACCACGACGCCCTGCTTCGCCAGCTCACTGTTGAGCAGCGTCTTGACCAGCGGAACGCAGGAGCCGCAGCCGGTGCTGGCTTTCGTGCAACCCTTGATCGCCGCGATCGTGGTGGCGCCGGCGGTGATCGCCCCGAGGATCGAGCCCTTGGCGACGTTCTCGCAGGAGCAGATCGTCGCCTCGTCAGGCAGCGCGAGCGGGCCGATGCCGGCCGGGGCGCCGGACCGCGACGGCAGGATCAGCTCCTCCGGGTTCGGCGGCAGCGTGACCCGCGAGGTGACCATCGGACGCAGCGTCATGTAGAGGGAGGCGTCGCCGACCAGGATGCCGCCGAGCAGCTCGGTGCCGTCCTCGGAGACCACGATCTTCTTGTAGGTACGGGATACCGAGTCCGCGTAGGTGAGCTCGAGCGCGCCGGGTGTGGCGGCGAAGGCGTCGCCGAAGCTGGCCACGTCGACGCCGAGCAGCTTCAACTTCGTCGACATGTCGGCGCCGGGGAATGTCGCCTCGCCGCCGGCGAGTCGTCCGGCGACCAGTTCGGCCATCGCGTAGCCGGGGGCGACCAAGCCGTAAGTCCGGCCCAGCGCGCAGGCCACCTCGCCGATCGCGTAGACCGACGGGTCGGAGGTCCGGCAGGTCTCGTCGACCACGACGCCACCGCGTTCACCGATATCCAGGCCGCACTCGCGGGCCAGTTCGTCGCGCGGCCGAATGCCGGCCGAGAACACCAGCACCCCGATGTCCAACGGCTCGCGCTCGGCCAGGCGCAACTGGGCAACCCGCCCACGGTCGTCGGCCACGATCGATTCGGTCGCCGCGCCGAGATGAAGGCGAACCCCGAGAGCCTCGATGTGCCGGGCCAGCATGTGGCCGCCACCGGCGTCCACCTGAAGGGGCATCAGACGCGGCGCCATCTCCACCACATGGGTCGTCAGACCCAAGTTCAGCAAGGCGTTCGCCGCCTCCAACCCGAGCAGGCCACCGCCGATCACGGCACCCGCGCCGGCATCGGCGGCCGCGCACTTGATGGCCTCGAGGTCCTCGATGGTCCGGTACACGAAGCAGTTCGTGGCCCGATTTCCCGGCACCGGCGGCACGAACGGGTACGACCCGGTGGCCAGTACCAGGGCGTCGTAGCGGAACGACCGTCCGTCGGCCAGCCGCACCAGCCGGGCCTCGCGGTCGATCCCGACGGCCTTCGCCGACAGTTCCAGCCGGACCGCGGGGTCCGCGTAATGACCGTCGGGCAGCAGCGAGAGGTCTTCAGCCGTGGAGCCCGCGAAGTAGTACGACAGGCCCACCCGGTCGTAGGCCGGTCGGGGCTCCTCGCCGAGCACGGTGATTTCCCACTCGGCCGTCAGTCCTCGTTCGATCGCGGCGGTGACGAATTTGTGCCCCACCATGCCGTGGCCCACGACGACCAACGAGTGGCGGTTCGTCATCGAGTGCTCCCAAGGGGGTGTCTCACGTGGCCGGCCGTCGCGAGGCGCAGCACCGGCGCCGATCCGGCAAGGCGGAGGAGGAGCCGATACCGGGTTTGTATCGGCGACGACGACAACGCAGCCGGGCGGCGTCGGGGCCGTGCCGCAGTAGGCCAGTTCGCCACGTGAGGCACCCCCTGACGTTCCGGATCGGACTACTCGGACCGTGACCGAAGCTAGGGGCGCGGTGTTTCGCGACCGTTACTCGACCGTTTCGCCCCGAGACGATTGCGAAACCACTGGTTCACAAAGCGTTTTGAGCGGCGTGCGCCCCGTTGGCAACCAGCTCGCCGAGCGGTTCGGGATCGCCTGTCGACCTGGCATTTCGGACGCTGAGCACCTCTGCCAGCAGCAATTCGACGGCACCGGCGCAGCCGCCGCAACCGGTGGTCGCCCGCGTGCGCCGGGCCACAACGGCGGCCGAGTCCGCGCCGGCGTAGGCACTGGATCGGATAACGGCTGCGTTAATTCTGTTGCACTGGCAGACAATCGCGTCGTCTGGCAACCGCAGCGGCCCGGCACCGGGGCGGATGTCGCCGAGCAGCACCTCCAGTTCCGCGGGCACCTCGATGTCCTGGTCGTAGAACTGCAGCAGCAGGCCGACCCCGTCCAGCGACCCGACGAGCACCCCGCCGATCAGCCTCCGGTCGCGCACGATCAGCCGCCGGTAGATGCCGCGCAGCGGGTTGACGTACTCGACGACCTCGTCGCCGGTGCCGCTCCGCGGCACGCCGAACGTGGCCGCGTCGAGGTCCATCGCCCGCAGCCGGGTGACCTGCCGCGACCCGGTGTAGGCGGCCACCGGGTCGCCGAGGAGCACCTTGGCGAGCACCGCGGCCTGTTCCCAGGCCACCCCAACCGCGCCGGGCGACCGGCCGCGATGCTCGGCGCAGTCGCCGATCGCGTACAGCTCCGGATACCCGAGCACGCCGAGCCGGTCGTCGATCAGGATGCCGTCGCCGACCCGCAGACCCGCCGCCCGCGCCAACGAGACCCGCGGTCGAACGCCGCAGGCGAGCACCACCAGGTCGGCCTCGAGCCGGAACGAGTCGTCCAATCGCACCGCGCGGACTGCGCCGGCGACGACGTCCAGCGCCACCGCTCGCACCGAGGTGTGCACCCCGATGCCAATCCGGGTCACGGCCCGACGCAGCACGGCCCCCGGCTCGGCGTCGAGCTGACGGGACATCAGATGCTCGCCCATCTCGACGATGTCGACCAGCATGCCGCGTTCGGCCAGGCCTCGGGCAGCCTCCAAGCCCAACAGTCCGCCGCCCACGACCACCGCGCTGCGGCCAGGTTCGGCCAGCGCCAGGAGTCGGGCGCAGTCGTCCAGCGTGCGGAACGCGACCACCTGCGGGTGCAGGTTCCGATCCGCCGTGAGCGCGCCGCGGATCGGCGGCATCACGGGTGCACCGCCGGTGGCGAGCACCAAGCGGTCGTAGGGCACGGCCGAGCCGTCGTCGATCTCCACGCACCGGTTGGGCGGGTCCAGCGTCACCGCGCGACGGCCGGCGAGGACCCGGACCCCGAGATCGTCGTACCACTCCCGGGCACGCAACGTGGTGGCCTCGGCGGCGGCGGTCCCGGCCACGACCGAGGACAGCATCACCCGGTTGTACCCCGGCTGCGGTTCGTCGCCGATCACGGTCAGCCGGTAGCGGCCGCCCGGGCCCAGCGCACCGGCTCGGGCCAACTCCTCGACCAACCGCACGGTGGCCATGCCGAAACCGACGACCACCAGCCGCTCACGGCCATCTGACGGATCGTCAGTCGGAACGGCATCGCCGGACATGGGCACTCCTCATCCGGGAAGCTGCGCTGCACACACCACGAGCGCAATGGCGATCGCGGCAACGCCCTCGCCGCGGCCGGTCAACCCGAGCCCGTCGGTGGTTGTCGCGGCAAGCGTAACCGGGGCCGCTGCGGCCGCAGAAAGAACGGCCTGCGCCTCCTCGCGGCGCGGCCCCAACCGTGGGCGATTGCCGATGATCGTTATTGCGATGTTCCCGATCTCGAACCCGGCGGCACGGACCCGGGCAGCTGCCTCGGCCAACAACGTCGGCCCCGAGGCGCCGGCCCAACGCGGGTCCGCGGTCCCGAACTGTGCGCCGAGATCGGCGAGTCCGCAGGCGGAGAACAGCGCGTCGCAGGCCGCGTGGGCCGCCGCATCGCCGTCCGAGTGCCCGGCCAACGGCTGTTCCCCAGGCCAGGTCAGCCCCGCCAGCGCCAGCGGCCGGGTGACGTCGGCCGTGCCGAACGCATGCACGTCCACCCCGATCCCGGTCCTTGGCAGCCCCGCGCTCATCGCCCTCCCCCTCGCATCTCGTGTCGTGTCCCGCGCCCTTCGCGGGGCCCGGAAGGGCGCGGGACACGGCAGAAGACGTGGGGTCTTGGGGTGGTCAACGGACGCCCGCGGCCCGGCGCTGCGCCAATAAAGCCTCGGCCAGCAGCAGGTCGATCGGCCGGGTGACCTTGAACGCCTCGGCGCTGCCGAGCACGGTGCGCACCACCACGCCGATGGCCTCGACCAGGCCGGCGTCGTCGGTGGCGTCGGCGCCGTCGCCCGCCGCGTGCGCCTGGACCAGCACCGCCCGGCGAAATCCCTGCGGGGTCTGCACGGCACGCAGCACCGAACGGTCCAGGGTTGCCACTACCGAGTCCGCGTCGACCTGCTTGATCGTGTCCGCGACCGGCAGTACCGGGATGACCGCGTCCGCGCCCGCGCGCACCGCGGCGGCCACCGCGTCCACCAGTTCCACCGGGACCAACGGCCGCGCGGCGTCGTGCACCAGCACCACGTCGACGTCGGCGGCAAGGCTGGCCACCGCGCGGGCCACCGAGCTCTGCCGGGTCGGGCCACCGGCGACGACATTCACCTCGGCGTCGATCTGCTGGTCGAGCAGCAGCGCCGAGACCGCCTCCACCTCATCCGGGGGCGCGGCCACCACCACGATGTCCACCGAACGCGCCCGGGCCAACGCCCGGACCGCGTGCACCAGGATCGGCACCCCGCCGAGTTCGCGCAGCGCCTTCGGAGCCCCGGGGCCCAACCGCTCCCCACGGCCGGCCGCCGGAACGACAGCCGCCGTACGCATGACCGCACCCAACCCTTCCTCGCGGGACCTTCGCCGGTCGAGCGTAGGCCGTGCGACGGCCACGGCGCTCAGGCCGGACGGTCGATGGCCGCGCCGAGGTAGATCGACACGGCCTGGGCCCGATTCGTCGCGCCCAACTTGCGCAGCACGTGCTTGACGTGGGACTTGACGGTCGCCTCGGTGATCACCAGCCGGCGGGAGATCTCGCCGTTCCCCGCGCCGGTGGACATCAGCGCGAGGACCTCGGCCTCGCGGCGGGTCAGCGCCACGCCTGCCAGGCCCGTCGGGGCGATTGACCGGAAGGGCGCCCGCCATGGGCGGGTCTCCTCCGGTGGGTGTCCGGTGTCGCCGGCGCGCGCGAAGTCGGCTTGGCCGAACTCGTCGACGGCGGCCTCAGCGGCACGGGCCAGTCGGCGGGCGGCGTCACGCTGGACGTGCAGCCGTTCGATCAGCACCGCCCGTTCCAGCGCGTGGCCCAGACCTTTGGCGAACGCCGCGAGGCAGTCGCGGTCGAGCACGTCGAGCAGACGCCCACTGAAGCCGGTGTCGCCGTGCAGGGTCGCGACCACCACGCCGCCGGCGACCACGGGCACGCTGACGAAGCCGTGGGTGTCCAGCTCCCGCAAGGTCGGGCCCCAGAACCGCGGATCCTCCTGCGGTTCGGTGACCAGCGCGGCCGCCCGGCGCCGGATCATCTCCACCTCGTACCGGACCGCGGTCAGCTCGATCGGATTGAGCCGGGCCAGTGCGTGGATCTGGGCGGCCCGCTCGGCATGGCCGACGAAATAGGTGACCTCGGGGATCAACCGGGCCTCGTGCAGTCGGAAGATCATCACGCGGTCCAGGTCGCAGATCCGCGCGGCCTCCCGGGCGGCCCGGGTCAGCAGCGCCGGCACGTCGACCGGGTCGGGCGCCGTCGCCAGCAGATCCGGGACGCCCGCCAGCGCCGACAACCGTTCGCGCACGCAGCGATCGAGGTTCTCCCGCCGCAGCGCCTCCAGGGCGCGGATCAGCTCGCATACCGCCAAGCACCGACTCGCCGTCAGATCTTCCGCCGCGGCGGCCAGGCGGGCCTGCGTGAGCTCGCCCAGCTGCGCCAGGTGCGCGTCCAGGCCGGACAGGTCCCCGGCAGGCCCGGCTCGCCAGGACGGCAGTCCGGCCGCCTCCGGATAGGCCTCGAGCAGTTCGCGCAGCCGTCGCTCGACGTCCAGCGCGCGCCGCCGACGCCGCGCCAGGTCGATCGAACCGTCGCCCGGCGCTCCCGGGGCCAATTCAATCGGCACGTCACAAAGCTTAATGCTCGGCTGCCCCGAAAGGGGCAGCAGTCGTGGAAAACATCCCCCCTGGGTGGGAGAAGATCGCGCCCTGGAGGGGATGAGGTATCGCGCCCCGCCTCCTACCGTGAAGCCTTCGTCCCGATGCGCAGGAGGCCCTGATGTCCCAGTCGAGCCCACCCGAACCCAACGCGACCGAACAGGTGGACGTGGTCGTGGTCGGCGGGCGGATCGCGGGCAGCGCAACCGCGATCACACTGGCCCGGGCGGGCCGCCGGGTCCTGGTGCTGGACAGCACCGCGTTCCCCTCGGACACGATCTCCACCCACGTGATGTTCGCCGGCGGGCTGGCCGAGTTGAAGCGCCTCGGGGCTCTGGACCGGGTGCTCGCCGCCGGGGCGCCGCCCTGCCCGAACCTCATGCTCAGCGCCGAGGGCCTGGAGGTGCACGGCACCTACACGCCGGTCGACGGCATCGACTTCGGCGTCAACACCCGCCGCCCGGCACTGGACATGGCCCTGGTGACGACCGCACGCGAGGCCGGCGCCGAGGTGCGCGAGCGGTGCAAGGTCACCGGCGTGGTGTGGCGCGGCAACCGGGTTGCCGGGGTTCGCTACACCGACGCCGACCGGGTGGAGCACACGGTGTTCGCGAAGTTGACCGTGGGCGCCGACGGTCGCGATTCGCGGTTCGCCGAGTGGGTCGGCTCGTCCCGGTACAAGGCGTTGCCCAACGGCCGCGGACTGGCCTTCCACTACATGACCGACTCCGCGGAGGGCGCCGCGCACTTCCCGCGTCGCGACGCGATCTGCCAGTGGCGGCACGGAGAGATCAACGGCTTCGTGTTCCCGAACAACGACAACAGCATCACCGCACTGCTGATGCCGTCGGTCGAGATCGTCGAGCAGTGTTTCCGCGACCCGGAGGAGTGGGACCGGGTGGTGGCCGCGCAGCCGGAGATGAGCGCCCGGCTGACCGGGACGGTCAAGGAGGTCAAACTGAGGGGGGCCACCGACACCGAGGGCTTCTTCCGCAAGTCCTCGGGTCCCGGCTGGGCGTTGGCCGGCGACGCGGGCAGCTTCAAGGACCCGGTGATCGCGCAGGGCATCCGCGACGGCCTGTGGTCCGGGCGCACGTTGGGCGAGACCGTCACGCCCTTCCTGGACGATCCGGCGATGTTGGACGAGGCGACCCGTCGCTACGAGCGGCTGCGCGACCGGGAGGTGCTCGCCACCTACTACTGGGGCCACAAGGAATCCCGGGTCTCCTCGCTGAACCCGGTGGAGAAGGAGTTCTACCTGCAGGGGCAGTACGACCCGGAGCTCGGCCGCGATCTGGTGGACACGTTCTCCCGTCAGATCAGTCCGTACAAGTTGGTCAGCGTCCCGCGTGAGGTCACCTGGACAGTGCGGGCGCTGCGCCGGCCCGGCGCCGACCGGGGGGCGATCGTGAAGTTCGTGGCCGAGGCGCTCAAGCTCGACCTGGCATACGCCCTGGACCGGGCGTTCATCAAAGCCGGCCGGCGGCCCAAGGGCACGGCCAAGAAGCGGTGGGTGCGCGACGGCTGGACCGAGCACATGGCGTTGACCAACCACCGGCCGTCCTCGAAGCCGTACCTGCCCGAGGAGGAGCGTGCGGCCGCCGCCGCGGCCAGGAAGGTCCGCAGCACCCGCGGCCGACGGCCAACCGGTGCCGCGGGCACCGAAAACGCGGCCGGCACCGAAAACGGAGCCGGGACCGCCGAGGTCGCCACCACCCAGACCGCAGTGCCGGCCTGAGGCCGGGGAAGGAAAAATGATGAGCGAGCGAAAACTGAAGGTCGCGGTGGTGCAGCCCCGGCTGAAGGTCGGGGCGGTCGAGGACAACATGGTCCGCTGCGAGGGCCTGGTGCGCTCCGCGTACCGCGAGCACAACCCCGAGGTGATTCTGCTGCCGGAAGGCTTCACGTCACCGAACATGTACGGCAAGGCCATGAAGGGCGTGGCTCGTCCGGTGGACGGGGCGCCGTACCGGATGCTGCGTGACCTGGCCCGCGAGCTGGACTGCACGGTGGGCGGAGGGTTCCAGGCCCGCCGAGGCGCGGACACCTACGGCACGTACCTGCTCGTCGAGCCGGACGGCGCCGCGCACCTGCACGACAAGGACATTCCCTCGCTGTGGGAGAACGCCTACTACCGCGGCGGCGACGACGACGGCATCTCCACCACCTCGTTCGGCACGATCGGGATGGCCTGCGGATTCGAGTGGGACCGCAGTCGCACGGCCCGCAGGGCCCGCGGCAAGGTCGTCGCAATGCTCGGCGGCAGCTGCTGGTGGTCGTTCCCGGACTGGTATCCCGTGCGGCGCTGGTTCTCCCGCGACCACCAGTACAACATCGGGGTGGCCCGCGAGATGCCGGGCAGGATGGCCCGCGCGGTCGGCGCGCCGGCCGCGATCGCACAACACGTCGGGGACTACCGGTCGGCCTCGCCGCTGATGCCGGGCGTGCCGTACGACACCCTGGCCGTCGGCGAGAGCCAGGTCGTGGAACGCGACGGCCGGGTCCTGGCCCGCATGACCTACGCCGACGGCGAGGGCCACGTGGCCGCCGAGATCACCCTGGCTCCCCCGGAGCCGTTGGACCCGATCCCGGCCGGCTTCTGGCTGGTGCCCCAGACCTTCGCGGTGCACGCGGTCTGGCACCTGTACAACAACGCCTGTCGGGCCGAGTACAAGATCAACAAACGGATGAACCGGCACCGCTGGCAGCAGGAACCGGCCACCGACCTACCGGACTACGTCCCGCCGGACCGAGTGCTGGAACCCGTCGAGCCCTGAGCTTCACCCTCTGACCCCCACTTACTGACCCTTGCGTCCGGCTGACTGGTCGCTAATAGCAGCCAGTTGGCCGGACGCAACGAGGTTCGAGGGCGGGCCGGGGGAACGCGAAACGGCGGCCACCCCTCAGGGGCGGCCGCCGTTTCGACCGTTCAGGAAGCGAGAACCTCGTCGAGGATGGCTTCGGCCTTGTCCTCGTTGGTGTTCTCGGCCAGGGCCAGCTCGCTGACCAGGATCTGCCGGGCCTTGGCCAGCATCCGCTTCTCACCCGCGGACAGGCCGCGGTCGCGCTCGCGGCGCCACAGGTCGCGGACCACCTCGGCGACCTTGATCACATCGCCGGAAGCCAACTTCTCGAGGTTCGCCTTGTAGCGCCGGGACCAGTTGGTCGGCTCCTCGGTGTGCGGGGCACGCAGCACCTCGAACACACGGTCCAGGCCGTCCTGCCCGACCACGTCGCGGACGCCGACCAGATCGACGTTGTCCGCCGGAACACGCACGGTCAGATCGCCCTGGGCGACCTTGAGGACGAGGTACATGCGCTCTACGCCCTTGATCGTGCGGCTCTCGATCGCTTCGATGAGGGCAGCCCCGTGATGCGGGTAAACGACCGTCTCGCCGACCTTGAAAGCCATGGGTGACATTCCCCTTTCACACTGATGCCCAGGATAGCACGTTCCCTTGCCGGCGCTTTGACGTTTGCGCAGGTCAGGGCATTCGTGAGGGGTGCATACGGGACTTGACAAATCTCTGGTCCGCGTACTCCCGCAGGTCAGACGGGGGCTGGTGGGCCCGTTATCATCCCGGCCCGCCACCGCCTCGGAGTGTCAGACCCGACACACCGAACCACCCCCGTGAGACAAATCGAGCCCCCAGGTACCCTCTGCATACTCGGCGCGTGGGTCATGGCATCCACCCCCGACAAACTCATGTCCACCCACCGGGTTCACCTCGAAAAGGCTGCCGTGACCTCCTCGCCGCGTACCCGTCTGATCGCCACCGCTCTCACCGCCTGCCTCGTGCCGGCGCTGGCCGCGTGCGGGGCGGGTTTCCACCCCGAAGTCGACGACGTCACCGGCCAGAACGCCGCTGCCAACGTCGGCGGGATCCTGGCCCGGGACATCGTGGTGGTCAAAGCCCCACAGGCCCCGGCCGCCGCATTGGCCGGAACACTCATCAACAACGGCTCGCAGAACGACACCCTGCAGACGGTCTCGTTCACCGACGACGCCCCCGGCTCGCAGACGGTCACGATCACCCCGAACCTGGCCATCGCCGCCGGCCAGCTGTTGCCGCTCGGCGCCGAGGGCGACCAGCCGATAACGATCCCGAACGCGGCGGCGATCACGGTGGGCGACTTCGTGGGCGTGGTGCTGCATTTCGCCCAGGCCGGCGACATGCACATGCAGGTCGCCGCGGCCGACCGGGAGTTCTACTTCTCGAGCATCGGTCCGGCGCCCACGCCCGCCGGCGCGGCGACCCAGGCCGACGCCGCCAGCCGCGCGACCGTCACCGGCACGCACATCGTCACCGACAAGCCCGGGGCCAACCCGGCCGCGAGCCCGGCACCCAAGGCACAGGCTCCCAAGACCGCCGCCAAGGCGGCCGTCGGGGCCGCCGCACCGGCCAAGACACCGCCCCCCAAGACACCGGCCCCCAAGACTCCGGCCAAGTCCCCCGCGCCCACCAAGTCCGCAGGCCCGGCCGCGAAACCGGCGGCGCTCAAGCAGAACGCCCAACCGCAGTAGCCCAGCGTCCCGAGCGGTGGCGCGCCCGCGTCACCGCTGCGCGGTCCTCGCCGGTGCCCTCGTCACAGCCGCCCCGCGTTGCTGGTTCGAGGCTGGCCCTCGCCTGCGGGCGACGTCGGTGGTCTCGTCACGGCTCGAACTTGTACCCCAGGCCGCGAACGGTCACCAGGTACCGCGGCAGCGCCGGGTCCGGCTCGATCTTCGCCCGCAGGCGCTTGACGTGGACGTCGAGCGTCTTGGTGTCGCCCACGTAGTCCGCGCCCCAGATCCGGTCGATCAACTGCATCCGGGTCAGCACCCGGCCCGCGTTGCGCAGCAGCAGTTCGAGGAGCTCGAACTCCTTCAGCGGCAGCCCGATCGCCTCGCCGTTGACCGTCACGACGTGGCGCTCCACGTCCATCCGCACCGGACCGGCTTCCAGCGCTACGTCGAAGACGTCCTCCGGCTCTGCGTTGCGGCGCAACACCGCACGGATCCGGGCCAGCAGTTCTCGGTGCGAGAACGGCTTGGTGACGTAGTCGTCGGCCCCGATCTCCAGGCCCACGACCTTGTCGATCTCGCTGTCCTTCGCGGTCAGCATGATCACCGGAACCTTGGACCGCAGCCGCAGTTGGCGACAGACCTCGGTCCCCGGCAGCCCGGGGAGCATCAGGTCGAGCAGCACGAGGTCGGCGCCACCACGTTCGAACTCCTCAAGCGCGTCCGGTCCGGTCGGCGCGACGGCGACCTCGAACCCTTCCTTCCGCAGCATGTAGGACAACGCGTCGGAAAAGGATTCCTCGTCCTCGACGACAAGCAGTCGGGTCACAGCGTCCTCTGTTCGACTGGCCTGCGCACCACAGTGGCAGGTTCGACTTGCCTCCGAACGGAATCGGAGGTCGGGCTGAGCAGCGGCAACCTGAGGGTGAACGTCGAGCCGACCCCTTCCTGGCTCACCACCCGCACGTCGCCACCGTGGTTTCGAGCGATGTGCTTGACGATCGACAGTCCGAGCCCGGTGCCCCCGGTCATCCGGGATCTGGCCGGGTCCACGCGGTAGAAGCGTTCGAAAATGCGTTCCTGTTCGGCGGACGGAATTCCGATTCCCTGGTCCACGACGTCTATCTCGGCCAGCGCCCCGCGGCGCCGCACCCGAACCGCCACCCGGGTGGACTCGGTGCTGTAGTTGACGGCGTTCTCGATCAGGTTGCCCAACGCCATCACGGCCTGCTCGTGGCTCCCGAGCACGACCAGTCCTGACTCCCCGTCAGAACTCAACGTGATGTTCTTGGCTGCGGCCAACTCCCGGGTCCGGTCCAGCCCGGCCGCGACGACCGCGTCGAGGCTGACCTCCAGCGGTTCCTTCAGCGGGTCGTGGCTCTCCAGTCGGGACAGGTCGATCAGTTCCTGCACCAGCTGCCCGAGCCGCTGGGTCTCGTGCTGCATGCGGTCGGCGAACCGCACCACGGCCTCCGGGTCGTGCGAGCCGTGTTGCACGGCCTCGGACAGCAGGCGCAGCGCTCCCAACGGGGTCTTCAGCTCGTGGCTGACATTCGCCACGAAGTCGCGCCGCACGGCGTCGAGTCGCCGCGCGTCGGTCTGGTCCTCGATGAGCACCAGGACGTGGCAAGCGCCCAACGGGGCCACCCGGACGCTGACCGGAACCACGGCGTCGCCGACCGGGCCACGCGGCAGTTGGAGTTCGACCTGCCGGATCCGGCCGTCGCGGCGGGTGTGCGTGACCAGCTCGACGAGCTCGGTGGCGACCAAGCTCTGCGCCCGAACTATCCCGAAGGCGTAGGCCGCGGGGCTCGCCTTGACCACCGTCTCGGCCTCGTCCAGCACGATCGCCAGCGAACGCAGCACGATCAGCACCTGCCCGACGCCGGGCGAGAGGCCGTTGGAATCGAGTATCTCGGCGGACTGGTTCCCCGCCCGGGCGCCCGCGCGATGGGTTGCTGCGACGCTCAGGCCGACCAACAGCCCCAGCGCGGCACCCACCAGGATCAGGACGACATCCACCCGCGGACCTTCACGCCGACAGATGCAGGTAGGGCCCGACGGGTTCGCGACCCAGTGGCGTTCCCTTGCCAGGTCGGTGGGCGGCCGGGGTATTTCTCGGCGCGGTTCCCTTGCCCGGTACGTGGGTGGCCGGGGTGGATCTCGGCGCGGTCATGCCAGCGATCGTAGGAGGGTGACTGGGTGTCCGACACCACGCCGGCGTCGGGGTACGGCCGGGAAAGTAAGAGTTCACCTTAAACCGCCACTATGTTCACACTGGTACAGCACGTTGAACGTGGGCGGTCGGCAGAGGGGTGAAATTGATGCGCGATGCGTTCCGCGGCGAGCTCACAGCGGTCGGTGACGGCCTGGTCGAGATGACGCAACTCGTCGGGTTCGCCATGGCGCGGGCCACGACGTCCTTGCTGGAGGCCGACCTGGACCTCGCCGAGAGCGTGATCGAACACGACCGGATGGTAGACAAGCGGCGGGACGAACTCGACGAGAAGATCATGGATCTGCTGGCCCGGCAGCAACCGATCGTCGCCACCGACCTTCGCGTGCTGGTCACCGCGCTGCGGATGAGCGACGACCTGGAACGCATGGGCGACCTGGCCCTGCACGTAGCCAAGGTCACTCGGTTGCGGCACCCCAGGCACGCCGTCCCGACCGAGCTGATCTCCACGATCCTGGAGATGGGATACATCGCGCAGCTGCTCGTCACCAAGGCCGGTGAGGTGATCGCCTCCCGCAGCGTGGCCGGCGCGCTCGAGCTGGAGAGCACCGACGACGAGATGGACCGCCTGCACGAGCGAATCTTCCGGGTCATCCTCGACCCGACCTGGTCGCGCGGCGCCGAGGCCGCGGTGGACGTGACCCTGCTGGGCCGCTTCTACGAGCGTTTCGCCGACCACGCCGTGTCGGTGGCCCGTCGGGTGGTCTTCCTGGCAACCGGCGCCTGGCCCGAGAACGGCGCCGTCGAGCTGCCCTGACCGCAGGTCGGGACCCGCCTCGACGGCCGGAGTTCAGCGGCCCTGGGCCGCGACCGCGGCGGCGGCCGTCGTGGCGGCCGCCGGGTCGAGGTATTCGCCCCCGGGGACCATCGGGTGCAAGGCGGCGTCGAGCCGGTAGTACAACGGGATCCCGGTCGGGATGTTCAGGTCCGCGACGCCGGCGTCGCTCATCGCCTCCAGGTGCTTGACCAGCGCCCGCAAGGAATTGCCGTGCGCGACCACAATCACCAGCGCACCCGATCGCAGGTCCGGGACGATCGCGTCGTACCAGTACGGCAGCATGCGGGCGACCACGTCGGCCAGGCATTCCGTCCGGGGAAGCAGTTCGTCCGGCAGCAGGGCGTAGCGGGGATCGCCTGCCTGGGAGTACTCGTCGTCGTCCGGCAACGGCGGCGGCGGCACGTCGTACGAGCGCCGCCACAGCTGGAACTGCTCCTCCCCGTACCGCGCCAGGGTGGCCTTCTTGTCCTTGCCCTGCAGGGCCCCGTAGTGCCGTTCGTTGAGTCGCCAACTGCGCCGTACCGGGATCCACTGCCGGTCGGCGGCCGCAAGCGCCAGCTCCGCGGTCCGGATGGCGCGGCGCAGCAGGGAGGTGTGCACGATGTCGGGCAGCAGGCCGTGCTCGGCCAGCAACCGACCGCCGCGCGCCGCCTCCGCCTCGCCCGCGGCGCTGATGTCGACGTCCACCCAGCCGGTGAACAGGTTCTTGGCGTTCCACTCGGACTGGCCGTGGCGCAGCAGGAGCAGCCGGCAGGCAGCATCACTCATGCCGCGAAGCCTAGAGGCACGTCTGGATTAGACCGCTGTTCGTCATTGTGGACGCCGGCACCGCGGCCCTACGGTCGGCGCATGCCTACCGATGCGACCGGAAGTAGGCAGACAGACAGAGCCTTCAAACCCGCAAATCAGCCTGCTTCCGGTCGCACTTCGGTAGCAGAGCGCGCAGTGCGGCATGTGGTGATCGTGGGTCACCCCGGTGCACTGGGCATGGAACTGCTCGGGGTTCGCGACATCCTGGTGTTCGCCAATCAGCTCGCCGAGGAGCGCGGCGAACCCGCGCCGTATCGGGTGGAGATCGCCACCCACGACGGAGCGCCACTGGAATTGATGGCCGGGCTGCGGCTGGAACCGGTCCGCAATCTGGCCAAGCTGCGGACCGCGCCGGACACGTTGATCGTGATCGGTGGACGAGTCGCACACGAGGCCGCGACGATCCCAGCCCTGGTGTCCGAGGTACGACGAGTTGCCCGGCGCTCGCGGCGCGTGGTCGGCGTGTGCACCGGGGCGTTCATCCTGGCCGCGGCGGGGCTCCTGGACGACCGCAAGGCGACCACCCACTGGATGTTCGGGGATCTGCTGGCCGCGCAGAACCCGGCGGTGAAGGTCGACACCGACCCGATCTACATGTGCGACCGCGGCGTCTGGACGTCGGCCGGCATCACCTCCGGCTTCGACATGCTGCTGGCGATAGTCGAGGAGGACGTCGGGGCCGACCTGGCCCGAGCCGTCGCGCAGATCCTCGTCCTCTACCTGCGGCGCACCGGCAACCAGGCGCAGTTCTCGGTGCAGTTGGGCGCCCAGTTCGCCGATCGGCGGCCGTTGCGCGAACTGCAGAACTACATCGCCGAGAATCCGGCCGCCGACCTGTCACTGACCGCGCTGGCCGACCGGATGCATCTGAGCCCCCGTCACTTCGCCCGTGTGTTCACCACCGAGGTAGGGGTACCGCCCGGCCGCTACGTGGAGAAGGTGCGACTGGAGGCCGCTCGGCGGATGCTGGAGGAGGCGACCCGACCGGTCGAGGTGGTCGCGACCGCGGCCGGTTTCGGCAACGCCCAGGCCTTGCGGCGTGCCTTCCTCGTGGCGTTCGGCGTGAGCCCCGCCGAGTACCGCCGACGCTTCGCCCCGCCCGGGCTCACCCTTGTCGGCTGAACCGACCCCGTCCTGCGAGAAGGAGTTGCCATGAAGCGCGTCGGCGCCTACATCTACAACAACATGACGATGCTCGACGTCCTGGCCCCGCACCAGATCCTCGGTTTCCACCCGGAATTCGAAATCGTGACGATCGCGGCCACCAAGGACCCGATCGTCACCGACACCGGGATCCGGATCCTGCCCGACCACGACGTGCACTCCGCGCCCGACGTCGACATCGTGCTCGTCGGCGGCGCGGCCGACCCGTCGCGCGAGATGGCCGATCCTGCGGTCATGGACTGGTTCCGCAAGGCGGGCGCGCAGGCGCAGTGGGTCACCTCGGTGTGCACCGGGTCGTTGATCCTCGCCGAGGCCGGACTGTTGGACGGGTACCGGGCCGCCACGCACTGGGGCTACTTCGGCGACCTGGCCCGCTACCCGCAGATCATCCCGACGCAGGAACGGGTGGTGGTCGACCGCGACCGCATGACGGCAGGCGGCGTCACCGCGGGCATCGACTTCGCATTCCGGTTGATCGCCGAGACCGCCGGCCCGGAATCGGCCGCGGCCATGCAACTGCTGGTCGAGTACGACCCCCAACCGACCGGCCCGTTCGGCCACCCGCGCTCCGCCCCACCGGAGCTGATCGCCGGGGTCGCCGAGATGGTGGGCCCGATGCGCACCAACCTGGACGCGTTCATGGCGGCCAAGGACTGACGGCAAGTCAGATATGCTCCTGGCAAGGACTGTGGGGCGCCGCCGGCGATCGGCGACGCCCCATAGTTTCGTGCATGCCTCAGGTGACGCTGACTATCCCCGAGGCGTCGTCGACGGTGTTCTCCGCAGCGGCGACCACGTTGAAGGTGGTCGACGCCGCTCCGTCCGCGAAGTCGACCGTGTACGACCCGGCCGGGAGGCCGAGCAACGTGTACGAACCGTCTGATCCGGTCAACGCGGTGAACGCGGTCGTGCCCTCGGTGGCGGTCACCACCAGCCCCGAAGCGGTTCCAATCAGCGGGCTCACCACACCGGTGATGGCGCCGCCCGGGCTCAACACGGTGGAGAGCAAGCTCTGGACCGGAAGGAGAGCACCCAGGACCGGGGCGGCACAGCTCTCGACGAAGCCGAACGGGGCGCCCGCTACGGAGGTGAGTTGCGTCCCGTCGAAGCAGACCTGATAGGTGTCCGTGAGGCTCGTGATGTCCGCGAGCAACGAGAAGGCCCCGCTGGTTCCGCTCAGGATCGAGCCCGCAGGCGTCTTGTCGGTCACGTCGGTGACGGTTACCAGCACGCCCTGCAGAGGCGTGTTGTTGAGGGCGTCGAGGACAGAGCCGGTCAGACCTGTGCTGCCGGTACTGCCCGTGCCGCCGGTACCGCCCGTGCCACCGGTGCCACCGGTGCTCCCCGAACCGCCCGTGCTACCGCTGCCGCCCGTGCTGCCAGAACCGCCGGTGCTGCCCACGGGGCCCGTCGAGCCGGTGCCGGTGCTGCCCGCAGCCTGGGTCCGCACGATCCCGGAGATCACCTGCGAGTAGGTGGTCTTGCCGTTCGACTTGTACTGGGCCCACACCGAGAAGGTGTAGTTCGCGTTCGCGTGCAGGCCGGTGGCGGTCGCGCTGGTCGCGACGTGGCCCTTCTTGACAGTGGTCACCTTTGCGGCGTGCCCGGCGTGCCGGCCGGTCACCGGGGACGTGCCGCGCTGGTACCGCACGACGACTCCGACGAGGTGCTTCTTGCTCGGGTTGGTCCAACCCAGCGTGATCGAGTTGTTCGTGATGCGGGCAGTCAGGTGCGAGACCGAACCGCTGACCGAGGTCGCGGCGGGCTTGGCGACCGCGTCGTGCGTCGGGGCGGCGGCAGCGGGCGCCGCCGCCGCGGGAGCCGCGGGGGTGAACAGCGCCAGCGAGGACGCCGCGACGGCCGCGGCGGCGACCCAGCCACGTGCCTGACCGGACTTGAACGTCATGCGAAACCTCCATAGGGGCGCCTGCGGCGCCTGCACTGAGAAATGGTCTGTTCACGGCCGGCTCCAACGTCCCGGCAAGGAACGGCAACCATCCCTTTGACGCCGCACATGTGGACGCACAGCGCTCCAGATCGATACGAACGGCCGATCAAGACGCCCGGACGGCGCCGCGCGGCCCGTTGCTGACTTGACGTCAGATCCGTGCCGGAGAAGGGAATGGGGCGCCGCCGGCGAGCCGGCGACGCCCCAACTGTCAGCCTTGGCTCAGATGAGGCTGCCGAGGACGCCGAGATTCTGAGTGGGTGCCGTGATCAAGGAAGCCACCGACGAAACCCCAACGCCGCTCAGCAAGCCCGTGATGGTTCCGAGGAGGTTGGTGACCGTGTCCAGCACGCTCGAGCCCCCGAAGCCGATGTTGTACGTCCCGACCGGCAGGCCGGCCAGGGTGTACGAACCCCCGGAGTTGGTCGTGCTGGTGAACTTCGCACCCGACAGTGTGTTCGTCGCGGTGACCAGGACACCGGAGAGCGGGTCAGTGCCGAGGAGCCCGCCCGTCACCAGGCCGGTTATCTGGCTGGCGGATACCAGCGACGTCAGCGACGCAGGCAGCGAGGTCAGCATCGAGCTCGCCACGGGCAGCGAGGCCACGCAGCTCTCCACGTAGCCGAGCGGACCACTGCCGCCGGTCGCGGACAGCGCGTTGAAGCAGACCTGGTAGTTGCCCAGCGGCAGGTTCGACAGCGAGAACCCACCGTTCGAGAGCGAGGTCACGGTCGACACGACCTTGGTCGCGAGGTTCTCGACGGTCACCACGACACCGCCGAGCGGGTTGCCTGACGAGTCCTGGACGGTTCCGCCGACCGACCCGGTGCTGCCGGACTGGCTGCCGCCGCCGGTTACCGTCACCGGCGCCGACGCCGAACCACTGCCGACGCTGCCGGAGGACTTCGTCGTGGTGGTCCAGCCGGAGAGCACGTGCGAGTAGGTGATCTTGCCGTTGGACCGGTACTCCGCCCACACGGAGAAGGCGTAGTTCGCATTCGAGGCCAGGTTGTTCGCGGCCGCACTGGTGGCGACGTGGCCCGACTTCACCTTGGCCAGGGTGGCGGCGTGGCCGGAGTGCCGACCGCTCGGCGCGACCTTGCCGCGCTGATAGCGAACCACGACGCCGACGAGGTGCTTCTGGCTCGGGTTGGTCCAGCCCAGGGTGATCTTGCCCGTGGTGACCCGGGCGGTCATGTTCTTGACCGAGGCGCCGAGCGCGGCCGCGGCGGGCGAGGCGATCGCCCCGTGAGCTGCGGCGGGCGAGGCCGACGCCATCGCATCGGGGACGAGCATGGCCATCGGGGCCACGGAAATGGCAGCAGCCGCGACCCAGGCGGCTGCCTTACCGGTCTTGAACGACATTCAGAACCTCCAGGAGGGCGCCGCCTGTGGCGCCGGCTGATGAGGAATGTTCTGTTCACGGCCTGCTCCAACGTGGGGTCAAGGAAGGGCAACCATCCTTTTGACGAGCGATGACTGAACGGTCGGCGCCGAAGATCGGCACGGACGACGGATCAAGTCGGCCGGATACGACGCAGAGCCGTTCAGGAAGACGCGGTGTCCGGGTCCTGCGCCAGCAGATGGGCGAAGGCGGCGAGGTTGGCCGTCGACTCGCCGCGGGCGACCCGCCAGGCGTGCTCGCGGCGGATCGAGGACGCGAAGCCGAGTTCCAGAATCTGGTTGAAGCTGCCGTCGGCGTACTCCAGAACACACCCGAGGATCCGGTCGAGTTCCTCGGCGTCCAGCGCCCGCAACGGCATCCGCCCGACCAGGTAGATGTCGCCGAGTCGGTCGACCGTGAACGCCATCCCGTACATGCGGGAGTTGCGCTCCAGCAGCCACTGATGGACCCCGGCGTGATTCTCGTCCGGGTGCCGGGCGACGAACGCATTGACCGTGACCGCGTGCTCCCCGACGGCCAGGGAGCAGGTGGTGGACAGCTTCCGTGTCCCGGGCAGGGTCACCACGAACAGGTCCGGTCGCGCCTGCGCCCACTCCACACCCGCCGCGGTGAGTTCCCGCCGCAGCAAGGCGCACGTTTCGTCACGAGAGCTCATCAGGGCACCATCCCCTGAGGCTCAGCCCGGTAGCCGCGGGTGCGCGGTGGCGTCCATGGCCCGGGCGTAGGACTTGAGCACGGCGTCGGCGGTGGCCGACCAGTCGAAGCGGGCGGCGTGCCGGACGGCCCCGTCGCCCAACCTGCGGCGGAGTACCTCGTCGGAGAGCAGGCGGTGCAGCGCGGCCGCATAGTCCGCCGGATCGTGGCCGTCGATCAGCAGTCCGGACACGCCGTCGGCGACCGCGGTGGTCAACCCGCCGACCCGAGCGGCCACCACCGGCGTGCCGCAGGCCTGCGACTCGATGGCAACCAACCCGAAGGACTCGGAGTACGAGGGCACCACGGTTACGTCGGCCGCCTGGTACCAGCGCGCCAGATCCGGTTGAGGCACAGGCGGCGCGAACCGCACCAGATCGCCGATTCCCAGCTCACCGCCGAGCTTGGCGAGCTGCTCGGGGTGGGCCAGGCCACTGCCGCTCGGGCCGCCCACGACCGCGACGACCATGCGCTCGCGGCGCGCGCCATCACCGTCGACCAGTGCGGCCACCGCGCGCAACAACACGTCGGGGGCCTTCAACGGCTGGATGCGCCCGGCGAACAGCAGCACCTCGGCGTCGACCGGAAGCCCCAGGGCGGCGCGGGCGGCCGCCCGATGACCCGCTGTGAACGTGGCCAGGTCGACCCCGGGCGGCACCACGTCAACCCGATCCGGGCCGGCGTCGTACAGCTCCACGAGTGCGCGCGCCTCGTCCTGGGTGAATGCCAGGAGCCGGTCGGCCGCGGCCACGACGTCGGTCTCGCCCAGCTCCCGGGACCGCGGCTCCGGGGTGTCGCCGTCGGCCAGCGCGGCGTTCTTGACCTTCGCCATCGTGTGCATCGAATGCACCAGCGGGATGCCCCAGCGCTGCGCGGCAAGCCAACCGACCTGGCCGGAGAGCCAGTAGTGCGAGTGCACGAGGTCGTAGTGGCCGGGGTCGCGGGTGGCCTCGGCCCGCAGCACGCCGGCGGTGAACGCGCACAGCCGCCCGGGCAGGTCCTCCTTGGCCAACCCCTCGTACGGACCGGCGCTGACGTGGCGGACGGTCAGCCCCGGCGCCAACTCGACCGTCGGATCCTGGTCGCTCGCGGTGGCCCGGGTGAAGATCTCCACCTCCACGCCCGCGCCGGCCAAGCGCTTGGCCACCTCGAGGACGTAGACGTTCATCCCCCCGGCATCGCCGCTACCCGGCTGCTCGAGCGGCGAGGTGTGCACCGAGATCGTCGCCACCCGGCGTGGGAGCAGCAGTTCGGCACGTCGCAGCGGCGGGCGCCGGCGAGCCGGCTCGGCATCGCTACCCACGTTCGTACAGCGCCCTGCCACACGCAGCATCCGGCCAACCTCCCATCGGCCCCCGGGGACACCTAACAGCCTGTCATCCTGCCGCATTCCGCCCCGGGCCCATTTCGCAGCGTTCCCCGGGACGAATATGCTCCAACCCACCGGATGCGAGATTCCCTCACGAGAGACGCACGCCGCACCGGCGCGGTGTCGTCGCGGACGGGGAGACCCGCACTCGGGTGTCCACAACCCCCCGTTGTCCACAGATCTCCGGAACCGCTTGACCGCTGCGCCGCCCGAGGAGAAATTCGGACCGTTCGGTTGTGTCGGGTGGGGGTGGGGCCCTGGCGGATACCGACCCGCACCGGGCCCCGGCCCGCCGCGCGGTCCTCGACCGATTCGCAGTGAACCTGGTTCGACTGCCCGACAGGAGGCCCCGATGGCGTTCCGAACCAACCGCGCGGCCCGTTTCGCGGCGGCCGCGGCGGTCACGACGGCCGCACTGGCGTCGGCCCCGCACGCGGCCGCCGAGACCGTCGACGCCCCGCCGGACTGCTTCCACGGCATCGTGATCTGCATCAGCCAGGACGACGACACGCTCCGCCTGATCGACCACGGGGTCACCAAGATCGAGATGGCCGTGCGGTTCGGCGCTCAACGCACCCCGACCCGACTGGGGACCTACAAGGTCGAGTGGAAGGACGAGAACCACGTCTCGAAGATGTTCGACAGCGCCATGCCGTACTCGCTGTTCTTCGACGGCGGCCAGGCCGTCCACTATTCGTCGGACTTCGCGGCCCGCGGCTACAAAGGGGCCTCGCACGGCTGCGTGAACACCCGCGACCTCGATGCGACCAAGCAACTTTTCGAGTCGGTCAAGATCGGCACGCGAGTGATCGTCTACACCAACGACCCGGCCAAGCAGGCGCGAGTGGAACGCGCGGCACAACTGGAGAAGGAACAGGAGCAGCAGGACCAGCAGGATCGGGTGACCCAGCAGGACCAGCAGGACCAGCACGGCCGGCACGACCAGGACCAGCGGGACTCCGACGACGGCCCCGACGGTCCGGACGATTACTGAGTCACCAGCCCCCGCGGGGCCCCTGGGGTCGCCGGGGGCCGCGGCCCCCGGCCGAGCGCACCGCCGGACGGGCGTCGAGCAGGTACACCAACGCGACCACCGTTCCGCCCAGCACGATCAGGTCCAACGGCCCGCGGAAGACCAGCCGGCGGGCGGCCAGCACCGGCAGCGCGTCCCAGCCGACGGCGATCGACAACAGGATGGCCCACAGTTGCTTGGTCTGCTTGTCGACGGCCGGGAAGGCGGCGGCCGGACGGATGGAGACGTCGACCAGCGCCACAACGTGCAGCAGGCACAGCCCCGCACCGATGAGGTTGAGACCGGACGTGAGCGGGCCATAACCCATCTGGCCAACCCTCCCCGAAAGGATCACTCCCGCCACGAGGATAGCCGTCGTACGG
>DATAUG010000228.1:0-38110 GCA_036268355.1 Sporichthyaceae bacterium
AATTCTCCCCGAACTCCCCCATCACCGACCGGACATGGCTCCCACCCCAAATCCGCCCCTCCACACCAGCCTGCCCACCCAACCCCTCAAACCGATCAGCCACCACAACCAGCGACCGCTGCATCGCATACAGCACCCCGAAATCAACCCGCAGATCAACCACCATGAGCCTCCGAACGCCACCGGGGATGCCCCGCACCCGCCCGGGATTCTTCCATTGGAGATCGCGATTGCGTACCCCGTCGCACGAGCCGAGGGCCAACTCAGCCGGGCGGCGCGAAGGGGCCGGGCGCCGACCCCGGCGGAGGCGACGCCGGCAGCCGCGGCGGATGGACGACGCCCGCGGGTTGCGGCGGCGGCGACCACGCCCACCCGGGATTGGGGCCGTGCGCCATCCCGGTGGCCGCGGCGATCTCCCGATTGCGCCGCTCGAGCAGGACGGCCGCCAGCACGGCCACCGGATCCGACCCGGGCGGCGGCGGTCCGAGGACGGCGGCGAACTCGGCTGCGAGTTGCCCGGCCCATCCCGCGGCGATCGCCGGATCGAACTCCGCGATCCGGGTGAGCAAGGACCGCGCCTGGAGCGCGGCGGCGTCCGGCACTCGGGCGACCGGCAACCCCGCGGCCCAGAGCGCCAGGTGGTGCGGAACCGGCACGTAGCCGGCCGCCGACTCGCGCACCCGTTCGCGGACCACCACCGTGCCTGCCAACTGGTCACCGACCCGTTTGCCGCGGGCCGAGCAAAACGAGGAGATCACCGCGATCGCGCCGCTGGACAGCCCGAAGTCCACGAACACCCCGACCAGCGCTCGAGTCAGTGCGTGGCGGAACCGAATCGGACCGCCGTCGTCGCGAACCACCCGCAGCCCCAGCGCCATCTTCCCCAGGCTCCGACCTCGGGTCAGGGTCTCGAAGACGACCGGGTAGCCGACGACGATCATCACCATCAGCCCGAGCCCGATCGCTGCGCCCAGCGCGTCGTCCGTGCCGGACAGCAGCGGCATCAGGCCGAGAAACGAGGCCAACAAGGTGCAGAAGACCACCGCCGCGTCGATCCCGAACGCCAGCCCACGGCTGCCCAACTGCGCCAGGCGCAGGTCGAGTGCCACCGCCTCGCCGACCACCACCTCGCCCGGCCCGGGCGACGGCGGGACCGGTGCTGTGCTGCTCACGGGCATAGTCTGCCGCGCAACGACCACAGCAGGGCACGGCTGCGCCCGGCCCCGGTCGAGCAGGGAGGGCGCCCGGCGTGGACATCGACGCCTTCGTGGCGGTGCACGGCGCGGAGTGGTCCCGCCTGGAGCATCTTGTGGCAAGGGGAAACCGGCTGTCCGGTGCCGAGGCGGAAGAATTGGTCGCGCTCTATCAGCGGACCGCCACCCACCTGTCCAACGTGCAGTCGGCAGCACCGGACCCGGTGCTTCTCGGACGGCTGTCGTCGCTGGTCGCCCGCGGACGCGCGGCGGTCGCCGGCGGCCCGACGCCGGCCTGGCGTGACGTCGGCGAGTTCTTCCGCCGGCGGTTCCCGGCGGCGGTGTACCTGGCCTGGCGCTGGTGGGTAACAGCGGGGGCGGTGTTCTACCTGACGGTGGCCGCGATGGCAATCTGGGTCGGTCAGCGTCCACGGATCCAGGCCTCGCTCGCCTCGCCGGATTACCTGCGCGAGCTGACCCGGCCGGGCGGCAAATACGAGTCGTACTACTCCGATCACGCGGCGAGCTCGTTCGCGGCCAAGGTGTGGACGAACAACGCGGCGGTCACTGCCGGAGGATTGGCGGTCGGGGTGCTGATCGTCCCGGTCCTGTACATGTTGTGGGCCAACGCGGCCAACCTCGGTCTGGCCCTGGGCCTGATGGGTTCGGCGGGCCGGTTGAACATCTTTCTGGGTCTGCTCATCCCGCACGGCCTGCTCGAACTGACCGCGGTGTTCGTCTCCTCCGGGGTGGGGCTTCGGGTGGGTTGGTCGTGGATCGATCCCGGGCCGCGCACCAGGGCGGAGGCCCTGGCGGCCGAGGGCCGCGCCGCGATGGGTGTCGCCCTCGGTCTCGTGGTGGTGCTGGCGGTGTCCGGTGTCTTGGAGGCCTTCATCACCCCGTCGGGGCTGCCCACAGCGGCACGCATCGGGATCGGCGTCGCCGCCGAGTCGCTCTTCCTGGGCTACGTGTTCGTGGTCGGACGACGCGCCGCCGCGGCCGGCTACACGGGGGACGTCGAGGCGGAGGCCGCAGGCGACCGACTGCCGGTCGCCGGTTGAGCGGGCCGCGGCTCACCGGCCGGGTGCGCGACGCACAAGATTTGGCCTCGTGAACTTGAGGCGGCACAAACTGGTGCTCGAACCTACGTGAGCCCACCGACAGTTATCTGCGGCGGATGCCCTTGCTCAGTAAAGATCTGACGCCCCATCAGAGCCGCCCGGCCGCCTTCAGCGCCAGGTAGGTGTCGGCCAGCGCGGGTGCCAGTTCCGCCGGCCCGGCGTCGATCACCTCGACGCCCCGACCGGTCAGCAGGGCCGCCGCTCTGGCTCGGCGCAGCGACGTCCGGGCCGCCGCGGCCGCCGCGTAGACCGCCGCGGCGTCGCCCCGACCCGCGGCCAACTGGGCGACCCGAGGATCGGCGACCGAGGCAACCACCATCCGACGACGGGCCCGCAGCGGGCCCAACACCGGTAACAGCCCATCGACGACCGGGGCCTCGTCCAGGCTCGTGAGCAGCACCAGCAAGGTGTTCGGCCCGGCCAGCCGGGCGACCTCGCCGACAAGGCCCCGCATGTCCGTCTCCAGCAGCGCCGGCTCCACCCCGGCCATCGCCTCGCTCAACGCCCCCAGCACCCGCGCGGCGGGCACGCCGCGGACGACCGCCCGGACGCTGCGGTCCCAACACAGCAGGTCGACCTGGTCGCCGGCGGTGGTCGCCAAGGCGGCCAGCAGCATCGCCGCGTCCATCGCCGCATCCAGGCGCGGAGCATCGCCCACCCGCCCGGCGCTGGTCCGCCCGGTGTCCAGCACGACCAGGACGTGCCGATCCCGTTCCGGACGCCAACTGCGCACGGTGACCTCACTGCGGCGGGCGCTGGCCCGCCAGTCGATCGAGCGGACGTCGTCGCCGATCACGTACTCCCGCAGCGAGTCGAACTCGGTGCCCGCGCCGCGGATCCGGGCCGCGTTCCGCCCGTCGAGGATCCGGATCCGGTCCACCCTGGCCGGGAGATGCCGGCGGGAGGGGAACGCGGGCAGCACCCGAACGCTCCACGCGGCACGCTGGGTCCCCTGTCGCCCGGCCAGGCCCAGCGGCCCGATCGAGCGCACCGTGACCCGATCCGGTCGCCGATCGCCCCGCCGGGTCGGAGTCAGCGTCACGCGCAGGGTCGCCGTGCCGTTCGCTGCCAGGTGGACGGCCTGCCGAGACTGGTGCGCGCCCGCACTCGGCGGCCAGGCATCGCGCACCAGACCACGGACCGGGCGGGGACCGGGATTGGCGACGGTCAGGGTCAGCTCCGCGGTCTCCCCCAGCCGCACCGATCGCGCGCCGGCTCGCTCCAGCCGCAACCCGCGCACCGAGCCGGCCATCATCAGGTCGACGACGACCGCCAGCGCCAGTACGCCGTCGATCACGGCCACTGCCGTGCGCGAGCCCAGGACCCAGACGACCAGGGCCCCGACCGCGGCGAGCAGCCCGGTGCGTCCGGTCAGCGCCATCGTGGGTCACCGGCGATCACCACGGCACCGGGACGTTGGCCAGCACCGTGTCCAGCACGCCATCGACGCCGGCGCCGTCGAGTTCGGCCTCGGCACGCAACGAGATCCGGTGCCGCAGGGCCGCTGCGGCCAGCGCCTTCACGTCGTCGGGCGAGACGAAGTCGCGTCCCGACAACCAGGCCCAGGCGCGGGCGGCGGCCAGCAACGCTGTCGTCCCTCGCGGCGAGACCCCGAGCCGCACGGCCGGCGACTCCCGGGTGGCCCGGCACAGGTCCACCACGTAGCCGACGATCTCCGGCCGCACCGCCACCCGCCGCGCGGCGGCGTGCGCCGACGCCAACTCGGCCGGTCCGGCCACCCGCCGAACGCCCGCTCCGATCAGATCCCCCGGATCGAACCCCTGAACGTGTCGGTCCAACACGGCGATCTCCTCGGCCCGGCTGGGGAGCGGCAGCACGAGCTTGAGCAGGAACCTGTCCAGCTGTGCCTCGGGCAGCGGGTAGGTGCCCTCGTATTCCACGGGGTTCTGGGTCGCGGCCACCAGGAACGGCTCGGGCAGCGGCCGCGGGACGCCGTCGACGGACACCTGACGTTCTTCCATCGCCTCCAGCAGGCCCGCCTGGGTCTTCGGGGGCGTGCGGTTGATCTCGTCGGCGATCAGCAGGTTGGTGAACACGGGGCCGGGCCGGAACGTGAATTCCGCGCTTCGGGCGTCGTAGATAAGCGAGCCGGTCACGTCGCCGGGCATCAGATCGGGGGTGAACTGCACCCGGGTGGACCGCAGGTCCAGCGCCGTGGACAGGGCCCGCACCAGCAGCGTCTTGGCCACCCCGGGGACGCCCTCCAGCAGCACGTGGCCCCGGCAGATCAACGCCACCACCAGGCCGCTGACCGCGGCGTCCTGCCCGACCACCGCCTTGGCGATCTCACCGCGCACGGCGAGCAGCGCGGCATGGGCGCCGGCGGATGCCTCGATCGCGCTGGATTGGGTGTCGGTCAACTCGGTCGGCCTCCGCCTCGTCGGGGAGCGGTGCCGGGTGCACCGCCGCGGACCCGGGTCGTCAATTCGTCCAGCGCGTCGGCCAATCGAACCAGCGCGACGTCGTCCGCGGGGGGTGCACCGAGGAGCAGATCGGCCACCCGCGCCGGGCCGTACCCGGCCCGCGCCGCCACGGCGTTGACGAGGGCCGGTGCGACCGCCGGACCCGTCGACAACCCCAACGTGCGGCCCAGCGCGGTCGCCGTGGCCTCCCGCAGTGCGGCCGCGGCGCGGTCGCGCGCCCCGGCCCGACGATAGAGCGCGGCCAGACCCTCGGTGGCCTCCGCGGCCCGCACCACAACCGGAAGCGGTTCGACGACCAACGGCCCGAGGCGCCGTGCCCGCCACAGCGCGAGCAACACCAGCGCAACCGCCAGTTGGAACAGTGCCCGGGTCAGATTCCTCGGCAGCAACGCGGTCAGCGAGCGGCGGCCGCCTGAGGCCAACCCGGGGTCGGTCGGGTCCGGCTGGAACCACACCAGATCGGCGTGCCTGCCCAGCAGGCCGAGGGCCAACGCCGCGTTGCCGGCATCGTCCAAGCTGCGATTCAGCAGCGGTTCCGGGGCGCCCAGCACGAAGCGGTTGCCCACCCGGGCCAGGGCGGCACCGGTGGCAGAGCTGTAACACAGCGCGATGGGCACGGCATCGCCGGCGATCGGTGCCCGCCGGTAGGCGAACCCGCCGAGCGTGACGGCGCCGGCACGACCGGCCACCGGAAGGTCGCACCCGGGTGCCCGCTCGCGAACCTCCACCTCCTCCGCGATGGCGAGTTCAGGGACCGCCCAGGGCAACGAGTAGTGGGACGGGGCTACCAGCACTGTGGTCCCGGCGGTGGCCATCAGGCCCCCCAGGACCGCGGCCGGCAACAGATCGGGGTCGGTGACCAAGAGCGTGGCCGCTGAACCGGCCCGTTCGGCGGCCTGCGCGGTGGCCACCGTGCGAACCGGGTGGATCCGCACACCCCCATCGGACAGAAGCACGGAAAGGGCATGGGAGCCGTGGCGGTCGTAGGACTCCGGGTTCAGCAGGCTCGTGTCGCTCCCACCGGACAACAGCGTGATCACCCCGGCCACCACCACCAACGCCGCCGGCCACAGAAACGGGCCGGCGGACTTTCGGCCCGAGCCGGCTCCGGTCACCGGCTCACGGTCCCGACCGTCGTCGGTGCCGCCCGCAGGGCGTCAACCGCCGCCAGCACCAGGTTGTGGTGCTCCACGCTGCCGACACGACCCCCGTAGCGGACGCGGTCGAAGACCTCGGCCGCCGCTGTGAGCGTGGGCGCCGCATCCGGTCGCAGGCCGCCGACCTCGACGGCGAACTCGTCAGCGGTACGTCCTGGGCGCGGTGCGATCAGCGCGCGCTCCTCGGCCTCCCGCACCAGGGCGCGGAACCGCTCGAGCACCGCGGTCGAGAGGTCGCCCGAGGCAAGCGCGTCGTTCGCGGCGCGGTGGTACTCGACGGCGCCCCGTCGCCGGGCCTCGGTGAACACCGCCGCACGGCGCCCGGCCGTGCGCCTCGTCGGTCCCAACCGAGCCCGGAACGCCACAGCCGCCAGCACCAGCAGCGCCAGCAGCAGGACCGCCGTGAGCCGTCCGCCGGGTCCGGCCCCGGCCGTGTGATCGAACAGCGCTCCCAACCACGCCCAGACCCGATCGACCGCCCGCTTCCACAGCGAGGGATCGTGCGCGTGGTACAGCGGCTTGCTCAGCTCGGCGTGTGCCGCGGCACGTGCGGCTTCGCGGCCCGGTACCAGCGGGACGTTCCCATCGCCCGGAATCGACACCCCGTGGCCCTAACGGCCGGCTGTGGCGCTCGCCACGGCGGCGCGGGTCAGGGTCAGGTCCAGGCCCTCGCGTCGCATCCGCAGATCGACGTAGAGCAACGCCACGACTCCGGCGGAGAACGGATAGACCACCACCTTGGCCAGCGCGGTCCCGATCAGCGCCACCATGAAAAAACCTTTGCCGCCCAGCGCCAACCCGATCAGCCCGAACGGCAGTGCCAGCACCCCGCTCAGCACGCCCGAGGCGATGGTGTTCAGCAGCAGGATGCCGAAAACCCGCCACCAACTGCCCGCAACCAACCGCCTCGACCGCCGAAGGGCCGTGCGGATCGTCGACTGTTCCAGGACCAACGCGGGCGCCGACACCCCGAGGAGCACCCACAGCCACACGCAGACCGGTCCGGCGACCAGGACGCCCACAACCAGCACCACCCCCAGGACCGCGACGGGGGCACCGGCTGCGGCGAACGCCCCGCCGACCACGATCGCGAGGACGATCACTGCTCCGCACATGCACCCGATCGACAGCGCCAAGCCGATCAGGCGCCAAATCCAAGGGCGGGTCAGCTGCCAGGCCGTGCGTGAGTCGATCTCCTGCCCCAGCACGGCGCGGCCGACCACGATCATCAGGGCGCCCTGCAGCACCAGCTGCGCCAGCAGGGAGACGGACCCGGCGAAGAGCTGGCTGGTCATCGCGGTGGCGAACGCACCGCCGGAAACCGCCGGCGACCTCCCCGGGGAATCGAGACTCAGGTCCAAGGACCGCTCCGAGAAGGGCAGCATCGCCGCCTGGATGATCGTCAGGGCCAGGACCACCGCGGCCGTTATCCCGAGTTGCACCTTCCAGTACCGACGAATCGTGGCTATCGAGCCGTCGAAGATCTCTCCCAGCCCCAACGGCCGCAGTGGGATCACCCCGGGCCGCGCGGCCGGCGGTGCCCCGTACCCGGGCGACAGTGGTCCCGCGGCATGCGGCGGAGCCCAACCGCCCACGCCGGGACCGCCCGGCGGTAGCCCGTACCCGGGCGGTACCGGTCCCCCGGGGGACGGCGGCAGCCGGCTGCCCGGGCCCGGGGCGGCAGGCGGCGGACCCGTGGGGGCCGATTGCCCCGACGCCGGCCATCCTCCGCCGTACTGCAGTGGCGCCTGGGATGCGCCGACGGAGGGCATCCAGGGCGGCGGAACAGGCGCGGGCTCCGGGTGCCACTCCCACCGGGAGTCGCCCCCGGCATCGCTCGGAACAACGTGCCAAAACCCTGGGGCGCCGTCCGGCGACGGAGGCTGTTGAGCGGGGATCCAGTCATGGCGCTCCCCGCCGCCGGGCAGACTCACGTTCACCCACCGGCCGCTCACGCGTGCACCATCGCCTGACGGTGCACGCCGAAGGCGTGCACAGTGCGAGTGATCGGCGCCCGTTGCACGAGGTGGATCATGCCTGCCCCGGCGTACCGCGGGAAAGCGAGAACTTGCCGGCAGACTGCGCCGGTGGCGTTGCGCCGGGCCGAACTGCTCGCGTTCCACGGCGCGACACTCCCGGACCTGCTCGGGCCGCAGGTCAAAGTGCTGTTCGTCGGTATCAACCCCGGTTTGCTCACCGCCGCCGTGCAGGCACATTTCGCGCGCCGGGGGAACCGCTTCTACCCGGCCCTGCATCGTGCCGGCATCACCGACCGGATCATCGACGCGTCGGCCGGCTACCGCCCGGAGGACCGCGCGCACCTGCTCGAACGCGGGATCGGTAACACCAACATCGTGGCACGCGCGACCGCCCGCGCCGACGAGCTGACCCCGGACGAACTGCTCGCGGGCGCAGCGGACCTCGGGGCACGGGTGGCGGGCATCCGGCCGCAAGTGGTCGCAATCCTCGGGATCAGCGCATATCGGGTCGCGTTCGACCGGCCGAAGGCACGGCAGGGCCGGCAACCGGACGAGCTGGCCGGGGTCCCGTTGTGGGTGGCGCCGAATCCGTCCGGACTCAACGCGCACGCCCGGCTCGACGACCTCGCCACCGCCTACCGGGAGATCGCGGTGGCGGCCGGGATCGAGCCTCTTCCGGGCGGCGGCAGCTGATCCGCGCGCGGCCGAGGCGACCGGCGCGACCGGTCCGGCGAAACTGTCGGTCGGGCTAGGCACAGTGGCTCCGACCGAGAAGAAAACGAAGATCGGGGGACTTCGATGACGGAATCGGCGGGTGAACGGGCGCTGGCGAGCGTCCTCGCACGGCTGGCCGGCCCGGATGCGCGGCCCAGGGCCGACCAGATCGCCGCGGTGGACGCCCTGCTGAGCGGCAGTCGGGTGCTGCTGGTGCAGGCGACCGGCTGGGGCAAGTCGGCGGTGTACTGGGCTGCGGCGGCCGCATTGCGAGCGGCCGGGCGCGGCCCCACGTTGGTCATCTCGCCGCTGCTGGCCCTGATGCGCGATCAGGTGACAGCGGCGCAACGGGCCGGGCTGCGGGCGGCGACAGTCAACTCGGCCAATCCGAGCGACTGGGACGACACCTTCGACGCGCTGGCCGCCGACTCCGTCGACGTCCTGCTGGTGTCCCCGGAGCGGCTGGCGAATCCACGCTTCGCCCACCGCGTCCTTCCGTTGCTCGCCGGCGCCGGACTGCTCGTCGTCGACGAGGCGCATTGCATCTCCGACTGGGGATTCGACTTCCGTCCCGACTACCAGCGCCTCACGCGACTGCTGGCGCAGCTGGCCGCCGACGCGCCCGTGCTGGCCACGACCGCGACCGCGAACGCCCGCGTCACCGAGGATGTCGCGGCCCAACTCGGGCCGGACACGGTGGTCCTGCGCGGTCCGTTGGCCCGGGCGACACTGCGCCTGTCGGTGATCGGCGGGCTGGACGGCATCGCCCGGTTCGCCTGGGTGGCGCAGGCACTGGAGTCGTTGCCCGGGTCCGGCATCGTCTACGCGTTGACGGTGGACGCGACCGAGTCGCTGGCGGACTTCCTGCGCAGCCAGGGCCACCGGGTGGCCGCCTACACCGGCCAGACCGAGCCCGAGGAACGAGCCCGGATCGAGCGCGCCTTGCGGGCCAACGAACTCAAGGCGGTGGTCGCCACCTCGGCCTTGGGCATGGGGTACGACAAACCCGATCTGGGCTTCTGTCTGCACGTCGGCAGCCCGGACTCCCCCGTCGCGTACTACCAACAGGTGGGCCGGGCCGGACGCACGCTGCCCCCGGAGCTGGCCGCCCACGGCGCGGTCGGGGTGCTGCTTCCCGCGGCGGAGTCCGATCCGCGGATCTGGGAGTACTTCGCGACGGCCACCATCCCGGACCCGGTGGCCGCCCGGCGAGTGCTGGCCCTGCTCGCCGACGGTGAGGCGCGCAGCGTGCCCGCGATCGAGGCCGAGACCGGCCTGCGACGCGGGCGGCTGGAGGCGTTGCTGAAGACGTTGCACGTGGACGGCGCCGTGGAACGCGAAGCCTCGGGGTGGCGGGCCACCGGCGCCGAATGGGCTTACGACGCCGAAAAATACGCGCGGATCGTGGCGGCGCGCCGCGCCGAGGCGGAGCTGATGCGGACGTACGCGAGCGGTGCTCGTTGCCTGATGGAGGTGCTCACCGAGGCGCTCGACGACCCCGCCGCCGGGCGATGCGGACGTTGTTCGGTGTGCACCGGCGAGCTGCCCACTCCAGGGGAGCGGCCCGACCCGGCGATGATCACGGCCGCGAATGCGCACCTTCGCGGCCGCTCGTATGTGCTCGAACCACGCAAGTTGTGGCCCTCGGGCACGGCCCGTCGGGGCCGGATCGCCGGGGCGCAGCCTGGTCGTGCCGTGGCCTTCGCCGACGACGCCGCGTGGTCGGCGGTGATCGCGGAGCTCGCCGGGCCGGACGACGACCCGTCCGGCGAGCTGTGCACCGGCCTCGTCGAGGTGCTGCGGTCCTGGGCCAAGGACTGGGCCGATCGACCGGTCGCGGTCGTCCCGGTGCCGAGCCGGTCGCGGCCGCGCCGGGTCGCGGGGATGGCTGCGCACGTCGCGCAGGTCGGCCGGTTGCCCGTGCTCGGGATCCTGCGCACCGCGGGGCCGGCACCGCCTGCCGAGGTGGCCTCCGGGAACCGCGTCGACGCGCTGCTCTCCGGTCTGCATCTGTCACCCGACGCCACGGATCTGCCCGCGGGACCGCTGCTGCTCGTCGACGACGTGGCCCGGACCGGCTGGACCCTCACCGTCGCCGCCGCCCTGCTGCGCGAGGCGGGCGCCGGCGCGGTGCTCCCGCTGGTCGGCCACCGGCGGCCATAACCTGATTGCGGACGAGGCAGACAGCTGCATGGTCGGTCTTGGGCCCCGGCCAGGACAACACCCCGCATGTCCCGACCTGGCGCTGACGTTCCGTCAGATCGGCGGGAGGACGCCGGTCCGACCGTCGGCCTGGTCGACGTACCGCCCGAACCGTCCCAACTCGCACCGCGCGGGTCGGCATTACACGATCGGCGGCTGGGCGCAGGCCACGAACCCGCCCTACCATCGAACCGTCGCCGGTTATCGTGCGAGGAGTAGTTCAGCACGGGCGCAGGAGGTAGTTGTGACCGGCGTCCGCTTGTCGCCGTCGGGGGGGACCGGGTGACCCGTCGCTCAGGCGCACGAGTGGGGGCCGCCGCGCTGCTCCTGCTCGCCCTCGTGGTCGCGCTTCTGGTAACTCGATCCGGTGGATCACCGAGCCCGGTTGCGCTCCCGCCGGTGCCGGTGCCGACCTCGGCCCCGGCGACGCCGACACCGGTTCCCGGGTGCAGCACAGCCGCCCAACCGTTCGTGCCCACCTCGGTAAGCATCCCGGGCGTGGTTGGCAAGGTGTCGGTCCTCGCGCTCCACCGCGACGTCCACGGGGTGCCTGGGGTCCCCCCGATCTCGAGTACCGGCAAGACCGAGATGGCGTTCGACCTCGGCAACGGCATCGAACCCGGCGCCCTGCAGGGCAACTCGCTGCTCAACGCACACACCTGGCCGGACGGCAGCGCACTCGGCAACAGGCTGCTGGCCGAATTGAACGCCGGCGCCAAGATCATCGTGCGCGGCGTCCTCGGCCAGATCTGCTATCAGGTGAGCGACCGCGTCGAAGTCCCGTTCGACGACCCCGGCATTCGATACTTCGCCACCGCCGGGCCACCGCAGATCGCGATCATCGTGTGTTCCGGGAAGCGCGTCGGCCCGGGCGAGTGGACGAAGCGGACCATCTGGTACGCCTCCCCGATGATCTGAAGCCCGTTCGGGCCAAGCCCGTCGCCGCGAACCACCGCCCTGGTGAACATTTGCGCTGCCGACGTGCGGCGCGATCCCGTGCCGCTCGGCGCTGTCGCCGTGGGGGTGGCCGTGTTCGCCGGATTCTCTGGTGCCAAGTCGCGCACGTCACTGGGTCGAACAGTCGTCGCGCTGCTCGCCGTCGCGACCGGGGTAGCAGTCCTGCCCGGGGCAGCGGCCTCGGCCCGGTCCCGACACCTCGAGCGGATCACCACGGAGTTCGTCTGCCCGCGTTATCCCGTGGTCGGTCAGGCGACCTGCCTGGCCGAGCGACGCACGGACGTCCCGGTCCGCAGGCAGGCCGAGATCAACGCGACCGCCGCCCCAACCGGTTTCGCCCCGGCAGATCTGAAATCGGCCTACAACATCCCGGCCGCCCCGGTGAACACCACCACGATCCCGACCGTGGCAATCGTCGACGCCTACGACGACCCCGACGTGGTGTCCGACGTGGCCACCTACCGGAGCACCTTCGGCCTGCAGTCCTGCGTCACGAGCACCGGCTCGGGCTGTGTCACCAAGGTCAACCAGAGCGGCGGGACGTCCGTGCCGAGCGCCAACAGCGGTTGGGCCTCGGAGATCGCGCTGGACCTGGAGATGGTGTCCGCCGCCTGCCCGGTTTGCAAGATCCTGCTGGTCGAGGCCAGTTCGAGCAGCAACGCCAACCTCGCGGCGGCCGCGAAGTACGCAGCCTCCCGGCCCGGTGTCGTCGCGGTTTCCAACAGCTACGGCGGCTCGGAGTCCAGCTCGGAGACCGGTCTCGACGGCTCCTACAAGCCGCCGGCGGGCGTCGCGATGCTGGCATCCAGCGGCGACGAGGGTTACGAAAGCCAGAGCAACAGGGGCAACCCGGCTTACCAGATCGAATACCCGGCCGCCTCGCAGTACGTGATCGCGGTGGGCGGAACCTCGCTGCGGAAGGCAAGCGGCACCGCACGCGGCTGGACCGAGTCGGTCTGGTGGACCAGCGACAGCGAGGCGGCCACGAGCGGCTGCTCGCTCTACGAGGCGAAGCCGAGCTGGCAGCACGACAGCGGATGCAAGATGCGCACCGTTGCCGACGTCTCCGCGGTCGCCGACCCGGCGACCGGGGTCGCCGTCCTGGACACCTACGGCAGCGGCGGATGGACCGAGTTGGGCGGCACCAGCGTGGCCTCGCCGCTCGTCGCCACGCTGTACGCAATGAGCGGAACCAGCACTCCGTCGGCGCAGAGCCTGTACCCGGCCACCGCCGGCGGCCCCACCGTGCTCGGCCTGAACGACGTGACCTCCGGTGACAACTACAGCAAGTGCCCCACCACCAACGCCTACCTGTGCACCGCGGAGGTCGGCTACGACGGCCCCACCGGCAACGGCACCCCGTGGGGTCTGGCCGCGTTCGGCGCTCCGGCCTCGACCAGCACCGGCGCGCCGTTCACGATCAGCGCCAACCCGAGCGCAGTGACGGTGGCCCCGGGATCTGCCTCGACCGCGATCGCGATCAACACCGCGATGGTCTCCGGCAACAACCCGGAGGCGCTGACGCTCAACGTCTCCGCCTTGCCGAGCGGCGTGACAACCTCGCCCGCGGCGCCCATCACGGTGCCCGCCGCCGCCACCGCCTCGACCTCGCTCACACTGAACCTGGCCTCGACCACTGCATACGGCAGCTACCCGATCACGGTGACCGCCACGGACGGGTCGAACAACACCGCGAGCACCACGATCACGCTGACCGTGCCCAACCCGTGCAACAACGCCCAGCAGTTGGCCAACCCCGGCTTCGAGTCCGGGAACACCGGCTGGACCAGCACTCCGAACGTCATCGGAGAGTGGACCGGCGGCGAGGCCCCGCATTCCGGGTCTTGGGACGCCTGGATGGACGGCTACACCAGCAAGCACACCGACTCGTTGTCCCAGACCATCGCGGTGCCCGGGGCGTCCTGCAAGACGGCGACCTTGACCTTCTGGGTCAAGATGATCACCACGCAGACCAGGACGGCCACCGACACGTTCACGGCCAACCTCGGGGGCCAGACCCTGGTGCTCAACAACACCTCCCCGGTCACGGCCTGGACGCAGGAGAAGGTGACCTACAGCCTGACGACGGGCCAGACCAGCGTCCCGGTGACCCTCACCGGCGTCCAGGCCGGCTCGGCGACCACATCGTTCATCGTGGACGACACCTCGTTGACATTCTCCTGAGGCACCGTCAGAACCTGCAGGGCATCTCCCCCACCGCGTGGATGAAGTTGCCGACCAGGTACCGCGGCTCGCCGGCGCAGATGTCCGGCAGTTGCACCAGCAGCTCCCGGAAGATGGCGCGCAACTGGGTCCGGGCCAGTTGCGCGCCCAGGCAGAAGTGCGATCCGCCCCCGCCGAAAGCCACGTGCGGGTTCGGGTTACGGGCCAGGTCGAACGAGTTCGGGTCGGTGAACACCGCGGAGTCCCAGTTGCCCGACGGGTAGAACATCACCACCTTCTCGCCGGCGGCGATGTGTTGCCCGTGCAGTTCGAGATCTTCGGCCGCGGTCCGGCGAAACGTCATGACCGGGGTGGCCCAGCGCAGGAACTCCTCGACGGCGCAGCCGATCCGCGCCTCGAGGTCGGCCAGCAACCAGCGCCGTTGCTCGGGGTGGTCGGTCAGCGCGCGCAGCGCGTGGCTGGTGGTCTGCCGAGTGGTGTCGTTGCCGGCCACCGAGAGCAGCACGAAGAACGCGGAGATCTCCTCGTCGAGCAACCGCTCCCCGTCGACCTCCGCCTGCACCAGGCTCGTCATCAGATCGTCGGCGGGGTCGCTGCGCCGCGCCTCGGCCATCTGCAACGCGACCCGGTGCAACTCCAGGACCCCGGCGAACACCAGGTCGTTCGGGTCGCGGCCCGCGAGGTGCACCGGGTCGGCGGCCGACACGACGTCGTTCGCCGCCTCGCACACCGCGGCGCGCTCGGACTCCTCCACACCGAACATGTCCGAGAACGTCCGCAGCGGGAGCTGACTGGCGCAGTGGGCGACGAAGTCGACCCCGCTGCCCGCTGCCGTCAACTCCTGCACGACGACCTTCGCGTTCGCCTCGATCCGGTCGCCGATCCGCGCGATCTGACGGGGCGTGAAGGCGGCGCTGACCAACCGGCGCAGCTTGGCATGTCGCGGGTCGTCCATCGAGAGGAAGGACTGGGTCATCTCCAGCATTTCCTCCGGGACGTTCTCGAAGATCACGCCGCGGCCCGAGACGAAGACGTCGGTGCGTCGGCTGACCTCGACGATGTCAGCGTGCCGGACGACCGCCCAGAACCCCGGGTCGTCCGGATCCTCCATCAGCGTGGCGACCGCCGGCGGGTGCCAGCTGAGCGGGCGGTCGCGCCGCAGGGCTGCGAAACTGCGTTCGCGGACCTGCGCCGGGGACGCCCAGAACGATCGCGAGGACAGGTCGATCGGGTCGTACGGGCGGGAACTTGCGGTGACGTCGGCCATGCGCATTGCTACCGCATCGGGCCGGGAAGGTCGAGCAGGTCCGCCAGGATCGCACGATGACGCTCGGCCGTACCCAACGCGATGGAGTCACTCACGGCGCGCTTCAGGTAGAGGTGCGCCGGGTGCTCCCAGGTGAAGCCGATCCCGCCGTGCAACTGGATGCACTCCTCGGCGGCGCGCTGCGCCACCGGCGAGCAGCGCGCCTGGGCCAGGGCGGCGGCCACCGGCAGGTCCGGGGCACCGGTCGCCGCGCAGACCGCCGCGTACCGCGCCGCCGCGCGGGCCTGGGTCAACGCCACCCACAGGTCGGCCATCCGATGCTTGAGCGCCTGGTAGGAGCCCACGACGCGGGCGAACTGGCGGCGGGAACCCACGTACTCGACGGTCATCTCGAGCACCCGGTTCGCGAGCCCGACCTGCTCGGCGGCCAGCAGCACCGCGCCGATCCGCAGTGCATGATCCACGGCGTGCTGTGCCGCCGCGCCCTTGGCGAGCACCTGCCCGGCCTCGACCGAACGCAGGTCCACCAACGGCCGGGTCATGTCCAACGAGACCACTGCGCGGCGGTCCACCGCGCGCGCCTCGACGGCCCACAACGTCGCCCCGGCGCCGAAGCCGGCGAACAACAGCAAGACCTCGGCGACGCAAGCATCGGCGACCGAGTCGACCGCACCGTCGGCGACCGCTGCGATCCGCCCGGGCGAACTGGCGAACGGCACCGCGAGCACACCGCTGCGCTCGCCCGACGCCAACGCCGGCAACAGCTCGGACTCGCCGAGCGCCGCCAGCGCCGCCACCGCCATCGAGTGCCCGAGGAACGGCACCGGCGCGATGCTCCGGCCGAGTTCCTCGGCCACCACCGCGGCCTCGGTCCACGAGGCGCCCGCCCCGCCGGAGGACACCGGCACCGACAGCCCGGCGCAACCGATCTCGCACAGCGCCGCCCACAGCGCGCTGTCCACCGGTTCGTCGCTCTCGGTCCGGGCCAGCACGTCCGGCCAGCCGGCCCGCTTGTCCAACAGGTCGCGGACGGTCGCCCGCAGGTCGCCCTCGACGTCGGACTCCAACAGGTCCGGGATCGGCGGATCGGAGAATTCGGCGAGTGGCGTCATCGGGGCAGGTCCTTCCACGGGACGTCCTTGTCGGTCCGCGGCTCGGCGGGAAGCCCGAGGACCCGTTCGGCGACGATGTTGCGCAGGATCTCCGAGGTCCCGCCCTCGATCGAGTTCGCCCGGGCCCGCAGGTAGCGGTGCCCGGCGGGGCGCGTGACGCCGTCCGGGGGTCTCCCGGCCGCCCAGTCCTCGTAGCGCAAGGCCTCGCCGCCCAGGACCTTGAGCTCCAGCGCGGTGACCCGCTGGTTCAGCTCGGCGTAGGCGAGCTTGGCCGCCGAGCCCTCCGGCCCCGGTCGACCCGCCGCGATCTGCTGCCCAAGCCGGGCGGCCGCCAGCCGCGCCGACTCCGCCTCGACCCACAGTTCCAGCAACTCCTCGTGCAGCGCCGCGGTACGCAACTCCGGCCGGGTGTGCCAGGTCTCCAGCAACGGCGCCGGCAGGGCTCCCCGCGGCGTCCGCCCGCCGCCGATGGTGACCCGTTCGCTCATCAACGTGGTCTGCGCGACCGCCCATCCGTCGCCGATCGCGCCGAGGCGGTGGGCATCCGGGATGCGGGCGTCGGTGAGGAAGACCTCGTTGAACTCCGACTCCCCGGTCAACTGGCGCAGTGGCCGCACCTTCACGCCCGGGGCGGTCATGTCGAGCACGAAGTACGTCAGGCCTTGATGCTTCGGCACCGCCGGATCGGTCCTGGTCACCAGGATCGCCCAGCGGGCCAGGTGCGCCAGGGACGTCCACACCTTCTGCCCGGTGACGACCCAGTCCGCCCCGTCCCGCACGGCCCGCGTGGAAAGTGACGCCAGGTCAGATCCGGCCCCCGGTTCGCTGAACAGTTGGCACCAGATCTCCTCCCCCGTCCACAGCGGCCGCAGCCAACGCTTCTTGTGGTGCTCGTCGCCGTAGCGCAGGATCGTCGGCGCGGCCATGCCCAGGCCGATGATCCCCAACGCGGGACGGTTGTCCGGGGCCCCGGCGGCGACGAAGGCGGCGTCCACCGCGCCCTGCCCGCGCGGGTCCAGGCCCAACCCGCCGAGCCCGACGGGCCAGTCGACGCGTGCCAACCCGGCGTCGAAGCGCGCCCGCAGGAACTCCCACCGGTCGGTGGTCGCCGGATCGTGCGCGGCGAGGAACTCCGCCGCCGCCTCGGTCAAGTCGGTCATTTCTGCATGGTATTCGCCGCTGTGCGGACGATCGGCGGCCATGTTTCGCGACTCCACGCAACGCGCCGTGCGGGAGGTCGCCCGCCCGCAACCGGGATCGACGTCGATCCGGTGCCCATGCGCAATTCCCTGATTAATCAGGGTCTACCGTCGGCGACCGCCGAGAATCTCCATGGACTTAGTGGAATCCCCCACCGGCGGGCAATCCGTTGCTGGTAGGCAAGTGCCCGGGCCCGGGACGCAGGGGCCCATTCGGCCGGGCCGGGCATCACCAGCCCGTCCGGCAGATCATCCGGAATCCGCCGCGGGCACCAGACCGCGGCTACGAGCGAACACATTCACGAGGGGGCTAAACATGTCGGGAGAATCGACGGGCACGCGACAGGCCGTGGTAGCAGTGCGCAAACACCGGCGGCAGAAGGCGGTACCGGCCGCTGTCGCGATGGCCGGTTGCCTGCTGGCCGGTCAGGGCCGGGCCGCCGCCGACACCGGCGTCACCCAGCTGCTGGGACACGCGACCGGTGCGGTCAACTCGACCGACTGCGCGCCCGGGTCGTATCTGATCGGGGCCCGCATCTGGGTCGAGTCCCGCAACTACACGACCGCGGTCCAGGCCGTCTGCCGGGACGCCGACGGGTACCGCAGCGACGCGGAGGTGGCCGGTTCACCACGCAACGGCAACATCATCGACTCCACCTGCGCCAATGGTTGGGCCGCGGGCCTGTATGGGCGCGTGGGGGACGTGATCGATGCTGTTGGGCTGCGCTGCACCGCCAATCCGGTCACCGCGGCCCTGGCCGGTGGTGGCGGCGGCGACATCGTCGGTCCCGCCGACTGCCCCGCCGGGACCGCCCTGTCCGGGCTCACCGTGTACAGCGCGGGCTACTTCGGCGCGACCGACCTGTACGGGATCGGCGGAAGCTGCAGCGCCCTGTACAACTACTCCGGTATCGAGGCACCCATCCGGCCCGACGGGTCCTCCGTCTTCCGGACCGGAAGCACCGTGCCGGTCAGGTTCGCGGTCACCGACAGCGCCGGCGACCCCGAACCCGGGCTCAGCGCGAACCTCTCCTACGCCCCCGTCACCGGCAACGTCCTCGGCACCTGGACACCGGCCACCGCGCCTCGGACCGACGACGGCAACACGTTCCGCTACGACGCCGTCGCAGGCCAGTACATCTACCACTGGTCCACGGAAGGCATCCGCGTGAGCAGATACCGGCTGCGGATCACCACCAGCTATGGGGCCGCGTACACCGCCGACCTGACGCTGCGATAACCCCACCCACCGACGAACGAGGTCGACGCCCCGGGCTGCGGGTCACCGCAGCCCGGGCACACCCGAGGTCCCGCGACGGACCTGACGGATCGTCAGGCAGCCGCAAGTTCCGGCCACAACGCTGCCGCGTTGTCGTGGAAGACCGCGCGCAGCCAGTCGGTCCCGAGGTCGAGGGCGACCAGGCCGGCCACGGCTTCCGCGTAGCTGTACGGGATCGTCGGGAAATCGCTGCCGAACATGATGCGGTCGCCGAGGTCGACCAGCCGGGACACCGCGGCGGCCGGGAACGGCCACACGGCATCGCTGAAGTCGGTGAACACGGTGGTGGTGTCCAGTCGCATCCGCGGGTACTTGTCGACCAGATCGAAGAATTCCGCGAAGTCCGGCATCCCCAGGTGCGCGACGATCGCGGGCAGCCGCGGGTGACGAGCCATCACCTCGGCGAAGATCGCCGGGCCGGTGAAGGCCGTCGGCACCGGTCCGGAGCCGCAGTGCACTGTCACCGGTACGCCCGCCTCGGCCAGCAATCCCCAGACCGCGTCGAGATCGGCGTCCCGCGGGTCGTAGCCGCCGACCTGCACGTGCGCCTTGAACACCCGTGCGCCGGCCTCGATCGCCGATGCGACGTCGGCCGCCGCGGACGGCTCCGCGAAGAACGTCGCGGTCTGCAGGCACCCGGGAGTGGCCGCCGCGAACTGGGCGGCCCAGGAGTTCAACGCCGCCGCCATCCCGGGCTTGTGCGGGTACAGCAACGACGGGAACGCGAGCACGCCGAGCCCGCGCAGCGCAGCCGTGCGCTCGGCCAGGCCCATCCGGTACCGCACCGGCCACGGACGGCCCAGCAACGGCCCGGCCGCGTCGAAGTAGGCCCACACCGCCTCCTGCAGCCGGTCGGGCATCGCGTGCACATGAACGTCGATCGCACCGGGCAGCCCCAGGGCGGCCCAGAAGCCGGGTAGCTCGGTGTCCTGCCGCGGGGTAGGAATATCAGTGCGATCGCGAATGTCGGCCACATCGGAAAGCTATCGACGCCGCGCCACCGAAGACCCTGGAGGATGTGATCCACGCCATCGGGCACGCCCTGGCCACCAGCGGCCGCATGACCTGGCAGATCACCTGGTCGTTGATCCTCGGCTTCTTCCTGTCCGCGACGGTCCAGTCATTGGTCGCCAAGTCCACGATCGCCCGCCTGCTGCCCGACGCCTCGCCGCGCAGCCTGGCCCGCGCCGCCGCACTGGGCACCGCGTCCAGTTCCTGCTCCTACGCCGCGGCCGCACTGTCCCGATCGCTGTTCCGCAAGGGCGCGGACTTCACCGCTGCCACGGCCTTCCTGTTCGCCTCGACCAACCTCGTCGTGGAACTCGGCCTGATCCTGGCGCTGCTGATCGGTTGGCAGTTCACCGCGGCGGAGTTCGTCGGCGGCCCGGTCATGATCGTCGCGCTGGCCTGGTTGTTCGGCCGGTTCCTGCGCCCGCAGGCGGTGGCGGCGGCCCGGGCCCAGGCCGACAAAGGCATCGCCGGCTCGATGGAGGGCCACGCGGCGATGGACATGAGCGTGCCCGCCTCGGGGAGCTTGGCGCGCCGGTTGGTCAGTCCGTCCGGGTTCACCGCGGTCAGCCACAACTTCGTGATGGAGTGGGCGGCGATCCTGCGCGACCTGGTCATCGGCCTGCTGATCGCGGGCGCCGCGGCGGCCTGGATCCCCGACGGGTTCTGGCACCACCTGTTCCTGACCGACCACCCGACCGCGGCGAAGCTCTGGGGGCCGCTGATCGGCCCGCTGGTCTCGGTGGCCACGTCGGTCTGTTCAATCGGCAACGTGCCGTTGGCGGCGGTGCTGTGGAACGGCGGCATCAGCTTCGGCGGCGTGACCGCGTTCATCTTCGCCGACCTGATCATCCCGCCGTTGCTGGTCATCTACGCCAAGTACTACGGGCGGCGGATGGCGGGCTTCCTGTTCGTCACGTTCTACGCCGTGATGGTGTTCGCCGGTTACGTGGTCGAGTTGTTGTTCGGGGCACTCGGCGGGATCCCGGCCGGGCCCCGCCACGCCTCGATGGGCGACGACTCGATCCGGTGGGACTACACCAGCGTGCTGAACATCGCGCTGCTGGGCCTGGCGGCTGCGCTGGTGTGGCGGTTCCTCACCACGGGCGGGCCGCGGATGCTCGCGATGATGGGCGGCGCTCCCCCGCCGAACGACGGCCCGGCCGATCACTCACACATGCAGATGCCCGGCGGGGACGCCGCCCCGCATCATCACTGAGCGGGCGGGGTTGCCCCGGCCTGCGGGCCGGTGGCCGTCGGCTTCGTGCCGCACCCCCCGAGCAGGCTGCCCAGCCCGGTGCACGGCGCGCCACCGGTGCCGGTGCCACCGCCGCTACCGCCGCCGGTCGTGCCGCCGCCCGTTGGGCTGCCGGTGCCGATGGTCCCGGCCGCCGGGGCGGTCGGAACCGGCGTGGGCTTGGCGCCCTTCTTGGTGGCGACCGGCTTGGGCGTCGGCGGCCCGGCGTCGTCGGAGACCTTGTCCGATTTGGCCACCTGCACCGGCGTGACCGTCCGCGGCTGGATCTCCCCCGGCTTGATCCCACCCTCGCCCACGTTGTGGATGTTGTACGTGGTCGCGCCGACGGTGGTCTGGGTCCGGTGTCTGCCCGGGGCGACCTGGTTCACCAGCACCGAGGCGCCGGCGATGATCCCGGCAAGGGTGAGCACCAGCAGGCTCTCGGCCGAGAGCGGACCGAAACGACGACGGGACGACGCAGCCGCCCGCGTCGAGGCCGGTTTGGAGGCCTTCTGCGGTTTGTCCGCCTTCGCCACGCGGCGACCGTGCTGCGACACAGCTGCCCTTCCCAGTCCTGGTGCCCTCCGGCGGACACGCGGTCTTCGAGTGTGCCTCACGACGAGCGCCGCAGCTAACGCCGACCCGGCGATCTCATACCCGCTCGGACGAACGATTTCATCCAGGAGGCCCTCCGGTGGCCGGCCGGGGAAGAATTGACCCCTCTGTAACCTTCGACGCGAATATCTCTCATATCGGTTTCCGTGACGGACGGCCCCGTCACTCGATCCGCTGCAGGCGCGCCGCGACCGCACGGTGCCGACGCACCGTCTCCGCGACCGCCGGATGGGTCGGCACCCCGTCGCGGACCACGAACCGCCCGGCGACCACCGTGTCGCGAGCCGCCGCGGGCCCGCACCGCAACCAGGCCTCCACCGGGTCGGAACCGGCCCCGGCAAAACCGACGCCCTGCTGCGCCCACACCACCAGATCGCCGGCCGAGCCGACCGACAACTCCCCCAGCTCACCCGCCCGCCCCAGGCACGCCGCGCCACCCCGGGTCGCCATCTCCAGCACGTCCCGCGCGCTCATCCCGGTCGGACCGCACCGCTGTCGCCCGAGCAACAACGCGGTTCTGGCCTCCAGCCAGAGCGAGGCCGCGTCGTTGGACGACGAACCGTCACATCCCAGCCCCACCGGCGAACCGGCGGCCCGCAGGTCCCGCACCGGGCAGATCCCGCCGCCGCCGAGGATCATGTTCGAGCTCGGACAGTGCGCGACGCCGACCCCGGCCGCGCCGAGCGCCGTCACCTCCGCGGGCGACGGATGGATGCAGTGGGCGACCCAACTGCGCGGCCCCAACCACCCGAGGTCATCGAAGTGCTCGACCGGACTGCGGCCGTAGCGGGCCCGGCACCAGGCGTCGTCCTCGGGGTCCTCGGCCAGGTGCGTATGCATCCGCACGTCCAGCCGCTCGGCCAACTCCGCGGTGGCCCGCATGAGTTCGGGCCGGACGTTGAACGGGGCGCAGGGCGCCAGGCCGACCTGGATCAGCGCGCCACGCGACCGCTCGTGCAGCGCGCCGACCAGGCGTTCGCAGTCGGCCAGCACCTCGTCGTCGTCCTGGACGAGCTCCGGCGGCGCCAGGCCACCGGCGGAGGTGGCCAGCGACATCGAACCGCGGGTCAGGTGCAGCCGTACCCCGACCTCGCGGGCGGCCACCGCCTGGGCCGACCACAGATCACCGCCGCCCCGCGGGGCGATGTAGAGGTGGTCGGCCGTGGTGGTCGCGCCGCCGAGTGCGAGCTCCACCAGGCCGACCCAGGTCGCCAGGTACGAGGCCTCCGCGTCGATCCCGGCCCACCTGGGGTAGAGCGCGCGCAGCCACCCGAACAGCGAGAGGTTCGCGGTCGCCGCAAATGCCCGGGTGAGGTTCTGGAACAGGTGATGGTGGGTGTTCACCAGGCCCGGGGTGACCAGACACCCCCTCGCGTCGACAACCACCGCCGCGGGCGGCGGAATCCCGGCACCGACGGCGCTGACCACGCCGTCGCTGATCGCGACCCAGCCGCGGGGGATCTCGCGTCGCCCGGTGTCGCAGATGACCAACAATTCGGCGTCGGCGATGAGCAGATCCGCTAGTGCCAAAGGGATTTGACCCAATCCGGTACGTCTCCGTACACCATGACTACTCGATCACTTCTAGCGTGACGTGTGTTGCTTCGTGTGACTGACGGGGCAGCAGTGTGCAAGTGGGATCGGGGGGAACGATTCCACAGGTGTCCGAGCAAGGAAAGCACGGGTGGGGAGCCATGAACCGCAAGAAGATCGCCATCAACACCGGCCTGTCGGTGATCCTGGTGGCCACCGCCGTTGAGGGCGTGCACACCATCGGTAATCCGAGCCAACCCAAGCCGGTCGAACAGACCGCACTTGCCAACACAGGCACCGTCGCCACCACCGTATCGGCAACCGGCAACCTGGACGCGCCGAAGACCCTCGGTCTGGTCTTCGCAGGCGCCACCCCGGGCCTGGTCACGGCGGTGAACGTCAAGATCGGCGACGAGGTGAAGGAGGGCGCGGCGTTGGCGAAGGTCGACGACCGGGCCGCGCAGAACCAGCTCGCCGCCGCCGACGCCGCCCTGATGACCGCCCAGGCGCAGATGATCCAGGCCAAGGAGACCCTGCACGTCAACCGCAACCAACTGGCCGAGGCGGTGCAGACCTTCCGCAACGCCAAGTTGGCCGTGCATGAGGCGAAGCAGTTGTTCGGGCTGGACACCGGCACCCAGCAGGCTCTGGTGGAGGCGGCCGAGCGTCAGCTCTCCGCGGCGCGCCACGACCTCAGTTTCAGCCGCTCGCGGAGTCGGACCAACACCCGCGACCACACGCACTCGCACTCGGTCCAGACCGTGACGACGACACTGCCGCCGGCCACGACCACAACCGATACCGACTCGCACTCGGACGACCACAACGAGCAGCGGCAGGGCACCGCCACCGCGAGCACCTCGCGGTCCAGCGTGGCCAGCGCCGGTTCCGGGGTGGTCAGCTCGGAGGTCAACCGATCCCGCCAGTTGCTCACCGATCACCAGCAGGTGCTGACCAACATCGCCGAGGCAGAGTTGGAGTTGCGCGCCGTCGGGGTCGCTGCGGCCACCAACGGCATCGACCACCGCTACGGCACACCCGGGCTGATCGCGTCCGCCAAGGCCGCGATTGCCAACGCCAAGGTGGACATCTCCGAGGCGAAGACGTCCGTGGACGACACCACGCTCAAGGCACCGATCGACGGCACCATCGTCTACGTCGCCGGTAGCGTCGGGGAAACCCCGGCGTCGGCCCCCCGTGGTACGACGGCGGTCTCCGCGACGCCGAACGGTCCGGGTTCGGTCGAGGACCGCGACGCGGCCACCCAGTCCGGTTTCGTGATCATGGCCGACATGACCCACCGTGAGGTCACCGCCCAGGTCGACGAGGCCGACATCAGCAAGATCGCGGCCGGCCAGAAGGCCACGGTCACCTTCCCGGCGACCGGCGCGCAGGTGACCGGAACGGTTGGGCAACAAGATGTTCAGGAAACGGTCATCAACAACGTCGTCGAGTACAACGTGAAGATCGACCTGGACGGAAACGCGGCCGCCGAGAAATTGGGTCAGAGCGCATCGGTGGTTATTACGACCGCGGAGAAGGACAATGTCCTGGAAGTGCCCAACAACGCCATCCGTCCGACGGGCAACAACCAGGCAGTCGTCACCGTCAAGCGCGGCAAGGACTACGTGACCGTGCCGGTCACCACGGGGCTCGTCGGCGACACGAATACCGAGGTGAGTTCTCCGATGCTGAAGCCGGGCGATGTCGTGGTCCTGCCCACACCAGGCGCAAAGGGTGGACGCTTGAACCTGCCAGGTCGCGGAAAGGGGTCCTCCGGTACCAAGGGAACCCTGCAATGACAGGCGGGCCGCGTCGTCCAGCGGTCAGCCTGGAGCAGGTCCGCAAGACCTACGGCGAGGGCGAGACCGCGGTCCATGCCATCGAATACGTGGATCTGATGGTTCGTCACGGGGAATACGTCGCGATCATGGGTGCGTCCGGGTCCGGTAAGTCGACATTGATGAACATCGTCGGCTGTCTGGACGCACCCACCGCGGGGCGCTACTGCCTGGACGGGCTGGACGTTCGCAAGCTCGACGACCACCAACTGTCGGTGATCCGCAACCACCGGATCGGGTTCATCTTCCAGAGCTTCAACCTGATCCCGCGGACCACCGCGCTGAGCAACGTCGAGCTTCCGTTGGTGTACTCCGGCATGGACCGCAAGGCCCGGCGGGAACGCGCGATCGAGGCCTTGGACAAGGTCGGCCTCGCCGACCGCCGGGAGCACATCCCGTCCCAGTTGTCCGGCGGCCAGCAACAACGGGTCGCCGTCGCTCGAGCCATGGTGACCGACCCGGTGCTGTTGCTCGCCGACGAGCCGACCGGGGCGTTGGACTCGCACAGCACCGCCGATGTGCTCGACCTGTTCGACGAGTTGTCGGCGGGGGGGAGGACCATCATGGTCATCACCCACGAGCACGACGTGGGCGCGCGCGCCCAACGGCTGGCCGTGATGCGCGACGGGCGGATCATCTCCGACACCCCGAACCGGCATCCGATCGGGGTGGCAACCGCATGAGGGTCCGGGAGAGCACGCGGTTCGCCCTGGCCGGCGTGGCCGCCAACAAGATGCGTTCGGTGCTGACGATGCTCGGCATCGTGATCGGCATCGCCTCGGTGATCACGCTGGTCGCCGTCGGCACCGGATCCCAGCGAGCGGTCCAGGCGTCGATCAACCGCCTGGGCAGCAACACGTTGTTCGTGCTGCCCAACCAGATCGGCGCCGGCGGCAAGGGGAGTCAGATCCAGAACCAGATCCGCAAGCTGCTGGGCGTGAAAGCCCCACCGGTCAACCAGACCAACACCCACAAGGCCGCGCTCACCTTCGACGACGTGGCCGCGTTGAACGACAAGGCGGCCGTGCCGGACGCCGTCGGGGTCGCACCGGGCGACATCATGCAAAGCATCCCGGCCACGTTCGGCAACTCCTCACACACGATCTCGATCCTGCTCGGCACCACACCGGAGTTCATCTCGATCGACAACACGCCCATCCTGGCCGGCCGGAACTTCACCGACGCGGAGTACACCGCCCACGACCGGCTGTGCGTGATCGGGATGTCCGTCGCCTCGGACCTGACCGACAAGGACCCGACGGCGATGATCGGGAAGTTCATCCGGATCAACGGCCAACCCTTCGGGGTCACCGGTCTGATGACGCCCAAGGGCTACAGCGGGCAGCAGGACCTCGACGACCGCGCAATCTGCACCGGGACCGGGGTTGCCGACGCCCTTTACGGGTACGCCCCTCCCGGGCAGGGGCCGCTGAACGGCATCGCGGTCGAGGCGGCCTCGGCCAAACAGGTGCCTGCGGCGCAGCAGGAGGTCACGATGCTGCTCGTCCAACGTCATCACGTGAATCTGGCCGACAGCGACTTCATCGTGTTCAGCGCCTCGTCGGTGCTCGCCGCATCGCAGTCGTCGAACCGCACGCTGTCGATCCTGCTGGCGGCGGTGGCCGGGATCTCCTTGCTGGTCGGTGGAATCGGCGTCATGAACATCATGCTGGTCTCGGTCACCGAGCGCACTCGCGAGATCGGCATCCGCAAGGCGATCGGGGCCGACCGCAACGACATCATCGGGCAGTTCCTCGGCGAGGCCGTGATCCTGTCGATGCTCGGCGGTCTGATCGGTGTCGGCGTGGGCTACGTGGGAGCCCAGTTCAAGATCGCCGGCACCGTCCCGCACATCGCGACCTACTCGGTTTACCTCGCCCTCGGGGTATCCCTGTTCACCGGTTTGTTCTTCGGTCTGTACCCGGCCAGCCGCGCCGCGGCACTGCGGCCTATCGACGCCCTGCGGTACGAGTGATTGAGGTGAGCGGAACGGATGCCCACATCGGTGGAGAGGACGCTCGCCGACGGAGGCGAGCGGATCGCGAGAGCGAGCTTGCGAGCCCTTGCGAATCCGTGAGCCGGAGGAGGCGAGCACAGCCGCGAGCTTGCGAGCGGCGTCCGCTCCCGAACCGATTGAAACTCGTTGACGAGCGCAGCGAGGAACACGAGTGCCTGCTCCCGAACCGACTGAAACCTGTTGACGAGCGCAGCGAGAAACACGAGTGATTTGCTCTCGAACTGTTCGAACCCGTTGACGACCGCGCGAGAAACATGAGTGAGGCAAGGTCATGGAATCCGATCCCGACTTCAGTTGGCGACCGCTCGACGCCTCGAGCGACTCCACCCCGGCCGAACCGGGGCCGGCCGCGGCGCCACCGCCGCCCATGCCGCCACCGGCGCCGTCGGTCGGCGAGAGCCGCCCGGCCGCCGAGCAGCGACTGGCCCCTGAGCAGATGCGTGGCGCGGTCGCGCTCGCCGAGCCGCCGCCACCCGGTGGGTATGGCGAGTTCGACGTCGACGACGTGCCACCGCCGAAGGGCAAGGGCCCGGCGTCGACCCGTTACCTCGGGATCGGCATCATGGTGGCGGTCGCCTTCGTCGGCGGCGTGGTGATGCAGAAGCATCACGACGCCGGGTACTCACCGCCGGCCAAGGGCCTCGCGGCGCTCGCCGGCGCCGGTGGCGGCGGGGCCGCTGCAGCCGCTCGTGCGGCCGGCGCAGCCGCGGCCGCGGCGGGCGGCGGTGCCGGGGGCGGCCGAGCGCCTGCGCTGGCGGGAACCGTGGTGAAGATCAGTGGCAGCGACCTGACGGTCCGCGACGCGAGCGGCACCGAACACGTGGTGCACACCAACGAAACCACCCGGGTTGCCCACCTGGAGTCGTTGACCGACCTCGCCGAGGGATCGAACGTATCGGTGTCGGGTACGCCCGACCCGTCCGGCGACATCGCCGCGACCCAGATCGTCGAAAAGCCCGGCGGCGCGCCGACGGCTCCGCCCGCCGGCGCGTCCGGAAACGCTTCTGGCACCGGCGGAAATCCCTCCGGCAGCGGTGGACCTGCCGCAGCCGGCACCGCTGCGTCGGGCACCGGCGCGGCAACCTCGAACAGCTCGGAAACCTCGTCCGGCGGTACCGCCGGCACCTCGAGTGCCGGCCCGTCCGGCGGCACCTCGAGCACGACCACCAATGGCACGGCCGCCGGCGGCCCGTCCGGCGGCACCTCGAGCACCACGACCAGCGGGATGGCCCCCGCGAAACAGTGATCTCGTAACGAGAACAGCTGCCCGGCGAGCGGCCGCGACCACGCCCTTCATTACCGATTCGGCGTAACGCGGTCGCTCGCAACTCATCCCCACTCCTACTGTCACAACTGTTGCCCGCCGGTGATCTCCTTCGCATCTGCGGCCAACACCGACATCGCCCCCGCCGGGACGACGTCGGATCAACGGTCGACCTCGCCCCCGCCGGGGCGACTCGAACGGATGACGGGGTGGGACGGGATGAGGCCGCAGACTGTCGCAATTAACACCAGCCTGGCTCTGGTTCTGCTGGCCGCGGCTGTCGGGGCGGTGTTGCAGGTCGACGACCCGTCCCAACACAAGCCTGTCGAGACGACCGCCGTCGCGTCCGAGGGCCCGGTGACCACCACCGTGAGCGCCGCGGGCAACATCGGTTCGCCGCGCACCGTCGGTCTCCCATTCGCCGGTACGAACCCCGGGCTGGTCAAGGACGTCTATGTGACGGTGGGTCAGGCCGTCGAGCCGGGCGAGAAGTTGGCGGCCGTCGACGACCGCACCGCGCGCAACCAGCTGGCGCACGCCAAGGCGAATGTCGCGGCGGCCGAGGCGCAGATCCTGGCGGCCAAGGAGGGCGAACGCCCGGCCGAGCGACGGCTGGACCTGGCCCACATAGCCGAGGCGAGACAGCAGGCCGACAACGCGCACTACGCCTTCGAGCGCGCCCGGAACAAGCAGACCGAGGACCAGGACATCCAGGACACGCTGGTGAACCGCGCGCAGGACGCGCTGACCGATGCGGCCCACCAGCTCACCGACACGACCGAGAAGCAGACCACCGGGCAGCTCGGGGACAGCATCGGCGAGCTCCCGCCGTCGCCGCTACAGGGCACCGACCAGCACCAGACGACCGAGCAGCACACCGAGAGCGACGAGCAGTCCAGCGCAGCGGTTTCCCAGGCGCGCACCGCCCTCGAGCAGACTCGGGCACAACGCGCCGCGCAGGCTGTCGAGGACGAGCAGGCGGCCCACAAGGCCTACGACGACGCAGCTGCGGCGGACCGCGATGTGGACGTGGCCCGGGCGCAGGCCGCCGTCAACGCGTTGCCGCCCAAGCCGGACAAGCTGGCCTCGGCCGAGGCGCAACTGGCCGACGCGGAGGCCACGGTGGCCGACGCCCAGTTGGCACTGGACAACACAGTCCTCACGGCGCCGTTCCGCGGCACGGTCCTGTCGATGGCCGGTGGGGTGGGCGAGACGCCGCTGGCGGCCGAACGGGGAACCTCGGCCGCCTCGATCATCCCGGCCGGGCCAGGGTCGGCCGAGAACCGCAGCGCGGCAACGCAGTCCGGTTTCGTGATCCTCGCCGACATGCGTCAGGACTACGTCACCGCTGAGGTCAACGAGGCCGACATCGGCAAGGTCACCAAGGGGCAGTCGGCCACCGTGACCTTCCCGGCCACCGGGGTCACCGCGCAGGGCACGGTCGAGGAGATCCGGCAGCAGGAGACCGTGATCAACAACGTTGTCGAGTACGACGTGTCGATCAAGCTGGACAAGGCCGCGAACGTCGCGCCGCGACCGGGCCAGAGCGCCTCGGTGCAGATCATCACGGCGAACAAGCCGAACGTGCTGCGGGTGCCGAACGCCGCGATCATCCCTGTGGGTGACACGAACCTGGTGACGGTGCGCCGGAACAACCAGTTGGTCAAGGTACCGGTGACCATCGGCCTGGTCGGCGACTCCGCCACCGAGGTCTCCGGAAACCTGCTGCACCCGGGTGACGTCGTGGTCCTGCCGGAGTCCGGGGGCAGCGAGTCGATCGGTGGCCAGAACACGGTTCGCACCTCCGGCAGCCGAGGTCTGAGTGCGAAATGAGCGTCCCGGCCGAAAACGCGTCCCTCGCTGACAGAACCGGTGAGTGGGTGGTTCGTCCACCGAACCCACCGGCCGAAGAGGTCAGGCGGGGTCCGATGAACGCGGTGCGCCGGTGAGCGCGACGTCCCGACGGCCGGCCATCAGCCTCCAGGGAATCCGTAAGACCTACGGATCCGGGGATACCGCCGTGCATGCGATCGCCCGGGTTGATCTCGACGTCACCCGCGGCGACTACGTGGCGATCATGGGGGCCTCGGGTTCGGGAAAGTCCACGCTGATGAACATCGTCGGCTGCCTGGACGCGCCGACCACCGGTCGGTACCTGCTGGACGGGCTGGACGTCCAGGGTCTGACTGAGCGTCAGTTGAAGCTGGTGCGGAACCGGAAGATCGGATTCATCTTCCAGAGTTTCAATCTGATTCCCCGTACGACGGCGTTGAGCAACGTGGAACTGCCGCTGGTGTACGCCGGGTTGAAGCGTCGGGAACGCCGGATCGCAGCCATCGCGGCACTGGCCCGGGTCGGGCTGGCCGACCGGCTGCACCACCTGCCCTCGGAGTTGTCCGGCGGACAGCAGCAGCGGGTGGCGGTGGCCCGGGCCCTGGTTACCGACCCGGTGCTGTTGCTGGCCGACGAACCCACCGGCGCCCTGGACTCGACCAGCACCGCCGAGGTTCTCGACCTGTTCGACGAACTCTCCGCCACCGGGCGCACGATCCTGGTGATCACCCACGAAGGTGACGTGGGCGACCGAGCTCACCGGGTGGTCCGGATGCGCGACGGCCGGATCGTCGGCGACTCCCCCAACCCGCCGCGGCAACGCGGGATGTTGGTCGGAGAGCTGCGATGAGTGAGCGCAGCGATGTCACGGTGCCCGCCGCCACTGACCCGCACCGGCGAACGAAGGCACGCCGGTGAATTTCACGGAAACGCTGAGTTTTGCCGTGGCGGGCATCGTCGCCAACAAGATGCGCGCCGTGTTGACGATGCTCGGCATCCTGATCGGTATCGCCTCGGTGATCACGTTGGTGGCGGTGGGCACCGGGTCGTCGCGCAGCGTCCAGGACCAGATCAACCGGCTGGGCGCGAACACCTTGTTCGTCGTCCCCGATCAGGCGGGCAGCGGCGGGCAGGGCAACGGTCCGGGCGCTCAACTGCGCAAGCTGCTCGGCCTCAAGCCGCCGCCGGTGAACGCCACCCAGATCCGGGCGGCCAAATTGACCGCGGCCGATGCCGCGGCGTTGGACGACCGCGACGCGGCGCCGCACGTGGCCACCGTGGCACCGCTGATCCTGCTGACCCGGGTCGCTTCCTCGCACGGCACCGCCTCACACGCGATCCCGACGTTGTTCGGGTCCACCCCGTCGTTCTTCACCGTCGACAACGACACGATCGCCGCCGGCCGCGCCTTCGGTGAGCAGGACTACAAGGAGCACCGCAGGCTCGTGCTGTTGGGCAGGACGGTCGCGAACAATCTCACCGGTGGTCCGGCCGACGGCCTGGTGGGTCAGGACGTCCTCATCAACGGCAACGCGTTCACCGTCTGCGGAATCCTCGGTAGCAAGGGATATTCCGGCCAGCAGGACCAGGACGACCGGGTCGTCGCGGTGGGGACCGCGGTCCAGGACGCGCTGTACGGGTACTCACCGCCCGGGGCCGGCCCGATCACGGCCATCGCGGCTGCGGCCACCTCGCCCAAGGAGGTCGCCACCGCGCAGGCCGAGATCACCCAGATCCTGAACGCCCGGCACCACGTGAACGTCCTCGACGCCGACTTCCAGGTGGTCAGCGCCTCGCAGATCCTCGATGTGTCCGGGAAGTCCAACCACACGCTGACGATCCTGCTGGCGGCCGTCGCCGGAATCTCCCTGCTGGTAGGGGGAATCGGCGTCATGAACATCATGCTGGTCTCGGTCACCGAACGCACGCGCGAGATAGGCATCCGCAAGGCGATCGGCGCCGGACGCGGCGACATCATCGGCCAGTTCCTCGGCGAGGCGGTGTTGCTGAGCGTGGCCGGCGGAGCGCTGGGGATCTTCACGGGCGTGGTCGCCTCCCGTTTCCGGATCGCCGGCGTGGTGCCGCTGATCGCGCCCTACTCGATCTACCTGGCCCTGGCGGTCTCCCTGGTGACCGGACTGGTCTTCGGGCTCTACCCGGCCAGTCGGGCCGCCGACCTGCACCCCATCGAAGCGTTGCGGTTCGAGTGATCGAGGTGAGCGGACCGAGTGCAGCGAGCCTGCGAGTGATTGAGCTGAGCGGATCGAGAGCAGCGAGCCTGCGCACGCTCTCGATCCCGAACCGATCGAAACTCGTTGCCGAGCGCAACGAGAATCACGAGTGAGGGACCGTCACATGGACCGCGACGACTTGCGCCCAGACCCCGCGCAGCCGAAGCAGACCCCACCACGGCATCTGGACCTGGCGTGGTCCTCCCCCACGCCGCCGTGGCGGGCCGATGCGCTGTTGGCGGCACCCGACGGGGCCACCGTGCCGGCGACCTGGCGGGCGGAACCCTGGCCGCGGGTCGCGCCGGCGCCGGACCCGGACCCGGACCCGGACCCGACGGCGCAGGCGAGTGCGGCCGACCCCGCTGACCCGCGCCGCCACCTCGACCTCGCCTGGTCCTCCCCCGGCGAGTCGTGGACCGCACCGGAGCCGGCGAGCGCGCCGCAGGAGCCCGCCGTCCCGGCGTCGGTGTGGACCGAGCCCTGGCCCAGGATCGTTCCCACCGCGGCGCCGGACCTCGAACTCCAGGCACCGGTCTCGGCCGAACCGACCCCACCCGAGGGTTATTACGCCGACACCGAGTTCGACGACCTGCTCGAGCTCGACGAGCTGAGCTTCCCCAAGCAACGGTTCGCCCGATCCACGTCGTTCCTCGCGATGGCCCTGCTGCTGGTCCTGGCGTTCGGCGGGGGGATCCTCACCCAGAAGCACCACGACGGCGGTCTGGTCGACCCCGCGGCGGCGGCGATGGCACAACTCAAGGAAGCGGCGGCCGGTGGCGGGGCGAGTGGGCCGGCACTGACCGGCACGATCACCGCCGCGAGCCCCACCCAGATCACCGTGCGGGACGCGCAGGGCACCGAGCACAAGGTCGCGGTCACCGATCAGACGCCGATCGTCAAGAAGGTCACCGCCCAGAACCTCAGTACCGGTTCCCAGGTGGTCGTGCAGGGCACCAACGACGCCGACGGCACGATGCACGCAACCGCGGTGGTGGCGCCATGACGCAGGAGCGATCGGAGACCGCCGCGCCGACACGTTCGGTGCGGGTACTGATGGTGCAGCCCGACCGCCGACTGGCGGACGCGCTGGAACGCCGGTTCATCGCCCGGACCGCGGTGGACGTTGCGTTCGACGGCAGCACGGCCCTGGCGAAAGCCGCCGAGCACACCTACGACGTCGTGGTACTGGACCAGGATCTGCCGCGCAGTCAGCCGGAGCTGAGCCCGCAACGGCTGCGGACCGTGACCGACGCACGGATCCTGCTGCTGACGACCCGGGCGAGCGCAGTCGGCCCGGAGGCCGACGCTGCCGATCCGTCCCACGCAATCGGCGCCGACGAGTACCTGTCGCGGCCGTTCGCCGTACCCGAACTCGCCGCCCGGATCACCGCCCTGGCAGGCCGCAAGGGCGGGCGACCCGACCCCACCGCAACCAAGTTCCACCCGCGCCGACCGACCGCCGATGTGCTGGTGATCCGACCGATCCGGGTGCTGATCGCCGAGGGCATCGCGCTGTACGCCGGGGCCCTGCACACGATGCTGTCGGCGGAGCGGGACATGGACGTGGTGGCCACCGTGCTCACCGACAGCGACCTGGCCTCCGCGGCCACCCGCACCCGCGCGGACATCGCGCTGTTGGACCTGGACACCCCCGGCCGGGACGGCCTGGGGCTGTGCCGCCAACTGTCCCGCGGCGCCCCGCACTCCAAGGTGATCGCGATGACCGGGATGAACCTACCGCTTGCGCTGCAGCAAGAATTGCGCGCGCACGCCCACGGATTGGTGAACAAGCATTCGGTGTCGGCCGTATTGGTCGATTGCATACGCCGAGTGGCGGGCGGGGAAAGGGTGGTCGATTCCCGCTTCACGATCGATACGCCGCGCAGCTCCGCGCACACACTCACCCTGCGTGAACTGGAACTCCTGCGGCATGCGGCGAGCGGGAACTCCGTGCGGGAACTCGCGGAGAAGCTGTCCCTGTCCCAGGGGACAGTGCGCAATTATCTGTCGCGGATCATGACCAAACTGGGCGCCCGCAACCGGATCGAGGCGATCCGAATCGCCCGCGATGCCGGCTGGTTGTGACCTGCGTTCGCAGAAATTGCCAGGCTGCCGCCGCCCCGTCGCAACGGGAATTGCTGGGGCGTGCGGCAGCCGGGCCCATCCGTCCGCAAACCCGCGGATGGGCGTCCTCAACCGGGTTCAGGAGGTCGAATTGTCGAATCAGAAGCCGCCGCCCAGCAGGTCGCCGAGGTTGCCGAGGATGTAGTACAGGGCGGTGCTCACGCCGGCGCCGATGACTCCGACCCCGAGGGTGACGGACTTGCCGACCAGCTCCAGCTCCGCGCCCAGGTTGTTGAGAAAAAGCGACAGACCAGTCATTGCAAACTCCCGAAATTTGATCATTGCGGACCCGGGACGATCAGGTCTCTTCGCCCGATCCGTCACGTTTGGGATGACGAGATGAGGCTGCCGGCAGACCGGATGTCCTAGTAGTGCCATTTGTCATCGGTTGTCGATGATGATGATGATCCGTCGGTACACCGGCGATCAGCCCGACCGGAGCCCCGCCTCAGCAGAGCCGGCGCGCCGCGGCCGTTCGATCCCACTTTGCCCGAACTCGTGAGAAGTCACCGATGCGGTCGAATTCGGCCCCGGGGTCATCGTCGGCCGGCCTACCTTGCGTGGATGGACGACATTCGCAAGCGGGCGTACACCCTCCTCGTGGTTCGGGTCGCGGTGACCCGGGCCCTCGTGCTCTTCGCTGCCGCCGGAACATTCGCCTACCGACAGGCCTGGATGTTGTTGGCCCTCGGCCTCATCGGTGACGGCGCGACGACGGGGTACCTCGTACGTCGCGACCCCGAACTGCTCCACCGACGGCTCACCCCGGCCACCGCGGAAACCACTTCGTTGCAGAAGGGTGCACAGCACATGGCCAGAGTGAGCGTGCTGGCGACACTGGGCATATCCGGCCTCGACCGTCGTCGCCACTGGTCGCACCTGTCGCCGGTGGCGATGTTCGTCGGCTGCTTGCTGTTCGCCGCCGGACTGACGATCATCTGGTTGGCGTTTCGGGCCAACACCTACGCCTCCACCGTGGTCACCGTCGAACAGACTCAGGTGGTGGCCTCGACCGGACCGTACGCGCTGGTCCGCCATCCCATGTACACCGGAATGCTGTTGATGGTCGGCGGAATGGCGCCCGCCCTCGGCTCCTGGTGGGGGCTGATCGGGGCACTGGGATTCGGGCTCACCGTTGTCGTCCGACTGCAGGACGAGGAACGCTTCCTGACCAGCAATCTGCTCGGTTACGCGGACTACCGGGCGAAGGTGCGCCACCGCCTGGCGCCCCTGGTCTGGTGATCCGTCAGACGTCCTCACCGAGCAGGCGCGAGACGCCGCACAGACACATCCCGCCGACCCAAACCAGCAGGATCGCCAACCCGGTCCAGGAGCCGTGCGGCTTGGACCAGAACTCCTGCCCGGCCGCGGCCGGCAGCAACTTGGTCGCCGTGACAGCGACCTGGGCGGGCAGGAAGTTCGTAACGAGCGGGGCCAGGAACAGCAGGCCGACCAGGGCGGTGATCGCGGCGGCGGTGTGTCGCAGGAGAAGGCCCAGCGCCATGCCCAGCACTGCGATCAAGACGAGGTAGAGCGCGGCACCGAGCACCGGGCGCAGCGTGTGCGGCGCCCCCAATCGGGTCCCGATGTGCCGGTGCGCCCAGATCCCTTGAGCCAAACCGAATGCCCAGGCCGTGGCGACCACGGACACCGAGCCCACCACGCCGACCAGCACCACCAGCTTCGCGAGCGCGAACCGCAGCCGCTGCGGCACGGCGGTGAGCGAGGACCGGATCATCCCGGTGGAGTACTCGCCGCTCATGAACAGCACACCCAGCACGCCGACCGCGAACTGGGCCATGCCGACGCCCGCCATCGGGACCACGGCCGGGTCGAACTGCTTGCGGGTATCCGGGGTCAACTTGTCCCACTGGTTGTTCAGCACCGCCGCCACCGCCGCCGCGATGCCGACGACCAGCAGCGCCGACACGAACACCACGATCTTGTTGGACCGCAACGATCGGAACTTGGTCCACTCCGAGCGGATCACCCGCAGCGTGGTCACCCGCACGCCGGGCACTCCCCCGGTCGCTGACGGCTTGGGCGACACGGCAGCAACCCGCACGGTCCGTGGCCCGTCGTCGAGCGGTCGAGCCGGCGCCGGCACCGGCCGGAACGGCCCGATCACGCCACCGCTCGCCTCGAGCGCGGCGGTGGCCGCCGTCAGGTCGCGGGCCTGCCGCAGCCGCACCGCCGCCACGGGCAGAAAAGCGACGCCGAGGAACTCGCACGCCAGCCCGTACAGCCACCACCAACTGCTGGAAGGCGCGGACACGGTCAACGCAGTGGCGAACGTGATCAACATCAAGCCGTAGGTCAGCGGCCGCCAGACCGACCGTCGGTGCCCGGCCAACGCCTGGGCGTTGATCACCAGCGGCGCAGCGGGCTTGCCCGACGAGGATTGGCTCCCGGTGACGGTCTGCGGGGGCGACACCTGGCCGGTACTCGTCATGAAGCTCCTCCGACCGGTTCGGCGATGTACTCCACCGCGGAGGCGGTCAAGGCCATGAACGCCTCCTCCAACGAAACCTCGGCGAGGCTCAGTTGGTGCACCACGATGCGGTGGTCGCAGGCCAAGGCCCCGATGCGTTCGGCAGACAACCCGCGAACGGCCAACTCGCCCGGCGCGACCGCCTCCACCTGGACCCCGGGGCCGGCCAACACGGCCGCGAACTCGGTGGCCTGCGGCGAGCGCACCAGGACGCGGCCGTCGGAGGCCCGGGAGGTGAACTCCGCCACGGTCGTGTCGGCGATCAGGCGCCCCCGGCCGATCACGATGAGCCGCTCGGCGGTCAGGGCCATCTCCGACATCAGGTGCGAGGACAGGAACACGGTCCGCCCGCGGGCGGCGAGATCCTGCAGCAGCAGGCGGACCCAACGGATGCCGTCCGGGTCCAGGCCGTTGATCGGCTCGTCGAGCACCACCGTTCGCGGGTCGCCCAGCAGGGCAGCCGCGATGCCGAGGCGTTGGCCCATGCCCAGCGAGAACTTGCCCGCTCGCTTGCGGGCGACGTCGCGCAGGCCGACCTGTTCGATGACCTCGTCGACGCGTCGGCGCGGAATTCCGTTGCTGCGGGCCAGGGCGAGCAGGTGGTGGAAGGCGGTGCGGGAGGTGTGGACCGAACGCGCCTCGAGCAGGATCCCCAACTCGGCCATGGGCGCGCGCGAGCGCCGATACTCCCGACCGTTGACCGTGACCGACCCGGCGGACGGTGAGTCCAGGCCCGCGATCATCCGCATGGTCGTGGACTTGCCGGCCCCGTTGGGTCCCAGAAAACCCGTTACGACGCCTGCGGGTACGGTGAACGAAAGGTTGCGGACGGCAACCTTGTCCCCGTATTTCTTCGACAGTCCCCGGACCTCGATCACAACCGCTCCATCGCCACTGGACCGGATACGACGATAACCGCAGCGACCGACAAGTCCGCGAGATCCGGTCCGCAACCACCCGAATGGACCCCGGATTTGTTCATCGTCGGGCAAACAACAGTGGCGAGGGAATATCGGTTGCGTTCGCGCAATCGTGCCGGTAAAACGTGGGCCGAGTTGAGACCGTCCACTCCGGCGAGCACCGAGCAAGGGCCGTGCCTCACCCACGG
>DATAUG010000229.1:0-2007 GCA_036268355.1 Sporichthyaceae bacterium
ACTGAAGTAGGCGTGGGCTTGGCGGATCCGGTCGGCCATGGTCGCGGGCGCGGTGTTGGCGAGGTGGTGTTTGAGTCCGGCCCAGACCCGTTCGACCGGGTTGTCCTGCGGGCTGTACTTCGCGCCCTCGATCAGCAGCAGCCGGGGATGTGCGGCCAGCCAGCGCAGGGTGATTCCACTGTGGTGGGTGGTGCCGTTGTCGGAGAGCACCACCACGACCGGCGCATCAGGGTAGGCATCGAGTAGCTGCTGGAGGAAGTAGCAGAACACCACGGAGACGTTCTTGACCGAGACGTGGTGGTGCCAGACACCGGTGGCCAGGTTGATCGCGCCGTGCACGGTGCGGCGGATGTTGCTGCCGGGGGTGAGGATGTGGTGGCGTATCCCGGTGGGCATCCAGCAGGCACGCACCCGTGCAAGCAGGTCCAGGTGGGTTTCGTCCTCGGCCAGTACCACCGACCCCTCGGGTAGAGCGTTGATGGGCTCGCGGATGGTGGCGCAGACGGTGTCGTGGTTGGGGTCGCCTTTGGCGATCAGTCGGGGCCGGCACCAGCGGGCTTGTTCGCGTAACCGCCGGTAGAAGGTCCGCAGACTCATCGAGGGTCGTCCGGCTGCGCGCCAGACGCGGGCGGTGGTCCAGGCTTTCGGGGTCTGCAACAGGGTAGTGATGCGCTGTCCGAGTCGCCGGCTGCCCAGGCGGGGGCGTCCGCTGCGTGGGCGGTCGGGCAGTGCCTCGATGCCTTGGTCGGTGTGGCGGGGGATCCATCGACGCACGGTGACGGGGTCGTAGTGCAGGAGCGCGGCGATCTCGGATGCGCTCATTCCGGCGGCGGAGAGTAGGACGATGACGATGCGGGTGGCGACTCGCCAGGGTCCGTGCAGGGCGGTGATCAGGTCATTGTGTTGTGTCGGGGTCAGCGTGGCGTAGATGTGCGCCGGGCGCATACTTGTTGTGGCCTCGTCGGGTTGATCTTGGTGTGGTAACCGGATTCAACCCGACGGGGTTCTTCACGTTCACAGGGGACCTGTGTGGGTTACAGACAGAACTTTTGGCAACATGCTTAGCACGTCCTCGTGTGCGATCAGGTGCAGGGGCAGTCCGGCCTCGCGCTGTTTGCGGATGAAGTCGCGTTGGAAGAAGCTGCCGCGGGCGACCAGGTCCTGCTCGGCGGCCCGCGCGAGCAGCGCCACGCATCGCTCGACCGGGATCAGTCCGGCCTGTCGGCCGCAGGCCAGGATCTGGGAGGGCAGGTCGATCAGTTCGGCGTGTTCGCGCCATGGGCGGATGGTGATGGCGATGTGCCCGCCGGGCCGCAGGTAGCCGGCCAGGCCGGCGAGGATGCGGGTGAACCCGGCCAGCACGCGGTGGTGGCCGATGTTGGCGAGGTTGCCGCGGTCGAGGGTGTTGCCGTAGAGGTGGTGGTACTTCTGCACCCCGCCGCCCGGCGTCACCGAGACCTGGCCGTGTGTCGAGGGCCCGTAGGGCGGGCTCGTGACGACGAGTGCGGCCTGCCCGACGTACTCCGGCGGCAGCAGGGAAGCGAGTTGGCGCGCGTCGCCGTGGAACACCCGCCCGTCGTGGTCGACGCCGGTGTCGCGGGCGAGGTCGAGATTGGCGCGGGCGACGTCGACCCAGTGCGGCTCGTACTCGATGCCGACCGCCCGGCGCCCGGCGTGCACGGCCTCCACCAGCGTGGTGCCGATCCCGCACATCGGGTCGAGCACCAGGTCGCCAGGCTTCGTGTAGTGGGCGATGGCGTGCGCGGCGACGGCCGGGAGCATCTTCGCCGAGTGTGCGGTGGAATCGGGCGTGTAGCGGTTCTTGCGCTGGGCGGACGGTGAGGTCTGCGCGGTCGTCCACACCGACACTGATAGGTCCTCGCCGTCGCTGCGAGCGCTCCCGGCCTGCGGGTCGAGGTCATCGACGATCGCGCGCGCGATGCGCTGGGTTGCCTCGTCGACCGGGGTGTCGCCAGAGGTCTCGGCGCCGCCGCGCGCGGCGGCGGA
>DATAUG010000230.1:0-24672 GCA_036268355.1 Sporichthyaceae bacterium
GCTTGACAAACGGATTGAGAATCGCGACGGATTTACAGAACGCCCCGAAACGGCCGTTGACCTGCGGAAACTCTGACCGGCAAGTCTGTTGTCGGGAATCCCTTGTGGCGGGGAAATCCCCAGGCCGCCGGACAGTCCCCCAGCCCGGAACAGTGTCGTGCACCGCGGATGTGGGACTCGTGTGGCGCTGCTCGCCTGGTGCTGCCTGCGGTCCATGGGCGGGGGCAGGGGCCGGAAGGACGATCCCGAATCGGCCGGATCGCGGATTGGCGGGCCGGCTGTGAGCGGCTGATCATCGAATCGGACAGTTCCTTGCCCTCGGATGCCGGGGAACCCAGGTACGCACTGGATTGGATCGATCTTGCTGCACCCCAGATCTTCGGCCCACGACCGTGTGCCCGAACCGCCGAGCGGGGACGCGGACGAGCTGAACAGGGTGCTCGACGCCGCCCGTGCCGGGGACGAGCGGGCCTTCAGCGCGTTGTATCGATCGTTGACGCCGGGCTTGCTGCGTTACGTGCGGGTTCTGGCCGGGAAGGATGCCGAGGACGTGGTGGCTGAGGCCTGGCTGCAGATCACCCGGGACATGAACCGTTTCACCGGTGACATCGACGCGTTCCGGGCCTGGACGGCGACCATCGCCCGCAATCGTGCCCTCGATGAGCTGCGCCGCGCGAGCTGCCGCCCGAAGCAGTCCCTGCTCGGACCCGACGAGGTCACCGACCGCCCGTCGGGCGATGACGTCGCCCAGGCCGCGCTGTCGCGGCTCGACACTGATCGGGCGCTCACACTGATCGCCTCACTTCCCATCGATCAGGCCGAGGCCGTCCTGCTGCGGGTGCTGATCGGCCTGGACGCGGAGGCTGCCGGTGCCGTGCTCGGCAAGCGAGCCGGGGCCGTGCGCACCGCGGCGCACCGCGGCCTGACCCGCCTGCGAGCCCTCCTCGTTGACCGTGACGCGGCTCCGGTGGCGCTGGGTGTGACACAAATCGAGGACCCTGCGCTGAGGACAGTGAGATGAGCGAGAACCCGAACAACCGCAAGTGGCGCCGCGGGCCCTCGGCCGGTGGTTCCACCTGGACCGCCCGGCCGGACGCTGTGGCCGAGCTGCTCGCCGAGCTACCCTCGGTCGACCCGACCGAGACCGCCGCGTTACGCGAGTTGTTGTTCACCGCGATCGCCCCGGCCGCCGTCGGGGAGCTCCGCGGGGAGGAGGCGGCACTGGCCGCGTTCCGGGCCGCTCGTCTCCAACCAGCCGTCCAGGACAGGAGACGTCCGAACATGATGCACAACCTCGCCCGCCTGCTCACCGTCAAGGCCGCCGCGATCGCGGTCGCCGTCACCGCCACCGGCGGGGTGGCACTCGCCGCCGGCACGGGGACACTGCCCGTACCGGGAACCGGACCGGTGACCGGCTCCGCGACAGTCACACCGCCCAGCACGGCGCCAACTACGTCAGGTCACGAGGGCAGCGGCTCCGGAAGCACCGTCGGCGCCTCGGACTGGACCGGGCTGTGCCAGGCCGCGACCCAGGGCAATGCCCTGAACAACCCCGGCAAGGCCGACCAGAGCGCGGCCTTCAGTCGGTTGATCACCGCGGCCGGTGGCCTGACCCAACTGCCGGCATTCTGCTCCGGGGTGCTCGGCTCCACGGCTGCGGTGAGCGCTTCGCCTACCACCGGCAGCACGACCCCCACCGCTGCGCCGTCGCCTACCGGGGCACCGGGCAACGGGCTGCACCTGGGCTGGTGCAAGGGTGTCGGCAACCCGCACAACACCGCCGCCAACTGCGGCACTACCGGCACGAACAGCAGTGGCAGCGCGAGCCCCAGCACCGGCACGGTGCCCCCGGGCTGGTGCAAGGGTGTCGGCAACCCGCACAACACCGCCGCCAACTGCGGCACCACCGGCACGAGCACCAGCGCTGACGCGACCGGCAATGGGACGGGCAACGCGAACGGGGACTGAGCCCGACGGGCGGGGTGCGCCACCCCAGGAGGCCACCCCGCCCGCCCCACTGCACCTCCTGATAAGCACGCTTCCGGCGGGGCACCCCAGAAGAAGGTCAGCTGAGCCCGAGCAAACGCGAGCGCCCGCCCGCCAGCCAACCGGTTGCCAACAGGCGGGCGCGGGCTCGGCAACCGGCCACGCCAGCCCCGACGGCCAACGCCGGTACCCCGGCGACGGCGATCAGTTCGGGCACGGTGGTGACCACCGCTCCGACGGTGAGGAACGCGGCCACACCGGCACCCCAACCTGATCAGGGTGCGGGTGGAGACGACTCCATCGTCCCCGGGAGGGGTGGAGTGTTGAGGTCCCGTCGGTCGACCTGGTCCGCCAGCTTTGCCCACGTCACCCTGATCTGAATGGCCGTCAGAACGTCCTCCAGGACGGCGGCGGGCCATTGCCGCAGCGCCTCGGTACCGCACACGATGGCCGCGCCGGTAACCGGATCTACTCAGGATCGGCCCGTGCCTTCGACCGATCCGCCCCACAGGATCAGCAGCGGCGTCACCGACCCGATGCCCTGCGGCTTGAGGTAAATCGGATCATGCGAGCACAATCGGCGGTACGCCCGGCGGCTTCGATCACGCGAGCCTCAGGTGGCTCCAGCTGCGGGCGCGAGGACCATTTCGTCTCCACCACGACCACACCGCCAGGCCCGATCGGTGCCTGCCCCGCTTCCACGGACACCTGATCTGTGGGAGTGACCCGCTTTGACGGACACGGTGGTTGTGTCGGTCAGGCCGCCGCGGGGCGGGCGGTGTTCTCGAAGGCGGCGGGGCTGCGGTAGCCGAGCGCTGAGTGGTTGCGTCTGATGTTGTACCAGCTTTCGATGTAGTCGAAGATCGCAGCACGCGCGGCGGCGTGCGACTGCCAGGTTGCACCGCGAACACCGACGGGGTGGGCGTCCTCGGACGTCCACCCCGCCGCGTGTCGCGGATGACTACTTGTTCATTTGTTCGTGTTGATGATGAAGTTCTCCGCCGGGTCGAAGCCGACCGGCGAGCCGTCCGGGTTCGAGACGGTGTTGGTGGACGTGTACTTGTACATGAACTCGCGACCCTGGCCGTAATCGTGGCTCCAGTCGTTGCCGCTCCGCTCGGAGGGCACGTAGGAGAACCGCTGGTCCAGCGAGGAATCGGCCTGCCAGACGGTGCCGTTGCCCAGTTGGGCCATGAGCTTCTTGCGGGTCAGATTCGGCCCGACCTCACGGGCGGCCACCGCGAACACGTTGATCCCGGTGTAGCCCGCCTGCACGATGTGATGGTTCGTGCCGCGGTTGCCGCGCGCGTACTTGTTCATGGTTGCCATGAACTCCGGACCCCACAGCTTGTAGGTGGTGTTGGTCCAGTAGCGATTCACCGGAAACGCGCCGAACAGCGACCCGAGGACCTCGGCGGCCAAATGGTTGCCGCTGATCCCCTTCGGCGGGTAGTAGCCCTGCTGAGCCGCCTCGACCATGAACTTGGCCATCGTGGCCGGATTGATCACGTAGTGAATGATGTGCTCGGGGTTCGCGGCCCGGAACGAGAGCACGTACGCGCTCATCGAGGTCTCCGAGATCGAGACGTCGGCCCGCTTCACCATCTTCGAGCCCGAGGCGTCCATGATCTTCTGGACCTCGTTGCACGCGAGCTGCATCTCCGGGCTGGTCAGGCAGATCAGGCCGTAGGTCTTCGGCTTGATCGTGTCCGACGCCCAGTGCGCACCGGCCATGGCCTCATGGATCATCGACATGTGGGTCGGGAACATGAACGGGTCCTGCCACTCGGTCTGCGAGTAGGCCCAGACCCCGACGTACGGCAACTGCATCTGCGCGAGGTCGTCGTGGATCGATGCGGTGGCCCAGTCGATGGCCGACACGAGCGAGAAAACCTTGTCCTGGCCGGCCAGCTTCTTGATGCAGGCCTTGGCCCGCGAGACCTCGCCCGGACCGTCGTCGCAGTCGGTCAGCGCGAGCCGGCGGCCGAGGACGCCGCCGCGGTCGTTGATCGCCGAGATCGTGCCGAGGTTGCCGCGCACCACGGGTAGGACAAGCACGTTGCCCAGCGCCATGCCGTGCATGCTGACCGAGCCAAGCTTGATGGAGTCCTTGGTGACACCGATGTCGGTGGCCCCGTCGGTGGCGTCGTAGACCTTCTGGTCCTCGGCCGAGACCTTCGCCGCAGTGGCCTTCGGTGCCGGCTTGGCGCCGGCCGCAGTCGCCGGTGCCTGGGCAGCGGCCGCCTTGTGGGCAGTCGACACTGCCTTGGTCGCCCTGGTGCTCGAGGAGGTCGCAGCGGTGGTGGTCTTCTCCGTGGTCGACACCGCGGTCCGCGCGGTCGACGACGGGGCTGCGGCGGCCGGGGCCGCATCCTTGATTGCTGCCGCGCCGCTCGCCGGGGCACTGGCGGCGGTGTTCGCGGAGGCCGGATCCGGCGCCGGGGCCGAAGCCACGACCGAGCCCGAACCACCACTGCCGCAAGCGCTGAGCAGCAGGCCTGACGCAACGATCACCGGGACTGATTTACGCAGCGCAGGGACTGTTCTGGTCACATGATTTCCTTACCGTCGGGACGGGACAGGATTTATCTAATTCAATAATGATTTATTAGTATGCATACATACTAACCGTAGATACGTGTCGTTCCTCCTGTCAAGACACGATTCATGAGCGCGCAACGCACGAGGCCGCTCCCTCGCCCCGGACGGCAGCCTGAATTAATTCAGGGAAACGCTCAGGAAAGCTGATCCGGAGTCGATCCTTCGACGGTCTCGGGATCGATGAGAGTGATTTCCATGAGGTCGCCACCGGCGGCCTGGACCATGAAGCAGATGGCCTTGGCCAGGTCCGGGAAGCACCGGCTGTCCAAGCCGCAGGCGCGCAGGCGAAGCTCCACCACCGGCCCGGCGGCAAGCTGACCCGGCTCTCCCCCGAACCGCCGGCGGCGCTCAGCCTCGACGACCTGCCGGACGCCCTGCGCGTACCACCCGGCGCGCCCGGTCGGCGTGTCCACCCCGTCCCGGTTCAACTGGTCGGCGATTCGGGCCAGGCTCCAGCCGGCATCCCGCCATGCGAGCATGCGCTCGCGGACCGCCTCGGGCACGGACGTGGCCCGGCCCCGAGGGGGCATCAGCACCTCACCTCCCCGCACGGACTGACGGCCGCGTGCCGCCCGGAATTGGTTTCAGGAACCGCGCCGGAACCCGTGCGACGCGACCGGATGACCGCGCGCCGCACCGGCCCGCACAGCTCAACCCCTGCCGACTCCGCGGTGTCGCTCGAGCACCGGACGGATCGGACCGCAGGCGACCGGATTACCGCCACCGCGCATGTTCCGGTCCCGCCGCAGCACATCGAGCAGGCGGAGCGCCTTGTACTCGGTGCCGAGATCGGCGTACCGGGTACGAATCACCGAGCATTCCTGCCCGGCCGAACGGGGCACCTCACACAACGTTGATCTCACCGAACAGGATCGGCGAGCCGAACATCGCCCAGGAATCCTTGAGATTGGATTTCGTCGCCATCGGATTGTTCGCGTTCCAGAAAGGCGTCTGGAAGTGCAGGTAGAACTCGTCCGCGGCCCGGCCCTGCTTGTCGAGTCCGACCGCGACGAAGGGGTGCAGCACGTCCTCCATGATCTGACTGCCGGCGGCGGTGATCGACCGCATCGTTCCGGTCGCCGTCAACGATCGGGCTTTCCGGTCGATGACGAAGCTCTGGACCGCGGTGGAATACATCATCATCGCGAACGGGCCCGACGTGGCCAGTCCGGTCGGCATCGTGGCGCTCATCGGTACGGCCCCCGGCGAGTTGCCCAGGGATCCGACACCGCAGGTCACCGAGATCTTGTTCAGGGCGAAGGTCGAGATGCCCATCGCGGTGTCCGGGCCGACGTGCATTCCGGCGCCGGCGTTCTGCAGTGAGCGGTTGTAGCTCGCCTTCCGACTCTTCCCGGTCCGCGCGGTCAGCGCAGCCGGTCCGGCAGGCGCTTTCGCGGCCGCGCGGTCGGTGCCGAACAGCGCACCACCACCGGTTCCCATGAACAGCGCATCGCCTACACCTGCCAGCGTCCCCGCCAGCAGTCTGCGGCGGGACGGGGTCGCCTGCGGCGACCGATGATGTGTACTCAACGAGGGTTCCTTCCCTGGGGACCGGTGCCGAGCGAAGGTCCACCGGTCGTGATCAGTGCACACGAACGACATGGCGCCGTCTCAGGAATTTGTATGTTTACATACCTAATTGTCATCGTCGGTCAGCCACGGTCGAACGGGTGCCGGGCCAGTGGGTGGACCTCGACCTTCATCCACTTCCACAAGGGCATCGAGGTCAGCACGTCGTGCAGTTCGGTGGCTTCCGCGGCCTCGTACAGGACCCAGGCCCCCCACTCACCCGGAACCCGCCAGAGGCGTTTGAGCACCCCGGCGTCCATCAACTCGGTGCCGCGCGCCTTCTCCGCGGCCATCAGTTCGGCGACCTGCTCGTCGGTGGCCGACTCCGGTCGGGTCAGGCGGGTGCGGATCAGGAACTCCACGTCGGGCTCAGATTCCCACGCCGGCCAGAGCTCCGGCCACCAGCAGCGGGATCGAACGGCCGAGGTCGACGAACGGCGCCGGTGAGCGGCGGGCCCGCGCAACCATGATGCAACCCTCGATCCCGCTCACGACCAGGTTCGCCAGGTGCGCGGCCGGCTCATTGGCGAAACCCTTGGCCGTCAGGGCATCGGCGATGCAACCGATCCAGGTCGAGAACGCCAGATCGACCGCGCCGGCCAGTTCCGGGGTCTCCGCCTCGCCGGTCGCGATGATTCCCATCAGCGGGCAGCCCAGCTCATAGCCGGATGCGATCAGTCGTTTGCAGTGGTGCTCGACCAGGCGTTGCAGGAAAGCCGTGGCGTCCGGCACCTTCAGCGCGGTCCGCGAGACGAGCAGGTCGACCTCGCGGGTGACCTTCGCGGCCACGTCCAGGGCGAGTTCCTGTTTGCCGTTCGGGAAGTGGTAGTAGATCGACCCACGCGGGGCCTGCGCCCGCTCGACCACGTCGAGCATTGTGACTCCGTATCCGCGGTGGCTGAGCAGCTCCTCGCCCGCGCTCACCATCCGCTGCCGAACATCGGTACGGCTGACCATTCCCTTCTCCCTGATTCATCCGTCCGAGGGTGGGGGCGGCGCATCCCGGCGCCGCCCCCACCTGCGGGGCCTCTCAGAACTGGTGGACGTCCTCTTCGGTGAACAGCACGGCCGGAGGCCCGCCCGTGGAGATCCGGAACGCGTGGCCGGCGACCTCCTGGCCGTCGGGGGTGCTCAGGAAACCCTGCAGCGCCTCGATGGACGGGGCCCACACCTCAGCCATCAGGTGGTACGGCGGGTCGCCCGCGGCCGAGGCCTTGATGTGGGTGACGGCCAACTTCATGCCCTTGAGCTTCTCCTGGCACAAGGGGACGTGTTCCTCGGCGTACAGCTTCTCGAACTGTGCGCCATCGGTCGGTTGCGGGTAGAGCACGACCAGTTTTGCCATGGCGGGGTTCCTCCTGCTCGGAATGGGTGACGGGACGTCAGATCATTGCGACGACGGACTTGGTCTGGGTGTAGGCGTTCAGGACCTCGTGGCCGAACTCGCGCCCCCAGCCGGACTGCTTGTAGCCACCGAAGGGCAGCGAGGCGTCCAGGACGTTGAAGCAGTTGATCCACACCGTCCCGGCCTGGATCCGCTTCGCGACCCGGTGGGCCCGGGAGATGTCCTTGGTCCAGACCCCGGCCGAGAGCCCGTAGATGGAGTCGTTGGCCGCGGCCACCACCTCTTCCAGGTTCTCGAAACGGTTGGCGACCACCACCGGACCGAAGATCTCCTCCTGCACCACGGCCATGTCCGGGCGGGTCGAGGTCAACACGGTCGGCTGGAAGAAGTACCCGCCGCCGCCGATGCGCGCACCGCCGGCGGAGGCAGTCGCTCCGTCGGCCAGGCCACCCTCGACGAACCCAGACACCCGGGCCAACTGCTCGGCCGAGACCAGCGGACCCATGACGGTGTCGGCCTCCCGGCCGTCACCGACCTTGATCGAGCGGGCGATGGTCGACAGCGTCTCGATCACCTGGTCATAGATCGGAGCCTCGACGTACAACCGCGAACCAGCGCAGCAGACCTGCCCCTGGTTGAAGAAGATGGCATTCGCCGCGCCTTCAGCCGCGGCCTGCACATCGGCGTCGGCGAAGATGATGTTGGGAGCCTTGCCACCGAGTTCCAGGGTGACCTTCTTCAGGTTCCCCCGGGCTGCACCCAGGATCAGCTTGCCCACCTCGGTGGATCCGGTGAAGGAGATCTTGTCCACGTCCTCGTGCGCGGACAACGGTGCGCCGGCGGTCTCGCCCTGTCCGGTCAGGATGTTGACCACCCCGGCCGGCAGACCGGCCTCGATCAGCAACTCGCCCAGGTACAGCGCGGAGAGCGGGGTCTGCTCGGCCGGCTTCAGCACCGCGGTGTTCCCGCACGCCAGCGCCGGGGCCAACTTCCATGCACACATCATCAACGGGAAATTCCAGGGGATGATCAGACCGACCACACCCAGCGGCTCACGCAGCGTGTAGGAGTGGAACATCGCCCCCGGGGCGTACGGGGTAGACACGGTCATCGTGTTGCCCTCGAGCTTGGTGCACCAGCCGGCCATGTACCGGAACACGTCGGCCGAGACGGCCACGTCGACGAACTGCGCCTGCAGCTTCGGCTTGCCGTTGTCCAGCGAGTCCAGCTCCGCCAGAGTCTCGGCGTGCTCCTCGATGAGGTCGGCGATCTTCCACAGGTACTTCGCCCGAGCACTGGGCGTCAGGGCGCTCCACTCGCCCTCGAACGCCGTCCGGGCAGCGGCGACCGCCGCGTCGACGTCCTCAGCCTGCGCGTCGGCCACCGTGGCCAACGTCTGCCCGGTCGTCGGGTTCGGCGTGTCGAACGTCTTGCCCGAGAGGGCCGAACGCCACTCGTTGTTGATGAGCAGCTTGCCCTCGTCGGCGAGGAAATCGTTGATGCGCTTGTTCGTGCTGATCTCGGGCACTGTGCCTCCGGGTACAGGTCATGTCGAAAGGTCTCGGCGCCGACAGCCGGCGCCCAGGAAGCACGGCAGATCGGCAAGCAGGTTGAGAAATTCATGCACCGCCCGTGGGCGGTCTAGTCGGACGCGGCGGCGACCTCCTGCGGTTCGGGGATGTTCCAACCGGTGACGAGTTCGTCCACAGGTTCGCTGCAGCAGAACCAGGGCTCGAGGAACTGCGGGACGATCTGCTCGGGACGGGCCAGGCGCGTGGGCGGGATCCCGCCTGCCAGTGCCCACAGCCGGTCGAACGCGGTCCACCGGTCGGCGCCCTCGCGGCACGCGTCGGCGACCTCGGCCGCGAGCCGGTGTTGCAGCTCGTCCATCTCCGGATCGGGATGCACCCAGGGGTGGACCAGGCGGGCGCGGTCCAGGTCCTGCCACAGGTGGGCATGCTCGGGCAGGTCCAGCAGCAGCGAACCTTCGGGCACCAACAACCGGGTGGTCAGTTGGATCGGGGCCAGCGAGCCGACCAGGTCCAGGTTGTCGAGCACCGCGAAGGTCTCCAACAGTCCGGCTCGGGTCAGCCACGGGTGGAAGGCGACAAAAGTCGGGTTCACGCTCACCCCGGCGGCCCGGCAGGCCGCGACCGAGGCCTCGAACTCCACACGGGTATGGCCTTTGTCGAGGATCCTCAGCACGGTGTCGTCGACAGACTCGACCGCGCTGGTGACGAACAGGCACCCGGTGGCGGCCAGGCCGGGCAGCAGTTTCGCGTGCCGCAGCAGGTGTTCGACCTTGATGGTGACGTCGTAGGTCAGCTGCGGCCAGCGGGCGTGCAGATCCTCGACGATGCGCATCGCATGTGCACTGGCGTTGAAGAAGTCCGGGTCACCGAAGGTGATGTGCTCGGCGCCGGCCGCGACCTGTGCCGCGATGTCGGCGAGCACCACGTCGCGCTGCACGACCCGGACCTTCCCTCCGTAGACCGGCGCGACCGGGCAGTGCCGGCACAGATGCCGACAACCACGGGTGGTCTCGGTGTAGCCCACCACCCGCCGCTCCGGGCCGAGCGCCAGCTGGGCGTACTCGGCGAGCGGCGGCAGGCTGCTGCGGTCGGGCACCGCGAAGTCCAACCGGTCCAACGAGGTCAGCCGACGCGCGGCCGGGATCGGCGAGCCGACGGTGTCGGTCACCCAGCCGACCAGCTCGGCCTCGTACTCGCCGCTGATCACCGCGTCGGCGCCCAACGCGATCAGGTGCTCGAGGTTGGCCTGCCCGTACAGGCCGTAGAAGCAGATCCTGGCATCCGGGTTGATCGCCCGCACCGCTGCGCAAGCGTCGATCGCCAAGCGGGTCGCAGTGTGCATGGGGATGTGGAACGCGACCACCGCGGCCTGCGCCACGAGCTCGGCGTCCAGCGCGGAGCGGGACAGGTCCAGGCAGTCGACCCGGTGCCCGGCGGCGGTCAGCCAGGCCGCCGGGGAGGCCAGCCCGAAGGGCTGATGCCCCAGGTCGTAGGTACCGATCAGGAGCACCCGACCCGCGGCGGGGTCCCCGCAGGTGGCGGGCCGGGTGCTCCGAAGTACGGTCATGAGGCTCGACGACCGCCGTCAGTGCGAGACCACGACGGTGTGCTCGCCGATGGTCGTGTCGATGACGATGGTCCCGTTCCCCTTTTCGTTGAACGAATTCGTCTCCACACCGTCGAGCAACACCCGCGGTGCGCCCTGCAGGTTGGTGACCGTGAGCGTGGTCGGAGAGCCCAGCGGGCTGGCGTCCTGACCCGCGCACACCGTGACCGCGAGACGGCGGCTACTCTCGTCGTACGAAGCCTGACGGATCGTCAGGTTCGGGTAGTCCACGCCGGAGAGCGTAGGCTGCTCGAACTTCTTCAGGTTCGGCTCGTTGTACATCCGCCCCGTGCTGCCGGGCCCTCCACACGCGGAGAACCCGAGGATGTGGTTGATGATGCCGCGCGGCCACGCCTCGCCGAGGTTGAAGTGGTAGGCGAACTCGCCGTCCTCGTGGCACGGCTCCCAGGCGGCGTCCACGTAGGCACGTAGCGCGTTGTACGTGTCCACGTCGCCCAGCTCGTAGGCGGTCGCGATTCCGAACGCCTGCCCCCACTGGTCGTCCAGGGTCAGCGGCCCGGCGATGTGCGGGGAGTGCCGAATGGCCAGGCCCCGGTCGTCCTGCTGGCCGAACTTGGCGATGCAGTCGCGCAGGATCTTCTCCGACCAGGCCGACTCGAACGGGGTGGTGTTGTACGCGACCGTGCTCCAGAAGCAAGGCATGTCGTTCTGCGGCTGGTTCAGTGCGACGTTGATGTCGCGGTCGTAGTAGACGGTGCCCCAGGTGTAGGGGTCCTCCGGCGTCTCGTTACCGCCGAACACCCAGGTCTTGGAGAAGTCCAGGTAACGCTGGTAGCCGACCTGGGTCTGGGTGCCGTTGAGCGCGTCCCACAACCGGTGGCCCAGCCCGGCCACGCCCACGCACAACGGGAATACCTTGCCGACCTCGCAGTCGATGCCGAACATCATCAGCGACCCGCCCTCGTCCATGGGTGCGAGGAAGTTGTCGTTGAGGATGTCGGCGATCTCCTGCGCCGTGTAGTCCCACTGCAACTCATCGTCGTAGACGATGTGCTGGTTCCCGGCCCACCTCTCGTGGTCGCCGGAGATGCCCAGACCCACCGCCAGCTGGTCCAGGTAGTAGCCCCGGTACATCATGTTCGAACTGTTGTGGCCCTTGACCGGGTCCGGGTCGTACTGCCGACCGACCGCCGGCGAGTGGGCGTAGGTGTACGGGTGCACCGGGTTCGGTTCGACCGGGGCCAACATGATCGAGGCGAAGAACCCGGGCATGGTGACCGGCAGGCCGTTGCCGGCGTAGCCCGGGGCGTTGTACCAGCCGCCGGTGCCCCACGGCATCGTGTGCCGGTAGTAGAAGTACGGGTACTTGTCGCGGTTGGGGTCCAGCCCCTTCTGCTCGATCCAGTCGTAGATCGACGGGTAGCCGTTCATCCGCTCGGAGATCTTCGACGCCGCGGACGCGCAGATCTCGCGCCAGGCCGGGATCTCCTGCGCAATCTTGCCGAGCATCCGCACGGCGAACGTGAGGTTGTAGGTCACCTTGGCCATGTAGGGCCAGTAGGTCCAGCGGTCCCAGGCCGGGTGGATGGACCCGCCCTTGGTCCAGTCGTCCTCGATCTCGGAGAGCCGCCAAACCATCTTGAGCAGGCCGGCCGCCTCCTGGTTGATCGACGGGAAGCCTTCGACGGTGGCCAGTTGGGCCGGGTTGGCACCGGTGATGGTGGACGTCATCGTGTCCTGTCCTGTTCGGCCGAAGGTCGACGCCGCGCCGCGGGAGTCGGGGGCTCGCCCACGTCGGATCCTGTTTGTCGATACGCGCACGACCAGCCGGGACGGAGCTCGTGCACAGGGTCCACCATTTATGCAGGCATACAGAAATGTCAAGAGTTCCGCGGCCCCGCGTCGCGGCTCCGGTCGCTCGTGACGACCTTGACAATTCTGCATGTCGACATACATTCTCGGCACGACGCAGCGCGGCACGCGGCCCAGGACCGAGTGTCGCGGTGCGCACATCGACAAGTTCTTCTCCTCCCCCGGGACGTGGGCAGTGCCAGTTGCCGCGGACCGCCGCTCCGAACTGCGGGCGGCACCGGTTTGGGCCGACGACGACGTTGCGGACCTCCCGGTGGTCGATGCCACGCTGACCACGGTCGGTGGCGGACTGGCGAGCCTGGCCCTGGTGCACACCCTGCGGGTCGCCGGCGTCGCCGCCCGCGACCTGCGGGTGGTCTCGCCGACCGCGGACCCGGCCGACTCGTTCCGGCAGTTGGCCCAGGCCGCGCAGTTGGGCGAACGGGAGCGGCTGCGCTCGGACTCCGCGGCCCGGATGGACTCGATGTGGGGCTTCCCCGGCTACGCCGTCGAGGAGGCAGCGGTCCGCCGGTCGGCGCGGCCGCTGTGGCGGGTGCTCGCCGAACCGGTGGCCGCCGAGGTCTTCACGCCCGTCAGCGGGCACGTCTACGCCGGGATCACCGCCGAGGCCGATCGCCTGGGCTGGGGCATGATGCTGATGCCGGGACGGGTCACCGTGATCCGGCCCCGCCGCGAGGGCGGTTTCTTCAGTCTCGTGGACGACGACGGGCACTGCTGCTCGGTTATCCGCAGCCGCTACGTGCACCTCGGTCTCGGCTACGCGGGCCTGCGCCTGACCGAGGAGTTGGCCCGCTACCGGGCCCAGCACGGCGACGGGTTCTCATGCGTCAACGCCTACGAGCCGCACGACCATGTCTACCGAACCCTGGCCCGCGCGGGCGGGATCGTGGTGGTCCGGGGCGCTGGCATCACCGCCTCCCGCGTGCTGGACCGCCTGGTGGAGGTGCGCGACCGTTCCAGTCGCGACATCCACGTCGTGCACCTGGTCCAGCACCCCGGGCGGCGCGGCACGGATCCCACGAACGTCTGGGACCACCAACCGTTCAACTTCCCCAAGGCCGCACTCGGCGGCCAGCTCGGCACCCGCGTCGCGGGTCTGGCCGACGAGCAGGACCGCGGCGCGCTGATCACCGCGCTGGCCCCGACCACCACCGCACGCCGCCGACACTGGCAGGAACAGTTGCGGCGCGGCCGAGCGGACGGCTTCTACCGAGTGCTGATCGGCACCGTCACCGAGATCGCCCCGGCGGCGGATGGCGGCATCGTGGTGCGGGTCGCCGACGCGCAGACCCCGGAGCTGCAGTGCGCGCTGCCCGCCGCCTTCCTCATCGACTGCACCGGGCTGACGGCCCGGATCGCCGACCATCCACTGGTCGACGACCTGCTGCGCGCCCGACTGGGACGGGCCAACTCGCACGGCCGACTTGCCGTCGACGAGAACTTCGAGGTCCGCGAAGCGCGCAACGGGCCCGCCCGGATGTACGCCACCGGCGCCATCACCTTCGGGTCACGGGTGGGGCCGGTCGACTCGTTCTGGGGCTTGCAGGCCGGCGCGCTCCGGGTGTGCGACGAACTCGCCCGTCTCGGGTTCTGCGATCGGATCGGGATGCGCCGATCGGTCGCCGGGTGGTGGCGCTGGCTGCGCGGACGCGCACCCTGATCCCCGGTTCGCCGTCGCGGCCCGGTCCGTTCAACGTCACAAGGAGTTCTGATGGTGCATCACCTGCAAGCCACCCGGTTGGACATGATCGGCGCCGCGCTGCTGATGTGGTGGGCGGTGGTCATGTGGGCAGCGGTGTTCGCACTGATGGTGGCCGACCGCCACGGTCACGGGCGGCAGGTTTGGCGTGGGGCGAGAGCCGTCGTGCTGATCGGCGTCGTCGGCCAGATCGGGCACCTGCAGGAACACCTGGCCCAGGTCGGCTACTGGGTGGCCCACCCGAATTCGCCGGGCTGGATGACCCCGTGGGGCGGCGGGTTGGCCCGCGGCTTCGGCCGAATCGACACCGCGCGACCCGCGCTGGGCATGGAGACCCTGCACCTGGTCGGCAACATGATCTTCCTCGCCGGCCTGGTCGGGGTGATGGTGCTGACCTGCCGGGCGCCAGGCGTGCGGGCCCGGCGATGGGGCCGGATGGGCGTGATCATGCAGGGCCTGCACGGCCTGGAGCACCTGTCGTTGACGTTGTCGGTGTGGTTCGGCGCTCCGCGAGCGATCGGGGTCTCGACCTGGTTCGGCGCCATGCACCCGGGGCCCGGGTTGTGGACGTACCGGGTGTGGTGGCACTTCGTGGCCAACGTGCTGGGGACCGTGATCTTCGCCGGCGCGTTGTGGTTCGCCTGGGCCGACCGCAAGGTGATCGAGGAAAGCTTCGCCACGGCCGGCTCCCCGCCGCGCGGTCGGCGCCGCGCAGCGGTTCCGCGTCCGGCGTTCGCCGCCCGACAGGCCGCGGGTCCGGCGTGATCCTTTCGCTGCGCGGCCGGCTGGAGACCCGCTGGTTCCTGGCCACCGCGGTTGCGTTGCCGTGGACGGTGGCCCTAGCGCTGCTGCTGCGTCCCGGATCGGCTGCGCCGGGCAGCACCGTGCGATCGGCCGCGGCAACGGTGGCGGTGATGGCGCTATTGGGTTCGGTTTGGGAACTGGCCTACCACGGCGCTCAGCAACTGCGCTGGGACCGCGACTGGCCCTCGGTGCTCGTGCTGGCCTCGGTGACGGCCGAGGCCGGGCCGGTGTGGCTCGCCCTCGGGCGCCTGCCGCGCCACTGGGTGCACCGGGCTCCGGGGGCGTCGTTCCTGCTGCTGCTCGGCTCGGCCTGGGTCCTGATGTGGTTGTTCGCCCAAGGCCCGATGCGGGTGCTGTTCGTCCGGTGGCGGATCAACGGCGGACGACTCACGTGCCGCCGCTGAGATCGGCTGCGCACGCCGGGCCGGCGGCCGAGAGCGGACCGGGCCTGGGCGTGCCCGGCGTGCGCTGTTCGCGTGGGCACCTCAACCACGACCGGGCGCGGCACTGCCTGTTTTGCGGCACCGCGTTGGGAAGCGCCGGATCAACGGTCGGGCCGCGGCCGGTGGTCGGTGCACTGGTCCGCGCCGACGGCGTCCGGGTACTGCTGCGCGAGGAGGTTGCCATCTCCGCCTGCGCGCCGACGGTCGCCTCGGCGCTCGACGAGGCGACCGCCGCCATGACCGCACGGATCGTCTTCCTGGGCTGGGAACCCTTCGCACTGGCCGAAACCCCGGGTATCCGCTGGGCCACGGCGGCCGGACCGGCCGTCCCCCTGGAACCCGGCGACTCCGCACCGCTCCTGCCCGGCGTCGCCCTGCTGATCGGGCTGGACAACTACCGCTACGAACCGCTCGGCCGCCCGGCCGAACCGACCCCTCGGCGGTCTCGGCGCAGACGCCGCCTGCCCGACCGCTCACTGTTCCGAGCCCTTCTCTGACGGGCCGTCACTTCCCCGACCTGCGAAGGAACCCGCTGTGAACCGAATTTTGCTCGCCACCATCGTGGCCGCTCCACTGCTGCTCGCCGGCGGCGGTGGCAGCGACGCGGTCACGCCCGCCGCCTCCTCGGCACCAGTCGCCGTGCCCGAAACCACGCCGGGCACCGCCAGCCCACCCGCCGCGGTCCCCGACTCACTGCGGTTCACCGCCAGAACCGTGGCCGGAGCACCGTTCTCCTGGTCCTCGCTGGCCGGGCACAGCGCCCTGCTGTGGTTCTGGGCGCCAGGCTGCTCGGACTGCGAACGCCTCGCACCCGGCGTGCTGGCCGCCGCCAAGGCGAGCCCGGGCGTGAGCTTCGTCGGGATCGCCGGACTGTCCGGCCCCGCGGCAATGCGTGAAGCCGCCGCGGCGATGCACATCGACAGCTTGACCTGACTCGTCGACGTGCACGGCGCGTTGTGGCGCCGGTTCGGCGTCACCGAGCAGCCCGCATTCGCCTTCCTGGACAAGGCCGGGAAGCTCAGCCCGCACAAGGGCGGGATGGGCGACGCCGAACTGGCCCGCCGCCTCGCCGCCCTGCGCTGAATCAGCCGGGCAGGCAGAGGCGCTTGACGGTCTCGTCGACCGTGGCGATGTCGTGGTCGAGGTCCTTGGCCAACGCCACGGCGCGGGCGACCAACGGGTCGTTGCCCTGCACCGGACGCCCCTTGCCCAGGTAGAGCGTGTCCTCCATGCCGGCCCGGGCGTTGCCGCCCATCGCCAGCCCGATCCCGGTCAGCGCGAGGTTGGCGCGACCGATCGCGATCACCTGCCAGACGCAGCCCTCCGGCAGGCGGCGCACCATCTCGACCAGGTTCACCGGGGTCGCGGCCGCGCCGCCGGCCACGCCGAGCACGATGCTGAACTGCAGCGGGTCGTCCAGTAGACCTTCGTCGCGCAGCCGCTGCACCGTGTCCAGGTGGCCGGTGTCGTAGACCTCGAGCTCCGGCTTGACACCCAACTCCTGCATCCGCGCGGCCAGGCGGCGCACTCCGGCCGGCGGGTTGAGGAACTCCCCGGACCCGAAGCTCATCGAGCACGGGTTCAGGGTGGCCATCCGCGGCCGCAGTTCGACCAGCTTCTCCCGGTCCTCGAACGAAACCCCGAGACCGACGCCGGTGGACAGCTGGATGAGGATCGGGCAGCGCTCGGCGATCAGGTCCATCACCCGACGCGCGATGCTCAGATCAGCGGTGGGCCGGTCCTGCTCGTCACGTACGTGGACGTGCGCCACCGCCGCGCCGAGGCCGTAGGCCCGGTGCACCGCGGCCGCAATCTCCTCGGGCTGGGTCGGCAACGACGGATTGTCGGCCTTGGAAGCAATCGGACCGGTCGTCGCAACGGTGATCACGACGGGCATGAGCTGCCTCCACACAAGGCACAGCGGTGTTCCGGGACGTAGCCCATCTTCTATGCAGGACTGCATACAGTCAACCCGATACCTGTGATAGTAAGTGCACATACATACCCTGGTCGCGACTCGCCGAGGCGCCGCATGGACAAGCTCGTGGCCGATGCCGCCACCGCGGTCGCCGACATCGCGGACGGCAGTTCGCTGGCCGTCGGTGGGTTCGGCCTGTCCGGCAACCCCATGCAGTTGATCCGGGCGCTGTGCGAGCTCGGCTCACGGGACCTGCACGTGGTCTCCAACAACTGCGGAACCGACGACTGGGGGCTGGGAATCCTGTTGCACGCAGGGCGGATCCGGCGGATGACCAGTTCCTACGTCGGGGAGAACAAGGAGTTCGCCCGGCAGTACCTCTCCGGTGAACTCGAGGTCGAGCTGACCCCGCAGGGCACGCTGGCCGAACGGCTGCGCGCCGGTGGTGTCGGTATCCCGGCCTTCTTCACCGCGGCCGGGGTCGGCACCCAGGTGGCCACCGGCGGCCTGCCCTGGTGCTACGACGCGCACGGCGGCATCGCGGTCGCCTCGCCGGCCAAGGAGGTGCGCGCCTGGGGAGGGCGGGAGTACGTGCTGGAGCAGGCGATCAGCACCGACTTCTCCCTGGTGCATGCCCGGAAGGCCGACACGCACGGCAATCTGGTGTTCAACAAGGCCGCCCGAAACTTCAACCCGCTGTGCGCGATGGCCGGCCGGATCACGATCGCCCAGGCCGAACAAGTCGTCCCGGCCGGGCAGCTGGACCCCGATGAGATCCATCTGCCCGGGATTTTCGTGCAACGGGTCCTCGAGGTGGGCCCGGACACCGAGAAGCCCATCGAGAAGCGCACCGTGCGCGTCGCCGACTGACCTCCGGAGAGGAACACCGTGCCGCTCACCCGCGACGAGATGGCCGCCCGCGCGGCCGGGGAACTGGCCGACGGCAGCCACGTCAACCTCGGCATCGGGCTGCCGACCCTCGTGCCCAACCACCTGCCCGACGGGGTGCACGTCGTGCTGCACAGCGAGAACGGGATCCTGGGCGTGGGTGCATACCCCGAGGCCGGCGCCGAGGATCCGGACCTGATCAATGCCGGCAAGGAAACCGTCACGGTGATGGCCGGGGCCTCGTTCTTCGACTCCGCGCTGTCGTTCGGCATGATCCGCGGCGGACACCTGGACGCCGCGATCCTGGGCGCCATGCAGGTCTCGGCCGGCGGCGACCTGGCGAACTGGATGATCCCCGGCCGGATGGTCAAGGGCATGGGCGGCGCGATGGACCTGGTGCACGGGGCCCGCCGGGTCATCGTGCTCATGGAGCATCTCGCCCCGGGCGGTGACTACAAGATCGTGAACGAGTGCACCCTGCCGTACACCGGTCGGGGCGTGGTCCACCGCATCATCACCGACCTGTGCGTGTTCGACGTGACCGTCGACGGCCTGGTGCTGCGCGAACTCGCCCCGGGCGTCACCGTCACCGAGATCATGGCGAAGACGGAACCGCCCTTCCGGGTCGAACTCGCCGCGGCAGTGAGCTGGGCCGACCGATCTGACGTGCGGTCAAGCAGCGAGCCGGCGCAGCCCGGCGTCGATGACCCGATGCATGGCCGGGGCGATCCCCTCCCGGCCGCCGCCAGAGATCTTGGCCAGCAGGATCATGCCCTGCATGGTCGCGATCACCTGGTGTGCCAGGTCGTCAGGGTCCGTGGATGCGGCCAGCAGCTCCACCTCGGCGGCGTCGTGGCAGTGCATCGTCACCCGCGCCTCCCACTGTGCCAGCACCCCGGCGACGTGGCGCCCGCGGTCTCCTCGACGGTCGCCAACTCGACCGCCAGGTTGCCCAGCGGACAGCCGACGATCCGGCCGAAGGTCTGGTGCAACCGGCCCTGGACCTCGCCACGACATCGGCCGTGGCCCGAATCCTGTTGGCGGGCCCGCGGCGCCGCTCGCACTCGTCCAAGTGCTTCCACAACGCGGTGGCGTGATGGTCGAAGACTGCGATCGCCAGATCGGCCTTGGCCGGGAAGAAGTGGTAGAAGCTGCCCTTGTCGCCGAGGCGGCAGCGCAGATCTCGTTGACCCCGACGGCCAGGCAGCTACGGGCCAGGAACAACCGGGCCGCAGTCCGCACGATGCGCTCGCGCGTCGGAACGTCTCGGTTCACCAGGTCTGACGGTAGCTCAGAATTCCGGTGCCAGCGAGGCCAGCAGGGCCGTGGTGCGTGCCAGGGAACCCGTGCGGTCCGGCCCCACGGCGTAGGGCACCGCCCAGAGCTCGGTGGCACCGGCATCGCGCAGCGCGGCCAGCCGGTCGCGGACCTCGTTCTCCGGCCCGAAGACGGCCAGATCCCCGACGGAGTCGACCTTCTCGCGCTCGAACTGCTGCCGGTAGTTGACCAGCGTGTTGTACCGGGCGAAGGTCTCCTCGACTGCCGCGCGGCCCTCGGCCACGGAGTCGCAGACGGCGACCGGCAGCCCGGCGACGACCCGCGGCGCGGGACGGCCGGCCTCGGCGGCCGCGGTCGAGACGTTCGGCACGATGTGCTCGGCCAGCCCACGCGGCCCGGCCAGCCAGGTGACCGTGCCGTCGGTGAGTTCCCCGGCCGCTCGCAGCATCCGCGGGCCGAGCGCGCCGACGATGACCGAGACTGGGCTGGTTCCCATCACGTTGATGGCGCCCTCGGCGCGGTACAGACTGCCCTGGAAGTCCACCGTCCCGGTGGTCAGCAGTGGCACCAGCACCTGCAGGTACTCCCGCAGGTGCTCGGCCGGGCGTTCGTAGCTCATGCCGAGGGACTCGATCAGCGGCCGGTGCGACACACCGACACCCAGCGTGAGCCGGCCGCCCAGGATCGACTGGACGGTCGCCGCCTCGCCGGCCAACGCGAACGGGTGGCGCGGGTAGGTCGGGACGATCCCGATGCCCAACTCGATGCGCTCGGTGCAGGCCCCGGCGACTGCGATCGACGCGAGCGCGTCGGTGCCCCGGGTGAAGTGGGTGGTCCAGGCCGCCGGAAAACCCGCGGCCTCGGCGGCCTGCGCCTGCGTCGCGATCTCCCGCGGCCGGACGGGGCTGGAGAGAACGTCGCCGCCCACATTGATCGAGATCCGCATCGGCTGCCCTTCCGGTCGGCCGGTCAGGAGCGACCGAGGTTCACCAGCGCCGCGACCAGCGCCGGTGGCGGCGGATTGCCCAGGCTGCGTAACGGCTGCGCGTAGATCCCGGCCTTCAACGCCGACACTGTCGCGCGCGACCGGCCGCCGGCTTCCTCCGCCAGCGCGCAAGCCCGCGCCGTCAACTTGTCCAACGGCACGCACTCGTCGACGAGCCCGGCCTCCTGCGCCGCAAGCGCGTCGTACCGCTGGGCCATCAGCATCGCGCGGTGCGCCACCTGCGGGGCCAGGCGCGCCCGCAGCAGATCGGTCATGCCCTCGCTGAACACTGCGTCGAAGTTGACCTCCGGCAGACTCAGGAACCCGCGGTCCGAGCGCATCACCCGAAGGTCGTGCGCCAGGGCCAGCAGCAGCCCGCCCGCAAACGCATGGCCCTGGATCGCGGCCACGGTCGGGACCGGGAATGCCAACAGCCGCGCCAGCAGGTGTTCGGCGACCTCAAGGGTCTCGGCGCCACGGTCCGGATGGTGCGCGATCCAGTCGGTGTCCATGCCGTTGGACCAGATCTTGCCGCCGCCGGTCGTCACCAGACCTCGGACGTCGCTGTCCTCGATCTCGTCCAGGCACGCGTCGATCGCGCCGATCGAGTCCGGGTTCAGCCGGTTCTCGCCCGGGCCGAGGTCGAGGACCGCGACCGTTCCGACGGTCTCCCAGCGCGGACTGGCAGCCATTGCGATGTCGGTCATGACTGCTCTTCCGGGAGGCTGCGGATCAGTGCGCCGACGGCGTCGAGGCGGGCGATCTCGGTGTCGGTAAGCCCGATCTCGCGCAGGATCTCGGAGTTGTGCTCGCCCTGGCGGGCGACCACGTCCGGACCGGGGACGTCGTGCTTGGCCTCGCTGAAGTGCCAGGGCCGCCCCGGGATCTGGTACTCCCCGCCGGCCCGGTCGCTGACCGCCCGGATCGCCGACCAGTCCCCGGCCCACTGGCTCTCGGCCAGCTCACGCAGGCTGCGGACCCGGCCGGTGGCGATCTTTGCCTCGTCGAACTGGGCGTCGAGGGATTCCATGTCCGAGAACGTGCCGATCCACTCCTGGATGATCGCGTGCAACGCGTCGAGGTTGGCCAACCGGTCCTCGGGGGTACGGAACCGCGGATCCTCCGCCAGGTCCGGACGGCGCATCGCGGCCAGGTAGAACGGGAAGGACATGCTGCCGACCAACGACATCGGGCTGGCGAAGATGCTGCCGTCCGGCCCGCGGAAGAACGGGCCGTCGTCGGCGCCGAGGATCGGCCGCTCCGCGCCGAGGTCGACGTCGGACATCTCGACGTGCACGCGTTCGTTGATGGACAGCATCACCGCGGCCATCGCGACGTCGATGTACTGCCCCTCCCCCGTGATCCCCCGCCGGGTGAGCGCGGCCAGGATCGCGATGGTGGCGTGCAGGCCGGAGTACACGTCCGCGTGCGACAGCGAGTCGCTGCGCAACGCCGTTCCCTCGCGGTCGAACTGTTCGTTGGTGATCGCGGTCAGCCCTGATTCGGCCTGCACCGTGGGGGCATACGCCATCCGCGAGCTCCACGGTCCGTGCTGGCCGTAGCCGGAGATCGACACATAGACCACCCCCGGGTTGGCCTCCCGCACCGACTCGTAGTCGAGCTGGAAGGACGCGAGCGTGCCCGGCCGGAAGTTCTCCACGATCACGTCCGCCGTGCGGCACAACTCGAAGACGACCTCGCGGGAACCGGGCACCCGCAGGTCGATCGACAGGTTGCGCTTGCCCGCGTTCTGCTGCGCGTAGTAGCCGGAAACCCCCTCGGTGTTCGGAAAAGCCCTACGGGACATGTCGCCTGGCGGCGGTTCGATCTTGACCACGTCCGCACCGAGGTCCACCAGGGTTTTGGCGCAATGGGGGCCGGCCAGTACCCGGGAGAAGTCGACGACGCGGAGTCCCTCCAACGGCAACGTCATCGCTCAGCGCCCCTCGAAGCTCGCCATGCCGACGCCCCGCTCCTTGTAGGAACGAACCCCGGTACGGAAATCTGCCGAGGCGAAGATCGCCTTCTGGATCCCGATCATCGCGCGATCGGCCGCCTCGACGCCCTGCGTGATCGCGATCGCGAGCAGTTCCTTGGTCGCGGCGTGGCAGACGGTGGGGCCGTGCGCGAGCTCCTGAGCCAGCACCATTGTGGCCGAGGCGAGCTCCTCGTCCGGGACCACGCGATTGATCACGCCCCAGCGTTCCAGGGTCGCCGCGTCGTAACGCCGCCCCAGCATCGCCATCTCTGCCGCCCGAGCCGCACCGGCCCGCTGCGCCACCCGCTGGATCGCCCCCATCAACGGGTGCAGCCCCACGGTCACCTCCACGCAGCCGATCTTCGCCGAGGCCGCAGCCACGACCAGGTCGCAGGCCAGGGCAACTTCGAGGCCACCACCGACGCAGACCCCGTGCACACTGGCCACGATCGGGGCCGGGAACTGCCGGAAGGCCTCGAGCAGATCGAGCAGCGGCCAGTCCAGCTCCGGGGAGAGCTCGGCCGACGCCAACATCTGGTCCAGGTCAGCACCGGCCGAGAAGTGCCGCATCGAACTTCGGACGACCACCGCCCTGGCCTTCTCCCGCCCGGCCCAATCCAGCGCCTCGATGATTTCCACCATGAATTCGCGACTCAGCAGATTGTAGGGCGGATGCTGCAACGTGAGTACGGCCACGGAATCGACCATCTCCTTGCCCACCAGCGGAGCATCGGCTTCCGCCGGGCGAGGTTGCGTCGCCACCGCGCTATCGGTCACCTGGGACCTCCGAACTTAATCTGATGGGGGGTCAGGAACGAGCCGCTGCCTGCCGCCCCTCGGCCATCGCCGCGACACGGCGACATCCGCTGGCGGACGTCCTCATGCTGTATGTCTGCGTGCATAATTGTCAAGGCGTAGCCCGGGGTTGCCGTCTGACGCTTTGTGCGGATGAACGTCTGCGGCTCCTGGACGTCCGGCCGGAAGGCTTCCACGAAGCCGTCGGACTCGAGTTCCTCGAGGAACAGCAGGGCAAGAGCTGCGGCACCTGGCCATCAGCGCGGCGGGCTGGTACTCGAGCTGTACCTGCGCGCGGTGTGACCGGCTACCCTTGACCGTCAGCCTCTCGTCCCTCGGTGAGGCGGTGCAGCCGGCGTCCGCCACCAGGCCTCGCGGAGCAGCGCGAGCACCGGCGCGATGTCCGGGGAGTGACGCCCCGCCCTGGAGGGCAAGGGCAATTGCAGTTCCAGGTCGCGGCCCACAAGCCGGACCACTGCCCGGTGGGCGCCGGTTCCGTGCTGATTCGGGCACCAATCCTGGCTCGTGCCGCCGAGATGCAACTCGGTGACCTCTTGCAGTGGGCGGCGCCAGGCGATGAGATCGCGCGGTGTGGCCCAGTCCGCGGCGCGGAAGGGACCCGCGTCGCCGTTCCACATCTGGTCGTCGTGTTCGGCCATCAGGTAGCACATCGCTCTGTCCGTCACGGCGACGAAGGTGTACCGGGTTCCCGCAACTTGCTGACCCGAGTCCCGCGCGGCGTCGAGGAAAAGGACGTCGTCGTCGCCCACCAGTACCTGCCAGCGCGTCAGCAACACCGAAGGGGCATGGTGGTGCCCGAGCAGCCCGTCGATCTGACCGGCAAGTTTCGTCAGATCCTGAAGCACATCCATCCCTCCCGAGCCCTTGCCGGGGCCGGCGAGCCACGACCGTTTGCCCGACATCAACTTGAGCTTGGCCTACTACGAACGCGTGGCCGCGCGGGCTGCCGCTGGGGTTATCGGATGCCGTCGGTCAAGGCTTGAGCACGGACGCCTTCCCGCTTACCTCGTCGAGTGCTGCCCCGCGGGCCCCTTGCCCCGCAGGTGTCAGCCGGGACCCTGGTACCGGTGTTCGCCCAACCCATCAACCGGATGACCAAGCCGACCCTGGACGATCTCCGAACCGAGGACACGACGATGTGCATCCGCGTCGGTAAGCACTGGACCGAGGTGCCCGAACCGTTTCGCCGAACTGATCACCCGTCACATCGCGGGTCGGCCGCACCGCGCACCGCCGCCCACGCCGACTGCCGATGGCTGTTCCCCGGTCGCACCCCCGGGCGGGGCGCTCCAACCCGCCTACATCAGTGACCTGCTCAGATCGCGTCCCGCGGCGTGACGTCCACGAACCCATGCTCGTCCAGCCCCTCACCCAGCGACTGCGCACCCCGT
>DATAUG010000231.1:0-5589 GCA_036268355.1 Sporichthyaceae bacterium
TCAGCCGGCGCGGCGGTGTTGCGGCGCGGTGCGGCGGGCGCGGGCGACGGTGCGGGTGGGCGTGGTCGCCGGGGCCAGGACCTCCTCGCCGTAGAGCTCCTGGACCCAGTTGCTCTGGTAGACCGTGTCCAGGTAACGCTCACCCATGTCCGGGGCCAACGCCACCGCAGTCATCCCCGGGGTCCCGTGCTCGGCCAACCACGCGGTCGCACCGGCCGTGGTCGTCCCGGTCGAACCACCGAACAGGAACCCACGCCGAGCCAGCCGGTGACACATCCGGATCGTGTCGGCCTCCTGCACCATCACCACGTCATCGACCAACGTCTCGTCCAACTGCGCCGGACGCACCGCAGTCCCCAACCCCGGGATCATCCGCCGCCCCGCCGGACCACCGAAGGTCACCGACCCCACACTGTCCACCGCGACCACCCGCACCGGCCGGCCCCAGTTCGCCAGGAACCGCGCACAACCCATCAACGTCCCGGTCGTCCCGGCCCCGACGAACAACACGTCCAGATTCGGGAACTGCCGCACGATCGCCGGCCCCGTGCTGCGGTAGTGCGCCTGCCAGTTCCCCGGATGCGCGTACTGGTTCAACCACACATACCGCGCATCCGAGGCCACCGTCTCGCGCACGAACGCGATCCGCGCCCCAAGAAGCCCACCCTCGACCTCCGGATCGGCGTCGACGATGTGCACCTGCGCACCCAACGACTCCATCAACCGCCGCGTCGCCAGATTGCACCGGTGGTCGGTCACACACAGGAACCGGTAACCGCGCGAGGCCGCGATCATCGCCAACGCCACCCCCAGGTTGCCCGAGGACGACTCGATCAAGATCGACCCCGCCCGCAACACACCCTCCCGCTCCGCCGCGGCCACCATCTCAGCCGCTGCCTTCAACTTCACCGAGCCGGCGAAGTTGAACCCCTCACACTTGAGGAACAACGGCTCCCCGATCACCTGACGCAGATCCACGTACAAGTCATCGGTGTTGAACTCCTGCGGCGACGAAATCACCGGCATGACGATCTCCTCGGCGAACTGGGTCGGGACGCTGCCGGCAGCAGCGCCAAGGTCCGCTGAAGGAATGAGAGCAAAATCAGCCGTCCGGCGGCAGCGCCTTGGCCCTTCGGACCATGCCCGCAGCCCATGGTTAACGTCCGGCTAACCGAATACGAGGCTTGCGATGGTTCCCGGACCCGGACCTGGAATCGCACCCGACTCTTTCAATCGCGGCCCGAAGGTCAAGTTCCCCGGTTCGGCATCAATGGCCGACCACTCGACCGCATACTCGCCGCTGGGGTTACTGGGGGTTGACACGTGCAAGCCACAAGGAGGCGCGTGTGACGATCAGCGTCGGGGGACGTACCACCGGGGAGTTGGCCGCTGAACTGGCCGACATCCTCGCGGACGTCCTGGGAGTGTCCGACGTCGAGGCGGGTGCGGGGTTCTTCGACGACCTCGGCGCGGATTCGCTGATCATGGCGAAGTTCTGTGCCCGGGTGCGAAAGCGACCCGACCTGCCGAAGGTGTCCATGAGGGACGTCTATCGACTGCCGAACGTGGCGGCCTTGGCTGCCGGGTTGGCCGAGTCGACCGGCGTGCCCGCAACAGCCGCCGCCCAAGCAATTCCGGCGACTTCCCCGACTTCGTCGGCCGGTGTAGCCGGTCAGCTCGCGGAACTGCTCGCCGAGGTGCTCGAGTTGGAGCAGGTCGGTCTCGACGCGCATTTCTTCGACGAACTCGGCGCCGATTCGTTGACGATGGCGAAGTTCTGCGCGCGCGTCCGAAAGCGGCCGGACCTGCCGAAGGTCGCGATGAAGGACATCTACCGCGACCCGACGATCGCCGCCCTGGCCCGCACGCTCGGTGCGGCCGCAGCCCCGGCCGAACAGGACGGCCCTGCCGTAACGAGCCCGGCGCTCGCGGCCGAGCAGCTGCCGGCCGCGCCGGACCCGGTCGCGCCGCCCCGGACGCCGGTCGCGCCGGTCGCGCCGGTCGGTCGGCTGCAGTACTTCGCCTGCGGACTCAGCCAAGTCCTGCTGTTGCTCAGTCTTCCGGTCCTCCTGGCCGTCGTGATGGTGATCGGCGACGACTGGATGACTGATGTCGACGGGCCCTACGACGCCTATATGCGAGCGGTCGCCTTCTCCGTCGGTGCCGTGTTCGCCGCTTTCGCGATACCGGTCGCCGCCAAGTGGCTGCTGATCGGACGCTGGAAACCGACCGAGATCCGCGCCTGGTCGTGGGGATATCTGCGGTTCTGGATAGTGAAGTCGCTGGTGCAGAAGAACCCGTTCATGAAGCTGCTGTCGGGTTCGCCATTGCTGGTGGTTTATCTGCGGGCATTGGGCGCGAAAATCGGCCCGGGTACCACGATCTTCGCCAACCAGATCCCGGTGTGCACCGACCTGCTGACGATCGGGTCGGGAACGCTGATTCGCAAGAACGTCCTGCTGCCCGGATATCACGCCGAGGCCGGCGTGATCCGCACCGGGCGGATCACGATCGGCGACCGGGTCATCGTCGGGACAGCAGCGGTACTCGAGATCGACACCCAGATGGGCGACGACTCCCAGCTCGGACATGTGTCGACGCTGCACCCGGGGCAGTCGGTACCGGCCGGCGAACGCTGGTACGGGTGCCCCGCACAGCCGGGCGAGGTCGACTTCCGTGGCGTCGAGGACCACGGCCGGTCGGCACTGCGCCGCGCGATGTTCGGTGCGTCCCAACTCCTGAACCTGGTCGTCTTCGGCATCCCGCTGAGTCTGGCCTTTCTCGCCGGGCTCTACGTGTTGCCGAGTTATCTGACCCGCTTGTCGTGGGGCCAGGACTCGCTGACCCGCTGGGGCTTCTACGAAGAGATGCTCATCCTGTCCGCGATGGTGTTCTTCGGTGTGCTGCTGGTCGCGTTCCCACTGCTGGTGCTCAGCTCGCGGTTGGCAAGCCTGTTCGTGCGGCCCGGCCGCGTGTACCCGTTGCACGGCATGCGCCACACCGCGCTGCGCTACATAAGCCGCGTCAGCAACATGAAGCTCTACGGGGCGATGGCCGCGGACTGCTCGTTGGTGGTGCACTTCCTCCGCGCGGTGGGCTGGCGCGTGAAACCGTACGTGCAGACCGGAACCAACTTCGGGACCGTCATCCACGACAACCCGTTCGCGGTCTCGGTCGGCAAGGGAACGGTCATCGCCGACGGATTCGCGGTCAACAACGTCGTCTACTCCGCCTCGAATTTCCGGGTCACACCGGTGCGGGTCGGCGCCGACAACTTCGTGGGCAACGTGGTCGTCTTCCCGGCCGGCGCCCGCACCGGCGACAACTGCCTGCTCGGCACGATGGTCATGGTCCCGATCGACGGTCCGATCCGGGAGGGCGTCGGGCTGCTGGGGTCGCCGCCGATCGAGATCCCGCGGACGGTCGCCCGCGACCACAACCTGGCTGTCACCGATCCGGCCGCGGTTCGCCGTGGCGTGCGTCGCAAGCGGCGCCACAACACGGTGACCCTGTTGGGGTTCCTGCTCAGCCGGTGGTTCCCGATCTTCGCGATGTTCCTCGCCGCGGAGGCCACCGGCGAGCTCTACGACCGGATCGGGGACTGGTCGTTGGTGGTCGCCGACGGCGGCTACGCCCTGTTCCTGTGCACCTTCTACGTGCTCGTCGAGCGCATTGCGATGCGGTACGCCACGTTGGCACCGAACGGTGTCTCGATCTACGACAAGGCCTTCTGGCGCCATGAGCGGTACTGGAAGCTCCCGACCCACGGATTCCAGCAGGTCTTCAACGGCACCCCGCTCAAGGGCGCCTGCTGGCGACTGCTCGGCGTCAAGGTCGGCAAGCGCCTGCTCGACGACGGGGCGGGCTTCCCGGAGCGGTGTCAGGTCCACGTCGGGGACGACGTGACGATGAACCTGGGCAGCATTGTGCAGAACCACTCCCAGGAGGACGGCGCGTTCAAGTCCGACCTGACCTACATCGGGTCCGGGGTCACCCTGGGCGTCGGGTCGTTCGTGCACTACGGCGCCACGGTCGGCGACAACGCGGTGGTCAGCGCGGCCTCGTTCGTCATGAAGGGCGAGCAGATCCCGGCCGACGACTACTGGGGTGGCAACCCGGCCCAGCCAATGGACCGCCTGCTGGTCGGCAACCCGGTCGACCCGCAGCCGGCGGCCGAGGTCGAACCGGTGGCAACCGAGGCCCCGCCGGTGCCGGCCGCGCGGCGGCGCGACTGGGCGCTGGTCGCCTACGGGGCGGCGCTCGGCGCCGCGGGGGCCCCACTGGCACTCAACGGCGGTTACCGCTTCATCTGGCATGCACTCGGCGCCGGCACCTGGTCGATCGCACTGGCCTGTCTGGGCGTGTCGGTCCGGCAGGCCTGGCTGCGGCGCGCTGTCGAGCCGGTCGCCGTCGGATCCGTCGAGTCCGTCGAGCCGGCCGACGACGTGTTCGCGGCCGCGCCGCATCAGGTCGGCCCCGCCGAGGCGGCGCCGGCTTGGCGGCCGATGATCCCGGCACCGGCGACGCCGCCGCTGACGGGCTGGTCGGAGTCGCTGTCGTCCTTGGACGTGGCCACGTTCCCGAGCGCCGGCGTGTCCGAGCGCTGGGCCCGACTGTCCGCGGAGCTCGACCGGCTGGAGGAACTGCGCGCCAAGTGGGCGTCGGACTCCCACGTCGAGTCGGGCCCCTGACCCGTTACGAGGCGTCCGGGGGAAGAAGCGCTGCCGGCGCGACCATCCACCCGGACGCCTCGGTCGGAGGAAGGCCGCTGCAAACAGAATTGGAGGGCGCAGAGCAACCGTGACGACACGTCACTTCGTGTATCGCCTGATCCCGCACCAAGCCACCGGCGGCGACCCGCGAGTCGACGCGGTGATCGGCGAGCACCTGGCGTACTGGGCAGCGTTGTTCGAGGCCGGCCGGGTGGTGGTGGCCGGACCGGTGACCACGCAGCTCGGCGTCTGGGGCTTGGCCGTGGTCGCCGCGGACAACCTCGAACAGGTCCATCTGCTCGGTCATGCCGACCCGGCGATTGCGGCCGGGATTGCCGACTTCGAGGTGCTGGAGATGCCGAGTTCGTTGGCTCGGCCGTTGCGGCCCGCCGCGTCCGCACATCCGCCGAAGCGGCACGGGACGCACCCGCGTCGGCCCCGCGACCTGCCCCGTCCGCCCGGCCGCAGCGACTGATCGAACGGCACGCCCGGCCGCGCCTGCACGGCGCCGAGGGCGACGTGAGGGAAAATCGGGGTAGCTGATCACCTCGAGATCCGGACGGAGGATCGACATGACGAACCGCCCCGCGGCTCGGTTCGCGGCATGCTCGCTCGTTGTTGCCCTGGCCATCGGATTGGCCGGCCCTGCCGGGGCCGCCCAACAGTTCCGGCCCAGCTATTCCCCGCCCGGGCCCACAGCGCCGCCCGCGCCGACCCCCCCGACCGCTCCCCCGGCCGACTCCGGTTCCAAGTACTGCAAGCAGGATCCCGACTGGTACCTCTGCCAGCGCTCCCAGCCGCCGCACTGAGCAGCGTCCCGAGAACCGAGCGGAAAGCCGCTCCATGGACCGCGCGGTCGAACCGGGCGGACCCACGC
>DATAUG010000232.1:0-7550 GCA_036268355.1 Sporichthyaceae bacterium
GCACGGCGCAGGATTGCGTTGTGCCGAAGAGCTGGTGACCAGAGGCTTAGAGGCCGCCGGTCAGGCCCCCCAGGATGGAGCTCAGGGTGGCGCCCAGGACGGCGGTGACGCCGAACAGGGTGAGGCCGAGTTCCCCGACGATGCCGGTGAGGTTGAGGAAAAGTCCAAGCATGATCGATTCCTTAATGGTCGGAAGATGTCGATGGCCAGCGGGCCTGGACTGCGGTGCTCGGCCCGATTTGTTCGGATTGCGGTGCCCACAAGAAGCTCTCAATATCCGAAAGGCCCGAGTAGTGCCAATTGTCATCTGTTGCGCAACACGCGCGCCGCGAGACCACCGAGAATCTCGCAGGTGCGCATACGTGCCCGAATTGTCCCGACTCCGTATGGAAGCCGGCAGCGCGGCAGTCCGGCTTCGGGCGCATCTCGGAAGCTCGTGACTCAGTCCCGCATCGAGCGGCTTTCCCCTCGCCCCTCGCTCCGTGGACTGCCCTGAAACAGCGTCGGGCCTGCCACTCCGCTCGGTTCTCGGGGCGCCGCTCAGCCCGTCGGGTTCCCGGCCTCCGCGCGCGCCATCCCCCGCTCGACCGCCTCGATCAGGTACGGCCGCAGCTGGGCCGCGGCGATGATCGTGTGCACCGATCCGACCCGTTGGGCCCGTCGGATGTCGTGGACGGCCTCGAACTCGTCGGCGACCTCGCCCATCTTCTCCGCCCGCACGACGTTTCGCAGATCACCCAGCTCGACCCGCAACTGCGCGGCCCTGGCCCCGTCGCTCTGGGCGACGGCCGCCTCCAGGGCCCGGATCCGGGGGTCGTCGTTGATCCGCTTGCGGACCTCGCCGGTGAAGACGACCGCCGCGGCGGGCGCCCCACCCAGCACCGAGGCGTACGAGCCCTCGACCGCGACGATCTCCATGTTGTCGTTCAGCGTCCCGGAGAACACCACGAACGCACCGCCGTGGTAGCGGGAGATCACGGTGAACACGATCGGTCCGTCGAAGTTCACGATCGCCCGACCGATCTCAGCGCCGTACTCGAGCTGAATGTTGCGCAGCGACTCCGGCGATCCGTCGAAGCCGGACAGGTTGGCCAGCACGACCAGCGGACGCACTCCACTGGCCGCGTTGATGGCCCGTGCGGTCTTCTTCGACGACTGCGGGAACAACGTGCCACCGGTCCAGATGTCCGGGCCGTCCGTGGGCAGAAACCCCTTACGGGGAACGGGTTTCGACTCGATGCCGAGCACCGAGACCGGGTGCCCGCCCAGGTGGGCGTCGAAGACCACCGAGGTGTCGGCGTCGGCCATCCCGGCCCAGCGCTCCAGCACGGAGTGGTCCTGATCGACCACCGAACGCATCACGGTCCGGATGTCGAACGGCTTCTTCCGCTCGGCGTTGCGCTGGGCGGAGAAGATGTCGCCGACCGTCGTGAAGTCGCTGCCCGGCTGCTGGTGCGGGTAGGCCCGGACGTCGCGATCGCGGGGGTCGGCCGAGGGCGCCTGCCGCGGGAAGCGCTCCCCCGGCGCCCGGTAGGAGTGCTCGTAGTGGGCGAACAGGATGCCGATGGCCGCAGGGATGTTCGGCGCCCAGTACTGCGCCTGGCCGTTCGGGCCCATGACCCGGTCGTAGCCACCGATGCCGAAGTTGTCCTCGGCCGAGACACCGCCGGAGTAGTCCAACGACTGCTTGCCGGTGAGCACCATCGCCGAGTCCGGCGTCATGACCAGGATGCCCTTGGTGTGCATCAGCATCGTGGCCTCGGCGTTCCAGTACGGCTGGGCACCGACGTTGATTCCGGCCACCAGCACGTTGATCTCGCCGCCGGCCTGGGTGAACTCGATGATCCGGCGCAGCGCCCGCGCCACCCAGTCCATGTTCTCCGTGCCGGACTCCATCGAGATCCGGGCCCCGGAGGACAACGTGAGCCACTCGACCGGGATGCCGCGTTGCTCGGCCAGGTCCAACGCGGCGCAGATCCGGGCACATTCGGCCTCGGCGACCGCACCCAACGACTTGGTCGGGTCGCCGAGCAGGGCGACCCGGGTCATGCCTTCCGGGTAGCGCGCGGTCACCGACGTCACCAGGCCGACGACGATCCCGGCCCGGTTCTTCCCACGCGGCCGGTCGACCTCGACCAGCTTGCCGTCGGCGTCGGAGTCCAGCTCGCGGAACCCGCCGGACTCGCCGATCAACAACTCGGCCAACTCGTAGGGGTAGATCGCGCCCCGGGCCCGCGCGGTCCGCACCTTCTGCGAGTACTCATCCAGCGGCGGGAACGGCTCGGTGGGTCGCTCCGTCACCGAGATCTGCACGCCGGCGCCGTGTCGGTAGGAGATCAGCACGGCGACCTCGTGCTCGGCGACGTCGTCGGCCTCCTGCAGTCGCCCGACGAGCATGACCTCCTCCAGACCCGCGCCGACGGTCATCGGGACCAGGTTGCGGACCACGTGGTGCATCTCGTCCAACGGAACCTTCGCGGTCGGCGCCAGCGCCAGCACGATTCGGTTGGACTCGACCCGCCGCCGCGGCGGCCGCCGCAGGTGCTCGGCGCGGATGCTCTCCACGCAACCGGCGAGCACGCGCTCCACGGTCGGCACGGCGAGCACCCGACCGGCCGCGTCGCGCAACGGGTGGACGTCGCGTATCTCGCCGAGCGCGATGAAGCGTTCGTCGTCGGAATTGTCCTTGCCGACCGCGCGGAACAGGTAGACGCCCTCGTCGGCGGGCAGCCGGGTCAGCCGGAAGTTGACCAGGCGCTTGAAGTCCAGCCGTTGCGCGACCAGCGGGTGCAGGCCGCGGATCAGCCGGTCCTCCACCAGCGTGCCGTCAGGCTCGGGGCGGAACGTGAAGTAGTGCGCCCGGGCGGCGAGCTCACCGCCGGCGATGCCGACGGTGACCCGACGCAGGGTGTCCGGCAACGACAATTGGGCCGCGGCCACCCGGAGCGCCTCGGCCATCGCGTCGTGATCGGTCGGCGCGGCCGCCCACGACAGGAAGATGTCGACGACCAGGGTCCTCGGCTCCCAGGCGTCGGTACCGGCGGCGACGATGTTCAGGGCGGCCGCCAAGTCGTCGACCTCGCTGAAGTCGCCGACCGTGGTGATCAGGTGGAGCCGAGTGTCGGTCAGGTCGAACTCGGTGGTGACGAACTGCCGCTGGTCCTGGGGGAAGAGCCGCACCTCCTCCAACACCCGGGTCCGGTAGTAACGCCGCGTCAGAACCTCCAGCAGCGGACCGAGGTCGGCCGTGTGGGTGCCGATCCACTCGCTCATCAGACCGATGATCGGCTCGGGCGAGACGACCATCTCCTCGACCCGTTCGCCGCGGTCCGGCGCGTCCGGATTGGCCACCAGGTACGCCAACTGCTCGCGTACGGCGGCGATCACCTTGGCCCGGTAGGCCAGGTTCTGCGGCTGGTCGAAGTAGCGGTACCGGACGCTGCGGGCCAGCTCACCGATGAGCGGATTACGGATCTGAGTGGCCGTCACCACTCGTTCCAGGACCTCGGCGAGTGCATCGTGCGCGGTCGTGATGTCCGCGACGTCCAGCCACCGCTCGAGCAGCGCCGTGACGACCGGCATCTGCGCGTCGCTCCGCGCGAGGGCGAGGAACACTCGGTAGACGGCATCCTTCAGGCGCCCGGTGGGCTCCAGGTCGGTGATCCCGTAGTGGGTCAGCGCTCGCGACAGTCGGGCGCGGAACGACTCGGGCAGTCCCTCCCGTTCGGCGTCCAACGAGTGCAGGTAGCTGTGCAGGTGCTCGCGCGGCGAGTGCACGTGCAGGTCCGAGCGCTCCTCCTCGTCGGAGGGGCGGTTGCGGGACAGCTCGCAGATGTCGGCGAAGGTGGTCAGCAGCGCCAGTTCGGTGCTCACCAGTTCGGCGTCGTCGGGCGGCAGGGCGCGACGGACCCTGGAGTACTCGGCGACCAGGGCCCGGGCCTCCGAGGCGCTGACGTCGTAACCGGTCACGAGGGCACCCAGGGCGTCCAGGATCGCCATGGCCCGGCGCCGCGGATCGGTGTCGGCCTCACCATCGCCCGCGAACACGACCGTCGGAGCGTCGGACACGTTGCTCTCCTGCGCCTCCGGGTCCAGCCGGAGCAGCGGCGTGCCGGCGGACACCTGGGAATTGACCGAGGCGAACACCTCCCGTACCCGGCCGGCCAGCGGCGTGACGACCGGGGTCTCCATCTTCATCGCCTCGAGCACGGCGACAGTGGCACCCGCCTCGACGAGATCGCCCGGCTTGACCGGCAGCGACACGATCACCGCGGGGGCGGACGCGCGGATGACGCCGCCGGAGTCGCGGGCCACCCGGTGGCTGATCCCGTCGACCTCGACCAGATGATCGGCCGCGCCGGCCGCGAGCACCACCCGGTGGTTGCGGCCGTGCACCACCAGGCGGTAGCAGAACCGGCCCTGGCGGTCCACCGACACCACCGCGTGGGTGCCGGCCACCCCGACCCGGTAGCGGGACGGGGCGATCTGATTGACCGTCAGTTTGTAGTTCTGGCCCTGGTAGCGGACCTCGACCTCGCGTCCGATCGCATGGTCCGCCTGCGGTCGGCCGCCGCGCGCGGAGGCCAGGAAGGCTTCGCGTTCGATGCCCTCCTCACGGGCGTACACGTTCATGGCCACCGCGTACAGGGCGATGTCCGCGTGCTGCGGGAGCGACGACTTGGCGTCCAGGCCGATCCGGTCCAGCCACGCCGTGTCGGCCGAACCGGACAGGACCTCCTCACGGTTGAGCAGGTCGAGCACGAACGACTTGTTCGTGGTGCCGCCGTTGATCACCACGGTGGTGTCGCGCAGCGCCCGCCGTAGCCGGGCGATCGCCTCGCTCCGGTCCCGGCCCGAGGCGATGATCTTGGCGACCATCGAGTCGAATTCCTGCGGGATCGTGTCGCCCGCGGCGATGCCCGAGTCGACACGGATTCCCGGACCCTGCGGGAACTCCAGCAGCAGGACCTGACCCGGCGCCGGCGCGAACCCGTTGTCCGGGTCCTCGGCGTTCAGCCGGATCTCGATCGAGTGACCGATCTCCGGCGGGCAGTCCCCCGGCAGCTTCTCGCCGGCCGCGACAAGGATCTGCAACTTGACCAGATCGACGCCGGTCGAGGCCTCGGTGATCGGATGCTCGACCTGCAGTCGGGTGTTCACCTCCAGGAACGCGAACGCCTTGCGAGTGGGGTCGTACAGGTACTCGACCGTACCCGCGCCCTGGTAGCCGACCTCGCGGATCAGGTCCATCGACACCCGACGCAGTTCGTCGGCCTGCTCCCGGGTCAGGACCGGCGAGGCCGACTCCTCGATGATCTTCTGGTTGCGCCGCTGGATCGAACAGTCGCGCACGCCCGGGGCCCAGATGTTGCCGTGCGCGTCCGCGATGATCTGCACCTCGACGTGCCGGGCGCCGGTGACCAGCGCCTCCAGGAACACCCCGTCGTCACCGAAGTAGCGTGCCGCGTCGGCCCGGGTGCCCTCGAAGGCCGCCCGGAGTTCGCCGGGCGCCATGACCTTCCGGATACCGCGACCGCCGCCGCCCGCCTTGGCCTTGACAACCAACGGGTAACCGATGCGCTCGGCGTGCCGTTCCGCCTCCTCGACGCTGTGCACCCCGCCCGCGCCGCTCCACGCCGCCACCGGCACGCCCACCCGTTCGGCGACCAACTTGGCCTCGATCTTGTCCCCGAGCAGCAGCATCGCCTGCGCCGACGGCCCGATGAACGTGATGCCCAACCGGTTGCACACCTCGACGAAGGCCGGGTGTTCCGACACGAATCCCCAGCCCACCCATACCGCGTCGGCCCCGCACTCCAACAGGACGCGTTCCAACTCGACGTAGTCCAGGTAGGGCACCGAGGCGGTGGCGCTCGGGCGCAGCAGCACGGCCTCGTCGGCCTGCCGCACGAACATCGCCGAGCGTTCGCCCTCGGTGTGCATCGCGATCGTGCGGATCGCGCGGTACCCGTCGAGTACGGCGCCCTGTTCGTTGAGCTCGCGTACGGCTCGGATCAGCCGGACCGCTGCCTCACCTCGGTTGACAACGGCAATACGTCGGAACACGAACTTCTCTCCAGCTCAGGTTGCGGCGCGCCGGCCGATCACCGGCGCACATCAGGCAAGCAGACTCGCAGATCCCGTTGACCTGCGAGGCGCCTGTCACAGTGTGCAGTCGGTGACGAGCAGCGCAGTGCGGCGGCGTCGGTCAAACCCTAGGGCGGCCCGGCATGCCCTCGCAGTGACGGCGGGGACAAGAATCGCTGGCGAATCCTGTAGCCCGGAGGCGCACAGTTGCGAACAATTCACGTCATCGGAATCGGGTGCGGCGACCCGGAACACCTTACGTTGCAGGCGGTTCGCGTACTCTCCGCCCTCGACGTCGTGTTGGTCGTCGACAAGGGCGAGGCGACCGCGGAGCTCGTGGAACTGCGTCATGCGATCTGCGAGAGGCACATCACGAAGCCCTACCGGCTGGTCACCGTCCCGGAACAGCCGCGCGACCGTGGTGCGAGCGACTACCCCGGCGCGGTGACCGACTGGTACGACGCTCGGGCGCGGGCCTTCGAGACGGCGATCCTGGAGCAGACCACCGAGCACGCGGTGGCCGGGATCCTGGTGTGGGGCGATCCGGCCTTGTTCGACAGCACCCTGCGGGTGCTCGACCGCCTCGCCGAGCGCGGGCGCGTTGAGTTCCGGCGCGACGTGGTGCCGGGGTTGAGCAGCATCGCGGTGCTCGCGGCGCGCCACGGCGTCACGTTCACCGGGATCGGCCAGCCGGTCCACGTCACCACCGGACGTCGCCTGGCCGAGGGCATGCCCGCCGAGGTGGACCACGTCTGGGTCATGCTCGACGGGGCAGGGGCCTTCGCCGAACTGCCCGACGACGACCTGGACATCTTCTGGGGTGCCTACGTCGGGATGCCCGACGAGCTGTTGTTGTCCGGCGACCTGCAGGGCCGCAAGGCCGAACTCGTCGAGCTACGCGCCATGGCCCGGGCCCGCAAGGGCTGGATCATGGACAGCTATCTGCTGCGCCGGCGTCGCACCGGGCCGCCCGCCGACCCGGCCGTGTCATAGGTTGCCCGGGTGTCGATCGAGTCGAGGCCTCGCCGCAACCCGGACCATGCACTGTCACCCGACGACCCGGCGGTGGCGGCCTTCTGGGCGCAGCGGCACCTGTGCACGCTGACCACGTTGCAGGCCGACGGCCGACCGCACGTCGTGCCGGTCGGGGCAACCCTCGACGCCGAGCACGGACTGGTCCGGGTGATCGCGTCGCGGACGTCGCTGAAGGTGCGTCACATCGAAGCGGCGGCACCCGAGGGGGCGCCCGTCGCGGTGTGTCAGGTCGACGGCCGGCGGTGGACGACCGTCGAGGGCACCGCGCTGGTCAGTGCCGCCCCTGCCGACGTCGCCGAGGCCGAACGGCGCTACGAGGCGCGCTACCGCAAGCCGCACCCCAACCCGGAGCGGGTGGTCGTGCTGATCCGCATCGACCGCATCCTGGGCAACACACGACCCACACCCCGACCCCTCACCGTTGCGGG
>DATAUG010000233.1:0-3109 GCA_036268355.1 Sporichthyaceae bacterium
CAGACTCGCACGGATATGCGCCGACGCCGACCCCTAGCGGAGTCTTCTGTTAGGGTTATCCACTAGGGGATGCACACATTTCGCAGACCCCAGTCTTGAGCCAGGAGACGGAGTTTGTCGATGCCGTTTTTGAAGGTGATCGGGCCGGGCGGGCGCGAGGAAGGATAGCCGTCCCAGCCGCCGAGCCGGGCGATCAGCCAGGCGGCCCAAGCCAGGCTGCGCTGCGGATGAGGATTTTTCTGGAGTGGCGTATTGCCGGTGTAGCCGGCTTGAAGCGCGTCGAGGGTGCCCAGTTCGTCCCCTGTCAAGGCCAACGACGCGGGTTCGGCACTGTGCCCGCCTCGCGCTTGCAGCATCTGTAAGGTGACGACCGCCGCCTGCGCGGCGATCGCGCCGGCTTGAGCAGGCGTTCGGCGGTCTCGACCTGACTGTCTTCGAGGCGCAGTCCTTGCTTTTTGAGCAGCCGGAACAACTGCTCGATGATCCATCGCGCGCTATACCAGGCGACGATCTGCCAGGCGGCGGCGGCATCGGGCACGGCGTGGGTGTGAGAAGACGCCATTTGACCGGCTCGGCCCCCCGGGGGACGCCCCGGGGGACGCCCCGGCGGCGGCGCTGCTTCGGTCACTTCGACCATGTTCAGTTCGACCTGCTCGGGCAGGTCGCGGTCGCCATCGCGCGGCCGGGCAATGACGACCGCGCCAAAGCGCAGTTCGACGCGGGCCTCGCGTTCGGGCCGGTCCTGGCGCTCGCGCAGCGTAATGGTGCGCCTATCGGCAAGCCTCCAGTGCTGCGCAACCGTCGCCAGCCTGCCGCCGCCGACCAGCAGGCGGTCATGGTGAACCCGGCCCAGCACATCGACGCCCGGCGCCGGGACTGTGCCCACAGCACGTACATATCGGCCTCGCGATCAGCCACCAGCGTGACCCGCGTCGCCGTCCGGAGCACATCGCGAGCGGCCGCGGCGGTCTCGACCCAGCGCCGCGACTCCTTCTGGTCCAGCGGGCGCTTGCCGTGCGGTGTGCTGATGCGGCCCGTGCGGCTCCAGATATCGCCGGCAACCAGGCCCAGACACGCCTGGCTCTCGGCATCGATCGCCACCATGGCATGCAGCAGCACACCTCGGCCCACGCCCTTGCCGATCTCACCCAGACCGCGGGTGCGCTGGCGCGTCGTGCGGAAATTGATCTCACTGGTGTCTTGGATCGCCAGGATGTGCCGGCCCGCAACAGCGTCACGGGTTGTCTGGCTCCACCCTGCGACCAACCGCCCGAGCGTCACTTTGCGATTGCCAAGAAAACGGTTGAACTGCACCTCATGGCGCCGCTTGCCGCCCGCCAGCCGGCGAAGACAAACACTGCCCGCATGCACCATCCGTTCGAGGAGCGCCGCCCCCTTTTTCAAGGCGAGCACCCCTAAACCGACCCAGTCCGATTGTCCGATGCCGAGCGCGTTCGACAGAGAATCGCATACCCAAACCGGTGCGGGAATCCATCACTAGCGGCGCGAATCAATCCGTCGCACCAGATGTGTGCATCCCCTAGCGCGAAAGCGGGGAGAGGGTTGGGGTGAGGGGCCGGTACTGCGCTTCAACTTGAGCGAAAGCTTGAGCGAACGCAGGTTCAGCGGAAGTACCATTGCTCGGGATGGCCGCCCCAGGGGGTGCGGCAATGCTGCGAGGTGCAGGTCCGGTCTGGGACGTTTTCGAGCCGGTCTCTGACGATGCGCGTGCCCATATAGGCCGGCGACTGCCCGACGACCGCCCGCACGCGACCGGTTTCGCGCTGCAGCAAGCCGCTGCGGATCGGGTAGTGCTTCTGCAAGCCTTCGACGTCGAGAACCGTGACGCCGCCCGCCTCGCTCACGAGCCCGTCTCCATGCGGAAACAGGCGGCACCTTCCTGGTCGGTACCGGCGGCGGCGCGGTATTGGCGCAGCGTCCTTCGATGACTTCAGGGCACCGGGGGTGGAACGGGCAACCGGTCGGCCGCGAGCCAGGGTGCGGCACCGCGCCGCCGATCGTCGCGAGACGCTGCCGCGGCTCTGCCCGGATATCGGGGACGGAGCGCAACAGCGCTCGGGTGTAGGGGTGCTGCGGTGCGTTGAACAGGTGATCGACCGAGGCGAACTCGACCCGGCCGAGATACATCACCGCGACATCATCGGCCATCTGCGCGATCACGCCCATATCGTGGGTGATCAGCATCAAGGCGATCCCCTTGTCGCGCTGCAGGCGTCGCAATAATTCGAGGATCTGCGCCTGCGTCGTCACATCGAGCGCGGTGGTCGGCTCGTCGGCGATCAGGATGTCCGGGTCGCAGGCCAGCGCCATCGCGATGCCTACCCGTTGGCGCAGCCCGCCCGAGAGCTGGAATGGATAGGCGTCGATGCGCGTCTCCGGGCGCGGAATACCGACTTCGCGCAACAAATCGATCGCCCGGAGGCGGGCCGCCGCCTTGCTTACGTTGCCGTGCGCGCGGATGCCCTCGATTATCTGATTGCCGACGGTGTAATGCACGCTGAACGCGGTCATCGGCTCCTGAAAGATCAACCCGACGCGGCGGCCGCGAATGTCGCGCATCAGGCTGCCATTCGGGTCGAGCGCGGTGAGGTCCTGTTCGGTGTCGCGTCCGGGATCGAGAACGACCCGGCCGGCGGTAATGTGGCCCGGACGATCGAGAATGCCGAGGATCGCGCGGGCGGTGACGCTCTTGCCGCAGCCGCTTTCGCCGACAACGCCCAGAACCCTGCCGGCATGCAGGTCGAGACTGACGCCGTCGAGGGCCCGCACCGTCCCCTGCACGAGCGGAAATTCGACCGCGAGGTCGCGCACCGAATAGCTTCTTTGTTGCACAGCCCGGGGTTGCGCAGCCCGCGGTTGCACAGGCCGGGCTTCCCGGCCGAAGCCGGTTGCCTCGCCGGCGCTCTACGGAGGGCCGGGTTTCCTAGTCGCCGAGGCGCGCGGCCAGCACGGCAGCGGGGCGCCCGCCCACGGCATAGGTCGCCAGGGGTGTCAGCGCGCCGTTCTGTTGATCGATGCGGTAGGCGGCGAGGCGGCCCGACGCGGTGCCGGCGGCAAAGAGGAAGTTGCCCTCGGGGTCAACGCAGAA
>DATAUG010000234.1:0-1995 GCA_036268355.1 Sporichthyaceae bacterium
CGCGGCAGCGAACTCCACCCGCGCACGGTCGCGACCATGTCGACACCGTCGGCGAATGCGCCGAGCGCCACGGCGGTGCGGGCCGGGGCACGACGACTGCCGCCGCTGATCGCCTGCAACGCCAACACACCCAGGGCGACGTCTCGACCGCCGAGGGCCCGGGCGAGGACCTGCTGCGGAGGTCCGGCCGCCGGCTCCGCACCGATCCAGGTCGAGAGCAGCAGTCGCGGGGCCGCCAGCGCACCGAGGCCGACGCCGATCCGGCCGACCGCGACCACGGCACCGAGCGAGTGTCGCGCCGCCGGGTAGGGCAGTCCCTTGTCGTGTGCCACAGGGCCAAGCATGCCGTAGCGGTTGCCGTTGGGACTTACGGCGTTCATCCGGCGGGCGGCCGAGTTGACCGAGGGGCAACATGGTCGTCTCGGGGGCCGGGCCGGGGCTGCCTAGCGTGGCCGGGACGGCCGGGCCCCCCGGCCGCGTCGGGCGGCGGGAGCCTGCGGTGCATGGTCGATTCACGATGTTGCGGCGGGTGGCGGCGGCCGGCTTGATCGGCAGCACGATCGAGTGGTTCGACTTCTTCCTGTACGCGATGATGTCGGCCCTGGTCTTCGACCATGTGTTCTTCCCGAAGCTGAACAGCACGGCCGGGAGCCTGGCCTCGTTCGCCACTTTCGGGGCCGGGTTCGTCGCCCGTCCGGTCGGCAGCCTGCTGATGGGGCATTTCGGTGACCGCGTCGGACGCAAGTCCGCGCTCGTCGTGTCGTTGGTGGTGATGGGCACCTCGACGTTCGCGATCGGTCTGCTGCCTGGCTACAACTCCATCGGCGTCGCCGCGCCCGCGATCCTGACGGCCCTACGGTTGCTGCAGGGCCTCTCGTTGGGCGGCGAGTGGTCCGGGGCGGTGACGCTGGCCATGGAGCACGCTCCGGACCGGAAGCGGGGTTGGTGGGCAGCCTGGGCCCAGTTCGGCGCGATGGGCGGCATCATGCTCAGCTCCGGCACCGTACTGCTGCTGTCGGAGAACCTGACGAACCGTCAGTTCATGGACTGGGGTTGGCGGATCCCATTCCTGGCCTCCGGGGTCCTGCTGCTCGTCGGGTTGTTCGTCCGCCTACGAGTCGCCGAGTCCCCGGTGTTCCAGGAGATCTCCACCGAGGGCACGCAGGTGACGGTTCCGGTCGCCGAGGCCGTCCGACGACACTCGTTGTCGATGCTGCGGGCCGGCGGCATGCACCTGATGGTCGCCGGGTTCGCCACCACGCTACTGACCTTCTACATCCCTTACGGCGTCAAGCACGTCCATTTCAGCCGGACCGACATGCTCAAGGTCGTCTTCCTCGCCACGGTCGTGACGTGCCTGCTGTCGCCGTTCCTGGCCGGCCTGTCGGACCGGTTCGGCCGGCGGACCGTCTACGTCGTCGGCACAACACTGGGCGGGATCGGGGCCTTCACCTCGTTCCTCCTGCTCGACGTCGGCACCGTGCCGGTGGCCGTGATCGGCATCCTGTGCCTGGTGCTGCCGGTGGCCGCGACGTTCCAGGTGCAGGGCGCCTGGTTCCCGGAGTTGTTCCCGCCCGCGGCGCGGGTCACCGGGTCCGGGTTCGGATCCCAGATGGCCACTGTGTTGGTGGGCGGTCCCGCACCGTTCGTAGCCACCGCCCTGCTGGACCGCGGGCACGGCCGCCCGTGGTGGGTGGCGAGTTACCTGTGCCTGCTGGCGGTCGCGTCGACGATCGCGGCGCTGTTGACCCCGGACACGCGCCCCGCGCGGGCGAGCGCACCTGCGCCGATTCCCGCCGGCGGCACCCGCGCACAGCACGCGCGGCAGGCAGAAGTCGCCCGCGTCCGGGTCTGACCCGAACCGGAGCCGCCTGCTCGGGCCGTTGCTGCGGGCTACTCGGCCGCGGCTCTCCGGCCGACCAGGTGGAACACGCGGCTGAGCTGACGGTACGGATCTCGGCGGCTTGCCTCGAGTTCGACCGCGGCGATGGCCGC
>DATAUG010000235.1:0-27602 GCA_036268355.1 Sporichthyaceae bacterium
TGACCCGACGCTAATAACCGCGGGTCAGCCGGACGCAACGGAAGAACGTGGGACAGGTGGGTCGAGTGGTCACGGTGGTCGGGATCGGGGCCGACGGTTGGGCGGGGTTGGCCGAGCCCGGCCGGGCGGCGTTGCGGTCGGCGGAGGTCGTGATCGGCGGGCCGCGGCAACTCGGGCTGCTGCCCGACGACCTGGCGGCCGAGCGGGTGCCACTGCCGACGCCCCTGGTCGAAGGACTGCCCGGCCTCCTGGAGACACAAGCGGGGCGCGCGGTTGGCGTGCTGGCCACCGGCGATCCCATGCATCACGGCATCGGCACGACGCTGGTCCGGCTGCTCGGCCCGGCGGCCGTCCGCGTGATCAGCCATCCCGGCTCGATCCCGTTGGCCTGCGCCCGGTTGGGCTGGTCGGTCGAGGATGTCGAGGTGGTCAGCAGCGTCGGCCGACCCCTGGACCGGCTGCGCCTGGTGGTCGCGACCGGGGCGCGCATGCTGGTCCTCTCATCCGGCGCGCAGACCCCGGAGGCGGTGTGCGCGCTGTTGCGGGACGTTGGTTTCTCGGCCAGCGAGGTTACGGTGCTCGAGCAGATCGGCGGACCGAACGAACGACGGACCAGTGGGCGCGCGAACACGCTGGGGAAGCCGGCCGGCGGCTTCGACCCGCTCAACCTGGTCGCGATCGCCGCCGTTCCCGACCCGGGGACGGTCCCGTTGCCGCGGACTCCGGGACTCCCGGACGAGGCCTACCAACACGACGGCCAGATCACCAAGCGGGAGGTCCGGGCGCTGACGCTGGCCCGACTGGCCCCCCGGCCCGGCGAACTGCTCTGGGACGTCGGCGGTGGCGCGGGCAGTATCGGCATCGAGTGGATGCGGTCGGCGCGCGGCGCCATGGCCATCGCCGTGGAACAGCGCTCCGACCGCGCGGCCCGGATCACCGCCAATGCCACGGCACTCGGCGTGCCCGACCTCCGTGTGGTGCTGGGCCGTGCGCCCGCCGCGCTGGCGGGTCTGCCGCCGCCGGACGCGATCTTCGTAGGTGGCGGCGGGAGCGACCCGGCACTGTTGGACGCCTGCTGGGCGGTGCTGCGGCCCGGTGGTCGGCTGGTTGCCAACGCCGTCACCCTGCAGACCGAGGCGGCCGTGGTTGCCCGCTGCGGTGCACTGGGTGGCGACCTGGTCCGGCTCGAGATCTCACACGCGGTGGCCTTGGGCAGGTTCACCGGCTGGCACGCCCAGCACCCCGTCACTCAGTGGACCGTCACCCGCACATGACCGTGCACTTCGTCGGCGCCGGTCCGGGCGCCCCGGACCTGTTGACCCTGCGGGCCAAGGAACTGCTGAGCAACACCCCGGTCTGTCTGTACGCAGGCAGTCTGATTCCACGTCAGATTCTGGACTGGTGCCCACCGGACGCCCGGGTCGTGGACACGGCGCGGCTCGACCTGGACAGCATCGATGCCGAGTTCCGCGCCGCACACGCCGCGGGCCACGACGTGGTCCGGCTCCATTCCGGCGACCCGGCCCTGTACTCGGCCATGGCCGAGCAGATGCGACGGCTGGACGCGGCCGGGATCCCGTACGACGTCACGCCCGGCGTGCCGGCCTGGGCGGCGGCGGCGGCGGTCCTGAACCGGGAGCTGACCGTCCCCGGGGTCGGCCAGACCGTGGTGCTCACCCGAATCTCCGTGGACTCCAGCCCGATGCCACCGGGTGAGGACCTCGGCTCGCTCGCCGCGTTGGGCACCACGCTGGTCCTGCACCTGGCGGTGCAACGGATCGACGACGTGGCCGCGGAACTGACGCCGCATCACGGATCGCAGGCACCGGTGGCCGTGGTCGCTCGCGTGGGCCGGCCGGACCAGGTCGTCCTGCGGGGCACGTTGGCCACGATCGCCGAGCAGGTGCACGCGGCTGGGATCGTGCGGACCGCGGTGATCATCGTGGGATCGGTGCTGACTGCCGCGCAGTTCCCGGACAGCCACCTGTACAGCGTCGAGCGATGCCGGGGCATTGACCACTGAGGTTCCGTCATCACACAGCCGGCACACGTGCCGGCGGCCCACTTCCGAAGGGTGCCGCTGAGTTGACCACTGACGTGCTCATGCCACACAGCCGGCACCGGTGCCACCCCCCAACTTCCGAAGGGTGCCGCCAAGTTGACCACTGACGTGCTCATGCCACACAGCCGGCACCGGTGCCACCCACCAACTTCCGAAGGGTGCCGCCAGGTTGACCACTGACGTGCTCATCCTCGGTGGCACCGGCGAGGCGCGAGCGCTGGCCGCGGCACTGGTCGAGCGCGGCGACCGACGGGTCGTCAGCTCGCTGGCCGGGCGGGTCAGCGCACCGCTGCTCCCGGTCGGCGAGGTCCGACTGGGCGGCTTCGGCGGAGCGGAAGGGCTGCGGGCCTGGCTGGCGGCCGACGGGATGGGCACCGTGGTGGACGCCACCCACCCGTTCGCGGCTCGGATCAGTGCGGCCGCGGTGGCCGCGACCGGGAGCCTGGGCCTACCGCTGGTCGTGCTGCGCCGACCGGGTTGGCAGGCCGGACCGGGCGACGACTGGCATCGAGTGCCCGACATGGCGGCCGCCGCCGCGGCCGTCGCCGGTCGAGGCGGTCCGGTGCTGCTGACCACCGGCCGCGGCGGGTTGGCGGTGTTCGCCGACCTGCCGCACCGATTCGTGATCCGCACCGTCGACCCGCCGACGGGCCGGCTCCCGGCCGATCACGTCCTGGTGCTGTCCCGCGGCCCCTACGACGTGACGGGTGAACGTGCCCTGCTGGACGAGCACGGAGTACAGCTGCTGGTCAGCAAGGACAGCGGCGGCGCGATGACCGAGGCGAAGCTGATCGCGGCCCGGGAGGCCTCCGTGCCGGTGGTGATGGTCGACCGCCCGCCGATGCCGGGCGAGGGCGCCGTGCCCGTCGTGGCCGACGTGCCCGCCGCCGTGGCCTGGCTGGAACGCTCGCTCAGGCCGTGCTGAGGTCGGATATGGGCCACGGAGAGACGCGCCCGACCGGCTCGCGCGACTCGCGAGCATGGCCAAGGACGCCCCGGGCAAAACGGAGCCGGCGAGCGCAGCGAGCTGGGCGAACGTGGGGGGTGCGGGGTGTTCCTCGCGGCGCCCGGGGGCGCCGCTCGAATCAACCGGCTTTCCCGCCTGTGTTCCTCGCGGGCCCGCGGGCCCGCTCGTCAACAGGCATCAATCGACTCGGGAACGGACGCCGCTCGCAAGCTCGCGGCTGGTGCTCGCCGCCTTCGGCTGCGCGGGATCGCGAGGGCTCGCAAGCTCGCTCTCGCGATCCGCTCTGCCTACGTCGACGAGCAGTCCGTTCCGCCAAGTCGGCGGCGATGCTCCGCTCGCCTCAATCGCCTGTGGCGAAGCCCCCCGCCGCGGCGCGAAGCGCCGCAATGACAGCGGAGTCGAGTCGGCCCGTGCTCTTTGCGGGCAGACTCCACCCGGTCGATGCAGCCTCAGGCCGTACTGACGTCGCCGGGCTTGCCTGGACGCCCCGCACGATCGTCCGGCGGCAGCATCGGGGAGCCCCCCTGCGGCGGGAGCACCGCCTGATCGCCCTGGGCCCGACCGGTGGACTGTTGCCCGGGCTCGATCGTGGCCGGCGGCGGCAGGATCGCCCGGCCCAGGTGGTCCGGTCCCGAGGACGGAAACTCGTGGGTCTGGTCGCGTTCGGTCTTGCGCGCGGCCTTCTCGGCCTGTTTCGCCGCCTTCGCCAGCTCCCTGTCGGTCGCCTTCTGCTGCTCCCGGGCGGCCTCGAACGCGACCGTCTCGGCCTCGCGGAATCGTCGGGTGGCGGCCAGGTAAGCGGCGAACGTCTGCTCCCCGACCGCGCGCTCCGGGGCCAGGTGGGCGCCCTGCCGCCAGCCCTCGTACTGCTTGCCGCGCTTGTTGACCTCGACCATCTTGCGTACCCGGCCGGTCTCCGCCAGCCAGGTGGCGGCCAGTTCCACGGCGGTCAGGATCTCCGGGCCGCCCAGGTCCGGGACCCGATGGGACTGGATCCCGGAGCTGAGATCCGCCAGTCGTTCGGCCACCTCGGCGGCGGCGATCGGCTGGAACCGGGTGGCGGCGGACACCAGCATCAACGGGAGACGGGCGGTGTGCGCCAACTCCGCCTCGAGGTGCTCGTGGAAGTGCGTGCAGCGGAGCACCGTCCACGGCAGTTCGCCGCTCTCCAGCATCCGCTCGACGGCGCGCTTGTCGCGGTACTGGTCGCTGCGGATGACCTCGCAGCCGACCATCGACGGGAACACGACGTGCGGCCGGGAAGCCCGGGTCGCCGCGATCATCAGCTGGGCGCCCATCTTCGCGTCGCCCTTGGTTCCCGTCGCGCAGTGCACGATCGTCCCGACACCGTCGACCGCCGCGGGAACCCCGATGCCGGTCAGCAGGTCGCCGACGAACCACTCCGGTTCGTCCGCGGAGGCGTTCTCGGACCCGCCCGGCCGAGGCTTGCGGCTGAGTACCCGGACCCGCCGCCCGCGGGCCTGCAGTTCCCGGACCAGCAGAGTCCCGAGCGTCCCGGTCCCACCGGTGACCAAAATCGGCGTACTCATCGATCCACCTGCTCAGATCCGGCGTTCACACCATCGGCCGAGCAACCACCGGCAAACCGCAACCACCGGGGCGAAAGCCCGTGCGGCAGGACGCTCATCGGTGTGGGACCCCCTTTGTCGCGCAAACGTACAGACCCCAGGGAACAGAGTGACAGCAAGAGCGGGGTTTCGGGGGTGAACGCCGTTGTACACCCTTGGCCCGCAGTGTCAATTTTGGGGCATTCCATCTCAAATCGATCGGGTCATTCCGGACGATAATGCCGCGGGGTGAGGACCACCACCGATCCGTCGCCGCGGATCAAGGTCCGGGTGGTCGACGATCCGACGATCAACAGGCAACGCATGTCGACGGTGTCCGGCTCCAAGTCGGCCAGGGTGGTCACCACGATGTCCTCCGCCGGGCCACCTACGTCACGTCCGACGACCACCGGGGTGTCCGGACCTCGGTACTCCAGCAGGACCTCGCGAGCCCGCCCCACCTGCCAGGTCCGTTCCCGCGACGCCGGGTTGTAGACGGCGATGACCAGATCCGCCGCCGCGACCGCCGCCAGGCGGGCCTCGATCACCTCCCACGGTTTGAGCCGGTCGGACAGCGACAGCACGCAGAAGTCGTGGCCCAACGGGGCGCCGACCCGGCTGGCCACCGCGCCGGCCGCGGTGAGGCCGGGCAGCACCCGCACCGGGACGTCCTTCCAGCGCTCCTGGGCGGCGACCTCGAGCACCGCCGCAGCCATCGCGAACACCCCGGGGTCGCCGGACGACACGACCGCGACCCGACGCCCGCGCCGGGCCAGGTCCAACGCGAACTCGGCGCGCTCGCTCTCGACCCGGTTGTCCGAGGCGTGCCGGCGCTGGCGCGGGTTGGGGGGCACCCGGTCCAGGTACGGGCCGTAGCCGACCAGGTCCTCGGCCGCGGCCAACGCCGCCTGCGCCTGTGGGGTGAGCCACTCGCGCCCGGCCGGGCCCAATCCGACGACCACCACCTCGCCGCGGCCACCGGTCGGCGGCGCGGCGGCGGCGAGCTCGGCCCGGCCGGCGGAGTGCACCCGACTCGGGAGCAGCGCCACCGAGAAGTAGGGCACCGAGGCCGGGTCGACATCCTGCATCCGGGCGATCCGCTGCCGGTCGGTCGTGGCCCGCTCGACGTACCACGCCTCCTCCAGTCGGCCCGCCGCCGCGAGGGCGTCACGTACCCCGGGGAAGGTCCGGCCCAGCTTCATGATCGCCGCGGAGTCGGTCGCTGCCAGGTGGGCGGCCAGCACGTCCGGCGCCAACGTGCCCGGCAGCACCGTCAGGATCTCGTCGCCCTCGACCAACGGCGTGCCCAACTCCGCCGCCGCGCCCGCGACCGACGTCACTCCCGGGACCACCTCGACCGGGTAACGACCGGCCAGCCGTTTGTGCATGTGCATGAAGGACCCGTAGAAGAACGGGTCGCCCTCGCAGAGCACGACCACGTCCCGGCCCGCGTCCAGATGCGCGGCCAGGCGAGCCGCGGCCTGCTCGTAGAAGTCCTCCAGTGCGCCCCGGTAGCCGCCCGGGTGGTCGGTGGTCTCGACGGTGAGGGGATAGACCAGCGGCTCCTCGATCTGAGCACCGGTCAGATAGGGGGCCGCGATCGAGAGCGCGACGCTGTTACCGTGCCGTGCGGCGTGGTATGCGATCACCCGGGCGCAGCCCAGGATCCGGGCCGCCTTGACCGTGACCAGCTCCGGATCGCCGGGGCCGAGGCCGACCCCGTAGAGCCGGCCGGTCACCGGCGCACGATCGTCCGACCATGCACGCCGAATGTGGCGTGCCCCGTGACATCGGTTCGCTCGCTGCGCTCGCTCACTCGACCTCACTCGCGATCGCGTTGACGGCGGCCACGGCCATCGCCGATCCCCCACGCCGGCCGCGCACCACCAGGTAAGGCAGTTCGTGCGGGGACGCGACCAAAGCCTCCTTGGACTCCGCCGCGCCCACGAACCCCACCGGCAACCCGAGAACCGCCGCCGGGTGGGGCGCGCCGGCGTCGAGCAGTTCGAGCAGCCGGAACAGCGCGGTCGGCGCGTTACCGATCGCCACCACCGCGCCGGCCAGGCGATCGGCCCAGAGGTCCACCGCCGCCGCCGAGCGGGTGTTGCCCAGTTCCTTCGCCAATCCAGGCACCCGGGGATCGCTCAACACGCAGACGATCTCGTTGTTCGCCGGCAGCCTGGAGCGAGTTATGCCGGAGGCGACCATCTGGGCGTCGCACAGGACAGGGGCACCGGCGAGCAACGCCTCGCGCGCTATGGCAACCACGCCCTGGCTCCACGTCAGATCCGCGGCGAGGTCGGTCATCCCACAGGAGTGGATCATCCGGACGGCCACCCGCGCCACGTCGGGCGGCAGGTCGTCGAGAGCGGCCTCGGCGCGGATCATCGCGAACGAGCGACGGTATATCTCCGCACCGTCCCGGACATACTCGAACCTCACTGGTGCACCATCGCCTGACGGTGCACGCCAAATCTGGCGTGCACTGTGACATCGGTTCGCTCGCTGCGCTCGTTCACCCGACCTCCAGCCGGTGCGCCCGCGCCCACGACACGACGGCCGCGGCGGCGGCGCGGGCCGGCAGCGGAACGACCAGGCTGTGCCACGGGGTGACCCGGACCTCGCTCGCCACGCCCAGAACGACCAACGCGGCGGCGGCGGCCGCGGGCAGCCGCCGGTCCGGGACGGCGACCACGACCGCCCCGCGGCCGTCGGGTGTCCGGAGCCGACCCGGTGGCGGCACCCGCGGCCGATCCAGGGCGCCCGCGGGCAGGGCAGGTCCGGTCGAGCTACCCGGCACCACAGCGGCCACCGCGGCGGCGACCCGCGTCGGACCGTCGACCAACTCACTCAACCGCCAGGCTGCCGAAGCCTGGTGCTGACGCTCCGTCAGAAAAGCGTGGGCCGCCTGCAGCGCAGCCGGTACCGCCTGCTGCGCGCTCACCCAAAGCTGCGGGGCGGTCCCTGCCAGCGGCACGGCGTAGCCGTGGTCGGTGCGGAACAGCCCGACGTCGGCGCCCAACGCGCCGACGTCCGCCGAGCCGTCGTCGACGGCGAACAGGAACCGGCCCGGAAGACCCGCCAGGACCGGATCCGCGATCAGAGCGGCGTCCAACTGGGCGACCATTCGTCCCACGTCGGCTCCGCCCAGCCCGGTGGCCGGCGAGGCCAGGATGTTCCGCACCCGGTCGTGGCTCTCGCTGGGCAACAAGCCGGCCGCCCGCAGAACCGCCGCCAGTTCGCGCTCCGCCCCGGCGGCCAAGCCGCGGATCTGGACGTTGCCGCGGACCGTCAGCTCCAGCATTCCGGCACCGAGCCGGCCGGCCGCCTCGGCCAGGACGGCCAGTCCGCCCATGGTCAGCCGGCCTCCCGGCAGTCGGATCCGGGCCAACCCACCGTCGTTCGCGCGCCACACCGAAAGCACCCCGGGACAGGCGTCCGGGCCCGGACGGCGGGTGCGCAGCGGCGTGGTCACGGAACCGATCCTGACACGATGTTCCTCGCGGGCCTGGGGGCCACTCGTCAACAGGCGTCAATCGGCTCGGCAGAGCGAGCAGGTCCGCTGCGGCGGGCCGAGCAAACGTTGCTCGCTCTGCTCTCGCCTCAATGGCCTGTGCTCGCCGAACGACACCGAGGAGCCCGATGCCCGCCACACACCTGTTGCTGTCCACGTCCGACACCGATCTGCTGTCCGCCCGGGCCTCCGGCGCTGGGTGGCGCATGGCCAATCCCGTTCGGCCGACGCCGGCGGATCTGCCGGAGCTGCTGGACGGCGTCGAACTGGTGGTGGTCCGGATCCTCGGCGGTCACCGCGACTGGCAGGACGGGTTCGACCTGCTGCGCGCCGCCGGCAAGCCCCTCGTCGTGGTGGGGGGCGAGCAGAGCCCGGACGCGGAGTTGATGGCCCTGTCCACGGTCCCGGCCGGCGTTGCCACCCAGACCCACGCGTACCTGGCCCACGGTGGCGCCGACAACCTCGGGCAGCTGCACCGTTTCCTGTCCGACACCCTGCTCCTGACCGGCCACGGTTTCGAACCGCCCCGCGAACTGCCCGCCTGGGGCCACCTGGACCAGGGGACCGATCATTCTGACGCTGTCTCAGGTCCGGTGGTCGGCGTGCTGTACTACCGGGCGCATCACGTCGCCGGCAACACCACGTTCATCACTGAGTTGTGCCGGGCGATCGCGGCCCAGGGCGCGGTGCCGATGCCGATGTACTGCTCGTCGCTGCGGGTGCCGGACCCGGCGCTGCTGCGCGAACTGGCCCGGGCCGACGCGCTGGTGGTGACCGTCCTGGCGGCGGGGGGCACCCGACCGGCCGCGGCCGGCGCCGGTCAGGACGACGAGGCCTGGGACGTCGCTGCCCTGGCCGCGTTGGACATCCCGATCCTGCAGGGGCTGTGTCTGACCGCGGGCCGGGACCGGTGGCTGGAGTCCACCGAGGGGCTGTCGCCGCTGGACACCGCGACCCAGGTCGCCGTGCCGGAGTTCGACGGCCGACTGATCACGGTTCCGTTCTCATTCAAGGAGACCGACGCCGACGGCCTGTCCGTCTACGTGGCCGACCCGGAGCGCTGCGCCCGGGTGGCCGGGATCGCCGTGCGGCACGCCCGACTGCGGCACGTCGCGCCCGCGGACAAGCGGATCGCCATGGTGCTGTCCGCCTATCCCACCAAGCATTCCCGGATCGGCAACGCGGTCGGCCTGGACACCCCGGCCAGCGTGGTCGTCCTGCTGCACCGACTGCACGAAGCCGGCTACGACGTCGGCGGCATCGACGGTCCGGACGCCCTGCCCGGCCTGGCCGCCCGCGACGGCGACGCGTTGATCGCCGGCTTGATCGCGGCCGGCGGGCAGGACCCGGACTGGCTGACGGATGCTCAGCTGGCGGCCAACCCGATCCGGGTCCCCGCGGCCGCCTATGCCGCCTGGTTCGCGCACCTGCCCGCGGACCTGCGGGCGGCGGTCGAGCAGCACTGGGGCCCGCCACCCGGCGACCTGTTCGTCGACCGCTCCCGCGCTGCGACATCGAGGGACGCGGCCGGGGAGATCGTGCTGGCGGCGCTGCGAGCGGGCAACCTGGCCCTGATGGTCCAACCGCCCCGCGGCTTCGGGGACAACCCGGTGGCGATCTACCACGACCCGGACCTGCCGACCTCCCACCACTACCTGGCCGCCTACCACTGGCTCGGCGGCCAGGAACCCGGTTGCTTCGGCGCGCACGCGATGATCCACGTCGGCAAGCACGGCAACCTGGAGTGGTTGCCCGGCAAGACCGCGGCGTTGTCGGCCTCCTGCGGCACCGACGCGGCCCTGGCCGACCTGCCGTTGATCTACCCCTTCCTGGTCAACGACCCGGGCGAGGGGACGCAGGCCAAGCGGCGGGCACACGCGACCCTGGTCGATCACCTGGTGCCGCCGATGGCCCGGGCCGAGTCCTACGGCGACATCACCCGACTCGAGCAACTGCTCGACGAGCACGCCAACATCGCCGCGATGGACCCGGCGAAGTTGCCCGCGATCCGGGCGCAGATCTGGACGCTCATCCAGGCCGCCAAACTCGACCACGACCTCGGGCTCACCGACAAACCAGGGGGTGGCCGGCCGCACGACGCGGAGTTCGACGAGTTCATCCTGCACGTCGACGGATGGCTGTGCGAGATCAAGGACGTGCAGATCCGCGACGGCCTGCATGTGCTCGGCCAGGTCCCGACCGGCGCAGCCCGGGTCGACCTGGTGCTGGCGATGCTGAGGGCCCGTCAGATGTGGGGCGGCCAGGTCGCGGCCCTGCCCGGCCTGCGCGAGGCGCTGGGGCTCTCCGAGGACGGCACGGCCTCCCGCGAGCAGGTGGACCGAGTCGAGGCGCAGGCCCGCGAGCTGGTCGCGGCCATGGAGGCCGCCGACTGGGACCCCGCCGCCGCCGACCGCCTCGCCGCCACGTGCCTCGGGGGTGTCACCCCCACCGACCCCCACCAGCCCCACCAGCCCCAAAATCCCGTCGTACGGGGTGACACCCCCACCAGAGCGGGTGGTGCGGTGGCAGCTGTGCTGCGGTTCGCCGCGACCGAGATCGTGCCGCGACTGAACCGCACCGGGGACGAGATCGACGCAGTGCTGCATGCACTGGCCGGCGGGTACGTCCCGGCCGGGCCGTCGGGTTCGCCGTTGCGCGGGCTGATCAACGTGCTGCCGACCGGCCGCAACTTCTACTCGGTGGATCCCAAGGCGGTGCCCTCGCGGCTGGCCTACGCGACTGGAACCGCGATGGCGGATTCGCTGCTGGAGCGCTACCGCGCCGACACCGGCGAGTGGCCGCGATCGGTGGGCCTGTCGGTGTGGGGTACCTCGGCGATGCGCACCTCGGGCGACGACATCGGCGAGGTGCTGGCGCTGCTCGGCGTCCGCCCGGTCTGGGACGAGGCCTCTCGTCGGGTCAGCGGCCTGGAGGCGATCGCCCCGGCCGAGCTCGGTCGCCCGCGGATCGACGTCACCGTACGCATCTCCGGCTTCTTCCGCGACGCCTTCCCGCACGTGGTGGCGATGCTCGATGACGCTGTCGCGCTGGTCGCCGGCCTGGACGAGGCACCGGAGGACAACTACGTCCGAGCGCACGTCGCCGCCGACCTCGCCGAGCACGGCGACCGGCGGCGGGCCACCGTCCGCGTCTTCGGCTCGAAGCCGGGGGCCTACGGGGCAGGTCTGCTGCCGCTGATCGACTCGCGGTCCTGGCGCACCGACGCCGACCTGGCCGAGGTGTACGCGGTATGGGGCGGGTACGCCTACGGCCGCGACCTCGACGGCGTTCCGGCCCGACCGGACATGGAGCAGGCATACCGCCGGATCGCGGTGGCGGCGAAGAACACGGATACCAAGGAGCACGACATCGCCGACTCCGACGACTACTTCCAGTACCACGGCGGCATGATCGCCACCGTGCGCGCGCTGACCGGACGCGATCCCCATTCCTACGTCGGCGACTCGACCAACCCCAGCGCGGTGCGCACCCGCAGCCTGTCCGAGGAGACCGCCCGGATCTTCCGCGCCCGGGTGGTGAACCCGCGGTGGCTGTCCGCGATGCGCCGGCACGGCTACAAGGGCGCCTTCGAACTGGCCGCCACCGTCGACTATTTGTTCGGCTACGACGCGACGGCCAACGTCGTCGCCGACTGGATGTACGAGAAACTGACGGAGTGTTACGTCCGGGATCCGGAGCAGCGCAAGTTCTTCGCCGAGTCCAATCCGTGGGCGCTGCACGGGATCACCGAACGACTCCTGGAGGCCGCCGACCGCGGCATGTGGCAGCACCCGGACCCGGAGAGCCTCGCCGCACTGCGCGACGCGTACCTGGCGACCGAGGGCGACCTGGAGGCCAACACAGGCGATTGAGGCGAGTGAAGCGCGAGAGCGAGCCTGCGAGCCCTCGCAGCTTCGAGCCGATTGAAGCCTGTTGACGAGCGCAGCGAGGAACACCTGACGTATCGTCACATCAGAGCACGAGAAGGTTTTCCTCGCTCGCGCCCGGCACGGCGGACAACGGGACGCTGCGATCCACTCTCAAGCGAGCGTGGCCCGCCGCAGCTCCGCCGACGGGTCCGCGCCGAGGTTGAGATCATCGGGCGGTGCCCCGGCGGCCAGCAGCATGTGGCCCACGGCGGCGATCATCGCGCCGTTGTCGGTGCAGTACCGCAGTGCAGGCACCCGCAGATTGATCCCGGCCGCGGCGCAGCGTTCGGCGGCGATCTCGCGCAGCCGCGAGTTGGCCGCGACGCCGCCGACGATCACCAGGTCGGCGCAGCCCTGATGGCGGCAGGCCGCGATCGACTTGCCGACCAGCACGTCGACGACCGCCTCCTGGAACGACGCCGCGACGTCGTTCGTGGGGACCTCGCGCCCCTCGCGCTCGACCCGTTCCACCCACCGGGCCACCGCGGTCTTCAGCCCGGAGAAGGAGAACTCGAACGGCGGGTCGCCGGGCCGGGTCAGGCCGCGCGGGAACGCGATCGCCGTCGGGTTGCCCTCCTTGGCCGCCCGGTCGATCCACGGCCCACCCGGGAACGGCAGTCCGAGCACCCGGCCGACCTTGTCGAAGGCCTCCCCCGCCGCGTCGTCCAGGGTGTCGCCGAGGTGCTGGATCTCGTCGGCCACCAGGTCGCGAACGACCAACAACGACGTGTGGCCACCGGAGACGATCAGCACGATGCACGGGTTCGGCAGCGGCCCGTGGGCCAGGGTGTCCGCGGCGACGTGCCCGGCCAGGTGGTGCACCCCGTAAAGCGGGACGTCCCATGCGATCGCGTAGGCCTTCGCGGCCGCCAACCCGACCTGCAGGGCCGTGGCCAGCCCGGGCCCGGCGGTGACCGCGACCGCGTCGACGTCGGCTCCGGTGATCCCGGCCTGGGTGAGTGCCGCATCCAGGCACGGCACCAATGCCTCCAGGTGCGCCCGCGCGGCCACCTCGGGCACCACCCCGCCGAATCGCGCGTGGGCCTCCATGCTGGAGGCCAACGCCGACCCGATCAGCTCGCCGTCGCGCACGACGCCGACACCGGTCTCGTCGCACGAGGTCTCGATCCCCACCACAACGGGCATCCGTGAATTCTCGCAGAGCGCGGATCGTCCGAACGGAGGGGCGAAGTGCGACCGTTCGATCGGCGCCGCATCGCCCCGCCACTGCGTCCAACCGGATCATCGCCAATGGGGCGATCCTCCATCGGAGGCCGACATGGCCGGCCGGCTCTACGCCTACCACGACGACGACCGCGCGCCCTGGGGCTACAGCATGACGCTGCCCCGTCCCGACGGATCCGGGGACGGGTCGCTGGACCGACGGATCGTCTGCGCCTTGGCGATCCTGACGCTGGGTTACCTGCTGCCCTGGGCGGTCGCGGCCGTGCGCAGGCGGGACGACGCCGGCGCGATCGGCCTCATCAACCTGCTCAGCGGCTGGACCGTGGTCGGCTGGTTCGTCTCGCTTGCGATGGCGCTGCGCCGGACCTCCGCCGACTGAACGCCGGTACGGTGGCCGGTGACGCAGTCCGGCACCTGGGTGGACGTGACCTGCCGGATCTGATTGCGGATCGACTCCGCGACCTGTGGACCACTGAGCTACTCAGCCCGGGACTTCGCGCCGCCGGTTGCGGGCCAACGACGAGGCGAAGGCGCCGCCGATGAAGCACACCCCGAGCAGGCCGGTGGCCACGTCCGGGGCCTCGTGTCCGATGCTGACCAGCAGGATCACCGACAGGGCGCCGATCGCCCACATCGCCCCGTGCTCCAGGAAGACGTAGCGACCCAACGTCCGGCTGCGGACCAGGAACACCGTCAGCGAGCGGATATACATCGCGCCGACGCCGAGGCCGGCGGCGATCACGAAGATGTTCTGGCTGATCGCGAACGCGCCGATCACCCCGTCGAGGGAGAACGAGGCGTCCAGCACCTCGAGGTAGCAGAACAGTGAGGCGGCCGCGCGCCCGACAAGTTGCGCCCCACCACCACCCGTCACTCGATCGTGCCCCTGCGCCTCGAAAAGCTCCCCCAGGCCGTGGATCAGCACGTAGCCGACCAGGCCGAGCGACCCCGCGACCATGACCTTGCCGACGTCCTCGGCGAACGCCTCGGCCACGGCCACCAGGGCCACCACGGCCACCACCACCGGCAGTTGTTTCAACCGGCCGATCCGCGCCAGCGGCACCTCCAACCAGGTCAACCAATGCAGTTCGCGCCGCGGGTCCAGCACGAAGTCCAGGAACAGCACCAGCAGGAACACCCCGCCGAAGGCGGCGATCTGGGGGTGGGCTGCCTGCAGGACATTGGCGTAGGTACCCGGGGTGTCCCTCGACCCGCCCGCCCGGGCCAACCGGAAGGCCTCGGCCGGACCGAGGTGCGCGGTGACGCCGACGATCACCAGCGGGAACAGGACCCGCATCCCGAACACCGCGACGACTACACCGACCGACAGGAAAAGCTTCTGCCAGAACGCCGAGAGCCGACCCAGGACCGCCGCGTTCACCACCGCGTTGTCGAACGACAACGAGATCTCCAGCACAATCAGGATCGCGACCAGCGCCAGGGCGTTCCCACCGCCGAGCACGCCGGCGACAGCGAGCGCGACCACCGTCGTCGCGAGCGCCCACCCGAACGTGCGCAGCATCAAGCCCATCCCCCTACGTTGCGTCCGGCCGACCCGCGGCTAATAGCGTCGGGTTGGCCGGACGCAACGATTCCTGCGCGGGTACTAGGGAAGGTTCGCCACCAGCTCGCCGACGGGCTTTCGGCGTCCGGTGTAGAACGGCGTCTCGTGGCGGGTGTGGGCTCGCGCGGCGCTGCCGCGCAGGTGGCGCATCAGGTCGACCAGGCGATGCAGTTCGTCGGCCTCGAACGCCAGCATCCACTCGTAGTCGCCCAGCGCGAACGAGGCGACCGTGTTCGCCCGCACGTCCGGGTACTCCCGCGCCATCTGCCCGTGCTCGGCGAGCATCGCGCGACGGTCCGCGTCGGGCAGCAGGTACCACTCGTACGACCGGACGAACGGATACACGCACACGTAGGGCCGGGGCTCCTCCTCGGCGAGGAACGCCGGGATGTGGCCCTTGTTGAACTCGGCCGGCCGGTGCAACGCGAGTTGCGACCACACCGGCTCGCAGCGGCGCCCCAGGTCGGTGCGCCGGAACCGGGAATAGGCCTCCTGCAGATCCTCGGCGGCGGGTGCGTGCCACCAGATCATGAAGTCCGCATCGGCCCGGAGCCCGGCGACGTCGTAGACCCCACGCACCGTCAGATCCTTGGCCGACAACTGCTCGAACAACGCCTCGACCTCCGCGGCCGGCGCGCCGCGGTCGGACTCGCCGAGCGGCGTGACGAGCTTGAACACCGACCACATCGTGTATCGCACGACGTTGTTGAGTTCCCGCGCAGTGCGCGGCCTGACGGGTTGTGCCTCGGTCATGGCGTCCCTTCTGCCGATGCCAATTCTGCCCCGGTGGGCGCGGCGCCCAGCACGGCCGCCGCGGCCTGTCGGGCCGAGGCGATGCAGGCGGCGATCCCGATGCCGTCATAGGCCGCCCCGCACACCGCCAACCCGGGCACCGACGCGACGGCGGCCCGCACCCGGGCGACCCGCTCCAGATGTCCGACGGCGTACTGCGGCAGGGCGCCACCCCACCGGGTGACGGCGCTGCCCGCCGGTTCGCCACGCAACCCGGTCGCCCGCTCCAGATCCGCCCGCACCAGCCGAGTCAGTTCGGCGTCGTCGTGGGCCAGCTCGGCGGTCTCGCCGAGCCGACCCACCGAGGCCCGCAGCACCAGCGCGCCGCCTGCGGCCCGGTCGGTCCAGTCCCACTTCGCGGAGGAGTAGGTCACCGCCTTGATCAGCCGCCGGTCGACGGCCGGGACGAGGAAACCACTGCCCCGCAAGGGCCGCCGCACCGCGGAGGTCGGCAGCACCAGCGTGACGATCGCAACCGAGGCTTGCTCGATCGTGGCCAACTCACCGGCGGCGACCGGTAAGACGTCGGCCAGCAGTCGCGCCGAGACGCAAGCCGGGAGGGCGAGCACCACCGCGTCGGCCAGGATCGCCTCGGGCGCCGCGGCCGACCCGGTGGCCAACCGCCAACCCTCGGGCAACCGCTGTAACTGACGCACCGTCACACCCGTGCGAACCTCGGCCGCGGAGGCCGCGGCCACCGCCGCCGGCAGCCGTCCCACTCCCCCACGGATGCCGGCGAACACCGGCCCAGCCTTCGCCGCCGACTCCGGCGGCGCGAGGCGACGGCCGTCGTGGAACGCGGTCGCCAACGGCGGGACCACGGCGTCGAGCGAGAGCTCGTCGGCCCGTCCCGCGTACACCCCACCGATCAACGGGTCCACCAGTCGGTCGAGCACCTCCGCGCCCCACCGGTCCCGGACGAATTGGCCCACCGAAATGTCATGTGCCGTCGGCCGCAGCGGCAGCAGTCGTTCCGCGGCCGCCCGGGCCAGCCCGCGCCCGGAGAGCACGCCGCCGCGCGCGGCCGCGCGCAGATCGGTCGGGATCCCGAACACGTGGCCGCGCGGCAGCGGCCGCACCATTCCCCGGGTCCAAACGCCGGCCGCGGTGGTGACCGGGTGCACCAGGTCGTCGCCCAGCCCGACCCGGCGCAGCAGGTCGACCGCCTCCGGGCGCCGGGCCAGCAGCGCCTCGGCCCCGCCGTCCAACGTGAGCCCGGCCACCTCGATCAGCCGCAGTTTGCCGCCGATCGAATCGGCCGCTTCCAGCACCGTGACCCGAAGGTCGGGGCCGGCTTCCGCGCGCAGGAACGCCGCCGCGGCGAGCCCGGCGATCCCGCCGCCGACCACGACGACGTGGCGTCCCGCGACCGGATCGGACATCCCACCAGCCTCTCATGTCCCGGAGGTGTCCGATTCGTGAGGAAAGCGAACGTTCCACCGGTTTGCCGCGTCTGAGCAGCACGGCACGTCCTCGTGCGCTCGACCGACCCATCGAGGAGCCCCCATTGAGATCTCCCCGCATAGCCGCCGTTGCGACAGCGCTCACCATCGGCGCCGTCCTGAGCGGATGCAGTTCCGGCTCCGGTTCGTCCACCGCGCAAATGCCTGCCGCGCCTGCCGCAGCGGCGTCCGACTCGGCCGGCGCCATGTCCGGCATGTCCATCGCCGCCGCCGCACCGGCCGCCGCAGCCGCCCCAGCCGCTGCCGCGGACGACCCCGCTGACGGCTCCTCGGCCGAGAAGGCCGCCCCCGCGGCCGCGGCCGCAAGTGCCGCGGCGCCCGCCTCGGCGACCACGACCCACGCGACGGCGGACCTCGGAATCCCGGACACGGCCTTGGCGGGCCGGAGCATCAGCTACACCGCGGAGGAGACCGTCAAGGTCGAGGACGTCGGCAAGGCGGTTTCCTCGATCGAGGCCTCGGTCGCCGGGGCCGGTGGCATGGTGGCCAACTCCGAGCGGAACGGCAGCGGCGACGAGGCCACGGCCAACATGGTCCTGAAGGTCCCGCCCGGCGGGTTCAACTCGCTACTGGAGCGGATCGGGAAGCTCGGCGAGGTCAGCGAGCGCACCCTCGCCGGTGATGATGTGACCGAACAGGTGGTCGACGTGGCGGGACGGGTGGACAGCCGCCGCAAGAGCGTCGATCGGGTGCGGGCCCTCATGACCCAGGCCAGGAGCCTGCGCGACGTGGTCACGCTGGAGGGCGAGCTGGCCGACCGGGAGTCCGAGCTGGAGGCCCTGCTGGCCAAGCAGCAGAAACTCGCCCAGGAGGTCGACCTGGCCACCGTCACGGTGCACCTGCAGACCAAGGAGCACCCGGCGCCGCCCCCACCACCGCACCACAGCGAGGCCACCGGGTTCGTCGCCGGGCTGGACGGCGGCTGGGGTGCGTTCACCGCAGCGGTGGTCGCCACCGCCACCGTGCTCGGCGCGACACTGCCGTTCGCGCTGCCCGCCGTGGCTCTCGGGCTACCGGTCTGGTTCGTGCTGCGGCGACTGCGGCGGGCGAACGCCCCGACCCCGTCCTAGCGGGTTTCCGACCCCCGTTCGGTGGTCCGATGCACGTACTCGACCAGCCGGGTCAGGATGTCCGGGTCGGTGGCGGGCAGCACCCCGTGTCCGAGGTTGAACACGTGACCGGGCAGGCCTGCGGCGGAGGCCAATACGTCATCGGTCGCGGCCACCACGGCCTCCCAACCCGCGAGCAGCACGGCGGGGTCGAGGTTGCCCTGCAGCGCCCGGTCCGGGCCGATGCGTTGGGCGGCCTGCGCCAGCGGCACCCGCCAGTCGACGCCGACCACGTCGGCGCCGGCCTGACCCATCGCCGCCAGCAGCTCCCCGGTCGTCACACCGAAGTGGATCCGCGGCACGTCCAGGTCGGCGACGGCGGCGAACACCTTGGCGCTGGCCGCGAACACCGACCGCAGATAGTCGCTCGGCGACAGAGCGCCGGCCCACGAGTCGAACAGCTGGACGGCGCAGGCGCCGGCCTCCACCTGGACCCGCAGGAACGTCGTGGTGATGTCGGCCAGCCGGTCCAGCAGGGCTGCCCACAGCTTCGGATTGCCGAGCATCATCGCTTTGGTCAGCTCGTGGGTTCGCGAAGGTCCACCCTCGATCAGGTAGGACGCGAGCGTGAAGGGCGCCCCGGCGAACCCGATCAACGGCGTCGGGCCCAGCTCGGCCACCAGTTGCCGTACCGCGGCGGCGATCGGCTCGACCGCGGCGCGGTCCAGCGGGACGAGCCGGTCCAGGTCGGGCCAGTCCCGAATCGGCTGGGCGACCACCGGCCCGACGCCGGCCACGATGTCCAGGTCGATGCCGACCGCACGCAGCGGCACCACGATGTCGGAGAACAGGATCGCCGCGTCGACCCGGTAGCGACGGACCGGTTGCAGGGTGATCTCCACGACCAGGTCCGGCCTGGTGCAGGCCTCCAGCATGCCCACGCCCGCCCGCAACGCCCGGTACTCAGGCAGGGCCCGCCCCGCCTGACGCATGAACCAGACCGGCGTTCGGTCCACCGGCAGCCGACGGCACGCCCGCACGAACCGGGAGTCGGCGGGGCTGGGAAGGGACACGGCGCGAATCGTTTCACGCTGCCGCCGCGACACGGCCCGGATGTCTCGCCCGATGCAGCTGCGACCACCGAGGAGCGAGTGACAGGCGGGAGGACCCGCGCCACGACACACCCGCGGTGGTTCCACGGTTTTGTCGGACCGGCGGTGCAACCTTCAGGAGAACCGCGGCGTCGCCGCGGTGTCGGTCAGGAAGGCAGGCACCCGATGCTCCGGCAGCCAATCGTGAGCGACTGTGACGAGCGAGGAACGATCGAGGAACACAGGCGACCCTCGGCGCTGCCGCCCCTCGTGGTGTCCGATCCGACGGTGTGGTCCCAGGTGATGCTGGACTGCTCGGACTGCTCGACCGAACAGCTGTTTGTCACGCCCGAGTGCGACGAGCACCCGATCGGCTGCCCGGAACGCGTGTGCGTCGAGTGCGGCGCCGCCGTTGTCCTCGTCCAGCCGACCGCACAGCCGCGGGTCTCGCGGACCCTGCGGCGCGTGGCCTGAGAGCCGGCCGTCGCCGCCGCCGGGCCGGACCGACCGGGACTGTCTCCGGTAGCTCCGGTGAACGCATCGGACTCCTACGCTGACCAGATGGCCCCCGAAGTCCGGCAGTTCCCGCCGGAATTCGCCGCGGCCCTCGACGGTGTCCGCGCGGTGAACGTCCGTCCCGAGTTGAGCCTCATGGAGGCCCCGGCCCCGGCCAAGTTGGCGCCGTTCGCGGCCGCGGTGGCTGCCAGCGTCGAGGAGGCCGGCAGCGAACTCGCCCGAGGGCGGCTGATCGTCCTCTACGACCCGGAGGGCCACGAGGCCTGGGACGGCTGCCTGCGGCTGGTCACCTACATACGTACCGAGTTGGAGGACGAACTAGTCACCGACCCGATGCTGCCCGAGGTTGCCTGGGGATGGCTGGCCGATTCGCTGGCCGAGCACGGTGTCGCGTTGACGGCGGGCAGCGGGACCGTGACCCGGGTGCAGAGTCAGGGCTTCGGCGAGCTGGCCGACGGCGCGGCCGGTGAGCCGGAGGGCGAGCTGGAGATCCGCGCCTCCTGGTGCCCGGTGGGCGGCGTGACGGCCCATGTTCAGGCCTGGCTCGACGCGCTGTGCACCGCGGGCGGCCTGCCGCCCGCAAGTCCGGGAGTCCGCGCGCTGCATCGCCGCCTGCGGTGACAGCCAGGTAAAGGTAAAGGCAAAGACCAAGAGCGGGTGGGTGAGAGCTACGACCCGATCCGCTCGGACGGGAAGTTGTCGGGGCGTCACACCTCAGCTGGCGGGGGATAATCCGGAAAAACGCGGATATGACAGTAATTTATCCTGAAATAGCCTAGCCGGAGAGGGGGTCGAGCCAGACCGGCCAGCCGGGTCCCAGGGGGAGTTTGGCAAAGAATTCCCATATATGTCTCAAGAGATGCTTTAGTTAGGCCGATGGATAGCTAAAGGCCATCGACCAGCAAACCTCGGGGGACCGGTGTTGACTCAGTCCGCAAGCCCTACGCCGCAAGTTCGGCTGCCCCGCGTTCCGCGGCAGGCGGTCCCCCAGCACCTGCGCCCCGGCACCACCGCACCGGACCCCACCTCCTTCGCCGCGATGGTGGTCGGTGCCGACGCCTACCGCCGCGCGATGAGCGTTCGTCGGCTGCGTTCGTTGGGCGCCCGCGACGTGGCCGAGGCGGGCACGGTGTTGCAGGCCCGCGCCTGGGCCCGTACCGGTGGCCCGCGCGAGGTGTGCCTGGCCGACGCCATGCTTCCGGACGGCTCGGGAATCATGCTGCTGGCCGAGCTGCAGCGCAACGGCTGGGCCGGTTGCGCGCTGGTCCCCCAGAAGGACGGCGCACGCGCGGTCCACGCCGCCCTGGCCGCCCGGATTCGCAGCTGCGTGCTGGCCGGTCGGTCCGGCGGCGGAGCCGTCACCGGCACCGACTCCGAGTCCGCCCGGGCGGCAGCCCGGCTGGGGTTGTCGGACCGCGAGGTCGAGGTGCTGCGCCACGTCGCGGAAGGACGGGCCAACCGCGACGTCGGCGAGGCGATGGGCCTGTCCGCGCTGACCATCAAGAGCCACCTGGCCCGCATCGCGCGCAAGCTGGGAACCGGCGACCGGGCCGGAATGGTGGCCTCCTCCATGCGAGCCCGAGTCATCGACTGACTACGCCGACCGACTGCGCCGACTGACTGCGCCGACTGACTGCGCCGACCGACTGCGCCGACCGACTGCGCCGACCGATGCGCCGATCGATACCAACGGCCCCCGCCGGGACGCGGACTCGCAGGTCAACTGCGAACTGCGAGTCCGCTTGCTGGCCGGCGCGGCGGTGTCGGGCCATCGGTTGGGCGCCGGACGTTGGTGCAACCGTTGCACCCCGTACGGTATGCCGCGTGGAAGTGGCTGCCGATCACCCGGGGAGCCGCTCCCCCGTCCCGTTGTTGGAGCCCGCGGACGGCCTGCCGGAAGTCGTCGACGATGCCCGGACGCTGGCCGACGCGGCCGCGGCGTTGGCCGCCGGCAGCGGCCCGGTTGCGATGGACGCCGAGCGGGCCTCGGGCTACCGCTACGGCCAGCGCGCCTACCTGATCCAGCTGCGCCGGGCCGGGGCGGGCACAGTGCTGGTCGACCCGATCGCGTGTCCTGACCTGGCGCCGCTCATCCGCGCGGTCGACGGAATCGAGTGGGTACTGCATGCGGCGAGCCAGGACATCCCGTGCCTGGCCGAGCTCGGGATGCGGCCGGGCCGCATCTTCGACACCGAGCTGGCCGGCCGGCTGCTGGGCTACGCCCGGGTCGGCCTGGGCACCATCGTCGAGGAGGTCCTCGGGCTGACGCTGGAGAAGGGGCACTCGGCGGCCGACTGGTCGCTGCGCCCGCTGCCGGATCCCTGGTTGCGGTACGCCGCGCTGGACGTCGAGGTCCTGGTCGACCTGCGGGACGCCCTGGAGGCCGAACTCGTGGCCGCGGGGAAGCTGGAGTGGGCCCGGCAGGAGTTCGACGCGATCGTCACGGCCCCGCTGCCCGCGCCGCGGTTGGACCCGTGGCGGCGGGCATCGGGGTTGCACCGGATCCGGCGTCCTCGTCAGCTGGCCATCGTGCGCGCCCTGTGGGAGGCCCGGGACCGGATGGCCCAGACCAGGGACATCGCGCCCGGTCGGGTGCTGCCGGACACCGCGATCGTGGAGGCCGCGCTGGCGGGGCCCGCCACGGTCGAGGCGTTGGCCGAGATCTCGGTGTTCGGCGGGCGGTCGACCCGCCGCTCGCTCGGAACGTGGTTCGCCGCGATCGAGGCTGCCCGGGTGCTGCCCGACGCCGACCTGCCGCCGACCCATCTGCTGGCGCCCGGCCCGCCGCCGGCCCGGTCGTGGCCGGACCGCGACCCGGCGGCCGCCGCCCGGCTCGCCGCGCTGCGAGCCGAGGTGGGCGGCCTGGCCGACGAACACCGGTTGCCGACCGAGAACCTGCTGTCGCCGGAGAGCCTGCGCCGACTGGCCTGGTCCCCGCCGGAGCACGTCGAGGTCGCGGTGATCGCCGCCGCACTGACCGAGATGGGCGCCCGCCCCTGGCAGGTCGAACTCACCGCGGGACCGATAACCAAGGCCCTGCTCGCCGCGCCGGACGCCGACCCGAGCCTGCTGACTGAGGACCCGTCAGACTGACTTGGCGTCAGTTGTCTTGACCGGCTGGGGATCCTTCGCTGGTCAAGGTTCGCTTGTGTTCCACGCTCGTCGATACCTGTTGCTCACCGCAGTCGCTCACGGTGCTTGTTGTTCGCTTGTGCTCCTCGCTCGTTCCTCGCTCGTCGCGTCGCTCACGGCGTCCAGGCCGGCAATCGTCTCCACCACCGACCGGGAGACGTCCTGAGCGGTCAACGCGATCGCGGTGAGCACCTCTGCCCGCGTCCCGTGGTCGAGGAACCGCGACGGAATTCCGTGGTCGCGCAACGGGGTGTCGACGCCCGCCGCGCGCATCGCCAGGGCCAGGGCGGCGCCCACCCCGCCGCTGAGCACGCCGTCCTCGACGGTCACCACCAGACGATGGTCACCCGCCAGGCCGAGCAGGGCCGGATCCACCGGCTTCACCCACCGCGGGTCCACCACGGTGACCCCGATGCCCTGATCGACCAACCGGTCGGCAACCTCCAGCGCCAGTCCCGCCATCGCGCCCACCGCGACCAGCAGCACGTCCGGCGAACCCGTCCTCCGCAGCACGTCGACGCCGCCGACCCGGTCGAGCGCCGGCACCTCCGTGGGCAGGTCGCCCTTCGGGTAGCGCACCACGGTCGGACCGTCGGCCACCGCGACCGCCTCGGCCAACTGGGCGCGCAGTTGCGCCCCGTCGCGCGGGGCGGCGATCCGCAGCCCGGGCACGATGTTCAGCATCGCCAGGTCCCACATGCCGTGGTGGCTGGCCCCGTCCGGCCCGGTGACCCCGGCGCTGTTGAGCACGAACGTCACCGCGCACCGGTGCAACGCGACGTCCAGCAGCACCTGGTCGAACGCCCGGTTGAGGAACGTGGAGTAGACCGCGACGACCGGGTGCAGCCCGCCCATCGCCAACCCGGCCGCCGAGGTCGCGGCGTGCTGCTCGGCGATGCCGACGTCGAAGACCCGCTCCGGGTGGGCCGCGGCGAAGGCCTTGAGCCCCACCGGGATCAGCATCGCCGCGGTGATCGCCACGACGTCGGGTCGCCGCTGCCCCAGCGCGACCATCTCCTCGGCGAACACCGAGGTCCACGAGATCCCGCCCGAGGCGGTGAGCGGCAACCCCGTCTCCGGGTCGGAGATCCCGATGCCGTGGAATCGGTCGGCCTGGTCGTTCTCCGCGGGCGCGTAGCCCTCGCCCTTGCGCGTGATGGCGTGGACGATGACCGGGCCGCCGAACAGCCGGGCCCGGGTCAGCGCAGCCGACAGCACCTCGATGTCGTGTCCATCGATCGGCCCCAGGTACTTCAGGCCGAGGTCCTCGAACAGCCCCTGTGGGGCGATCGCGTCCTTGACGCCCTTCTTCAACCCGTGCAGGGCGTTGAACAGCGAGCTGCCGACCAGCGGCGTACGCCGCACACGCTTGCCGCCCCAGCGCAGGAAACGCTCGTAGTTCGGCATCGTCCGCAGCGCCGACAGGTGCCGCGCCAGACCGCCGATGGTCGGGGCGTAGGAGCGTTCGTTGTCGTTGACCACGATCACCACGGGCCGGTCCGCGCCGGCGATGTTGTTCAAGGCCTCCCAGGCCATGCCTCCGGTGAGCGCGCCGTCGCCGACCACGGCCACCACCGCGCGGTGGGACTCCCCGCGCAGCGCCCGCGCCTTGGCCAACCCGTCGGCGTAGGACAGCGCGGTGGACGCATGTGAGTTCTCGACCAGATCGTGCTCGGACTCCGCTCGGCACGGATAGCCGGACAGGCCACCGGACTGCCGCAGCCGGTCGAACTTCGACGCCCGCCCGGTCAGCAGCTTGTGCACGTAGGCCTGGTGGCCGGTGTCCCAGAGGATCGTGTCGTGCGGCGAGTCGAAGACCCGGTGCAACGCGATCGTGAGTTCGACCGCGCCGAGGTTCGGCCCCAGGTGGCCCCCGGTCCGCGACACCGCCTCGATCAGGAATGCCCGGATCTCGGCGGCCAACTCGTCGAGCTGGTCGACCGGCACCCGCTTGAGGTCGGCCGGGCCGTGGATCGACTCGAGCAGTCCCACCGGCTGCTGCCTCCTTGCATGACTTACCTGACGATGAACCCGTCGGCCGCCAATGGTAGGACGCGAGGCAAGTCGCCCCCGGCCGGTGTCCGCAGCGGGCGGTTCAGATCTCCGCCGAGCCGCCGTCCCAAGTGATCTGGAACTTCATGTCGCCGGTGCGCACTGTGATGCCCAGGACCTCACTCACGATTGGCATGCCGGGCGGCACCTGACGCATCCGTCCCTCTTCGGGCTTGAAGAGTTGCGTGCTGGAGTGAAGCGGATACAGCACAAGCACCTCCCGCACGCCCAACCGGGAAGTCCATCTTCTCGTAGGTCTCGTCACCCGGCGAACGAACCTCGACGACCAGCTCGGCGCCCTCGGCGCCACGTTGCGACGCTTGCTCGGGTCGGTAGAACATCTGGTCCGGCACGCGGTACTCGATTTCGGACTGGAACAAGCCGGTATCCATCGACGCCTCGAGGCCGCGCGCGGACGCCGGCGGCGCGAGCACGACGTGTAGGCGCGAACTCAGCCTTTGATGCGGGGCCACTGGGGGCGGGACCATGTGCAGCACCCCGTCCCACATCTCGTCGCGGCCGAGACCCAGGGCTCGGCGCTCGTCGAGCATCTTCTGCGGCGCGTCCAGGATGAGGACCTTCACCTGACCAGGGTATCCGTGGATCAGGAGCACAACAGGCTGCACAGCACGAACTGGATACGCAGCCGGCGAACGAAGGAGTCGACTCGTGCGTCCCAGTCCTGTGGCCGGACGTAGGGCAGGCGCAGCGCTGCTCGCGGGGTGCCTGTCGGCCCTGGCGGCGTGCAGCTGGAACGTCACCACCGCCGCACCCACGCCTGCCCAGGCCGAGGTCGGCCGCTTGCTCTCGCTGGTCCAGCTGCCGGCCGGTTCGACCGTGGTGGCGGAGCCGCCGGCAGACCTGACCGAGGCTGCGATGGAGCCCCGAGTCGGCAACCTGGTCCTCGCCGGCCGGGTCTGGACGATCCCGCTGTCTTTCCAGGCCGCCCAGACCTGGGCGCGGGCGGCGAAGCCCGGCGGCTACTCCTCCGACAACACGGACTTCGGCAGTTCCTCGGGCCCGGGCGCGCAGCTGCGCCTGTGGCGGGTTTACGAGGCACCGCGCGATGCCCGCTGGTTCACCGACCAACTCCAGCTGTCGATCTCGCCCGACACCGCCGATTCGACCTACCTCCGGGCCGATGCCCTCGTGGCGCCGATGGACCAGCAACCGATTCCGGACAACCCAGCGGGCAAACGACTCCGGGTCACGGCCGCCGCTCCCTGCCCGGCCGACGACTCGGGCGTCGTCGGTGTCTCGAATCCGGGCGCGGCCGACCTGGAGCGGATGCTGGTGCCCTCCGGCAGCCCGACCGCGGGTCGACTGTGCAAGTACGGCGACCGCGACCAACTGCTTGCGGGTAAGCCCAACGAGCAGTTCACGCTGACCGGCGATCAATCGCTCGACTCGGCCGCAGCCGGGCGACTGGCGGCTGCCGCCGCCCAGGTTTCGCTTGCCCACCCGGACGGCGGTGTCTCGAACTGCCCGGGCGACTTCGGCACGGCAACGGCAATCGCGCTGTCCTACCCCGGCCGCCCGGACGTCGACCTGTGGCAGACCGACAGCGGTTGTACGTACGTCGCCAACGGCTACATCCGCGCGCAGTTCGGCATCCCCGATTCCGCGATGTCGCCGTCGCCGAGCCCGACGCCCTGATATGTAGGCGAGTTCGTCAAGTGGGCATGGTGAAGCGGCGCCCGGGACCGTCGTCTCGGGCGCCGCTTCTGCTCTCGGCTGGGGTCGGTGGGGCCGCGTGTCGGTGTCGACGCGTGGTCACTCTGATATGCGCGGGTTGATTACCGCAGGACGGGGTGTTCGGCGGGAGCGGACCGCGGGTCTAACTGCGAGCGTGACCCCAAGGGCTGCTCATAGGGCGCGGGTTGCTCCTCACGCTGCGATTCACCACCGGCCGGGCCGGGAGCCGCTTGCGGGGCCGCTCTATTCCAGGACGGCGAGCGACCAGCACCAGCCGGCGAGTTCGCGGGCGATCGCGGCGTCGGCCACCACGGCCAACTTCTTGCGCTGGTCATAGACCCCCCAGCGGCCGGCGAGGCGCCGGTTCGCCGCGTGTCCGCGTGCGACGGCGGCTGCGGGGGCGTGGTCCCAGCGTCGTCGTAGTTCGGCGCCGGGTCCTCGATAGCGGGCGCGGTGGTGCCAGGCGGCCTCCACGAGCAGTCGCCTGGCGTGGCCGTTGCCGGTCTTGGTCAACCCGCCCTGGACCCGGCGCGCACCGGAGGAGGACTCGGTCGGGACCAGCCCGAGATAGGCCCCGATGCTGCCCCCGGTGAGGCGTTGCCAGTCGCCGATCTCCACCGCGAGGCCGAACGCGGTCAGGGTGGCCACTCCGCGAAGGCACCCGAGCCGAGCGGCGACCGGGGTGAACTCGCTGTCCGCGGCCATCTCGGCGATCGCCGCGTCGAGCCGGTCGCGGCGGGCCACGGTCAGTTCCATCGTCTCCTAGGCGCAGTCGAAGGCCAACTGCAGCGCGCGCTGCTCGAAGCGCTGGGCACGCAGCCAAGCCCCGTGCCGGGCGGTCCAGGCCTTCCCGCCGGAGTAGACGATTCCCTGACGCAGCAACAGCTTCGACACCCGGTGCCGGGCCGACATCAGGTCCGCGCGGCAGTCCTCCCGAGCCCGCACCAGGTCCCGCGCGGCCTCCTGCCCCACCGACGGGACCCTCACCTCCACGATCTCGCCCAGGTGCAGCAGCCGGGCCAG
>DATAUG010000236.1:0-5615 GCA_036268355.1 Sporichthyaceae bacterium
ACATCTGGGCCACGGTTCCGGGCGACCCGCACGACGTCGTCGCGGAACTCCTTGGGATACGGCTTCGACACGGTGACATCCTTCCAGCCCAGCCCCTTAGGACTAGACCGATCAGTTGTCACCTATCCGTGCAGCAGACCCTGCGGAGCAGGGTTTCGCCGGCCTTGGGCCCCGGGCCCTTCACCGGGCGGTGCGGGGCGGTAGGCGGCCGCCACCCGCGGGCACCGGGGGCGCGGCGGCCGTGGCCCGGCGACACCGTTGCGCAGTGTGCTCGGCCCGCACGTGTCGCCGCTGTCGAAGTGGCCCCGGGGCGGGCAGACTGGGGTGTCATGACGACCCGGGAACGGTTGCAGGAATTGGCCGAACAGATCTGCTGGTCGATACAGCACTCGCAACGGCCCGCCGAGCCGCCGGTGCGGGGCTGCCCGGCCTTCGTCGGGTCGGTGCCCGGCGCACGTGCTACCGATCGCGGCGGGCCGATCCTGCGCGCGGATCCGGCGCACCGGGTCGCATAGTGCTCTTCGGGCCGGTCCGGGCCTGGGCGATCAGCACGGGTTGGGCCGGTGGCCGCGGCTTCGCGTTTCTTCCGGGGGCTCGTACGGTGCGTACCCCGTCGGCGGCGGGGCGATGGGTACGGCGCCGTGTTAGTGGTTGCGAGCATGCGTTCTGACTGATCGTCAGTTATGCAAAGTGACATAATATATATTATCGGCGGTTAGAAATAGGGGATTAACCTGCCGCTTTCCAACCGATCCGACATAACGGTCCTACCTATCCGGCCCGGCTGTGGACGCTCGGCCGAGCGCCCTTGGTCCGTCAAGCTGCAGGAGTTCGCCGACGCGTACCCGGGGCTGGAGACGCGTCCTGCCACTGTCGAGGACACGGCCGGCTTAACCGCTGGTCGCCCGGGGGATGTCGGGGCCGGGTCCCTGGCCGGTGCATCGAGGGGCCGGGCCCCCGGCCGTCGTCCGCACCCCCGCTGTCCGGTGGCGCCCGCGTGCCCCGGCGTTCTGCTGCGACGTGCGGGATCCTGCTGGGATCTGTCGTGATCCACCTGCAGGGTGGCCACCGGTCCGACCTCCGATCTAGGTTCGGCACATGACTTCAATTCTTTTCGCGATCACCGGCTCCGACCACTGGACCCTCGCCGACGGCACCAAGCACCCCTGCGGGTACTGGCCGGAGGAACTGGTCACCCCGCACCGGGTCTTCACCGCGGCGGGCTTCGACATCACGCTGGCGAGCCCGGGCGGTGTGCGCCCGGTCCCGGATCAGGCCGGATTCACCCCGGAGATGAACGGCGGCTCCGCGGCCGCCGGTGCGGCGCTGCGGGACTACATCGACTCGATCTCGGCCCAGATCGACAAGGTCGTCCCGCTCGAGGAACTGAAGCCGACCGACTACGACGCGGTGTTCATCCCGGGCGGGCACGGCCCGATGGAGGACCTGGCCGTCTCGGAGTCGTTCGGGGCGCAGCTGACCCAGTTCCTCGACAGCGGCCGGATCGTCTCGGCGGTCTGCCACGGACCGGCCGGACTGCTCGCCGGCCGCCGCCCGGACGGTAGCTGGCTGTTCGCCGGTTACGCGCTGACCGGGTTCAGCAACGTCGAGGAGGGCCAGGTCGGCTTCGCCGAGCGCGCACCCTGGCTGCTGGAGGACAAGCTCACCGGGAACGGCGGGGTCTTCTCGGCCGGTGCCCCGTGGGCACCCAAGGTCGTGGTGGACCGCACCCTCTACACCGGTCAGAACCCGGCCTCCTCACAGGAGTTGTCCGAGGCGATCGTCAGGGCACTGAACTGACCGGATCCAACGTGTCGCACAAGGTCCCGGGAGCCGAGGCGTGAGCTCCCGGGACCTGGCGGCGACGGTCGCCGCCCTGGCGCCCCGGATCGGGGTGAACCGGTCCGAGTGGGCCCGACTGGTCGCCTACCGTTTCGACGCCCCGCACCAGCCCGCCTTCGAACGGGTCGACTCACTCGCGTTCTGCGCGGTGGTGTCCGGACGCAAGTCGATCACCGTGGCCGGGCGGACCTGGCACTACGACCCGATGAACTACCTGGTGCTGACCCACCGGACCGACTTCGACGCCCAGATCCTCCAGGCGTCACCGGAACGTCCGTTCCTGTCGGTGATCCTGCAGATGGACCCGGCGCTGGTCCGCCGGGTGGCCTCGGACATGGCCGAGCGCACCCTCACCGTGCTGCGCCGCACACCGGCATCCGCACCCGACCCGGATCGTCCCGCCTTCGTGTCAGAGTTCGACGAGCAGACCGCGGGGGCACTGCTGCGGTTCCTGCAGGCCGTGACGACCGACGTCGACCGGCGCGTGCTGGCCCCGTTGTACCTGCGCGAGATCGTCTACCGACTGCTGCAGGCCGACCAGCGCGACCGACTGCTCGCCGTCGCGGCCGAGGACGCCACCGACCCGATCGCGATCGCCGCGCGATACATCCGGTCCAACCTGGCCCGCCCGCTGACGGTCGCCGACATCGCCGAGCAGGTGAACATGAGCGCGTCGGCGTTCGCGCACCTGTTCAAGGAATTCACCGGCTCCTCGCCGTACCAGTTCCTGCAACAGGCCCGGCTGGCCCGGGCCCGGGTGTTGTTGACCGCCGGCGAGTCGACTGTGGGCGAGGTCGCCAAGGCGGTCGGTTACCGCAGCGTCTCGCACTTCGGCAGTGAGTTCCGCCGCCGTTTCGGCGTCTCCCCGCGGGCCTGGGCACAGAACTCCCCCGCCGGCGCCGCGCAGGGCTGACCAGCAGGTCCACGTGACCTGCGTAGGAATGGGCCCCTACTGCCCGACCGACCCTCGATACACCGGACCGCCGACGCCGTAGGTCGCCAAAAAGACCCGTGACAGGCGCAGCTGCGGCCGACTCAACCTGTCCCCGTGGCGGGCCCCCGACTGCCCTACCCGAGCTCGTTTGGGGCTGGCGACAGGTTTCTTACCGGCACCCGTGTTGGCCGCGGTCGGTGTCGACACCGACCGCCGGATCGGTGGCTTGGGCGAACAGCAACGCCGCAAGCTCACCGCGGCCACCGCCGGCTGATGTCGATGGCGGCTAGGCGCGGCCGCCGGTCTACCGGGAACCCCACCGCCCAAGCAGCGGAGCACTTACGGTGTCGGCGTCCCCGGCGGCGATGGAGGCGCAAGGCTGGGCAGGCCGCCGGGCGGGCTGGGGATCGGGGGCCCGCTGGAGTCTTCGCAGCCCGAGTGTGGAAATAGCACCGCCTCGCGGAAGATGGCGTCGGCTGACACTCGAACCCCCGTCATGCACGCCTTGCCGTCGGTGGCCTTGATCGAGTAGACGTCCGGCGGCAGGCGTAGCGTCACCGGCTCGCCCGCCTTCGCCTCGACTTCCTGAGACGTGCTCGGCGACGAAACGAGTAGCGTGTCCCCCACGGGACCTGAGTTGTCAGATCCGCCCGTCAGGCGGATCACCAGGGTGCCCAAATGGCCAGCCTTGGAGTTGCCGCCGTCGCCGCACCCCCCAGGGGGAGCACGAACAGCAGCACCGACAGACCGGCCCGGCGGCGGCGTGCGGACACAAGCTCGACCCTAACGAAGCTCAAGTGGACGACTTTGAGTAAAGCCAGAATTCCGGCCTTCCAACAATGTCTGCGGAAGGGCCGGAATCCTGAATGGTGCCGTGAAGGGGAGGTTCCTGCTGGACCTCAGAACGGACGTTGGGTCTGGACCTGCGAACTTTCGACCGGTCCTGCCTGTCCTTGCTCTGCGGGCGCGACGGGTGCGACGCGATAGGACTGCTTCGGCACGATCTTCGGCGGGCCTGGATTCACCGGGACCATGACGGGCTTACCGGTCGAGTCCCGCACGACGTTGCCGTTCTGGTCGACCACTTCGACCTGGCTGGGTATGTTCGCCGGGATGACGTGGCCGCTGCTGTCCGCCCACGGCGGGGGGCGGGAACGCGATGACCGGTACGCCCGCGCTGGAGCCGCTCGGCAACGTCCTTGCGAGCATCGAATTGCCTCGCCCGCCCAGCCTCGAGTTCGGCGCATGGCAGGCGATCGAGGACAACGCGGCCCGGCTGCGCGCGGCGGTCGCGGCGGATGACCGCCCGCTGGCCGTTGGATGCTGCAGGGAGCTCGTCGAGTCGATCGCGAAGGTGATCGTCGAGGTCCGCAGCGGCACCGTCAGAGATCGCGACGACTTCCAGCAGGTCGTCAACCACGCCCACGGGCTGATCCAGTACCAGCCTGGCGATGGCCTCGCACTGGAGTCATACGCCCGCGGCGCCGCCGACAAGGCGAAGAAACTCGCGTTCCTGCTGGGCGAGTTCCGCAACGCGCGTGGGACTGGACACGGACGCTCGTTCGCGCCGGAGGTTGCCGATGAGGTCCTGGAAATGTGCCTCGCGGCGGCGCTGCTCTGGTCACGCTGGGCACTGCGCCGGGTCGAGCACTACATCCTCGGCGACATCGAGAAATTGGTCCACGACCTGTCGGGTGGCGGCTGGTTCCACCGGGGCACGCTCAAGCAGCGACTGCTGGCCGCCGACCTGCCGCGTCTATCCAAAGCCGACCAGCACCGCTTGGGCGTCGCCGTCGGCCGGCGGGTCGCCGGGAACACCTTCGTCGTCCGGGGCGACGGTGTGGACGCGTGCATCTGGAGCCAAGACAGCGCCGCCTGGCCGGTCTCCTACCGGTTCGGGCTCGTGGAGGGCCTGTTCATCGACAGCAACGGCCAGCTCCACGTTGACGACCAATCCCGGACGCCGCGAATGATCGCCGACCTTTACAGCGTCTTCGGCGACATGACCGGCGTGGTCGTGGATCTGAGAGCGAAGGTGGCACGAGCGCTATGGTCGAAGGAGTTCGTCCGCCAGTGGACGGCGGTCGTCGCGGAGATGACTCTGATGCAGGCCAGCTTCGAGGGCGATGACCAGCGCGACTGGGCCGCCATGATTACCGAACTGACGACGACGGGCGCACACCACGACGGCCTGATACCGGGCAGCCGGTAGACGGGCCTGGGATGTAACCCTTGGAAGGCGGCGCCCACGTGAGTGGCACCCTGTTCCAACCGGTCAACCTGGAGCATGAATCGGACCATCTTCGGGAGGTCTGGTGCGTGGATCTCGGGCTGCCCGCGAAAAGCGTCGACGGACGGTATGCGGGCTACCAGCAATTCGCGGCCGCGGCGAGGGTCCTGCTGAGACCTATCCCACCGGCACAGGACGGCTCCCAGGTCATCGATCGCGACCGCGTCAATCCCACCTGCTTCCTGTCCCCGGCACGCCATCGAGCTCGCGTTGAAGGTCGTCGCCCACCCGGACAAGCTGCCTGACAGCAAAGGACACGAGCTGCTTCGGCGCCTGTTCCATCGTCTCCTAGGCCGAGTCGAAGGCCAACTGCAGCGCGCGCTGCTCTAATCGTTGGGCGCGCAGCCAGGCCCCGTGCCGGGTGGTCCAGGCCTTCCCGCCGGAGTAGACGATTCCCTGACGCAGCAGCAGCTTCGACACCCGGTGCCGGGCCGACATCAGGTCCGCGCGGCAGTCCTCCCGAGCCCGCACCAGGTCCCGCGCGGCCTCCTGCCCCACCGACGGGACCCTCACCTCCACGATCTCGCCCAGGTGCAGCAGCCGGGCCAG
>DATAUG010000237.1:0-1640 GCA_036268355.1 Sporichthyaceae bacterium
GTGATCGCGGGATCGCCGTCCGGATGCGAGCAGAACGCCGCATACCAGAGGTCGAACCGTGGCCGCAGGAACTGCACGAGCGCCGTCAGCGCCTCGTCCAGCGTCGTTGCGCTGCGCACGGCGTCCGTGGCCTGTGAGACCAGTCTCGTGTCCGAGTTCATGGGCACCGACCCGAAATCGTCCTTCGCTCTGACGCCATCAGCGTAGGCCTTGTGGACGATGTCCACACTGTATACATTGTGGCGGCGGAGGGCCGACATGACTGAGCTGGACCTGCACGCCCCGAATCCGATGCACTGCCACAGCGGACCGGACGACGTCTGGTCCACGGTGAACACCCGGGAGAACTACGCCGGGGTCATGAGTCCGCTCGGCGCCAGCCTCTGGCTGCCGCTCTGCGACCGCGCCGTGGCCGGTTCGTTCGCCGACATCGGGGTGGTGAGCCAGAGCCGGATCGCAGCCGAGGCGAACGCCCGCCCGGCCTGCTCGGCGGTGTTCTACGGCCGCTACACCGCCGGGATCAGCTACTTCCGCCGGATGAGCGAACTCATCCCGGGAAACTCCGGTGCCTCGTTCGAGGAGCAGTACTTCGCGTCGGCGCGTACCGACCTGGCGCCCCGGTCCCGGCGGCGCCACCCGGTGATCGCGGTCAAGGCCCCGGTGGCCACGGCTCGACTGCCTCGGCGCTTCGCGCAGTGTGCTGCCCGCACGGACACCTGGTGGCGGTTCGCGACCTCGGCTGCCGGGGCGGCTCGGCCCGCCGACGTCCAACTGCGTGCGGCGTTGGTGCGGCTCGAGGACGTCATGCGGGTGCACATGGTGATCTGCTTCGTCGCGCAGGGTGTGTTCGACACGTTGGGCAAGCTCGCGGCCGGCGTCGACCGGCCCGGCCTGCACCTGCAACTGGCCACCGGGTACGGGCAGATGGCCGAGTTGGAACTGGTGGCAACCCTCGACCGGGTGGCCCACGGAGAGGCGACCCTCGCGGAGTTCCTTGCCGAGTACGGCTTTCGCTGCGCCGGCGAGATCGAGCTCTCCCAGCCGACGTGGCGCGAGGCACCGGAGACGATCGAGCGGATGGTGGTGAAGTACCGCTCCGCGCAGCGACCCGACCCGGCCGCGCAGACCCTGGCCCGGGCCGCGGTGCGGGAGGCGGCGCAGGCCGAGTTGCTGGCCGCGTTGCCGCGCGCCAAGCGCCCCGTCGCGATGCTGTTGATGCGCCTGGCGCGCACGTTCATCCCGATGCGCGAGGAGGGAAAAGCCGCGCTGGCAAAGGGTTTCGACGGCACCCGGGTGGCCTGCCGGGCCCGTGGTCGGGAGCTGGTGGCCGACGATGTCATCGACGCCGAGGACGACGTCTTCTACCTTGCCGCGGACGAGATCCGCGGGACGCCGCCGGCCGATGCCCGCGCGGCGGTGGCGTACCGTCGGGCGCTGCGCGCGGCCTACCAGAAGTTGGATCTGGCCGACCACTGGATCGGGGCGCCCGAGCCGATCCCGATTGTGTCCGACGGCGAGGCCCGGGCCGAGCTCGTCACCGGGACCGCGGCCGCGCACGGCGTCGTGGAGGGCTACGCGCGGGTGCTGCACAGCGCGGACGAGTGCGACCAGCTGGAGCCCGAGGAGATCCTGGTCTGCCA
>DATAUG010000238.1:0-2763 GCA_036268355.1 Sporichthyaceae bacterium
CCGCGCTGCCGCACGGGCAACTCCGGTTTCGTGCCATGACCGTAGTCAACCAGTGTTCTTTACCAGGCTTGATCGATCGATCGGTCGGGTAGGGGCTCTGCATTGGAATTTCCTGTGCTTCACCGCAGCGTGGCACGGGCCCATACCGGAAGGAGTCATCTGATGCGATTCAGCCACTGGCGCCACCACCGCTGGGACGAGGGGTACGACGGCGACTACGGGGACTACGGGGACTACGACTACGACTACGTTCCCGAGTGGCGTTACGACAATGCCTGGTACACCGGCGCGGGCTACGGCGGCGGTTGGCGCGGCTGGTACTGAGCCCGGCACCGCGCACGAGCGTCCCGAGTCCTGGCACAGCGGGGACTCGGGGCGCTCGGGCGCCGGTCACGCGACTAGGGTTGTCCGTCGTGCCTTCGTATCGATGCCGTTCACATGACCGCAGTGATTGTCGCGACGCCGTCTGCCGCCGTCAGGCGGAGCGGGCCGGTCTGGTCGATCCGCCCGGCAGCAGGGCTGCCAAGTCGCGCGCTACCGCCACGGCCGGCGGGACCGAATCCGCGTCGCGATCACGCGAGGCGGTGTCACGTGCCCGCAGCGGAGAGTTGTGGGTCGGCCCGACCACGGTGATGTACGGCGCCGACGGCCAGACCCGGGGTTCGCTGGCCCACCTGCCTGGCGGCGTCTGCGCGCAGGTTGGGGAGAACCCGGACGCCGGGGGACTGTTCGACGGGTGGGGCCGTGTGCTCGACTCGCCGAACGCCGTCAGCGATCTGGTCAACGGCAACCCGGTTGCGGCGACGGACGAGTCCGGACTTGTCGCGGTACGCCTGTGCCCCTCGTGCCGAACAATGCTCCGCTGATCCGAGGAGCGGGGGAGTTCGGGCAGGGCGGCTCAGGCAGTGACCGTGACCTCGGCGCCGGCCTCCGCGCGCGAACCGGTCGCGGGGTCGAAGACGACGACGTGGACGCCGAAGGTGCCGACAGTCAGCGGCACCGTCACGTTCAGGCTGCCGCCGTACGTGTCGCCGACCGACAGGCCGGGACAGGCGCAATTCCACCTGAACGAGTAGGGGCCGGCGCCGGTGTCGACGACTGCGGCGAGCATCAAGTGCTCCCCGCCCCGGACAGACGGTTCGCTCGGCTCGATGTGCACCTGCACGGGGACCTCCCGGTGGCGAGGTTCCGGCCCGTGGTCGAGCAACGCACAGTGCGCGACCAGTGGCGCCGGACGGACGTCCCGGTTCTACCCCGGAAAACGCACCTGTCGCGCGTTCCGGCCACCGGACTGCCGCGGCGGGGCAGGTCGTGCAGGCTTCACAACTAGGGGCGTGACCGCATCCTCCGTTGTCCGTGACGATGACCGGATCCGCGGAGCCCAGAAGCTCGAAACCTCCGAGATTTCGACGTCGAAGAAAGCCGGATCACACCGGTCGTGCCGGGCGCGTCGGCGCCGGCCGGGTTAGTTTGCCGTTGTCGGTCGAGGGTGCCCGACGTTCGTGAGCCGCGTCGACACCTCGGGACGGGTGTCCGGCGCAGGCGGGGGACCGCGACGCCTGGCCGTACCGGCCGTCGCGCCGTGCCCGCCGGGGGGTGGGGCCGAGCCGGCGACGGCCGCTCGCGCCCCACCTCCGTCACGGAACCTGGACAAACGGGGCGCTAATCCGATCATCGATGATCGGATGGGCTTCTCTCATACGCGAGGCGTCGTTCTCTCATACGCGTGGCGTCGCGGAGCCAAGCTCGCGGCGGGACGCCGGCGGGGGAGCGCCTCGGTCGCGGTTCGCGCGGCTCAGGGCACGGGCGACGGCCCGACTGTCGGCGCCGAAGGCCAGGAGCAAACTCCGTTGGCCGGCGACGAGCATCTCGGCGGCCAGTTCAGCACTGAGCAAACCGGCCAGTTGCAGGCTGACCAGGCCGTGCGCGGTGGCCCAGAGTTGGACCGCCAGGTCGAAGGGCTCGGCGGCGTCGAACCGGCCCGCCTCGACGCAGCGGGCGACGCAGTCGACCAGTATCTGGAAGGTGTCCAGGCCGATCAGGTCCTCCGCGGGTTCGTGCGTCTCCAGGAACATCACCCGGTACATGTGCGGGTTCTCGATCGCGTTGTCGTAGTACGCCCGGCCCAGCAGGGCGATGTCGCTCAACGGGTCCGACCCTGGCGGCACCGCCTCGAGATGGGCCTTGAGTCGCGCGAAGCCCTCCAGGCGGATCTCCTGACGCAGGTTCTGCATGCCGCCGAAGTGCGTGTACACGGCCATGGTCGAGGTGCCGACCTCCTCGACCAGGCGGCGCAGCGTGAGTCCGGCCGAACCGTCGACGGCGATCAGTCGGGCCGCGGTGTCCAGCAGCGCGGTGCGCACGCCCAGGTCGGCGAGTCTCGGACTCATGCTTGGCATTTTTGCACAACAGTGTTATGAATACATCGCATAGCGTCGCTATGAATCGAGGTCCGCAATGACGGTGACCGCGGAAAACCCTTACCTGACCGGCAATTTCGGCCCTGTCGATGCCGAGACCACGGCGTTCGACCTACCTGTCACCGGCACGGTGCCGGCCCATCTGAACGGCCGGCTGCTGCGCAACGGCCCCAACCCGGTGGGCGCGGTGGACCCCGCCCGGCACCATTGGTTCCTGGGCACCGGCATGGTGCACGGGCTGCGGCTGCGCGACGGCAAGGCCGAGTGGTACCGCAATCGGTACGTGCGCTCCGCCGATGTGGCGCGGGCGCTGGGGGAGCAGCCTCGTCCGGGCGCGGCCGCG
>DATAUG010000239.1:0-2169 GCA_036268355.1 Sporichthyaceae bacterium
ATTCTGATCTGGAGCAATCATGACCGACGCCGACACCATCATGCGCGATGGCGTCCTGGCCGCCCTGTTCGAGGCCACGGACCTTTTCATCCGGACCATTCCTCGCACGGGCCCCGCCGCCGAGGACCGAGCGGCGCGCCCGAACAATGGGCGCCCCGCGGACACCAAGGATCCGGGCGAGCTTGTCCTGGCCGAGCCCTCGACCCGCAGCGGCCCGCAGGGCGGGCTGCACTCGGTCGAGTACGCGCTCGCGAGCCTGCTGTCCTGCCAGGTCACCACCTACCGCGTCTGGGCGGCCCGCCTCGGCCTGGAGATAACCACGCTGTCCATCGAGCTCATCGGGGAGTTCGACGCCGCTGCCCTGCTCGGCCAGAATCCGCGTCTGCCCGCAGACCTGGGCCGGGCGCGGGTGAGGATCTGCATCGAGGGTCCGGAGGAGCCGGCTCGCTACCGCGAGTTGCAGGCCACCATCAGCGCCCACAGCCCGGTGTGTGATCTGGGCCGGGTCGGCGCGTCGAATCATGCACCCACGCCCTTGACGGTGCTCCCGCGCCGTCGAAGCGGGGACGCCGACAGCCGGGCGGATCGCCGTCCGGGGGAGGCCGTCGGGTGCTCCTGATCCCGGCCGCAGCTCACCGACACCGGCCAACCCGAGCCCGGGTGATCGGCAGCCGGGACTCTGCCGATCGCACAACCCGGTCGGCGTGCCGCTGGCGAAGCGCCCGCGGGCGGCACGCCGAGAGCCGGTCCCCGCGCAGCGTCCGGACGCAATGCACGTGCAGCGGTAGGCCAGTCAAGGACGGGCCCGGTCGAGTGCGGCTCGCCGTGTCCTGGACGGACGGCCCAGCAGGACAAGGGCACCGAGAAACCCAAAGCGCTACGAGAGCAGAGCAACGCGGGCGCGCCCCGCGCCCGCGCCCGCGCGATGGAGCACAAGGGGGGACGACGATGTACCGAGCGATCGGGATGTTGCCGGGGGCGGTGGACTGCCCGAACTGCGCAGTGGACCTGGACGACGTGGCGGTATCCCTCGGCGGCACCGTTTGGGTCTGCCCGCGCTGCTTGCACGAGGTGCCGGTGCCCGCGATGACCGCGCCGCCGGTTCCGTCTACGCGACGGCCGCAGCGTGCACCTGCGCCCGGTGGGCCCGTCGGACATCAACGAGCTCATGGTGTCGAAATCCCTATGTCGATAACCGTTGCGCACGTTCACCCGGTCGGGGCTGCGCTCCCCGTACTCGGCACCGCACAAGGTCTCGGCCTCGGCCGACATGAGCGCGCCGATGAATATGGCGAGCATCTCCCGCAGCAGGTCCGGCGACGCGGTCGCCAGCTGTTCGTGCAGGAATTGCGCAGGGTCGATACTGGGCTTGGCGGCCATCGTGACGTCTCCAACGAGTCGACTGTGAGAGGTCTCTCGAAGGATCACGCGATGGCCGCCTCAGACGCCTACGCCACGCTCACCGCGGCTGGGGTCGCACACCACTCTGCGGGACGCCACTAACCCCGACGGCCAGCACTCCGGAGAAGTCACTTCCCGGACCCGCCACCAGAAACCCTACGACGACGGCAAATCCAGCCGCTTGACAGACAAAGCCCTCTGGCAGGCCTACGAGGTCCTGCACGCCGAAGGCGGCACCGGCCCGGCCCGGTGGTTCCGAGGACCGCAAGTCGCCACACGATGCCGCGACCGAACCCGCGCGGGAGACCGGCGCATCACTACTGAGATCACCCGCGATACTGTCCAGACCCAGACAGGGCCTTGGCCCACGCACGCGAGGCCGAAACGCACCTGACGACCCGTCACCTCAGGTCGGACGCCCTGGGTGGAGCCGAATTCTTGAGCGAGGTGGGACCAACTTAGGTTGACAAATTCACCCATCCGTGCACCGTTTTCCCTGAATGTTTATGGAACTTGATGAGGTGAGCCTTCATGGGTACACCACCTGTCGCCATCGGGGCCGTCACTACGGTGGCGGGTACCGGCACCGCCGGCTACAACGGCGACAGCGGTCCTTCCGGCAGCGCCCATCTGCATAACCCGTACGGGTTGGCAGTGGACGGCGCAGGCAACCTCTACATCGCCGACACCGCCAACCAGCGGGTGCGGATGGTGAGCCCCGCGGGGCTCATCACCACGGTGGCGGGTACCGGCACCGCCGGCCTCATC
>DATAUG010000240.1:0-8799 GCA_036268355.1 Sporichthyaceae bacterium
TCGAAGGCGAACCACGGTCGGCGTCCCAACTCCTGACCGCCGCAAAACCGAAGGGCCCCGGGGATTCACCTTCCCCGGGGCCCTTCGGTTTTGGTCGGGCGGGCTCAGCCCTCCTCGACCGTGATCTGGATCTGGACCTCACGGATCCGGTACATCACGCGACTGCGCAGCTCGTTGGGCACCGGTTCGCAGCCGCAGCCCCGCTTCACCACATCCTTGACCAGCTGGTCCAGCCCGAACTCGTGCAGGCACGGTCCGCACTCCTCGAGGTGCTCCTGGATCTTGGCGCAGTCCGCCTCGGCGAGTTCGGAGTCGATGAACTCGTAGACCCGGGCCAGTACGTCGGCACAGGAGGTGAAGTGCGGCAGTCCCGTGCTCATCGGTCGACCTCGGTGCGCTCGGTCGACCGAGGAGGCTCGCTCACGCAGTGTTGATTGATTCCCTCGCTGCGCTCGCTCATGACAGGTCCTGTCCTCCGGCAGCTACGTTCTCGGTCGCTACGTTCTCGGTCTCGGGGCGCACGACGCCGCGCTCCTGTGCGTAGGTGGTCAGCCGGTCGCGCAGTTGACGCCGACCGCGGTGCAGTCGCGACATCACGGTGCCCAGCGGGGTGCCCATGATGTCGGCGATCTCCTTGTACGAGAAGCCCTCGACGTCGGCCAGGTACACCGCGATCCGGAAGTCCTCCGGCAGATCGGCGAGCGCGGACTTCACGTCGCTGTCCGGCAGGTGCTCGAGTGCCTCGACCTCGGCGGACTTCAGCCCGGTGGAGGTGTGCGACTCGGCGCGGGCCAACTGCCAGTCCTCGATGTCCTCCGAGGCGCTCTGCTGCGGCTCACGCTGCTTCTTGCGGTAGGTGTTGATGAACGTGTTCGTCAGGATGCGGTACAGCCAGGCCTTGAGGTTGGTGCCGGACTCGAACTGGTGGTAGGCACCGAATGCCTTCGCGAATGTCTCCTGAACCAGGTCCTCGGCGTCCGAGGGGTTACGGGTCATGCGCATCGCGGCGGCGTACAGCTGATCGAGGTACGGCAGCGCCTCTCGTTCAAAACGATCGGCCCGCGCCTGGGTGCTCTCGGCAGTGGTCATCAGCACCGAGTTTAAACCGCCGGCCGGCCAGGAGGCCATCGGTGGTGCCAGGCACGCCACGGAACCACTCCCCGTCTCGTCAGGTGAACGTTGATGGAACCCCGCCGCCGGGCCGGCGATTCCCGCCGTTCAACTCTTGGGCCACCAGGCCAATACCGCCTCGACGATCAGATCGGTCACCGCGTGCGGCGCCAAGCCTGCACGTGCCGGGACACCGAAAGAGTGGTCCGCCCAGGGCAAAGCCAAGATCGGTGTACCCGCGGGGAACTCCCTCGGGCTCCCGAACGGGTCACGCTCCCCCTGGACCACGAAGGTCGGCACCCCGGCTTCGAGCAGTTCCGCGGCCCGGCTGCGGTCCGGCCGTCCCGGCGGGTGCAACGGGAACGCCAGCGCCAGACAACCACTCGCCCCGACCGTGCGTGCGGTCCGGCAGGCCACCCGGGCGCCGGCCGAGCGGCCCCCGACGACCAGCGGCGGGTCCGGGCGAAGCTCGGCGAGCACCGCGGTCCAGGCGACGTCCAACTGCGCCGGCGGGGCGGCTACCTTGCGCCCGGCCAACCGCCACGGCTGCTCGACCAGGACGACCGTGATGCCCGCGGCCGGCAGGGCCGCGGCCAGCGCGAAGAGGTCGCGGGCCTCGATGCCGCCGCCCGCACCGTGCCCGAGCACCAAGGTCCCCCGGGCCGGCCCGGACGACCGGTGGACCGTCGCCCGGGCCGGCCCGACCGGGGTCGAGACCTCTATCTGATCCATCGTCACATCGTTGGCCTGTCTGTGTTCTGACGCTCAATCACCACGCCCGGGGCGGATCGCGGCCGGAGGACTACAATTGTGCGACGTGACCGTCGCGCTGTGGCCGGCTCCCCTCGCGGGTGGGCCTGTGCATGCCGCGGTCCAGGTACCGGGATCCAAGTCGATCACCAACCGGGCGCTGGTGCTGGCTGCGTTGTCGCAGGGCCAGGCGCACCTGTTGCGGCCCTTGCGATCGCGCGACACCGAACTGATGGCGACGGCGCTGCGCGCCCTGGGCGCGGTGGTGGACGCTATGCCGGACGGCGGTTGGCAGGTCGGGCCGGCGAAGCTGCACGGCCCGGCCGTCGTCGACTGTGGGTTGGCCGGGACCGTGATGCGATTTCTGCCGCCGGTGGCGGCGTTGTGCGACGGCCCGGTGGAGTTCGACGGCGATCCACGCGCCCGGGAGCGGCCGATGCGAACGGTGCTCGCCGCGCTGCGCCACCTGGGTGCGGCTGTCGACGGCGACAGCCTCCCGTTCACCGTGCACGGCAGGGGCGGGCTGCGCGGCGGCCCGGTCGAGCTGGACGCCTCGGCGTCGTCCCAGTTCGTCAGCGGCCTGTTGCTGGCCGCCCCGCGATTCGCCGAGGGCATCGACGTGCGACACGTGGGCGGGCCGCTGCCGTCGGTGCCGCACATCCGGATGACGGTTGCGATGCTGCGGGCGGCCGGCGCGGTAGTCGACGACACGGCGCCGCAGCGCTGGCGGGTGGCGCCCGGTCCGCTGGCGACCGGCGGGCTCGAGGTCGAACCGGACCTGTCCAACGCGGCCCCGTTCCTGGCCGCGGCCCTGGTCACCGGCGGCGAGGTGTGCCTGCGCGGCTGGCCCCGCTCGACCGAGCAGCCCGGCGACGCGCTGCGCGATCTGCTGACCCGGATGGGTGGCGACTGTCGGTTCTCCGGCGAGGGCCTGGTCGTCCGCGGCACGGGCCGGGTGCACGGCATCGACGCCGACCTGCGCGACGTCGGCGAACTCGTGCCCACCATCGCCGGGGTCGCCGCGCTGGCCGACTCGCCGAGCACGCTGCGGGGCATCGGGCACATGCGGGGTCACGAGACCGACCGGCTGGCCGCATTGGCCAACGAGCTCAACGCGCTGGGCGGAGACGTCACCGACGATGCGGACGGGCTGGTGATCCGGCCGCGTCCACTGCGGGGCGGGGTGTTCGGTACCTATGCCGACCACCGCATGGCCACCACCGCCGCACTGCTCGGCCTGGTCGTCCCCGGGATCGAGGTCGAGGACGTCGAGACCACCGCCAAGACCCTGCCCGGATTCGTCGAACTCTGGGACCGGATGCTCGGGCGGGCCGCGTGACCGGGGTGCCACGAACCGACCGGACGGCGCACTACGACGAGGACGACGTGCACGTCCGGCCCGGTCGCGGAACGCGGCCGCGCAGCCGGTTGCGCCCGGCCCACTCCGACGCCGTCGCCGGCCAGGTGGTGACCGTCGACCGCGGCCGGGTGACCGTCCGCCTGGACGGTCCGGACCCGCACGAGGTGCTGGCCGTCAAGGCGCGCGAGCTGGGCCGCCGCGGGTTGGCGGTGGGCGATCGGGTGAGCCTGGTGGGCGACGTCTCCGGAGCGCCGGACACCTTGGCCCGGATCGTCCGGGTGGCCGCGCGCACCTCTGTGCTGCGGCGCACCGCCGACGACGACGATCCGGTGGAACGAGTGTTGGTCGCCAACGCCGAACAGTTGGTGATCGTGACGGCCGTCGCCGACCCGCAGCCCCGCCCCCGGATGATCGACCGCTGCCTGGTCGCCGCCTACGACGCCGGCCTGGTCCCGCTGCTGTGTTTGACCAAGAGCGATCTCGCCGACCCGGCCGAGTTGCTCGCGGCCTACGCACCGCTGCGGGTCGAGGCGATCGCGGTGAACCGCGAAACCGGCGCCGAAGCACTCCGGCCATGGCTCGCGGGGCGGCGCAGCGTGCTGGTCGGCCACTCGGGGGTCGGTAAGTCGACGCTGGTCAACGCTCTGGTGCCGGGCAGCACACGGCTCGTCGGCCACGTGAACGCCGTCACCGGACGTGGTCGGCACACCTCGAGTTCGGCGCTGGCGCTGGAGTTGCCGGGCGGCGGTTGGGTGATCGACACCCCCGGGCTCCGGAGCTTCGGGCTCGCGCACGTGAGTCCGGCCTCCGTGCTGCGCGCGTTCGACGACCTCGCGCCGGGTGCGGAGCAGTGCCCTCGCGGGTGCAGCCACGACGAGCCGGAATGCGCGTTGGACGCGCTGGTCGAGGCGGGGACGGCCGATCGGGCTCGCCTCGACTCGTTGCGCCGGCTGCTCCGGGCCGGCCGGGCCACCGACGAGACGCCGAACTAGTGCTTGTTGGAGCTCACCTTGTCGGAGCTCTTGATGAAATCGCTCCAATGGGATCGCGAACCGGCGTCGCCGGTCAGCATCGTGAGCACGATCGCCGCGACCGCCACCAGCGCGACCACCGCTCCGAGACCGATCGCGGCCGGTCCCATGTTCGGCATGCGCCCGACCCACCAGGCGGCCGCGGACAGCACCGCAAGGGCCAGCACGACCCACAACAGCGCCTTGCCGAGCCCCTCGTGGTGATCCTTCGGGGTCTGGGTGTCGCCGAGAGCCCGGTAGCGGTCCTTGAGATCCTCACCGGCCCGCACGGTCACGAACGTCAGCACGAGCATCATCACATTCAGCGCGGCGATCCAGGCGCCGTACTTCCTGCGCCAGGTCGGCCGGACGAACACCCCGATGGTAGCGAACGCGCTGATCGGTAGCAGGACGACGACGAAGTGAATTACCAGGATGTGGAGAGGCAGACCCGTGAACGTGTCGAACAACGTCGGCTCCCTGGCTCGTCGGCGATCTCGGGAGTTCTTCGGGCACGAGGATCGCCTGGCTTGTGCCCCGCGAAGAGTTATGGCAGCAGGTTTCATAAATGTGCCTCCTACGACTCGAACCGGGAACATCTGGCCCCGCCGCTAGGCTCGCCCGCGTGCACGCCGACCTGGGCCTGGCCCACGAACTGGCCGACGCCGCCGATGCCATCACCATGGCCCGGTTCCGGGCGGTGGACCTGCGGGTGGAAGCAAAGCCCGATCTGACCCCGGTCACCGACGCCGACCGGCGCGCCGAGGAACGGCTGCGGGAGATCCTCGCCAGGGTCCGACCCGACGACGCGGTGCACGGCGAGGAGTTCGCGGACACCGGTTCGGCCGCCCGCCGGTGGGTGATCGATCCGATCGACGGCACCAAGAACTTCGTCCGCGGGGTGCCGGTCTGGGCCAGCCTGATCGCGTTGATGGACGGCGAGTCGGTGGTCGCCGCGGTGGTGTCCGCGCCCGCGCTGGGCCGCCGGTGGTGGGCAAGCGCCGGCGGCGGAGCCTGGGCCGGGCCGGACCGCACCGCCGGGACACCGTGCCGGGTGTCGGCCGTCAGCGATCTGGCTGACGCGTCGTTGTCGTACTCCAGCCTGTCCGGCTGGGAGGACCGCGGCCTGCTGGACGGATTCCTCGAGCTGACCCGGTCCTGCTGGCGGACCAGGGCTTTCGGGGATTTCTGGTCCTACGTGCTGCTCGCCGAGGGGACGGTGGACGTGGCCTCGGAGCCGGAGGTCGCGCTGCACGACCTCGCGGCGGTCGCGTTGATCGTCACCGAGGCCGGCGGCACCTTCACCGACATCAGCGGCCGACCCGGGCCGGCCGGCGGCAGCGCGTTGGCCAGCAACGGATTGCTGCACGAAGCGGCGCTGGCCTTCGTTCAGGCGGGCTCGGGTTCCTGAACCCCGCGCCCGCGCAGGGCGGCCAGCGCGCGCAGCAACGGCGGCCCCCCGAACAGCGCCGCCAGATCGAACCAGCCATAACCGCCCGCGGCTCCGCTGGGCGGGTTGCCGATGCCGACCAGCCCGGTCGGGTCGTACCGTTGCCAGGCCCAGGCGCCGAGGTGGGTGCCCACCAGCTCCAGGTACGTCACGATCGCGAACGCACCCACGTACAGCGTGCGGGACCGGCCCAGGCACAGGAACCCGACCAGACAGGCGAACCACATCGCACCGAGCACGTCGTGGCGCGGCCGCAGCAACGACCAAGTCGCGTAGCTGCCGCCGATCAGGACGGTCGCCGCGGTGAAGCCGCGCCGGTACCGGTGCAGCCACCGGGTACGGCCGAGCGTCAGCGCGCACAGATAGACCAGGCCATGCCCCGGCGGGACGAACGCCGGCACATTGTGCAGGCGGTAGAGGTAGACGCCGAGAAACGGCGAGAAGGTGTACTCGACGGCGGTCGCGAACGCCACCACGATTGCGACCTGGGCCCGGACCAACGGGTTCTCCCGGCAGAGCAGACCGATCAGCAGCGCCCAGGTGGCCAGGCCGAGCAGGCGTTGTTGGGTCAGCGAGGAGTGTCGGTCGGCGAGCAGCACCACGGTGATCCAGCCGAACACAGTGGCCGCGACCGCGAGGTCCGCGAACGACCGGTCGGCGGTTGCCGCCGGCCCACGGACCGTCGGTGCCGCGAACCCCTCAGCCACCCGCACCGGCCAGCCTGCGCAGCGCCGGGGTCGGGTCGTCGCCGGGGGTCGACCACCAGGCCACGCACGCGACCCGCAGGCCCTCACTGGGCTCCCCGGAGCCCGTCAACTCCAAGCGACCGTCGCGGACACTCGCGGTCCACCCACCGGAACTGACCCCGTCGGCGTCGAGGCACACCGGTTCGTGAACGCGCAGCAGGCCACGCAGGTCGGCGGCCAGGTAGGTGGGCCTATGCTCCGGCGGTGCCGCCAGCAGTTGCGCCGCGTCGGTGACCCCGCTGAGCACGAGCAGGCTGTCGGCACCTGCCCGGTTGGCCCCCTCGATGTCGGTGTCCAGGCGGTCGCCGACGATCAACGGCCGGTGGGCGTTGACCCGCTCCGCCGACTCTGCGTGCAGCGCCAGTTCCGGTTTGCCCGCGACCACCGGTTCGCGCCCCGTGGTCGAGCGGATGACCTGCACCAGAGCGCCGTTGCCGGGGGCGATCCCCCGTGCGGTCGGGATCGTCAGGTCGGTGTTGCTGGCCACCCACGGCACCCCGCTGCGCACCGCGAACGAGCCCTCGGCGAGCTGCATCCAACCCACTGTGGGGTCATAGCCCTGCACCACAGCGGCCACGTCGGGGTCGTGGGCGCGGACCGGTCGCAGGCCGCGCCCGACGATCGCCTCCTCGAGCCCCTCGCCGCCGACGATCAGCACAGCAGAGCCGGCTGGGACCATCTCGGCAACCACCCGGGCGGCCGCCTGCGCGGAGGTGGCCACCTCGTCGGACTCGGCGGGCACCCCGAGTTCGCGTAGGTGCGCCGCCACCTTCTCCGGTGGCCGGGAGGCGTTGTTGGTGACGAAAGCCAGGCGCATGCCCGCCGAACGGGCTGCCGCCAACGTCTCCGGAGCGTGCGGGACAGCGGCCGGACCGACGTACACGACTCCGTCGAGGTCGAGCAGCGCTGCGTCGTAGATCTCCATCAGCGGCCGGTCGGTACCCCGTTCCAACGCCTGTTGGGCCGACCCGGTCCGGTGTTGATCGGCTCGCCCGCTGCGCTCGCTCACGTCAGGTCCACCTCCTCAGTCTCGGTGAACACCACGCCGTCGAGTTCCAGCAGCCGCTCGGCTGCACCGCCGATGCCCTCCGGGTCCACGTCCGCGGCTCGCCCGTACCAGACCCGAGCCTCCGCGTCCCGGCCGACCGCCTCCAGTGCGGCGGCGTAGGCGAACCGCAGCCGCGCGGACCACGGGGTGACCGCCGACTCGTTCAGGTCCGGAGTCTGCAGCGTCACCACAGCGGCCGCCAACTGCCCGAGGTCGGTACGGGCCCCCGCCGCCACAATCCGCATCTCCACGACGCCCGCCCGGTCCAACCGTCCCGCCTCCGGGTCGGCCGCCATCTGTAACGCCCGTTCCGGCCGGCCCAGCGCGCGTTCACAGTCGGCCATCACCGGCCAGTGCTCCCCGATCCCGGATATCCGGCGCGCGGCCCGCAATTCGGCCAACGCCTCCGCCCATCTCCCGGATGCATAGGCCGCCAGCCCGACCGCCTCTCGGATGACCCCGACGCGGGGGCCGCACCACCGCGCCGCCATCGCATGTTCGAAAGCACCATCGGGATCGTCGTCCAACAGTCGGGCCGCCATCACCAGGTGCTTGGCCGCCTCTGCAGCCGCCTCTGCACGCAACGTGGTCAGCTCGCGGAGCACCGACTTGTCCAGTTCCTGGCCGGTGACGTCCTGGTCAACGACCGGCGCCGCCGGTCGCGCAGGCGCGGGACGCATGCGTTCCGCGCCTGCGCCGGAACGCACGGAAACCGCGCCACGAGCGCCCGAATCGCGCCCAGGACGGTCCGAACCGGACGGTCTGGCCGCACCGCGCCGCGGCGAATCCCCGGCGGCACGTCCGGAACCTGTCGCGGGACGACCCGGGCTCCGCACCGTCCGGTCCGCACTCGTCGGTTTGCCCGAACCTCGGTGGGGGCCATCGCCGCCGACCCGCCCAGAACCAGACACCGGCCGACCCGAACTGCGCCCCGTCCGGTCGGCAACCGAAGGGCCGGCCGTCGCGCGCCCCGCCGAATCTCCTCCGCCGCGCCCCGAAGCCGTCGCCGGACGACCCGAGCTGCGCCCCGTCCGGTCCGCACCTGTTGGACCGGCCACACCGGGTGCCGCCGAATCTCCCCCGGAACGCCCCGAACCCGCCGCCGGGCGAGAAGGCTTCCGCTCCGTCCGGTAAGCACCCGAAGGGCCGGCCACACCGCGCCCCGCCGACTCCCCCCCGCCGCGCCCCGAAACCGCCACCGGACGACCCGAGCCACGCCCTGTCCGGTCAGCCACCGAAGGGCCAACCGCACCGCGTGCCACCGACTCTCCTCGGGCACGCCCGGGAACCGTCACCGGACGACCCGAGCTGCGCCCCGTCCGGTC
>DATAUG010000241.1:0-78221 GCA_036268355.1 Sporichthyaceae bacterium
GTCTTCGCCGCGCCGGACGCGGGCTGCACCCATCCCACCGCTTGGACGGCAGCCGCCGCAGCCCGCTCCCCGGCACGGCGGGGCGCTGCATCTGCGCCGCTCGCTAGCGCTCGCGGCGCAGCAACGCTGTGTCTTCGCCGCGCCGGACGCGGGCTGCACCCATCCCACCGCTTGGACGGCAGCCGCCGCAGCCCGCTCCCCGGCACGGCGGGGCGCTGCATCTGCGCCGCTCGCTAGCGCTCGCGGCGCAGCAACGCCATAAACATCGCGTCGGTGCCGTGCCGGTGTGGCCAGAGTTGAAGGAAGGGTCCGTCGCCGGCGTCCGGCACGTCCGGCAGCAGCGCCGGGGCGTCGAGCAGGTCGACCTGTGCCTTGCCGCGGGCGACCGCCTCATAGGCGGCATGGAGCACGCCGATGGTCTCGACGCGGTGCGGCGAGCAGGTGACGTAGCCGACCACACCGCCCGGCCGCACCGCCGCCACAGCTTTGATCAGCAAGGCGAGCTGCAGATCGAACAGCCGCCCCACATCGGCCGGTTGCCGCCGCCAGCGGGCCTCCGGGCGCCGGCGCAACGCGCCCAGTCCGGTGCAGGGCACGTCGACCAGGACCCGGTCGAATCGGCCCGCCGGCCACGGCGGGGACGTGGCGTCGGCGGCGACGACCCAGGCCGGTACGGGCGCTCCGGCCAGCGAGTTGGCGACGAGTCTGGCCCGATGCGGCGCGACCTCGGCCGCGAGGAGGCGAGCGCCCCGTTGCGCGGCCAGGCCGTGCAGCAGGGCGGCCTTGCCGCCGGGGCCCGCGCAGGCGTCCAGCCACAGCTCGTCCGGACCGTCGATCGGAGCGGCGGCGAAGGCCAGCGCGACCAGCTGGCTGCCCTCGTCCTGGACACCGGCGGCCCCGCTACGGACCTGCGGCAGGTCGCCGGGGTGCCCGGCGGACAACACCGCGCCGTACGGCGACCAGGGGGTGGCCGTCGCACCGGCGGCGATCAACTCGTCGCGGCTGCACCGGCCGGGGCGGGCGGCCAGCGTCACCCGGGCGGGCACGTTGTCGGCGGCCAGCAGGGCCTCAACCTCGTCCCAGTCGCGGGACAGGACCTCGGCGAACGCCCGCACGATCCACTCCGGGTGCGCATGCCGAAAGGCCAGGTGTCCCTTGCGGTCGGCCTCGCGGTCCGGGGCCAGTTGCGCCGTCCAGCCGTCCAGGTCGGCCGCGGCGACCTTGCGCAGGACCGCGTTGACGAACCCGGCCGGTGCGGGTCCGAGCGCCTCTCGGCACAGGTTCACGGTCGCCGAGACGGCGGCGTGCGGTGGGGTCCGCATCGCCAGCACTTGGTGGGCGCCCAGCCGCAGGACGTCCCTGACCGCCGGTTCCACCTGGTCGCCGGGACGGTCGATGCACGCGTCCAACACCTGGTCCCAGGTCCCATACGCGCGCAGCGTGCCATAGCCCAGTTCGGTCGCGAACGCCGCGTCCCGGCCGGTCAGGCCACGCTCGGACAACAGCCGCGGCAGCGTCAGGTTGGCGTAGGCGTCGCGCTCCCGGACGGCCTGCAGCAGGTCGTACGCGGCGCGCCGGGCCGGGTCGGCAGACCGCGGCCCACGGGGCAGCCGCGCGACGGTCGGGGCGCGCCCGCGGCCGCGGGGCCCATCGGTCCGCTCGTTCATGACTGCCCGAGCAACTCGCCGGCCTCCGGGCGGGCCCCGCGGGCCCAGTCGGCGGCGGCGGTCGGTCGCTTGCCCGCAGCTGTGACCTCGCCCAACTCGACCACATGCGTCGCCGTGCCGATGCGCACGCCGTCCCGGGTCACGACGATCTCCCCCGCCGCCTGATCATGTTGGTCCGGCACCAGCCGGACCGGCCCCAGTCGCAGGCGCTCGGAGCGGAACGTGGTCCACGCGCCGGGTGCGGGTGTGCATCCGCGGATCAGCCGGTCGACGCGCATCGCCGGGGCCGCCCAGTCGATCCGCGCCTCCTCGACGGACAGCTTCGGCGCGAGCGAAACCCCGTCCGAAGGTTGCTCCACCGGCACGACCGTACCGGCGGCGATGCCGTCCAGCGTGGCGCTCAAGAGGCCGGCACCAGCCACGGCCAGCCGATCCAACAGCGAGCCGCTGGTGTCGTCGGGCCGGATGGACTCGGTGAGCACCCCGAAGACCGGGCCCGCGTCGAGTTCGCGCACGATCCGGAACGTGCTGGCCCCGGTGACCTCGTCGCCGGCGATCACAGCGCGTTGTACCGGGGCCGCCCCCCGCCAGGCCGGCAGCAACGAGAAGTGCAGGTTGACCCAGCCGTGCTTCGGGACCGCCAGAACGGGCTCCGGCAACAGGCCGCCGTAGGCCACGACCGGGCAGCAGTCCGGGGCGATCTCGGCCAACCGCTGCGCGAAGACCGGGTCGCGCGGACCCGCCGGCCGCAGCAACTCGATCCCGGCGTCCAGCGCCACCGCGGCAACCGGGCTCGGGGTGAGCACCCGGCCCCGACCGGTCGGGGCGTCCGGTCGGGTCAGCACGGCCACCACCTCGTGCGCGGACTCGAGCAGCGCGCCCAACGAGGGCAGCGCGACCTCAGGGGTGCCCGCGAACAGCAGCCTCATCCCGCAACTTTCGCTGTTGCGTCCGACCGAATGAGGTTCATCGCCCTCGATTGGTCGGACGCAACGCGGGAACGCGGGGCCGCGCGAGTCACGTTGCCCGGCCGGCCGTGGCGTGCGGGGAGACGCGGATATCGGGCAGCGCCTCGCCGGCCCACCGGGCCTCACGGATCGCGCGCAACGCCTTCTTCCGGGTGTCCCGGTCGAGCCGGTCGATGAACAGGATGCCGTCGAGATGATCGGTCTCGTGCTGCACGCAGCGGGCCAGCAGCGCCGAGCCGACAACCGTGAGCGGCTCGCCGTACATGTCCTGACCGGTGGCGACCACCCGGGCGGCCCGCGGGGTCGGAAATGCCAACCCGGGCAGCGACAGGCAGCCCTCGCCGCCGTCCTGCACCTCGTCGGACAGGTCCAACGAGGGGTTGATCAAGTGCCCCACCTCGTCATCCACCCACCAGGTGAACACCCGCAGGCCGACGCCGATCTGTGGCGCCGCCAACCCGGCCCCGGGCGCTTCCCGCATGGTGTCCGTCAGGTCGGCCACCAGATTGCGCAACTCGTTGTCGAACACAGTGACCGGGTGCGCCGGGGCACGCAGCACCGGATCACCGAACAACCGGATCGGCTGGACAGCCACGATTTCCGAACTCCTTCGGCACGGCGGTGCGACGGTTCAAGTCTAGATCTCCCGGGCGCCACGGCGTTTCTGACGCCGTGTCAGCCGAGTTCGGCCGGGTCCATCCGGCAGCGCACCGCACCCGGCGACTTGCGCGCACTGCGCACGCCTGCGGCACTGCGCAATGCCGTGGCCAGCGCAACGCCGTGGACACGTCCGGTGCGCAGCACGGCTCGGACCGCGGGGGGTTCGGCACCCGGGCAGGTCGTCGGTCCCAGCACGTCCACGTAATCGGGCAACTCGGCCAGTCCGAGCAACTCGGCGACCGCGTCCGAGGCGCCGGTGAGCGTCGCGACGCGCACCGCAGGAGGGAAGCCGGCCGCCGCCCGGTCGGCGAGCTCCCGGCCGGCGAAGCCGAACGGGTCCCACCGGGACAGCGCCTGCGCCGCGGGCGTGGTGCCCTCCGCGACCAGGATCACGGGGGCTCCGGGGCGGGCCAACGCTGCGGCGTTCAGCCAACGACGCAAGGTCTCCTCGGCCGCCCGCAGGTCCGGTCGACCGAGCATCAACTGCCCGTCCAGCAGCAGCACCGCGGCATACCCACCGGCGACGGGCGGCTCCGCACCCGGGGTGGCCACCACCAAGGCCGGGCCGTCGGGGGCGTCCCCCGGGTGGTCGGCGTCGACGAATCGGATCACCACGCCGGGGAACGCCCGGCCGAGTTCCTCCGCCGTGCGCCCGGTGCCGACCGCCATCGCCCGGAAGGCACCGGCACCGCATTCGGGGCACGTCCACTCGACCGCCTCGCGACCGCACCAGGCGCATCGGGCGCAGCCGTGGGCGGCGGCCAGGCCGAGCGGCCCGTGGCAGTGCCCGCACCGCGCCGGAGTCCGGCAGCGCACGCAGGCCACAACCGGCAGGTAGCCCCGCCGGGGCACCTGGACCAGTACCGGGCCGTCCGTCAACCCGGTCCGCGCGGCCTGCCACGCCAGACTCGGTAGCCGGGCGGCCCGGGCGGCGGAGTCCCGGGCCAAGTCGGCATCGCCGCCGGCCACCCGGATCGCGGGCATTCGAGCCCGCAGCACCTCCCGGGGGGCCGACAGCATCCGCGCCCAGCCGGACTGCACCAGCCCGGCACCCTCCGCGGTCACCGCGTGCCCCCCGAACAACGCCGCGGCGCCCATGTGGTGCGCGCGTAGGCAGAGCACCTCACGGACGTGCGGGTAAGGCGCCCGCGGCTCAGCGTGCAGGTCGTCGCCGTCGTCCCAACACACCACCAGACCCAGGTCGACGACCGGCGCGAACACGGCCGCGCGGGTGCCCACCACCACGCGCACCAGACCGCGCCGCACCGCCAGCCACCGCCGATACCGCTCGGCCGGTCCCAGGTCGGCGGTCAGACAGACGTATCGGTCTCGACCGAGCACCGCGTCCAGGGCCGCGGTCAGCGGGGCCAACTCACCCAGCTTCGGAACCACGACCAACGCACCGCGATCCGCGGCGCAGCAGGTGGCCACGGCCGCTGCGATCGGCTTCGCCCACAAGGTCCCGGGCAGGGCCGCCCACACCGCACGGGGCCGTCTGCCTTCGGCCAACGCCCGGACGAACTCCGGGCCCGGCTCGTAGTCCTCCCACGCCGCGGCCCACCCCGGGTCGGCTGGCAACTCCGGTGCGGCCGCGCGAGGCGCCTCCTGCTCGGTCCGGGCGTGCCGCGGCGGCACCGCCAACCGCAACACGTCGGCCAACGTCCCCGCCCACCGGGCCGCAACTTCCCGGGCCAGCGCGAGGACGTCGGTGGACAGCACCGGTTCCGGCGAGACCACACGTTGGAGGCGGGCCAGCGCTCCGGGATGCTCGCTCGCCGCGACCCGCTCCAGCAGGAATCCATCCACCGCCTGACCGGCGAAGCGCACCCGCACCCGAACGCCCGGCTGTGCCGCCTCGGCCAGATCAGCCGGCACCAGGTAGTCGAACGGCCGGTCCAAATGAGGCAACGAGACGTCGACGGCCACCCGGGCGACCGGCAGCTCGCTCGCGGCGGGCACCGGCGTGACCGGTCGCTTCTCCCGAGCCGGTCGCGCCGCCTCGCGCAGCAGCGCCAACTGCCCGCCGTCAGCGGTCATGGCCGCACCCGCCTGTGGACACGCTCAGGTGTCTAGCAGACCCCGCCGACCCGGCGGCGCGCGAGAGCCCCCGGCACCTGCCGCAACCGCTGCCGGCAGAAGGTGGGATGCGCGGATGCCGGAGGTCGGGGCGGAGCAGTTCTGACGATGCGTCAGATACCGCAGGCGGCCTTCAGCGCGTCGACCCGGTCGGTGCGCTCCCAGGTGAAGTCCGGCAGGTCACGGCCGAAGTGGCCATAGGCCGCGGTCGGCGAATAGATCGGCCGCAACAGATCCAGGTCGCGGATGATCGCCGCCGGACGCAGGTCGAACACCGTGGTGACCGCGGACTGGATCTTCGCCACCGAGACGTTCTCGGTGCCGAACGTCTCCACGAACACCCCGACCGGATGCGCCTTGCCGATCGCGTACGCGACCTGGACCTCGCAGCGGCGGGCGAGCCCGGCAGCCACCACGTTCTTGGCCACCCACCGCATTGCGTACGCGGCGGACCGGTCGACCTTCGACGGGTCCTTGCCGGAGAAGGCGCCACCGCCGTGCCGGGCCATGCCCCCGTAGGTGTCGACGATGATCTTGCGTCCGGTCAGACCGCAGTCGCCCATCGGGCCACCGATCTCGAAACGCCCGGTCGGGTTGACCAGCAGCCGATAGCCATCGGTCTCGATGCCGAGGCCCTCGAGTTCCGGCGCCACGACGTGATCGGCCACGTCCGGGGCCAGCAAGGTCTTCAGATCGATGTCGGCCGCGTGCTGGCTGGACACCACGATCGTGTCCAGACGCACCGGGCGGTCGCCCTCGTACTCGATCGTGACCTGGGTCTTGCCGTCCGGCCGCAGGTAGGGCACCGTCCCGGACTTGCGCACCGCGGACAACCGCTGCGCCAGTCGGTGCGCCAGCGTGATCGGCAGCGGCATCAGCTCGGGGGTGTCCTCGCAGGCGTAGCCGAACATCAGGCCCTGGTCGCCTGCGCCCTGCCGGTCCAGCTCGTCGTGGCCCTCGCCCTCGCGCTCCTCGTAGGCGGAGTCGACGCCCTGCGCAATGTCCGGAGACTGCGACCCGATCGAGACCGAGACCCCGCACGAGGCACCGTCGAAGCCCTTCTTCGACGAGTCGTAGCCGATCTCCAGGACGCGCTCACGCACGATGGTCGGGATGTCGGCGTAGCCCTGAGTGGTCACCTCACCGGCGACGTGCACCTGGCCGGTGGTGATCAACGTCTCCACGGCGACCCGGCTGCGCGGATCCTCCTTGAGCAGTGCGTCGAGGATCGAGTCGCTGATCTGGTCGGCGATCTTGTCCGGGTGGCCCTCGGTGACCGATTCCGAGGTGAACAGGCGACGGGACACAACGCTCCCTTGGCATCGACGACGCAGGACGGGACAGTCTACCGGCGCCGCATCCGCAGACCCCGCGTTGCGTCCGGCCAACCCGACGCCAATAGGCCTCGATCAGCCGGACGCAACGGATTGGGGGCCGCGGACCAGGCGGCCCGGCAGCGCCCCGGTGGGTTCACCATCGGCGTAGGTCTCGACGCCGGCCACGAATGTGTGCCGGTAGCCACGAGCGGCCTGCAGGAAGCGCCGGCCACCGGCCGGGAGGTCGGCGTGCACCCGGGGCGCTCGCAGCCCGAGGAGTTCGAGGTCGATGACGTTCAGGTCCGCCCGGTACCCCGGCGCGAGGACTCCGCGGTCCGCGAGCCCCACCAACGCGGCGGTGGCCCCAGCCTGGCGGGCGATCAACCACTCGACCGGGAGCCGACCTGACGGTCTGTCACGTCCCCAGTAGGACAACAGGAACGTTGGGAATCCGCCGTCGCAGATCGTGCCCACGTGGGCGCCGCCGTCGGACAGGCCAGGCACCGCGCAGGGATGGACCAGCATCTCGCGGACCACGTCGAAGTTCCAGCCCAGGTAGTTGGCCGCGGGCAGGTACAACAGGCCGTGCCCGTCGTCGGAGAGCATGACGTCCAGCGCCAACTCCTCCGGGCGCACGCCGGCCGCGGCGGCCCGCGCGGCGATGCTCGCCGAGGCGGGCGGCTCGTACTGCGGCGGGTCGCCGAGCTCGACCAGGCGGTCGAAGCGGGTCACCAGTCCCCCGCCCAGCTTGTCCGAGCCGGCATTGGCCGCGGCCAGCAGTCGGGCTCGGAACCCCGGGTCGCGCAGCGCGATCACCTGCGCCCCGTGGTCGAGCCCGGCGATCTCGGCGAACACCGGATTGGCCACGAACGGGTGCAACGTGGCCTCCAGTCCCATCATCAACCCGATCGCCCGCGGGGCGACCTGCGCGGTCAACCGCACTCCGTCGGCCCGCGCCGCGCGTATCCGTTCCAGGATGTCCAGGTACGGAACCCGGTCGTCCGGGCGCGCGAACGCCAACTGCTCGGCCAGCGTGAACGACAACGGGCGCCCGGAGGCGGCCGCCATCCGGTGAACCAACGCGAACTCCGCGTCGACGTCGGCGAAGTCGGAAAGCAGTTGCATGACCCCGCGACCGGCCCGCTTCAACGCGGTCGCAATGCCCACCAGTTCATCGGCGGAGGCAGTCAACGACGGCGTCGGCTCCCCGGTGCTCGACTTGTGATTGCTGCTGCGCGAGGTGCTGAACCCGAGCGCGCCGGCCCGCAGCGCCTGCTCGACCAACGCCGACATCTCGACGATGTCGGTGGCGGTGGCGTCCTGTCCGGCCGCGCCGCGGTCGCCCATGACGTGAACGCGCAGTGGCCCGTGCGGCACCTGCGCCGCGACGTCGATGTCGTGCGGCAACCCCGCCAGCGCGTCGAGATATTGCGGGAACGACTCCCAGGTCCAGGGCAGACCCTCGTGCAGCGCGGTACCCGGGATGTCCTCGACGCCCTCCATGAGCGCGATCAGGCGTTCGTGCTCGTCGGGGCGCACAGGCGCGAAGCCGACCCCGCAGTTGCCGAACACCACGGTGGTCACGCCCTGTGGGGAGGACGGCGCCAGCCGGTTGTCCCAGGTCGCCTGGCCGTCGTAGTGGGTGTGCACGTCGACCCAGCCGGGCGCCACCAACAACCCGGTGGCGTCGATCTCCCGGTGGCCCCGTCCGGTCACCGCGCCCACCTCGGCGACCCGCCCCTCGCGCACTGCGACGTCGGCCGTCCGCAACGATGCGCCCGTTCCGTCGGCCACGGTGGCCCCGCGGACCACCAGGTCGAACGCTCGATTGTGTGCTGCGGTCACGGCTGCCGCCTTCCCCGTCGCCGGAAGCATTCTGACGGTTCGTCAGCGCAGCCGGGCGACGACCAGATCCCACACGACGTCGGCCAGGGCCGCCTTCGGTCCGTTCGGCACCTCGGTCGCCGAGCCGTCGAGGCCCAGGATGACCGCGGCGTTGTCCAAGGTTCCGAAGGCCCGGCCCTCGCCCACCTCGTTCACCACCAGCAGATCACAGCGCTTGCGAGCCAGCTTCGCCCGGCCGTGCTCGAGCACACTGCCGGTCTCGTCGCCGGTCTCCGCGGCGAAACCGACGATCACCTGTCCCGGCCGCAGCCGCTGCGCGCACAACTCGGCCAGCACATCCGGATTGCGGACCAGCACCAACGGGTCCGGGTCGGTGTCGCCCTTCTTGATCTTGGCATCGGCCACGGCCCGGGGACGGAAGTCCGCAACCGCCGCCGCCATCACGACCACCTCGGCATCGGCGGCGGCCTCGTGCACCGCCGCTCTCAGTTCCAGCGCGGTGCCCACCCGGACCGTCTTGACCCCGGCCGGGTCGGGCAGCTCGCTGTTGGCGGTCACCAACGTCACCTCCGCCCCCCGGGCCACGGCAGTGGCGGCCAACGCATAGCCCTGCCGGCCGGTGGACCGGTTGCCCAGGAAACGCACCGGGTCCAGCGGTTCCCGGGTCCCGCCGGCCGAGATCACGATCCGACGCCCCGTCAGATCGGCGGGTGCCGATCCTCGGGCCAGCAGCCGCAGTGCGACCTCGTGGATCTGCTCCGGCTCGGGCAGCCGGCCCGGCCCGCTGTCGGCGCCGGTCAGTCGACCCGAGGCCGGGTCGAGCACGACGGCGCCGCGGCGACGCAGCGTCGCGACATTCTCGACGGTGGCCGGGTGCTCCCACATCTCGGTGTGCATCGCCGGGGCGAACAGCACCGGGCAGCGGGCCGTCAGCAGGGTCGCGGTCAACAGGTCGTCCGCCCGGCCGGCGACCGCACGAGCCAACAGGTCCGCGGTGGCCGGCGCCACGACCACCAGATCGGCCTGCTGCCCGAGCCGGACGTGGGGCACCTCGTGCACGTCGTCGAAGACCTCGGTGGCCACGGGTTGTCCGGACAACGCGGCCCAGGTGGCCGCGCCGACGAACCGCAACGCGGATGCGGTCGGGATGACCCGCACGGAAGCGCCGGACTCGGTGAAGCGACGCAGCAACTCGCACGCCTTGTAGGCCGCGATGCCACCGGACACCCCGAGTACGACTCGCGGTCTGGTGTCGGCCACGCGGCGCTGCCTGCGACTACCCGACCGGAGGTTCGATCGGCTCGGCCGTCAGCAGGCCCGCGTTGATCTCCCGCAGCGCGATCGACAGCGGCTTCTCGTGCATGTGGGTGTCGACCAGCGGGCCGACGTACTCCAGCAGGCCCTCGCCGAGCTGGGAGTAGTACGCGTTGATCTGCCGCGCCCGCTTGGCGGCGTAGGAGACCAGGCTGTACTTGGAGTCGGTGGCTTCGAGCAGCTCGTCGATCGGGGGGTTGGTAATGCCCTCGGGCGTGGCGAACGTTCCGGACACGCGGCACCCTTTCAGCAGACAGACGACGCAGGAGTCAAGCTCGAGGTCGGGTCAAGGCTAACAGTTCGGCGACCACGTCGGAGACCGACGTGTTCACCAGCGTGACGTCGAACTCACGCTCGGCGGCCAGCTCGGCCCGTGCCACGGCCAGCCGGCGGTCGATGACCTCCTGGGATTCGGTGCCTCGGCCGACCAGCCGACGGACCAGCTCCTCCCAACTCGGCGGGGCCAGGAACACGAGCACTGCCTCGGGCATCGCGGTCCGCACCTGGCGGGCGCCCTGGATGTCCAGCTCCAGCAGCACCGGCCCACCGCCCGAGAGTCGGTCGAGGAGGGGTTCCCGCGGCGTGCCGTAGAGATTGCCCGCGAATTCGGCCCACTCCAACAGGTGGCCGTCGCGGGCCGTCGCTTCGAACTCGGCACGGCCGACGAAGTAGTACTCGACCCCGTTCCGCTCCCCGGGACGGGGGTGGCGGGTGGTGACGGACACCGAGACCCACAGCTCCGGAGCGGCGGCGCGCACCGCCGCCAGCAACGTGCTCTTGCCCACACCCGACGGCCCGGACAGGACAAGCAGGCGCGGCACCTTCGGGATCTCGGGCGACGCAGGTGCGCCGTCGGTCAAGAACCGGCACCGAACTCGCGCTCGAGCGCCGCGATCTGGTTGGTACCCAACCCCCGAACGCGACGGGTCTCGGAGATCCCCAGCCGCTCCATGATCTGCTTGGCACGCACCTTGCCCACCCCCGGCATCGACTCCAGAAGCGCCGAAACCTTCATCTTGCCGATGATCTCGTCCTCCTGGCCCTCCTTGATGACGCTGGCCAGCGAAACCCCCGAATGCTTGAGCCGATTCTTGACCTCGGCACGCTCGCGCCGCGCGATAGCAGCCTTCTCCAGTGCGGCGGCGCGCTGCTCAGGAGTCAGCGGAGGAAGAGCCACGAATGGTCACCCCAGTGGTTCGGACGGACAACGACAAGTCGACGTGAATGCAACGGAAGTTACCGAACCACGCGGTAGCCGAGCAACACGCGGTCGAGATGGACGATCCGGGGACGACGCTACCCCAGAGCCTCGGCATATTCCCCGCCGGCCCGGGCAGCGGCCTGCGCCAACGCGCGAACATCCGGGCCCGCGCGGAGCACCTCACGTGAAACGCTGGGGACCACATTGGGTGCCACGGCCCCGAACAGCCGCCGCAGGTCCCCCCCGCCGGCGCCCTGCGCGCCGAGGCCAGGGACCAGCAGCGGGCCGTTCACGGCCAGATCCTCGGCCGTCGAACCGATGGTCGCGCCGACCACCACACCGATCGAACCCTGCGGCGTCGCGCCCGAGTTCCGCTCCCGCACGGCATCCAGGATCGCGCCGGCCACCGTGCGCCCGTCGTCGGATCGAGCGTGCTGAACCTGCCGACCCTCCGGGTTCGAGGTCAGCGCAAGCACGAACACCCCACCGCCGTGCGCCTGGGCCGCCTCCAGGAACGGCTGCAGCGAACCGAACCCGAGATAGGGCGAGACGGTGATCGCGTCGGAGTGCAGCGGAGCACCCGGATGCAGATAGGCCTGGGCATAGGCGGCCGCGGTCGACCCGATGTCGCCGCGCTTGACGTCGGTGATGCAGAGCAGCCCGGCCTCGCGGGCATCAGCCAGGACGGTCTCCAACGCCCGCACGCCGGCCGAGCCGAACCGTTCGAAGAAGGCGGCCTGCGGCTTGACCACAGCGACGCGGCCGGCCAGAGCCTCCACCACGCGCCGCCCGAAGCGCTCGACCCCCTCGGCGTCGTCCGGGAGCCCCCACGAGTTGAGCAGCTCCGCGTGGGGGTCGATACCGACGCACAGCGGCCCGTGCTCGCGCAGCGCATGCCACAGGCGCTCCCCGAACCGTTCCATACCTTTTCCTCCTACCGCACGTCTCGTGATTGTGCCGCGTTGCGCCGGCCGGCTAGCCTGCCAGGCATCGGGCGGGAGATCCGGCGAGGAGGCAAGGTTGGGGCGGTCCGGCCTGCGGCTCCGGTCGACGGTGGCGTTCGTGGTCTGCCTGCTGCTGGCATTGGCGGCGGCTGTCGTGGTTCCCGGGTCGGCCGGCTCGGTCTCGGCCGCGGCGCCGCAGGTGGACCTGCCGATCGAGTCCTACCACTTGGCCAACGGCCTGCAGGTGATCCTGTCCCGCGACCCCAACGTCGCCACGGTCTCGACAAATCTTTGGTACCACGTTGGCGCCGCCAACGAGGAGCCCGGGCAGACCGGGTTCGCCCACCTTTTCGAGCACATGATGTTCCAGGGCTCCGGCCACATCCCGCACGGGAAGCTGGAGCAGCTCATCGAGGGCACCGGCGCCGTTTTCAACGCGTCCACCTCGTTCGACCGGACCAACTACGTCATCGGCAACCTGGCCGCGGATCGCCTCGAGTTGGCCCTGTGGGCGGACAGCGACCGGATGGGCTTCCTGCTCGACGCATTGACCGCCACCACGCTCTACAACCAACAGGAGGTCGTTCGCAACGAACGGCGGCAGAACCGCGAACAGCGGCCCTACGCGTTGAGCGATGAGGAGATCTACCACCAGCTGTTCCCGGAATCGCACCCGTACCACGCCGCGGTGATGGGCTCGCACGCCGACATCCAGGCGGCCACCCTCGACCGGGTTCGGGCCTTCTTCCACCGGTACTACGTGCCGAACAACGCCTCGCTGGTGATCGCCGGGAACTTCGACCCGGCCCGGGCGAAGGATTGGGTCGCCAAGTACTTCGGGCCGATACCTCGTGGACCCGACCAGGTCGCGCCGGACATCGCGAACCCGCGGATCAAGGCGGAGAAGCGGGTCACACTCACCGACAAGGTGAAGCTGGAGCGGGTCGAGATGGCCTGGTTGACCCCGCCGGCGTTCACCCGGCAGGACGCCACGGCGGATGTCACCGCGCAACTGCTCGCGGGCTCGGAATCCAGCCTGCTCTACCGCGATCTGGTGCGGGACCGTCAGATCGCCCAGTCGGTTTCGGCCTACCAGGAGTCGTTGGCGCACCCGTCGATCTTCGCGATCACGGCGACCGCGAAGCCGGGCCACACCGCCGCCGAAATCGCCGATGCGATCGACGCCGACCTGGCCGGGTTGCGATCCGACGGACCGTCAGAAACCTCGCTGACCGCGGCCCGGACCACGCAGATCGCCGGGATCATCCGCGGGATGGAGTCCATCGGGGACTTCAGCGGCCGCGCGGACACCATCAACCGGTACGCGGTGTACACCGGCCGGCCGGACTACCTGCAGACCGACATCGACCGGCATGCGGCCGTCTCCGCGAGCGACGTGCAGGCCTTCGCCACCGACCAGTTGCGCACCGACGGTCGGGTCGTGGTGAGCACGGTTCCCGGCGACCGCGTCCTGCCGCCCGACCCGCCGGCGCCGCCGGCGCCGCCGGTCGATCCGCCGGCGGGTTCGAGCACCGAGCTGTGGCGGAACACCGTCCCGGACCCGACCCCGGCCCCGCCCGCGCAGCTGCCGGCCGTGCAGCGGTTCACCCTGGGCAACGGGCTGCCGGTGTACCTCGTCGAACGGCACGGCCTGCCGTTGGTGACCGCGTCGATGGTGTCGCGCTACGGCAGCGGGGCCGACCCGCAGCAGGCCGCCGGGCTGGCCCAGTTCACCGTGAACATGCTGCGCCAGGGGGCCGGGGACCGCGACGCGGCCGGGATCGCAACCGCCGTCGAGGCCATCGGCGGGCAGTTGACCTCATCGGCGCATCCGGACTCCAGCGCCGTCACGTTGCAGACGCTGACCGACCAGGCGCCCACCGGGGCCGAGTTGCTGGCCGATCTGGTGCGCCGTCCCACATTCCCCGCCGACGCGATCGACCGGGTACGTGACGATCTGTTGGTCGCGCTGACCACGGACGCGGCCAAGCCCAGCTCGGCGGCCTTCGGAATCATGCGGCGTCAGGTCTTCGGCTCCGATCACCCCTACGGGCATCTGGCCACCGGGACCGCGGCCGGCCTGGCCGCGATCGACCGGGACCACCTGACAGCCTTCGCCGGACAGGCCTGGACGCCGGCCACCGCTGCCCTGGTGCTGGCCGGGGACCTCGATGCCGGCTCGGCGCGGAGCTTGGCGGAGCAGGCCTTCGGTTCCTGGCGGGCGACCGCTCCGGTGCCGGCCACACCGGGCCGCGGGGCACCCACAACGGACAAGGTCGCGGTCCTGGATGCCCCGGGTGCCACCCAGACCGCCCTGGAGATCGGTCAGCAGGCGTTGGCTCGCACCGATCCCTTGTTCGACGCGGCCGCGGTGGGAAACAAGATCCTCGGCGCCCTCGGGCTGTCCGGTCGGCTGGATCTGAACCTGCGTCAGAACCACGGCTGGACCTACGGATTGTTCTCCAACCTGGCCAGTACCCGCGGACCCGGTTGGTTCGAGGTAGCCGGATCGGTGGAGACCGCACACACCGGCGAATCGGTGCGCGAGATCCTCCGCGAGATCGACCGCATCCGCGACGAACCGGTGACCGCCGACGAGCTGCAACGCGGCAAGGACTCGATCGTCGGCGCGGTCCCGGCGTTGTTCCAGACCTCGGTCGCCGCCGCCTCCACGGTGGGCGACTTGTTCGTGTTCGACCTTCCGACGGACTTCTACCAGGCAATGACCGAGCACGTGGCCGGGGTGACCGCGCAGGATGTCACCGACGCGCTGCATCGGGTGCTCGACCCGGCTGCCCTGCGGATCGTCGCGGTCGGCGACCGCTCGTCGATCGTCGACCAACTGGCCGAGGTGACCGGCACAACGCCGACGATCGTCGACGCCGCAGGCGAGCCCGCTTCCGGATGACATCCGCGGGCGACGCCTGTCATCGGGCCGGCACGACGACCAGCATCCGTAGCGGATGACATCCGCAGGAGCGCGGGCCTCGGAATAACGTGCCCAGTGGCGCAGCGGCGAAATCTCCCGTTGATCGACAGGCGCTACGGTTCCGTCCGACGACGCCGGGCAATCGATCGGAGGTCGCGGGTGGAACGAGGCAATCTTTCGCGAAAGCCGGAGTCGGTGCTCGGCGCGAGGTTGCGCGCGGTCCACGAAAACCTGATCGACGCGGACGGCGGTCGGGTTGCCGACTACATCCCGGAGTTGGCAAAGGTCGATCCGCAACAATTCGGGATCGCGTTGGCCACCGCGGACGGTCATCCCTACTCGATCGGTGACGCCGACCGGGAGTTCACCATCCAGTCGATTTCCAAGCCATTCGTCTACGGCGTGGCGCTGGACGACCGTGGCCCGGCCGAGGTCATGCGCCGAATCGGCGTGGAACCCTCCGGCGACGCGTTCAACTCCATCGTCATGGACGAGCGAAACAACCGACGGCTCAACCCCATGGTCAACGCCGGTGCGATCGCCTGCTCGGCGCTGGTCCGCGGCTCGGGCCTGCAGGAGCGCCGGACGCATCTGCTCGAGGTGTTCTCCGCCTATGCCGGTAGAGAACTGCAAATCGACGAGGACGTGTACGAGTCCGAGCGTTCCACCGGGCACCGTAACCGAGCGATCGCATACCTGGAACTCAGCTCAGGCATGATCAGTGAGCCGGTTGACGAACATCTGGACCTGTACTTCGCCCAGTGCTCGATTCTTGTCACGGCACGGGATCTGGCGATGATGGCCGCCACGTTGGCGAATGGCGGTGTCAACCCTGTTACGGCCGTCGCGCCGCCGCGCCGAACACCGTCCGTCGGGTGCTGACCGTGATGTCGAGCTGCGGCATGTACGACTGGTCCGGGGAGTGGATGTACCGAGTCGGGATCCCGGCCAAGAGTGGCGTCGGTGGCGGGATCCTGGCCGTCCTACCCGGTCAGCTCGGGGTCGGGACGTTCTCCCCGCAGTTGGACGAGTTCGGGAACAGCACCCGCGGGGTGGCGGTGTGCGAGGCGCTCGCCGTCGAGTTCGGCCTGCACCTGCTCGAGGTGACGTGGGCAGCGGGCAGCGTCGTGCGCCGCCGGTACGACGCCGCCGAGGTGCCGTCGAAGCGCCTGCGTCGCGACGAGGAGCGTACCCACCTGGCCGCGGCCGGGCGCGCGGTGCACATCTACGAACTACAGGGCGACCTGTATTTCGCGACCGCCGAGCGGTTGGTACGGCAGGTCGAGGAGCATTCCGGTTGGGCGCGCCACCTCGTGCTGGACGGTCGTCGGTTGAACCGCGCGGTCCCCGGTGCGCTGACGTTGCTCGTCGACCTGCACCGACGGTGCACAGCAAGCGGCACCCGGGTGATGTACGCCTCGTGGTCGGACACACTGCGCGCCGCACTGCGCGAAACCCCGGCCGCGGGCGGCCTCGACGACATCGGCGCGGACGACTTCTGGCCGGACACCGACGACTGCCTGGAGGACTGCGAGGATCGACTGCTGGCCGAGGCCGAAGTGAGCGTCGGCGATCACGAGGAGCTACCGCCCGCGCAGCTCGACATCCTGCGCGAATTGGGCGAGGCCGAAATGGTCCTGCTCGAACCGTTGCTCACCACGGTCCGATACGCCCCGGGCGAGACGATCGTGCACGAGGGTGAACAGGCCGAGGAGATCTACTTCCTGGCCGCGGGCAGGGCCACTGCCCGCTTGGCCGCCCAACCGGACAGTACCGGCACGAAGATCCAGATGCGGGGGAGGCGACTTCGGACCTTCAGCGCCGGGGTGGCGTTCGGCGAGACGGCGTTGTACGAGCGTGCCCGGCGGACCGCGGACGTGATCGCCGACACCGCGGTGACCTGCCGGGTGCTGCGGGTTGCGGAGCTTCGTGAGCTCGCCGTGGCCCACCCGCAGGTGTACGCGCGGGTGTTGATCGGCGCGGGCAACAACCTGTCCCGACTGTTGGGCCGAGCATCGGGCCAGATCCGCGCACTGGACGCCTGAGCGCCTGTCAGATCCTTACTTCGCCGATCCGCGCGGCGGCCGCGCGGGCAATTCCGTGCACCAGGCCCGGCCCGCGGTAGACCAAGCCGGTGTAGAGCTGGACCAACACCGCGCCCACGTCGAACATCCGCATGGCGTCGTCCGGCGAGCCGATCCCGCCGACCCCGACCACCGGCAGGGCTCCCCCGGACTCCGCCACCACCAGTCGGACCACGGCCAACGCGCGATCCCGCAGCGGACGACCGGACAGCCCGCCCGACTGTGCGGCGCGAGCCGCATCGTCCGGGGCGAGACCGGCACGCTCGACGGTGGTGTTGGTGGCGACGATCCCGGCGACGCCGCGCGCCGAACAGACCTCGAGCACCTCACCGACCGCGGCATCGGTCAGGTCCGGCGCAATCTTCACCAGCAACGGCTTCGGCCCGCCCGGGCCGGCCTCGGCCACGGTGTGCCCACGCAACTCACGCAGCAGTTCGTCGAGCGCCGCGCGGTCCTGCAGCGAACGCAAATCCGGCGTGTTCGGCGAGCTGACGTTGACCGCAACGTAGTCCGCGTAGGGCAGCAGGACCTTCAACGACGACAGGTAGTCGCCGGTCGCGTCGGCCACCGGGGTCACCTTGGACTTGCCGAGGCTGATCCCGACCGGGATCGGGGACCGCCCGAGCCGCTCCAGCCGCGCCGCCATCGCCTCGGCCCCGGCGTTGTTGAACCCCATCCGGTTGATGATCGCCTCGGAGGCGCTCAGTCGGTACAGGCGCGGTCGCGGGTTGCCCGCCTGGTCGTGCCAGGTGACCGTGCCGACCTCGACGAAGCCGAAGCCGAGCGCCGCCCAGGCCGGGATCGCGACCGCATCCTTGTCCATGCCGGCAGCCAGACCGACCGGGTTGCCGAACTTCAGCCCGAACGCCGTGACCGGAGCCCCGACCCGCGGCACGCGATTCAGCACCGCTCGGGTGCCCGGCGAATCGCTGATCAGGCCGAGGGTGCGAAGCACGCGGGCGTGCGCCGCCTCCGGGTCGCCGGAGCCGGTCGCGAACAACGCCCGCCGCGCCAGCCGCTCGTAAGCCGCGCTCACCGCCCCCCCCACCCCGGCGTTGCGTCCGGCCAACCCGTCGCTAATAGCGTCGGGTTGGCCGGACGCAAGGGATGGGGGCGGGGACGGGGGGTGGTCATGCGCGGGACGCGTTCAGGGCGGCGGCGTACTCCTGCAGCGAGCGCACGCCGATGTCGCCGCGCAGCAGGGACTCGATGCCCTGCACGGCGGCGGCGAGCCCGGGCACCGTGGTCACGCACAACGTGTTGGAACCCACCGCCGCGGTTCGGATGTCCCAGCCGTCGACCCGCGACCCGACCCCGAAGGGCGTGTTCACGATCAGCGCGATCTCGCCGTTCTGGATCCGGGTGACGATCGTCGGTTCGCCCTCGGGCCATGCCTCGGTGGCCGGGCCCGGGCCGTGATGACCCTTGCGCACCACCGTGGCCGGGACCCCGTTGCGCCGCAGCACATCAGCGGTCCCGCCGGTGGCAAGGATCTCGAAACCCAGGTCGTGCAGGCGTTTCACGGGGAAGATCATCGCGCGCTTGTCGCGGTTGGCCACCGAGACGAATGCGGCGCCCTTGATCGGCAACGACCCGTACGCGCCGGCCTGGGACTTGGCGAACGCCGTACCGAAGTTCGTGTCGATCCCCATGACCTCGCCGGTGGACCTCATCTCCGGCCCGAGGATCGTGTCGACGTGTTCGCCGGAGGCGGTGCGGAAACGGTTGAACGGCATCACCGCCTCCTTGACCGCGACCGGCGCGTCGAAGGGCAGGTCGGCGCAGTCGCCGTGCGGCGGCAACAAGCCCTCGGCGCGCAGTTGCGGGATCGTCGCGCCGAGCATCACCCGGGCCGCGGCCTTCGCCAAGGGGGTCGCCGTTGCCTTGGACACGAACGGAATCGTGCGCGAGGCACGTGGGTTGGCCTCCAGTACGTAGAGCACGTCGGCGGCGATCGCGTACTGGACGTTGAGCAGGCCGCGCACGCCGACGCCCCGAGCGATGGCCTCGGTCGCCATGCGGATGCGCTCGATGTCCTTGTTCCCCAAGGTGATCGGCGGCAGCACGCAGGCCGAGTCGCCGGAGTGGATGCCGGCCTCCTCGATGTGTTCCATGACCCCGCCGAGGAACAACTCGGTGCCGTCGTAGATCGCATCGACGTCGATCTCGACGGCGTCGTCGAGGAATCGGTCGACGAGCACCGGGCGGTCCGGGGAGATCTCGGTGGCGCGGGAGATGTAGTCGGCCAGCATCTGCTCGCTGTAGACGATTTCCATGCCGCGGCCGCCGAGCACGTACGAAGGGCGGACCAGTACCGGATAACCGACGTCGTCCGCGATCGCCTTGGCCTCCACGAACGAGAACGCCGTACCCCACTTCGGGGCCAGCAGTCCCTGCGCCGCCAGCACCCGACCGAACGCCCCGCGATCCTCGGCCAGGTGGATCGCCTCCGGCGAGGTGCCCACGATCGGCACGCCCGCTTCCTTCAGCGACCGCGCCAGGCCCAACGGGGTCTGCCCGCCGAGCTGCACCACGACGCCGATCACCTCCCCGGCCCGTTGTTCGGCGTACACGACCTCCAGCACGTCCTCCAGCGTCAGCGGTTCGAAGTACAGCCGATCGGAAGTGTCGTAGTCGGTGGAGACGGTCTCGGGGTTGCAGTTGATCATCACGGTCTCGAATCCCGCGTCGCGCAAGGCAAAACTGGCGTGCACGCACGAGTAGTCGAACTCCACGCCCTGGCCGATCCGGTTGGGCCCGGAGCCCAGGATTATCACCTTCGGTTTCTGACCCGGCCTCACTTCGGTCTCGGTGTCGTAGGACGAGTAGTGGTACGGCGTGTGTGCCTCGAACTCCCCCGCGCAGGTGTCGACGGTCTTGTAAACCGGACGGATCCGCAGGGCGTGTCGCACCCCGCGGACCACGGCCTCGGGCAAGCCTCGGATCTCGGCGATCTGGGCGTCGGAGAATCCGTGCCGCTTGGCGATCCGGAGCAGGTCGGGGTCGAGCTGCTCGGCGGCGGCCAGGTCGCCGGCGATCTCGTGCAGCAACAGCAATTGGTCGACGAACCAGGGGTCGATGGCGGTGGCCCGGTTGACCTCTTCCGGGGTTGCGCCCGCCCGCAGTGCCCCGATCACGTCGCGCAGCCGTCCGTCGTACGGGGTGGCGATCTTCTCGAGCAATGCCTCCCGGTCGCCCGGTGCGCCGGCCCAGGACAGCGAGGCGTCGCGTTTCTCCAACGATCGCAGGGCTTTCTGGAGCGCCTCGGTGAAGTTGCGGCCGATCGCCATCGCCTCGCCGACGCTCTTCATGTGCGTGGTCAACCGAGGGTCGGCCGCCGGGAATTTCTCGAACGCGAATCGGGGCACCTTGACGACCACGTAGTCCAACGTGGGCTCGAAGCTGGCCGGGGTCACCTGCGTGATGTCGTTACGGATCTCGTCGAGGGTGTAGCCGATCGCCAATCGGGCGGCGATCTTGGCGATCGGGAACCCGGTCGCCTTGGACGCCAGCGCCGAGGACCGCGACACCCGCGGGTTCATCTCGATCACGATGAGCCGACCCGTCGAGGGCTCCACCGCGAACTGGATGTTGCAGCCGCCGGTGTCCACCCCGACCGCGCGGATGATGTCGATAGCGACGTCGCGCATGCGTTGGTATTCGCGGTCGGTGAGGGTGAGCGCGGGCGCGACGGTTATCGAGTCGCCGGTGTGCACGCCCATCGGGTCGAGGTTCTCGATCGAGCAGATCACGACCACGTTGTCCGTGCGGTCGCGCATCAGCTCGAGTTCGTACTCCTTCCAGCCGAGGATCGACTGCTCCAGCAGCACCTCGGTGGTCGGGCTGGCGGCCAGGCCGGATCCGGCGATGCGGCGCAAGTCGGCCTCGTCGTAGGCCATCCCGGATCCGGCGCCGCCCATGGTGAACGACGGCCGGACGACCACCGGGTAGCCCAGGTCCACGACGGCCTTCAAGCAGTCGTCCATCGAGTGGCAGATCGTCGAACGCGCGGACTCGGCGCCGATGTCGGCGACAATCTGCTTGAAGCGTTCCCGGTTCTCCCCGGCGTTGATCGCCTCGACGTTGGCGCCGATCAGCTCGACCCCGAACTCCGCCAGGGTTCCGTTGGCGTGCAGGGCCATCGCGGCGTTCAGCGCAGTCTGCCCGCCCAGGGTCGCCAGCAGTGCGTCGGGACGTTCCCGCTCGATGACCTTGCGCACCATTTCCGGCGTGATCGGCTCGACGTAAGTCGCGTCGGCGAACTCCGGATCGGTCATGATCGTGGCCGGATTCGAGTTGATCAGGCTGACCCGAAGCCCCTCCGAACGCAGTACCCGACAGGCCTGCGTCCCGGAGTAGTCGAACTCGCAGGCCTGACCGATCACGATCGGCCCGGAGCCGATCACCAGCACCGAGCTGATGTCGTCACGCCGTGGCATGCGCTCTCCCCTCGGCTGTATCGATCGCTGCCAAATGCACGCGGCCACGGCCGGAACTATTGATCATCAGGAAACCGGAATCCGGCTGTTGCCGCGCGCATTGGCCGACCTGTCCATCAGATTCGTGAACCGGTCGAACAGGTAGCCGGCGTCGTGCGGCCCGGCAGCGGCTTCCGGGTGGTACTGCACGGAGAATGCCGGCACGTCGAGGCACTCCAGACCCTCCACGACATCGTCGTTGAGGCAGACGTGGGAGACCTGCGCCCGGCCGTACCGCGTCTGCGCGACGTCCTCGCGCGGGGCGTCGACAGCGAACCCGTGGTTGTGCGCAGTGATCTCGACCCGTCCGGTGGTGCGATCCATGACGGGTTGGTTGATCCCGCGGTGACCGAAGCGCAGTTTGTACGTGCCGAACCCGAGCGCCCGGCCGAGGATTTGGTTTCCGAAGCAGATCCCGAACAGCGGGACCGCGGCGTCGAGCACGCCTCGGGCAAGTTCCACGGCGTAGTCGGCGACCCCTGGGTCGCCCGGACCGTTGGACAGGAACACCCCGTCCGGCTCGCGGGCCAGGACCTCGGCGGCGGTCGCGGTCGCCGGAACCACGTGCACCTCGATCCCCCGCTGCGCCATCCGGTGCGGGGTCATCGCCTTGATCCCGAGGTCGACGGCCACCACGGTGAACCGCCGCACCCCGATCGCCGGGACCACATACGGCTGCGCGGTGCTGACCCCCTTGGCCAGGTCCGCGCCGAGCATGCTCGGGCTCGCGAGCACCCGCGCGTGCAGCGCGGCGGCGTCGTCGGCGACGCTCGACACCCCGACCCGCATCGCGCCGGCGTCGCGCAGATGCCGGGTCAACGCGCGGGTGTCGATGCCGCAGATCCCGACGACTCCCGCAGCTTCGAGATCGTCCTCCAACGACCTGACGGACCGCCAGTTCGACGGGATCCGGGCCGGGTCGCGCACCACGTAGCCGGCCACCCAGATCCGGCTGGACTCCGGGTCCTCGTCGTTGACGCCGGTGTTCCCGATGTGCGGCGCGGTCATCACCACGACCTGCCGGTGGTACGACGGGTCGGTCAACGTCTCCTGGTAGCCGGTCATGCCGGTGTTGAAGACCGCCTCGCCGAACGTCTCCCCGACGTGGCCGTAGGCCTGGCCGCGGAACGTCGTCCCGTCCTCCAGCACCAGCAGTGCCGGTCCCCTGCCCACGCTCATTGCCCTCCCCCGCCAACGCCTCCGAACACTTGGGGTGTCACCCCCACTGTCGGTGGGGGTGACACCCCCACCGACACGCACGGCGCCCGACTTGCACCGATCTGTCCCCTCGATCGGGGTGACACCCCATCGGGAAAGGGCGGGCTCCAGGGGGCTGACGTCCCCAACCGGATAAGCCGCCTCATGCGAGCTTCCCGTCCAGCACCGTCGGCCTGCCGCGCAGGAAGGTGGCGTAGACCGTCCCGGGCAGCGTGCGTCCGCGGTACGGGGTGTTGCGGCTGCGCGAGGCCAGGGCGTCGCGGTCCACGGTCCAGGTGGTGCTCGGGTCGTAGAGCGTCAGATTTGCCGGGGCGTCGACCGCGATCCCGCGGCCGTGTCCGTCGACCCGGCCGATGCGGGCCGGGCGGGTCGACATCCGGTCGGCGACGCCGGCCCAGTCCAGCAGGCCGGTGTCGACCATCACCTGCTGCACGACCGACAGCGCCGTCTCCAGGCCCAGCATGCCCATGGCCGCCGCGGCCCACTCGCAGTCCTTGTCCTCATCCGCGTGCGGGGCATGGTCGGTGGCCACCGCGTCGATCGTGCCGTCGGCCAGCCCGATCCGCAGCGCCTCGACGTCGGCGGCGGTACGCAGCGGCGGGTTGACCTTGTAGATCGGGTCGTAGGAGGCGATCAGTTCGTCGGTGAGCAACAAGTGATGTGGCGTCACTTCCGCGGTGACGTCCCAACCCTTGGACTTCGCCCAGCGGATCAGCTCCACCGAACCGGCCGTCGACACGTGGCACACGTGCAGCCGGGAGCCGACATGTGCCGCCAGCAGGCAGTCCCGGGCGATGATCGCCTCCTCGGCGACCGCGGGCCAGCCGCCCAGGCCCAGGACACCGGAGACCTCGCCCTCGTTCATCTGGGCGCCCTCGGTCAACCGCGGTTCCTGGGCGTGCTGCGCGATGACGCCGTCGAATGCCTTCACGTACTCCAGGGCCCGGCGCATGAGCAGCGCGTCGGACACACAGTGCCCGTCGTCGGAGAAGACCCGCACCGCCGCCGGACAGGTGGCCATCGCACCGAGTTCGGCCAACTGCTCCCCGGCCAGGCGGACCGTCACCGCACCCACCGGACGCACGTCGGCATGACCGTGCTCCAGGCCCAACCGCCAGACCTGCTCGACAACCCCGGCGGTGTCGGCGACCGGCGAGGTGTTGGCCATCGCGTGCACCGCGGTGAACCCGCCGAGGGCGGCAGCCTGGGTCCCCGACGCAACGGTCTCGGCGTCCTCGCGCCCGGGCTCCCGCAGATGGGTGTGCAGATCGACGAGTCCGGGCAGGGCGATCAGGCCTGCGGCGTCGACCACGTGCGAGCCCGGCGCCGAGCAGCCGCGCCCGATCTCGACGATGCGACCGTCCGCGATCAGCAGGTCGGTCGCGTCCCCACCGAGTGGCCGCACACCGCGGATGGTGAAGGAATTGATCATGCACTTTCCCTGTCTTCAACGGTGACTGAGGTGTCGTCAGATTCGTGGCGCCCGATCGCCGGTTCACTGCCGGACAGCAGCAGGTAGAGCACTGCCATGCGGACGCTGACCCCGTTGGTCACCTGCTCCACGATCGTCGAGCGTGGCGAGTCCGCGACAGCGGCGGTGATCTCCATCCCGCGGTTCATCGGCCCGGGATGCATCACGATCGCGTGTTCCGGCAGCGTCGCCATGCGGCTGACGTCGAGCCCGTAACGGCGGCTGTACTCCCGCGCGCTGGGGAAGAACGCGGCGTTCATCCGCTCCCGCTGCACCCGGAGCATCATCACCGCGTCGCACTTGGGCAGCTCGGCATCCAGGTCGTAGGACACCGCACACGGCCAGGTCCCAACCCCGACCGGGAGCAACGTCGGCGGGGCCACCAGTACGACCTCGGCGCCAAGCGTGTTCAGCAGCAGCACGTTGGATCGGGCGACGCGACTGTGCAACACGTCGCCCACGATGCACACCCGCCGCCCGTCGAACCCGCCGAGGCGGTCGCGCATCGTGTAGGCGTCGAGCAGTGCCTGGGTGGGGTGCTCGTGGGTGCCGTCGCCGGCGTTCACGACCGAGCCGCGGATCCAGCCTGCGGTGGCCAGTCGATGCGGGGCACCGGAGGCGAAGTGCCGGACGACGACCGCGTCGGCGCCCATGGCCTCCAGCGTCAACGCGGTGTCCTTCAGGCTCTCCCCCTTCGACACCGAAGATCCCTTGGTCGCGAAGTTGATCACGTCCGCGCTCAAGCGCTTGGCGGCCAACTCGAACGAGGTGCGGGTTCGGGTCGAGTCCTCGTAGAACAGGTTGACCACGGTGCGCCCGCGCAACGTGGGCAGTTTCTTGATCGGCCGGTCGGCCAACCGGGCCAGTTCGGCCGCGGTGTCCAGGACGAGCACGGCGGCGCTGCGATCCAGGTCGGCCGCGGACAGCAGATGGCGCTTCACGACTTGACCTCCACGCTCGACAGGACGACTGCATCGACCCCGTCGATCTCCGCGATGTGGACGTGCACGTTCTCGGACAGCGAGGTCGGCAGGTTCTTGCCGACATAGTCGGCCCGGATCGGCAGTTCCCGGTGGCCGCGGTCGACCAGCACGGCCAACTGCACCAACCGCGGGCGCCCCAGATCGGCCAGCGCGTCGAGCGCGGCCCGGATCGTGCGGCCGGAGAACAGCACGTCGTCGACCAGCACCACGACCGCGCCGTCGACACCCCCGACCGGGACGTCGGTGCGCTCCAACGAGCGGGCCGGGCGAAGGCGCAGGTCGTCGCGGTACAGCGTGATGTCCAACGACCCGACCGGGATCTGCTCGCCCTCGACATCGGCGATGCGCGCGGCCAGGCGCCGGGCCAGCGGGACTCCGCGAGTCGGGACCCCGAACAGGACGATGTCGCGCGCACCCTTGTTGCGCTCGATGATCTCGTGGGCGATCCGGGTGAGGGCCCGGCGAATGTCGGAGGCCTCCAGGACCTGACGGCCCGAAGCAAGCGGTGCGCGTGGCGCATCAGCTGCGGTGGACATGCCTGGCCAACCCCTTCCCCGCCTCTCCGGACGGGCCTTAAAGGGCAACTCTTCACATCACCCTAACAGTGCCCCGGACAGGCCGTCGTGGCGGCGCTCGATGGTCCACATGCTGCTGCCGCTACGGGTTGACGCGGATACTAACTCTGCGTAACGTCACTGTAGGTAGTTCGCGGCCCCGCGGATCCCTACGCAGCGTCACCCGGAGTCCTCCTTGCCCAGTGAGTACGCGAAGTCCCTCGGCGCCCGCCTGCGGGCCATCCGAACCCAGCAGGGCCTGTCGTTGCACGGTGTGGAGGAGAAGTCCCGCGGACGGTGGAAGGCAGTCGTGGTCGGCTCATACGAGCGCGGCGACCGCGCGGTGACGGTCCAGAAGCTGTCCGAGTTGGCGTCCTTCTACGGCGTCCCGGTCGCCGAACTCCTGCCGGGGGGCGCGCCGAGCGGTGCCGCCGAGGCCCCGCCGCGGCTGGTTCTCGACCTGGAACGGCTGGCTCAGGCGCCGGTCGAGGCTGCCGGGCCGCTGCTGCGCTACGCCGCCACCATCCAGTCGCAGCGGGGCGACTACAACGGCAAGGTGCTCTCGATCCGGCAGGAGGACCTGCGCGCTCTGGCCGTCATATACGACAAGGCGCCGAGCGGGCTGACCGAGGACCTGATCCGCTGGGGCGTGCTCAGCTCCGGCCCGAATGCCGACTAGAAAAAGCGCTGCTGGGTCAAGGCCGGCTAGATCGAGATCGAGGGCTTGAGCAACAGGATGCGGGCCAGCAGGCCGTTGACGAACGCCGGCGACCGGTCCGTCGACAGGTCGGTGACGAGATCCACGGCCTCGCTGATCGCGACGGCGTCCGGGACGTCCGGCGCGAACAACAGCTCGTAAACGCCCACCCGCAGCACGTTTCGGTCGACCGCGGGCATCCGGTCCAACGTCCAGTCGTGCGAGTGGGTGGCCAGCAACTCATCGATCCGCGCGCGGTTCGCCTGCACCCCTTCAACGAGGCTGACGGTGTACTCGCGAACCGGGGGGTCCTCGGCGGTCATCCGCTCGGCCAGGGTCGCCACCGGGTCCGTGCCCCGCAGATCGGCCTCGAACAGGATGTCCACGGCGCGCTTACGTGCCTTACTGCGCTGAATGGTCGCTCGTCTCCCTCGCTCGTTCCTCGCTCGGCGCGAGTCCCGCCGAATGCGTGCTCATCAGAACCCGCTAGTTGACCCGACCGGTGTACTCACCGGACCGGGTGTCCACCTTGACCTTCTCGCCGGTGACGATGAACAGCGGCACCTGGATCGAGGCACCGGTCTCGAGCGTGGCTGGCTTGGTACCGCTGGTCGAGCGGTCGCCCACCAGGCCAGGCTCGGTGTAGCTGATGAGCAACTCCACAGACGGCGGCAGTTCCACGTACAAGGCGGCGCCGTTGTGCAGCGCGACCGTGGCCAACTGGTTCTCGAGCATGTACTTTGCCGCCTCGCCCACGGTTCCGGCCGAGATTTGAGTCTGCTCGAAGGAATCCGTGTCCATGAACACGAAATCCTCGCCGTCCTTGTAGAGGTACTGCATCTCACGCCGGTCGACGCTGGCGGTCTCGACCTTGAGCCGGGCGTTGAAGGTCTTGTCGACGACCTTGCCGGACAGCACGTTCTTGAGCTTGGTTCGCACGAACGCGGGACCCTTGCCCGGCTTGACGTGCTGGAACTCCACCACGGACCACAGTTGGCCCTCGATGTTGAGCACGATGCCGTTCTTCAGATCGTTGGTCGTCGCCACGAGCGTGGATCTCCTGCGTCTGTCGTCGATTGTCAGCCGCGACGATAACGCAGAGAACCCACAACGGCGGCGTCCCAGGCCTTCCACAGCCGATCGTTGTCCACAGAGCGACTGAACCGGCTTGACACGTCCGACGGCATAGGAAAGTTTCGCTCTGTTCGGTTGTGTCGGGTGGGGGTGGGGCCCTGACGGATATCCAGCCAGGCCGGCGACAGAACTAGTCGAGGACGAGCAACTCCTTGGTGGTCAAGGTGAGCAGCTCCGGGCCGTCGTCGGTGACCACCAGCGTGTCCTCGATCCGGACGCCGCCGAGCCCTTCCAGGTACACGCCGGGCTCGATGGTCACCGGCGTGCCCGCGGCCAACCGGCCGCTGCCGGTGGCCGCCAGCAGCGGCGCTTCGTGGATCTGCAACCCGACGCCGTGGCCGAGGCCGTGGCCGAAGTGTTCCCCGTGCCCGGCCGCGACGATGATCTCCCGGGCCGCCGCGTCGACCGAGACCACCTCCACGCCCGGCGCAAGCGCCTCCCGTCCGGCCCGCTGGGCGGCGAACACCAGGTCGTGGATCTCGACCTGCCAGTCCGCCGGGTTGGACCCGACCACGAAGGTGCGGGTCATGTCCGAGTGGTAGCCGTCGAACCGGGCCCCGAAATCGATCTTCAACAGGTCGCCGAAGGCGATCCGCCGATCGGTCGGGCGATGGTGCGGCACGGCCGAGTTCGGCCCCGATGCCACGATCGTGGGGAACGCGGCGGCTTCCGCGCCCTTGTCCAGCATCCGCCGTTCCAATTCGCGGGCCAGGTGGCGTTCGGTCCGACCGAGCACCAAGCCCTCCAGTACCTCGGCCAACGCGCCGTCGGCGATGGCCGCGGCCTGGCGCAGCGCCGCCAACTCGCCGGCGTCCTTGACCACCCGCAGCGACTCGACCAGATGACCCAACGCCGCCAGCCGCAACCCGGGGCACTGAGCCACGAACTGCCCGTGCGCCTCCACCGTCACGTGGTGGGCCTCGAATCCCAGCTGTCCGATCCCGATCCGCTCGGCCTCGGCGAGCACCGCCCGGACGGTGGCCCGTTCGACAAGCAGGTCGACGTCGGCCGCCTGCAGGCCCGCCTGGGTCCGGTACCGACCGTCGGTGCCGAGAAGGGCTCGATCCGGCGTGAGCAGCAACGCCGCGTTGGACCCGGTGAAGCCGGTCAGGTACCGGACGTTCACCAGATCGGTGATGAGGGCCGCGTCGTGACCGGCGGCGATGAAGGAGTCGCGTGCTCGCTGCCGCCGCGCCCCGTGCTGGTCCGGCATGCAAGTCAGATTACGGGCGGCAGCCCGCCTCGCGCAGGGCAGCCCCGAAACTGACGATCCCTCAGATCCCGGTGAGTGCCCGGAGGGCCAACCGGTAGGAATCGACGCCGAACCCGGCGATCGTGCCGTGCGCCACTCCGGCCACCACCGAGTTGTGCCGGAACTCCTCGCGGCGGGCCGGGTTGGAGATGTGGACCTCGATCAACGGCGCCCGCAACTGGGCGCACGCGTCGCGGACCGCGTAGGAGTAATGAGTGAACGCCGCCGGGTTCAGGACGACGGGGATGCGTTCGTCCGCCGCAGCGTGCAGCCAACCGACCAACTCGGCCTCGTCGTCGGTCTGCCGGACTTCGACGTCCAGGCCCAGCTCGGAGCCCTCCTTACGGCAGGCCTCGGCGAGGTCGGCGAAGTTCGTCGATCCGTAGACGTCCGGCTCCCGGGAGCCCAGCCGGCCCAGGTTCGGCCCGTTCAACACCCAGACCTTCACTGCGCCACCAACCCCCTGGACCCACTTCTGCCGGAGTTTGCACCTATCCGCGTGGCGTGATGGGTGCACCTGGCGGCAGAAGTTGCCGAAGTAGGACGCGCCGCCGGGGCGGCGAACCCGATCATGGGGCTATCCGTTGATAGGCCTCGGTGAGGAGCGCCTCGTCGGGGGCGGCCGTGATCACCGGTCGCGCGAGCCCGTCGAGCACGACCAACCGCAGCTTCGAACCCCGTGCCTTCTTGTCCAGATTCATCGCCGCCCGCAACGCGCCCCAGCGGTCGGCCCGGTAGCTCACCGGCAGTCCGACGGCGCCGAGCACCTTGCGGTGCCGCTGCACGAGGTCGGCGTCGATGCGGCCCTGCAGCGCGGCAAGTTCGGCCACGAAAGCCATCCCGATCGCCACCGCCGGGCCGTGCCGCCAGCGGTACCGCTCGACCCGCTCGATCGCGTGCCCCAGGGTGTGGCCGTAGTTCAGCATCTCCCGGCCGATGGAGCCTGCCCCCCCGGTCTCCTTCAGGTCGGTGGCGACCACGTCGGCCTTCACCCGGATCGCCCGGGTGAGCAGTTCGTGGGTGTGTGGGCCCTCCGGGCCCGTCGCCGCCTCCGGCGCCCGTTCGATCAGCTCAAGGATCTCCGGGTCGGCGATGAAGCCCGCCTTGACCACCTCGGCAAGCCCGCTGACCCACTCCGCGACTGGCAGCGTCCGCAACACCGCGAGGTCGCAGAGCACCCCGACCGGTGGGTGAAACACCCCGACCAGGTTCTTGCCGTCCGCGGTGTTGATCCCGGTCTTGCCGCCGACCGCGGCGTCGACCATGCCGAGCAGCGTGGTCGGCACGTTCACCAGCCGTACCCCGCGCAACCAGGTGCCGGCCACGAATCCGGCCAGGTCCGTCGTGGCGCCGCCACCGACCCCGACCACGGCGTCGCTGCGGGTGAACCCGCCGCGGCCGAGTGCCGACCAGCAGTGCGCGGCGACCTCGGCGGACTTGGCCGACTCCCCGTCCGGGATCTCGATCGGCACCGTCCGGTAGCCCGCCTTGGTCAGGTGCTCCCGGATGGCGGCGCCCAGGGACCGCAACTGCCGCGGGCAGACCACCGCGACTGACTCCACGTCAGTTCCCAGCAGCGTGGCCAGTTCCCCCGCCAGGCCGTAGCCGATCAGCACCTCGTAGGGCGCCGGTCCGCCGACGTACAGCCGTGTCGGCTCCGCACGAGTCATCGATGCACTCCTCGGAACGGCCGGGACGCCAGTTGGTCCGCCGTGTCGGTCGAGCCAAAACCGACAAAGCGCAACCGTTGGGGCGCAGGCCCTTCCAGCAGGACGCTCATGGCGAATCCGCCGACCCGGGCACACTCGCGCGCTCGTCGTCCAGGGCCGCCAGCACCCGCGCCACGACCTCGTTGACCCGACCGTCGGCGGGTATCACCGCCGTGGCGACAGATTGGTACACCGGGCGTCGTTCATCGAGCAAAGCCCGCAAGGTGGCTCGCGGGTTCTGCAGCAGCAGAGGGCGGTCGCGGTTGAACCCGACCCGGCGCGCGGCGGTGGCCAGGCTGACCTCCAGGTAGACGACCCGGTGGCCGCGCAGCGTCTCCTGGGTGGCCGGCGCGAGGACCGCGCCGCCGCCCAGGGCGAGCACGCCGTCGTGGCTGCGCAAGGCCTCCGCGACGGCGGCGACCTCCATCGCGCGGAACGCCGGCTCCCCGTCGTCGACGAAGATCTGCGCCACCGGCTTGCCCGCGGTCGCCGCGACGTCGGCGTCGGTGTCGCGGAACTCCACCCCGAGACGGTGCGCAACCGAGCGGCCGACCGTGGTCTTCCCCGCCCCCGGCGCCCCGATCAGCACCACCCGCGGAGTCACGGAATCCCCGCCGCATCGCCCGCCGCCGGAGCGCCAACTCCGGATGGGGTGACACCCGGTACGACGGCCCGGACGGTCGCGACACGCCGCCGGGACCTACCCCAGGAGGTGACACCCCACAGGGCTCGGGCGTCGGTCATGACCAGCCCAGCCCGCGGGCCTCCAGCGCCGCGCGGTAGCCGGCGACGTTGCGGGTCGTCTCGGCGACGCTGTCGCCGCCGAACTTCTCCAGCACCGCGTCGGCGAGGACCAGCGCGACCATCGCCTCGGCGACGACCCCGGCCGCCGGTACGGCGCACGCGTCGGACCGTTGCGCGATGGCCTTCGCGGCCTCACCGGTCGCCACGTCGACGGTGTCCAGCGCTCTGGGAACCGTTGAGATCGGCTTCATGGCGGCCCGTACCCGCAGCACCTCGCCGGTGCTCATGCCACCCTCAGTGCCGCCCGAACGCCCGGTTCGACGCCGGATGCCGGAGGCACCGTTGGGAGATTTGACCGCCTCCATCTGGTCGTGCGCGGCCGAACCCCGCTCCGCGGCCAGCTCGAAGCCGTCGCCGACCTCGACGCCCTTGATCGCCTGGATTCCCATCAGCGCCGCGGCCAGTCGCGCGTCCAGGCGCCGGTCCCAGTGCACGTGGCTGCCCAGCCCGGGCGGCAGGCCGTGCACCACGACCTCGACGACCCCGCCGAGGGTGTCGCCGTCGGCCTTGGCCGCGTCCACCTCCGCGATCATCCGCTCGGCCACCGCCGGGTCGAAGCACCGCACCGAGACGGCGTCGACCGCCTCGCCGTCGCCGCGCCCCGGCACCAGGCCGCCCGCGGCCACGGTCCCGATGCGCACCACGTGGCTGAGCACCACGGCATCCACAGTCTGGGCCAGGAAGGCCTTGGCCACGGCGCCGAGCGCGACCCGGGCCGCGGTCTCCCGCGCGCTGGCCCGTTCCAGCACCGGACGGGCGTCGGCGAAGCCGTACTTCTGCATGCCGACCAGGTCCGCGTGCCCGGGGCGCGGCCGGGTGAGCGGGGCGTTGCGGGCGATGCCGGCCAACTCCTCGGCGCTGACCGGGTCGGCGGACATGACCCGATCCCACTTGGGCCACTCGCTGTTGCCGACCCGGATCGCGACCGGGCCGCCGATGGTCTCGCCGTGGCGGACACCACCGAGGAACTCCACGTCGTCCTGCTCGAACTTCATCCGCGCACCGCGGCCGTGCCCCAGCCGGCGCCGGGCCAGTTCCGCGGCGACCTCCTTGGTCGAGGTCCGCACCCCGGCCGGCAAGCCCTCCAGAATCGCCGTGAGGGCCGGCCCGTGCGACTCACCCGCGGTCAGCCAACGCAGCATTCCGGCATTCTCCCATGTTGTGGTCACGCGTCCGCCGGGCCGAGGGGACCGCAAGGTGTGGCTCGGGTAAGGGAAACGGAAATGGCCCGTATGCACACCGGGCCGATCCGCCTCAGGTCCGCATACTGACGCTTCCAGACCGAGGACCACATTGCCGAAGGGGCACCGATCACCGCGCGACCCACGACGTCCGGCAGGCGATCCGGCCTGTTGGCCGTCGCGGCCGTGCTCACCTGCCTGACCGCCTCGGCCTGCGACGGTCCGGGCGGCGCGTCCGGCAGTGCATCGGCCGCGTCCCCGACCAACGCGGTCACGATCACCCCGGGCGCCGACGCCACGAACGTCATGCCGGATGCGCGCGTGTCCGTGTCAAGCGCCACCACAACCCTGAGCCACGTCGACGTGACCGACGCGAGCGGCGACTACCTGTCCGGCACGTTCACCGACGACCGCTCCGGATGGACGTCCAGCACCCCACTGGCGCCCGCCGCCGACTACACCGTGACGGTCACGGCGATCGGGTCCAAAGGGCGGGCCACCACCCGCACCAGCATCTTCCACACCGCGGCCCTGCCGGACAGCGAAGCGCTGACGATCGACAACGTGCAACCCGGCGACGGAGCTGTGGTCGGCATCGCGTACCCGTTGGTGGTCACGTTCAACCACCAGGTGCACGACCGCACGGCCGTGACCGCGGCACTCCACGTCGAGACGTTCCCGCACATCGACGGCGACTGGTTCTGGATCGACGCGGCCACCGTGGACTACCGGCCGGAGCACTTCTGGCCCCAGGGCACCGCGGTCACCCTCCACGCAGACCTGCGCGGCATCGCGGCCGGCGACGGCCTGTGGGGCCAGACCGAGAAGACGTCGCACTTCACGATCGGGCGCAGCCAGATCATCTATGCCAACGTGGCGACCGACGAGATGCAGGTGGAGCGTGACGGCGACACTGTCGCGAGTTTCGCGTTCTCCAGCGGAAAGCCGGGTTGGGAGACCCGCAACGGGACGAAGGTGATCTCCGAGAAGATCACCGACAAGACTTGGCTCAACACCGCGATCGACGCGCCGGAGCACTATGTGGAGCACTCGCAGTGGGCGATGCGGATGACCGACTCCGGCGAGTTCATCCACGACGCCCCGTGGAACGCCCGGCACATGGGGGAGGACAACGCCAGCCACGGTTGCATCGGTCTGCTCACCGAGGACATGTCGTGGCTGTGGGACAACACGATCATCGGCGATCCGGTGATCGTGACCGGCTCGCCCGTGCCGTACGTGGGCATCGACAACCGCATTCAGGACTGGAACGTGTCCTGGGTGAAGTGGTTGACCGGCAATTTGGATCTGTCGGACCACGACTGACCGCGAGCGACTACAACGAGCTAGGAGCAAGCACCGCCGCGTCGAATTCGCGGGCCGAGCGCCCGGGCGGCAAAACGTCAAGACACATCCGGCTGGAAGATCGGCGCGGGTTACTTGCCCCGGTTCGTGGTTAATGGGCCAATAGCTGCCACAAGACAATGCTTGCGATTGCGTGGCGAGCGGAACCGTGGGTGACCCACCCGCGTCAACGTTACGTACGCGCCACCGCCGGCGCGTCAGTCAGACGTACCGCGTTCTGGGGAGGGCCGGTACGCCCGACCAACGCGGTGTCGCCGATCACCACGGGGGATGCCATCAAAGGTTCGCAACCAAGGTCCGCCCGGCTGCGACTGCTTGCCCTGGCAACCGCCGGGCCGCTGCTGCTGGCCGGCTGCGGGGCCACCGCGGCGGCTTCCGGGCCGAGCGTGCCTGCCCAACCGGCCGGCCCGCCGAAGGCCACAGTCGTGATCACCCCGACCGACGGAACCACCCAGATCGCGCCCGGCGCGCGGGTGACCGTGACATCTGTCGGCGGCACCCTGCAGCACGTCGACCTGGTCACCGCCGGCGGCGCCTACCTGTCCGGTGCCTACAACGCCGACCGAACCAGTTGGAGTTCCGCGAACATGCTCGCCGGCGGCCAGACGTACGCCGTCGACGCAACCGCGACCAACGCCGCGGGCCTTCCCACCGAGGACCACGCCGGCTTCAGCACCGCACCCGTCCCGGCCTCCCAGCGGCTGGCCATCGCCTCGGTGACCCCGAGCGACGGCGCCACGTTCGGCGTCGCCTACCCGCTGGTTGTGACGTTCACCAAACCGGTGCAAAATCGCCAGGCGGTGTCCGCCGCTCTCGACGTCGAGACCCTGCCGCACGTCGACGGCGCCTGGTACTGGATCGACACGCAGACGGTGGACTACCGGCCGCAGAGTTTCTGGCCGACCGGAACGGTCGTGACACTGCACTCGAACCTGGCCGGCATCGACGCGGGCAACGGGCTGTGGGGCACCTCCAACACCACCTCGTCGTTCACCGTCGCCCGCAGCGAGATCATCAACGTCAACCTGAAGACCGACAAGATGACGATCGTGCGCGACGGCAAGAAGATCGGCAGCTACGACGTTTCCGGCGGCAAGCCCGGGTGGCAGACCCGCGACGGGACCATGACGATCATGGAGAAGGTCACCGACAAGATCTGGACCAACACCGCGATCGACGCCCCGGAGCCCTACCGGCTCGAGTCCAACTACGCGATGCGGATCACCGACTCCGGCGAGTTCATCCACGACGCCCCGTGGAACGTCGGCAACATCACCAGCGGGGTGAACGCCAGCCACGGTTGCGTCGGGATGCTGACCTCGAACATGGCGGTGCTCTTCGACGAGAGCATGGTCGGCGACCCGGTGATCATCACCGGGTCGCCCCGGTCGTTCGGTGCGCTGACCAACCGGATCGCCGACTGGAATGTGCCGTGGGCCAAGTGGCTGGGCGGCAACTACGACCTGTCGTACAGGTGATCGCGGAACACCCACGCTGTTCCAGGCGGGTGTGAGCCTCAGTCCAATGCGACGGCATCGGTGGCCGCACCGGTCAACCGGAACATGTTCGAGGAGTAGGTGGCCGGCACCGGCAAGTGGCGTAGCACGGCGTGGACATCCCGCCCGGCCTCCCGCGTGAAGCCGTCGTCCGCTGCCCGGTCGGCCGACTGATGCACCGTCAGTCCCGCATGCTCAGTCCACCACGGCCAGCGCACCCGCGACAGTCGCCCCCAGGGTCAGCCCGAGGACCAACCACCTGCGGCCGCCGGGCAACTCGGGCCAGGCCCGCAGCGTGGCCACCATGTCGACGCCGTCGGCGAACGCGCCCAACGCGATCGCGGCCCTGGCGGCTCCAGGTCGGCCGGCGACCACGGCACGCAATGCCAACGCGCCCAGGGCCAGGTCGCGTCCGGCCAAGGCCCGGCCGAACACCTGCGCCGCCGGGCCGGCGGCCGCCGTCTCGCCGACCCACATCGCAAGCAGCGGCCGCGGCGCCACGAGCGCACCGGCCCCCAGGCCCACCCGGCCCACGGCGATGGCAGCGCCCACGGCGTGACGGGCGCGACGGTACGGCAACCGCTCCTGGAGAAACACGACGCCAAGCATGACGGATTGCTCAGCCGCCGGCCACCGCCGCTCGGCGGGCGGCCAGGACCGCCAGACCGGCGTGGCGCATCGCGGCCACCAACTCCGCCGCGCGCCCCCGCAGACCGGTCATCAGCTCGACCTGCAGCACGGCCTGATGCACCAACAGGTCGAGCCCGCCCAACACTTCTCCGCCTGCCGCGGCCCAGGCCGCGGCCAGCGCGGTGGGCCACGGGTCGTAGGCCACGTCGAACAGCACCCCACATCCGGGGGGAACGCGGTCTACCAACTGGTCGGTGGCGCCGCCCGGTGTGGTGGCCACCACCAACGGGTACCCGAAGGCCTCGGCCGCGCGGCCCCACCCGTGTGGCACCAGGGCAAGGCCGAGCACCTCGGCGAGTGCCTGCAACTCCGCCTCCCGGGCCGCCGACCGGAGGTAGGCATGCACCTGACCGTCGCAACATCGCGCCAACGCCGCCAACGTCGAGGCCGCGGTGGCGCCGCCGCCCAGCACAGCGGCCGCGGGCACCCGCTCGATCCCCCGTTCGGCAAGGGCGTTGACCATCCCGGGGACGTCGGTGTTGTCCCCGCGGCGTTCCCCGGCGGCGTCGAAGGTGATCGTGTTGACCGCCCCCACCACCGCGGCGGTGGCCCCGAGCTCCGTGCACAATCCGACCGCGACCCGCTTCAACGGCATCGTCAGCGACAGTCCGGCCCAGGAATCGTCCAACCCGGCCAGGAATCCGGCCAGGCCGGCCTCGTCGACCTGGTGGAAGCCGTACGACCAGTCCAGGCCCAGCACCCGGTAGGCCGCGGCATGCAGCACCGGCGACAGCGAGTGGCCCACCGGCGAGCCGAGCACCGCCGCCTGACGGGCCGTCACGAAGAGTTCGGGTGGGCGGCCAACCACTGTTGGAACAGTTGCGTGTCCGCGGCGTGCTCGGCTGCGGTGTCCTCGAACCTGGTCTCGCCCGTCTGCGGGTTGACCGCCACGAAGTACAACCAGCTCCCGTCCGCCGGGGCCAGCGCCGCCTTGATCGCGTCCTCGCCCGGCGAGTCGATCGGACCCGGCGGCAGCCCCTTGACCTGGTAGGTGTTGTACGGCGAGGACACGGCACGTTGCGCGGGCGTCGTGGTGATCGACCGGATGCCGCCGTTGGCGTACAGCACGGTGGTGTCGAGCTGCAGCATCATGCCCTTGGCCAGCCGGTTGTAGATCACCCGGGCGATCTTGGGCATGTCCTCGACGCGCTTGGCCTCGGCCTGCGCGAGGCTCGCCACCGTCAGGATCTGAAATGGCGTCAGATTCCCCGGGACCGAGGTGGTGAGCAGGCTCGTGTCGGACACCGCCTGGCCGAACCGCTTGGTCATCGCGGTGAGCATCGAGGTCGGGCTCGAGCCGGGCTGGAAGTCGTAGGTCGCCGGGAACAGAAAACCCTCGGACTGGTGTCCTTTCGGGTTGGCGTCCCACGTCGGGAGTCCGTAGCCGGCCGGCTGGGTCAGCACGGCGTTGAACTGGGCGGCGGTGATGCCGGTGACCGACGAGAGGGTCGCCACGATCTCGGCGGTCGTGCGGCCCTCCGGGACCACGACGTGCCACAGGACCTGGTAGGTCGGGTTGAGCAGCCGGGCCACGGCCTCCTTCGCGGGCATGTGCGCGGCCAGCCGGAACGTCCCCGGGGGGATCTTCGTCGCGCCGTTGGCGGCGTTCGCCGCGCTCACGAAAGCACCCACCGACTCGACCACCCCGGCCTTCTCCAGTTGCTGACCCATCGCGCTCAGACTTTCGCCCGACGTGATCTTCACGGTGACCGCGGCCCCGACCGGATCGGAGTAGTCGGCAGAGCTACGGGCGAAGTGGTGGATGATCCGGCTGAACCCGACCGTCGCGCCGACCGCGAGCGCCAGCACCGCCAGCAGCGCGGCAACAACCGCGAACGGCGCCTTGCGGGAGCGGCGGCGTGGCGGACCGGATCGGCCCGGATCGGGTCGGGTCGTCGTTCCGGTGGGGTGATCACTCACGGCTTCACGATATGTCCCCGGCATCCGGCGGCACGGCTTCGCCGGGCGGTGTGCCGGTGGATCGCTCGGCATCCATGGCCGCTTGCAGGAACACCGCCGCCGCCACCTGGTCGACCACGCCGCGGGCCTTGCGGCCCGAGACGCCGGCCTCCCGTAGCCCACGAGCCGCCGCGGTCGTGCTGAGGCGTTCGTCGACCAGTCGAACCGGGACCGGGTCCAACCGCCGCGCCAGTCCCGCCGCCCACGTCCGCGCGGCCACCGCCGCCGGGCCGTCCGCGCCGGACAACGACCGCGGGAGCCCGACGACGACCTCCACCGCCTCGCGCTCGGCGAGCAGTGCTGCGATCCGGTCAAACGCGTGCGCGTCGCGCCGTAGGGTCTCCACCGGCACGGCCAACGAGCCGGACGGGTCACTGGCTGCGACCCCGATGCGAACCGTGCCCAGGTCCAGCCCGACCCGGACTCCGGGTCGCATCCCCCTCGCTGGGGGTGTCACCCCCTGGCCCGGCTTGTCAGGCGCGCCACCGGCTGACCAACGGTCCCAAGGGGTGTCACCCCTTGAGACCGGCCACCGCCGCGGCAACCGCGGCCAGCGCGTCCTCGATCCGCGACGGGTCGGTGCCGCCGCCCTGGGCCACGTCGTCCTTGCCGCCGCCCCCGCCACCCAGCACCCCGGCCGCGATCCGCACCAGTGCCCCGGCCTTCAGCCCACGTGCCCGGGCGGCCTCGTTGGTGGCGATCACCAACGCCGGGCGCCCGCCCGCCACCGCAATGGCGGCCACCACTGCGGGCCGGCCGGCGGAAATCCGTTCCCGTACGTCGAGCGCGAGCTTTCGCAAGTCCTCGGCCTTCGTCTCCTCCGGCAGGCGCGCACCCACCCAGGCGACCCCATCCAGATCAGTCGCTCCGGCGGCCAGTTCAGCGGCAGCGGCGAGAACCTGACCAGCCCGCAGATCGGCCAGCTCCTTCTCCGCCTCCTTCAGCCGGGCGAGGATTCCGTTGATCCGCTCGGGCAGCTCCTCCGGCCGCGCCTTGACCGTGTCCGACAGCTGGGCCACCAGCAGGTGCTCCCGGGCGAGGAACTTGTAGGCGTCGACGCCGACCAGCGCCTCCACCCGGCGCACCCCGGCGCCGATCGAGGACTCGCCGAGCAGCTTGATCAGACCCAGGTGACCGGACCGAGCCACGTGCGTACCGCCGCACAGCTCGCGGGAATAGTCGCCGACGGACACCACCCGCACCACGTCGCCGTACTTCTCGCCGAACATTGCCATCGCCCCGGTGCGCCGGGCCTCCTCCTGGCTCATCAGCTCCGCGATCACCGGAAGGTCCTCGATGAGCACCTCGTTCACGCGCGCCTCGACCTCGTCCAGCACCCCGACCGGCACCGCGGCAGGCGAGGTGAAGTCGAACCGGAACCGCCCGGCGGAGTTCTCCGAACCGGCCTGGGCCGCGGTCTCGCCCAGTGCCTCGCGCAACCCCTTGTGCACCAGGTGGGTCGCGGTGTGCGACCGGGAGATCGCCGCCCGCCGCGCGACGTCCACGTGCGCGGTGACCGCGTCACCGACCGTGAATACTCCCTCCGCCACCCTCGCCCGATGCACGATCAATCCGGGCACCGGCGACTGCACGTCGTGCACGACGGCCAGCGCATCGCCCGGGCCACGCAGCACGCCGGTGTCGGCAAGCTGCCCACCGCCCTCGGCGTAGAAGGGCGTACGGTCCAGCACGATCTCGACGGCGTCCCCGACCGCCGCGGCCGGCATCGCGACCCCCGACGCGATCAACCCGAGGATCCGCGCCTCGGCGGTGATGTCGGTGTAGCCGAGGAACTCGACCGGCCTGCCCGCGGCCGACAACGCGTCGCGATACACCGACACGTCGACGTGTCCGGTCTTCTTGGCCTTGGCGTCGGCCTTGGCGCGTTGCTGCTGCTCGGTCATCAAGCGGCGGAACTCGACCTTGTCGACCTCCAGGCCGTGCTCGGCAGCCATCTCCAAAGTCAGGTCGATCGGGAAGCCGTAGGTGTCGTGCAGTGCGAAGGCCTGCTCGCCGGACAGCACGCTCGAGCCCTCCTTCTGAGTCGCCGTCACCGCGGCGTCGAGGATCGCGGTGCCCGACCGCAGGGTGCGAGCGAATGCCGCCTCCTCGCCATCGGCAACGGCATGGATTCGGCCGGCCTCGGTGATCAGCTCGGGGTACTGCGGGGCCATCGCGTCGATCGCCGACGCGATGAGTTGATGCATGGTTTCCTCGGGGCTGTCGGAGCGGCTCCGGCCCTCGCCGCTGGTGGCGAGCAACCGCATGTTCCGCACCACCCGCCGCATGATGCGCCGCAGTACGTAGCCGCGGCCCTCGTTGCTCGGGGTCACGCCGTCGGCGATCAGCATCGCCGCCGTCCGCGAGTGATCAGCCACCACCCGGAGTGAGACGTCGCGCCGCGGATCGTTGCCGTACTTGACCCCGGTCAGCTCGGTGGCCCGGTCGAGGATCTTGCGGGTGGTGTCGATCTCGTAGATGTTGTCGACGCCCTGCAGGATCGCGGCCATCCGCTCCAGACCCATGCCGGTGTCGATGTTCTTCGCGGGCAGGTCGCCGCGGACGTCGAAGTCGACCTTGCTGCGAACGGCCGACAACTCGGACTGCATGAAGACGAGGTTCCAGACCTCGAGGTAGCGATCCTCGTCGGCGACCGGACCGCCCTCCTTGCCGAAGGCCGGGCCGCGGTCGAAATAGATCTCCGAACACGGTCCGCCCGGGCCGGGAACGCCCATGTGCCAGTAGTTGTCGGCCAGCCCGCGGCGTTGGATCCGGTCCAACGGGAGCCCGACCGCTTCGTGCCAAATCGCGAGCGCCTCGTCGTCGTCGGTGTAGACCGTGGCCCACAACCGATCCCCGTCGAACCCGAAGCCACCGCTGTCTACGGAGGAGGTCAGCAACTCCCACGCCAACGGGATCGCGCGGGACTTGAAGTAGTCGCCGAACGAGAAGTTGCCGGCCATCTGGAAGAACGTGGCGTGCCGGGTGGTCCTGCCGACCTCCTCGATGTCCGGGGTGCGCACACACTTCTGCACGCTGGTCGCGCGCGGCCACGGCGGGGTCTGCTCGCCGAGGAAGTACGGCTTGAACGGCACCATGCCGGCCGGCACCAGCAGCAGGGTCGGGTCGTCGGCGATCAACGACGCCGAGGGCACGACGACGTGCTCGTTACGCTCGAAGAATCGCAGGAAGCGGTTGCGGATCTCAGCGGAGTCCATGGTGCCCTTGCCCTCGCGTTCGAATCTGATCCGGCGTCAGCACGGCGACTGATGCTACGTCAGCGCGCGATGTGTCGGCCGGGGAGTTTCCGGCGGCGGGCCTCGTGCAGCCCCACAGCCTCAGTTTCGTTGAGCTCGTCCTCCCGGTCCCACACAGTCATCGCCTCACCTCCGCCGACGTGACCTTCGCTCGCGCCGGCTCCGGCTCGGCGGGAACATCGCTCAGCCCGAGAGCTTCGTTGAGCTCGTCCTCCCGGTCCCACATGGCTTCTCGTAGGTCCTGGCCGAACTCGCGGACGGCGTCACCCAGGGTCGTGATGCTCGTCGCCAGCCGGTCGGCCGCCCCGGTGGGCGTGAACGCCGCAGCCGCCGTGGTGGCCTTACGCGTCAGCACCACCCCCGCGGTCACTCCCAGCGCCGTCCAGAACAGCCGGCTCAACGTCGCGCCTTCGCCGCCCGCTTCGCGGCCTTCCGGGCCGTGACACTGGCCTTGCGGCGAGCCGCCCGGGCCGAGCCCTTCTCCCGCCGCATCTGGTCCTTGACCCGCCGCTCGACGTCGCGCTGTTTCTTCCCGCCCAACGCCCGGCGCACTCCGTAGGAGAACGAGGCAGCCTTCACCAGCGGGCCGCCGAAGGACACCGCCGCGATCGAGGTCAAGGCGCTGGCGTTCTTGGTGATCGTGGAGACGTTGGTGGTGATGGTCTCGACCCGGTCCAGGGCAAGGTTCGCCGTGGCCACGGTCGTGGTCACCTCGTGCAGCACCGGCACGGTCGAGTCGCCGACCTCACCGACGACCCGGGTCAGCTCGCGCAGCGTGCCACCCAAGGCGACCAGGACATAGGCGAGGAACAGCACGAGGACCGCCCAGGCGATGGCCACGACGAGCCCCGCGACCTCGCCTGCCGACACCGCGCCACCTTCCGTCCGGAGTTCCCCCGCGACCTTACCGCTGTCAGGAGTGCGACTGCCCGGCCGTCCCGTCGCCGCGAACGGCCCGACGCAACCGTCCTGTCCGCTCGGCGATGTCCCGTTCGGCCCCGTTCGTCGTGGGCCGGTAGTAGTCGCGGCCGACGATCTGGTCGGGCGCGTACTGCTGCTCAACCACCCCGTGGGGGTAGTCATGCGCGTAGCGGTAACCGACCCCGTGTCCGAGCTTTGCGGCGCCGGGATAGTGCCCGTCGCGCAGGTGCGCGGGGACCGGCCCGGCCAGACCCGCGGCCAGATCCGCCTGCGCCGCGTTGATCGCATTGATCACCGCGTTCGACTTCGGCGCAACCGCGAGCGCGATGGTCGCCTGAGCCAGGTTGAGCCGGGCCTCCGGCAGGCCGATCAGCGCCACCGCCTGGGCGGCGGCCACCGCGGTCGGCAGCGCCGTGGGGTCGGCCAGGCCGACGTCCTCACTGGCCAGGATCACCAGGCGGCGAGCAATGAACCGCGGGTCCTCGCCCGCCTCGATCATCCGAGCCAGGTAATGCAGCGCAGCGTCCGGGTCGCTGCCGCGGACCGACTTGATGAACGCCGAGATGACGTCGTAGTGCTGGTCGCCGTCGCGGTCGTAGCGGGCCGCCGCCGCGGCCACCGCCTGCTCCAGTCGCTCCAACGTGACGGCCGGTTCGCCCAGGTCCAGTGCGGCCCCGGCGGCCGCCTCCAGCGCGGTCAGTGCCCGACGAGCGTCGCCGCCGGCGACCCGGACCAGGTGCTCCCGAGCGGGGAGCTCCAGCCCGATCAGGCCATCCAACCCGCGCTCGTCGGCCAGTGCGCGGTCGATCAGCGTCCCCACCGCGACATCGTCGATCTGACGCAGCGTCAGCAACAGCGAGCGGGACAGCAGCGGTGAGATCACCGAGAAGTGGGGGTTCTCCGTGGTCGCCGCGACCAGGATCACGGTGCGGTCCTCCACGGCGTGCAACAACGTGTCCTGCTGGGCCTTGGAGAATCGATGGACCTCGTCGAGGAACAGGACGGTCTCTCCCCCACCCATCCCGGTCGTCCGGCGTGCCTCGACGAGGGTGTCCCGGACCTCCTTCACCCCCGCGCTGACCGCCGACAATTCCACGAAACGTCGCCCGGTGGCGCCGGCGATGATCCGCGCCAGCGTGGTCTTGCCGGTCCCCGGCGGCCCCCACAGCAACACCGACGGCGGCACCGCGGCGGCACTGCCCGGCCCCGACTCGACCAGTCGACGCAACGGCGAACCGGCGCCGAGCAAGTGATCCTGTCCGACCACCTCGTCGAGCGAGACCGGCCGCATGCGCGAAGCCAACGGCAGCCGAGGCGGCATCGCCGCGTCGAACAACGTCTCCAGGTCGGCGCCCACTCCTCGACCCTACGGAACCCGGTGGGTCGCCGAAATCCTTCGTCCTCGTTCCGCGACGGCAACTGGGCGCCGCACTGCCAACTCCGTCAGGGCCCAACCCCCACCCGACACAACCGAACGGACCGAATCTTTCCCGTGCCCTTCAACGTGTCAAGCCAGTTGTGCCGATCTGTGGACAACGATCGGTTGTGGAGGTCCCTGGTCAGGTCAGTGCTGGGGTACGGCGTCGATGCCGGCTTCCTTGCGTTGGCCGGCGGTGATCGGCGACGGGGCGCCGGTCAGCGGGTCGCCGCCGGAGGCGGTCTTCGGGAACGCGATCACGTCACGGATGGTCTCCGCGCCCGCCAGCAGCGCGCACACCCGGTCGAGGCCCAGCGCAATGCCGCCGTGCGGCGGCGGCCCGTAGGCGAACGCTTCCAGCAGGAAGCCGAATTGCTCGCTCGCCTGGTCCTTGGACAGCCCGATCAGGTCGAACACCCGCTGCTGCACGTCGCTGCGGTGGATACGGATCGACCCGCCACCGATCTCCGAACCGTTGAGCACGATGTCGTAGGCGTCGGACAACGCGGTGGCCGGTTCGAGGTCGAAGTTTTCGACGTACTCCGGCGTGGGCGAGGTGAACGGGTGGTGCACCGCGGTCCACCCGCCGTGCGAGTTGCGCTCGAACATCGGCGCGTCCACGATCCAGACGAACTCCCATCGCCCCGGCTCGATCAGACCGCAGCGCCGGCCGATCTCCAACCGCGCGGCGCCCAGCAACGCCAGACTCGCCCCACGCTCACCGGCGGCGAGGAAGATGCAGTCCCCCGACGCCGCTCCGGCGGCCGCGGCCAACCCGTCCCGCTCGGCGTCCGACAGGTTCTTGGCGACCCCGCCCAGCGAACCGTCCTGACCCACCGTCACATAAGCCAGGCCCTTCGCCCCGCGGGCCCGCGCCCAGTCGCCCCAGGCGTCGAGTTCGCGCCGGGTCTGGCTCGCTCCGCCGGGCATGACCACCGCGCCGACGTGCTCGGCCTGAAACACCCGGAACTCGGTGCCGGCGAAGTACTGCGTCAGATCGACGAGTTCCTGCCCGAACCGCAGGTCGGGCTTGTCCGACCCGAAACGCCGCTCGGCCTCGTGCCAGGTCATCGTCGGGATCGGATCGGGGATCTCGTACCCGAGCACCTCGTCCCACAGCCGGCGGATCACCTTCTCGACCAGCGCGATCACGTCGGCCCGCTCGCAGAACGACATCTCGACGTCGAGCTGGGTGAACTCCGGCTGGCGGTCGGCCCGGAAGTCCTCGTCGCGGAAGCAGCGGGCGATCTGGTAGTAGCGCTCCAGCCCGGCGACCATCAACAGTTGCTTGAACAACTGCGGGGACTGCGGCAACGCGTACCAGTGGCCGGGCTGCAACCGGACCGGCACGAGGAAGTCCCGGGCCCCCTCCGGGGTGGACCGGGTCAGGTACGGCGTCTCCACGTCCAGGAAGCCGTCGGACTCCATGACCTCCCGGATCAGGTGGGTCACCCGAGAACGCAGCCGCATGTTGCCGGCCATGCCGGCCCGGCGCAGGTCCAGGTACCGGTAACGCAGCCGCGCCTCCTCGCTCACGTTGCCGACGGCATGCTCATCGATCGGGAACGGCAGCGGCGCAGCCTCGGACAGCACGACAACCTCTGCGGCGATCACCTCGATCTCGCCCGAGGACAGGTTCGGGTTGGCGTTGCCGGGCGGCCGCGGCGCCACCTGGCCGATCACCTTCAGGCAGTACTCGTTGCGCAGCCCGTGCGCGGCCTCCTCGTCGCGCACCACGACCTGGACCACCCCGGAGGCGTCGCGCAGGTCGAGGAAGGTCACCCCGCCGTGGTCGCGCCGATGGGCCACCCAGCCGGCGAGCGTGACCCAGGTCCCGGCGTCGTCGGCCCGCAACGCCCCGCCGTTGTGCGTGCGGATCAACTCGCCTGCCCTCCCATGTCAGCGCCCTCCGTAGTGCCTAGAGACCACGATGCGGACCGGCCAACGGGGCGGCTTGCGCGAGGTACGGATTGGTGGCGCGCTCGGTGCCGATCGTGGTGGCGCCGCCGTGCCCGGGGAGCACGATCGTGCCGTCCGGCAGCGGCAGCACCTTCCTCGCCAAGCTGCGCATCATTTCCTGATGACTGCCGCCCGGCAGGTCGGTCCGCCCGATCGAGCCCTCGAAGAGCACGTCCCCGGACAGCAACAACTGATCGGGTACGTCCGCGTCGGGAGGCAGTCGGAACATCACCGAGCCCGGGGTGTGACCCGGCGCGTGGTCCACGGTGAACTTCAGCCCGGCCAGTTCGACCACCGCGTCGTCGGCCAGCAACTTGACGTCGTCGGGTTCGGTCCAGGTCAGCCGACCGCCGAACATCATCGATCCGCCCGGCCCGAGGCCGAGCATCGGGTCCTCGAGCAGCTTGCGGTCGCCGGGGTGGATCCAGGCGGCGATCCCGCGGGCGCCGCACACCGGCGTGACGGAGAAGGTGTGGTCCAGGTGGCCGTGCGTCAGCAGGACCGCGACGGGCTGCAAGCCGTGCTCGCCCAACACCTCATCGAGTTGGTCGACCACGTCGATACCCGGGTCGATGACCACGCACTGCTCGCCGGCGGCCGGCGCGACCACGTAGCAGTTGGTGCCGAATGCCGCGGCCGGGAAGCCCACCACCAGCACGTGTCCCCCTCCCGGCGGTCATGACGGATCCCGGCGAGACTATCGGCCGGACACGTCGTCGGCGGGGCACGGCCGGACGGAGCGGCGGCGGGCCGTCCCACTGACAAGGTGATCCAATCCCTACACTTGGCCGCTGCTGGGCCCGCTGCCCGGCTGCAACGGCATCCGTCGGAGCCATCGGCGCCGACGAGATCGGCGCAACGGGGAGTGAGCGTGGCCGGGAAGGGCAAGCAGACCAGCGCGGAGCGGCGCAAGGAACGGCAGGCCGCTGCGCGGGTCGCGGCGGTCAAGCGTCGCCGCAAGGTCCGCCTGCAGCTCACCGGCGCCGTGCTGGCCGTGGGGCTGGCCGGTGGTGGCGTCGCCGGTGGCGTCGTCTTCTTCCGGCACGGCAGCAGCTCCTCCACCGCCGCCAAGCCCCCACCGGACCTGTCGTTGTCGCCGGCGCCGACCCCGAACCAGTCCGGTGCGCCGGCGGGCATGGTGAACTGCGTGTACGTCCCGCAGCCGCCGCCGCCGAGCCACTCCCCGTCGGAGATCGACCCCAAGCACCCGACGTTCCCGCCCACCACGGCCGAGAACACGACGCCCGCCTACGCGACGCTGGACACCACCGAGGGCCAGATCGTGATGGAGCTGGACGCCAAGCTGGCCCCGTGCTCGGTGAACTCCTTCGTGAGCCTGGCCAAGCAGGGCTTCTACGACAACACGCCGTGTCACCGCCTGGTGGACGAGAGCCAGGCGGGCGCCACCTACGGGATCCTGCAGTGCGGCGATCCCACCGGTACGGGTCGGGGCAATCCGGGCTACAAATTCGCCGACGAGGCCCTGGACGGCGCGAAGTACCCGCGCGGCGAGGTTGCGATGGCGAACAGCGGCCCGAACACCAACGGAAGCCAGTTCTTCATGATGTTCAAGGACTCCGACTTCGAGGCGTCGTACAGCCCGTTCGGGCACATCCTGGCCGGGATGGACGTGCTGGAGAAGGTTGCCGCGGGCGGCACCACGACAAACCCGCTGAGCCAACAGAACGACGCGCCGAAGACCAAGATCACGATCACCAAGGTCACGATCAGCCCGACCCGCCCACCCGGCGTGCCCACCGCCCTGCCCAGTTCCACCCCCACGCCGACGACGAAGACCAAGGCCGCCAGTACGCCGAGCAACACCCCGACCCCGACCCCGACCCCGACCAGCACGCCTTGATTGGCGGAGCACAGGCGAGCAAGAAGCGCAGCGAACGAACAATGGTCGCAGCAGCCACGCTCCGGCCGAGGCGAGCGCAACGAGGTGAGGCATGAGCGACTCCGAACCGGGTGCGGTGGACGAGACGCACGCACCGCAATCCGCGCAGGCCGCGGAATTGCCGGAGGCGACCGAAAGCGCACCCGCGCCAGAAATCGCATCGCCGTCGCCGACCACGGAAGCCGAGGCAACGACTGAGGCGAGCACTGCCGCAGGTGTGCCCACGGCCGCCGAAGCCACACCGTGGCCCGAGAGCCGCGATCCCGAAGAGTCCCCCCGAGCTGCTGAACACCCAGAGACCGCCGAGCACCCAGAGACCGCCGAGCACGAAGTGCCGGCGCACGCCCAGGACTCCGGCGAACCCGTCGAGCCTGCAGCGGAGGAGCCGGTGGCGCCGGCCGTGGGGGTCCTGTCCCCGAGCGAGGCGATGGCCTTCCACCGCGCCCCGTGGGAGGCGCTCGCGGCCGACGTCGAGGCGCTGGTCGAGCGGATCACGGGGAACGCGATCGCCGCCAAGGAGGCGACTTCCCGGCTGGAGTCGCTTCGGGCCGGGGCCGCTGCCCTGGGCGCCGCACCCGAGTCGCTGGTCAGTGCCCTGGCCGGCGCCGAGCAATTTCTTGCCGAGCACGTCGCGGCGTTGCGGGCGGCCCGGACGGCCGCGTCCGCAGCCGCTCGCGAGACGAAGAACCGGATCGTCCTGGAGTCCGAGGACATCGCGGCCTCCGACCAGTGGCGCGTCGGCAGCGAACGGCTTCCGCTCCTGCTCGAGGAGTGGAAGGCGTGTGCCCGGCTGGACCGAAAGACCGACGACGAGCTGTGGAAGCGCTTCTCCAGTGCCCGGTCGTTGTTCGCCAAGCGGCGCAAGGCGCACTACAACGAGCTGAACGCGGGCCGCACGAGCGCCCGGTCGACCAAGGAAGACCTGGTCGTGCGGGCCGAGCAACTTGCGTCCTCCACCGACTGGGCCGGCACTGCCGCGGCCTACCGCTCGTTGATGGCCGAGTGGAAGGCGGCCGGCCGGGCCGGGCGCGAGGTCGACGACGAACTGTGGGCGCGCTTCCGCGCCGCCCAGGACGAGTTCTTTGCGGGCCGCAACGCGGCCCTCGGCGCCCGTGAATCCGAGCAGACGCAGAACATGACGGCCAAGGAGGAATTGCTGGCCGAGGCGGAACGGCTGGTTCCGGTGAGCGACGCGCGTTCCGCCCGGACCGCACTGCGATCGATCGTCGACCGGTGGAACGCGATCGGGCCGGTGCCGGCCGGAGTGCGGTCGGCGTTGGAGGCCAGGTTGACCGCGGTGGAGAACGCCGTCCGAGCGGCGGGCGAACCGGCCACCGCCGCCCGCAACTCGCCGGCGCGGGCCCGGGCCGAGGAGACCGTGGCGGCATTACGGGCCTCGATAACGACGCTGGAGACCAAGGGGGAGCGCGCCCGCGCGTCCGGCGACACCAAGCGCGCCACCGAGGCCGCCGAGGCCGCGGCCGCGCGGCGCGAGTGGTTGGCCGAGGCCGAGCGTACGTTGGCGCAGCTGAGTTAAGTGACGTGCGCGGGGTCCAGGGCCTGCGCGGCACCGGTGGTGCGGTAAGCGTCGAAGACCCCCGGTACCGCACGGACGTGCTTGAGCACGTGGACCAGGTGTTTCGGGTCGGCCATCTCGAAGGTGAAGCGGCTGACCGCGACCCGGTCCCGGGTGGTCGCGACCGTCGCCGACAGGATGTTGACGTGCTGGTCGGACAGGACCCGGGTGATGTCCGAGAGCAGTCGGGCCCGATCGAGCGCCTCGACCTGGATGGCGACCAGGAACACCGACGACGCGGTGGGCGTCCACTCGACCTCGACGACCCGCTCGGTCTGGGCGGACAACGACTGCGAGTTCGTGCAGTCGGTGCGGTGCACGGAGACGCCGTTGCCGCGGGTGACGAACCCCATGATCGTGTCGCCGGGCACCGGGGTGCAGCACCGCGCCAGCTTCACCCACACGTCGTCGGCGCCCCGGACAGTGACCCCGGGATCCCCATGTGGCTGGAACTTGCCCCGCGGGCTGGTCGGCGACACCGACTCGGCGACGTCCTCGGTGGTGGAGTCCGTGCCGCCCAGCGAGGTCACCAGCCGCGAGACCACGTGCTGCGCGGAGACGTGTTTCTCACCGACCGCCGCGTACAGCGCGGTGATGTCGGTCAGCCGCAGGTCGTGCGCAATGGCGGCCAGCGACTCGGCGGTGAGCAGGCGCTGCAGCGGCAGACCCTGCTTGCGCATGGCCCGCGCCAGCTCGTCCTTGCCGCGCTCGACGGCCTCCTCGCGGCGTTCCTTGGAGAACCACTGCTTGATCTTGTTGCGGGCCCGCGGGCTGGCCGCGAAGTCCAGCCAGTCGCGGCTCGGCCCGGCGCCCGGCCCGGAGCCTTTGGCCGTCAGGATCTCCACGACGTCGCCGTTGGCCAACAACGACTCCAACGGCACCAACCGACCGTTCACCCGCGCCCCGTGGCAACGGTGGCCCACCTCGGTGTGCACGGCGTAGGCGAGGTCGACCGGGGTGGACCGGTGCGGCAACGCGATCGCGTCGCCGGCCGGGGTGAACACGTAGACCTCGGTGCCGGACAGGTCGAAGCGCAGCGACTCGAGGAACTCGGCCGGGTCCGCGGTCTCCTTCTGCCAGTCCAACAATTGGCGCAGCCACACCATGTCCTCGCCGACGGCCTTCTCGCCGGTGCTTGCCGCGGGCCCGACCGGCGAAGTCTCACCGTTAAGTTCAGCCTTATATTTCCAGTGCGCAGCCACGCCGTACTCGGCCCGCCGGTGCATCGAGTTGGTGCGGATCTGCAGCTCGACCGGCTTGCCCTCCGGTCCGATCACGGTCGTGTGCAGTGACTGGTACATGTTGAACTTCGGCATCGCGATGTAGTCCTTGAACCGCCCGGGAACCGGGTTCCAGCGGGCGTGGACCACGCCGACCGTCGCGTAGCAGTCGCGCACGGTGTCGACCAGGATGCGGATACCGACCAGGTCGAAGATGTCTCCGAACTCTCGGCCGCGAACGATCATCTTCTGGTAGATCGAGTAGTAGTGCTTCGGCCGTCCGGTGACCCGAGACTTGATCCGGGCGCCGCGCAGGTCCATCGACACGTCGTCGATGACCTTGGACAAGTACTCGTCGCGGCTGGGCGCGCGGTCGGCGACCATTCGCACGATCTCGTCGTACATCTTCGGGTAGAGCGTCGCGAACGAGAGGTCCTCGAGTTCCCACTTGACGGTGTTCATTCCGAGCCGGTGGGCCAGCGGCGCGTAGATCTCCAGGGTCTCCTTGGCGATGCGGTCCTGCTTGGCCGGCGGCATGTAGCGCAGCGTGCGCATGTTGTGCAGCCGGTCGGCGAGCTTGATCACCAGCACGCGGATGTCGCGGGCCATCGCGATGACCATCTTGCGGACGGTCTCGGCCTGCGCGGCGTCGCCGTAGGTGACCTTGTCCAGCTTCGTCACGCCGTCGACGAGGCCGGCGATCTCCGCCCCGAAGTCGACACGGACGGTGTCGAGGGTGTAGTCGGTGTCCTCGACGGTGTCGTGCAGCAACGCGGCGCACAGGGTCGGCGGTTCCATCCCGAGATCGGCCAGGATGGTTGCCACGGCCAACGGATGGGTGATGTACGGCTCGCCGCTGCGCCGCAGTTGGCCGCGGTGGCACTCCTCGGCCGTCTCGTACGCGCGCTCGATTATCCGCAGGTCGGCCTTCGGGTGGGTGGTCCGCACGCTGCGGTACAACGGCTCGAGGACCGGGTTGACCGACGGCGAGCGTTGGCCGGCGAGCCGGGCCAGGCGCGCCGCGACTCGGCGGGCGGCACTCGAACTCGGCTGGACGGCCGCCTCAGCCGTGGTCGCCGGGACGACCTGATCCGTCATCGCGCTCCTTCGCAGCCTCGCCGCACCCCAATGTTAACGGGGTAACCGACAGATGCTCAGGTGCTCGTTTCCAGCATGGACCGGCAGCGACACCAACCGGGTGCGGACGGTGTCTCGGAGGACCGCAGCTCAGGTGCTCGCCAATGAATGAACCGGGAGCGACCCGAGCCGGCCGCGGGCACCCAGCCCGGCGATCTCCAGCACGACCGCGGCCCCGACCGGGACCGCCGCGGCGGCCGTCACCAGCTGGGCGGTGGCCTCCAGCGTCCCGCCGGTGGCCAGCACGTCGTCGACGATGACCACCCGCGCGCCCGGCTCCAGCCCATCGACGTGCATGTGCAGCACCGCCTCGCCGTACTCCAGGGCATAGGCCACGCTCCGGGTCAGGTGGGGCAACTTCCCCGGTTTGCGCACCGGAACCAGGCCGGTGCCCAGGGCCAGCGCCACGGGCGACCCGAGCAGGAATCCGCGCGCCTCGACCGCGACGATCGCATCCGGCGACAGCGGGCGGCAGACCTCGACCAGCTCGGCGACCATCGCGGCCAGCGCAGCCGGGTCGGCCAGTACCGGAGAGAGGTCCTTGAACAGGATCCCCGGGACGGGGAAGTCCGCCACGTCGCGGATCAGCTCACGCCAGTCGCCCACCAGGGCCTCAGCGCACATCGAGCGGCTTTCTCCTCGCCCCTCGTTCCGCGGACGGCCCTGGAAAAGCGTCGGGCCCGCCACTCCACTCGGTTCTCGGTTCGCCGCTCAACCCTTCTTCTCCGACCGGCGCGCAGCCCGCGGAGTGCCGCGCTTGGGTTGCACGCGTTCGCCGGGGGCAGCGCCATCGCGTAGCGCGGCCGCGGGCGCCAGTTCCCCGCCGCCCGCACCGGTTGCCTCGAAACCGCCCTCGCCGGTGCCGGTGGCGGCCTTCCGGATCGCCGCCTGGCGCTGGGCCACGCGCTTGGCCAGGGCCTGCATCTCGGGCTCGCGTTCCTTCAGTGCGGCCGCCAGCGGGGTGGCGATGAAGATCGAGGAATAGGCCCCGATCGCCATGCCGACGAACAGCACCAGTGCGAGGTCCTTGAGCACACCCGCACCGAGGAGGCCTGCCCCGATGAACAACATGCCCGCCACCGGCAGCAACGCGATCAACGAGGTGTTGATCGACCGGACCAGCGTCTGGTTGATGGCCAGGTTCGCCGCGCCGCTGTACGTGTAGCGGTTGCCGCTCAGGTCGGCGGTGTTCTCCCGGAGCTTGTCGTAGACGACCACCGTGTCGTAGAGCGAGTAACCCAGAATCGTCAGCAAACCGATGACGGTCGCCGGGCTGACCGTGAACCCGACGATCGCATAGATGCCGGTGGTGATCGCCACGTCGTGCACGAGGGCGACCAGCGCGCCGGCCGCCAGCTTCCACTCGAACACCATGGCCAGATAGACCGCGAGCAACGCCAGGAAGATGATCAGACTCTCCAGCGCCTTGCTGGACACATCGGAGCCCCAGCTCGCGCCCACCACCTGGTCGGTGATCTCGTCGACCGGGACGCCGGCCTTCTTGGACAGGGCCGCCCGGACGTCGATGACCTGTTGCGGGGTCAACTTGCCGGTCTCGACGCTGATCCCGTTGGTGCCCACGGTCTGCACCACCGGGTCGGTGATCCCGGCGCTGGTGACCGCGTCGCGCGTGTCGGCGACGGAGATCCCGGCGGCCTTGAACTGGAAGACCGCGCCGCCCTGGAACTCCACGCCCAGGTTCAGATGCCGGACACCCAGCCCCAACATCGAGACCAGGACCAGCGCCAAGCTCGCCAGGAAGAACTGCTTGCGCCTGCCGATGATGTTGACCGACGTCTCCCCGCTCTGCAGCCGGGCGCCCAGATCGGCCATTCGCGACATCTCATGCCTCCTTCGGGGTGGCCGGGCGCAGCGGCGTACGGCGCACCCCGAGGCTCTCCGGGCCGACCCCGGAGTACTTCTTGCCCTTGGCGAAGTACGGCCGGCGCATCAGCAGCGTGACCAAGGGCTTGGTGAACGAGGTGATCACGATGACGTCGATGATCGTCGCCATCCCGAGGGTGAACGCGAAGCCCTTCACGTCGGCGATCGAGAAGTAGTACAGGACCCCGGAGGCCAGCAGTGAGACGAAGTTCGCGGTCCGGATCGTGCGCCAGGCCCGCTTCCAGCCGTATTCGACGGCGGCACGTGGGGTCCGCCCGTCGCGGATCTCGTCGCGCAATCGCTCGAAGAAGACCACGAAGGAGTCCGCCGTCAACCCGATGGAGACGATCAGACCGGCTATGCCGGCGATCGACAGCCGGTAACCGATGCCATTGCCCAACAAGGACACTGCCATGTAGGACATGAATGCCGCGATCGTGAGGCCGGCCAACGCCGGGACGCCCAGCCCCCGGTAGAAGAACAGGCAGTAGATGACGACCAGCAGCAGGCCGATCCCACCGGCGATCAGACCGCCGTGGAGCTGGTCGCTGCCCAGCGTCGCCGACACGGTCTGGACCAACGACTGGGCGAACGCCAACGGCAAGGCGCCGTACTTGAGCACGTTGGCCAGGTCGGAGGCCTGCTGTTGGGTGAAGCTTCCGGTGATCTGGGCCTGCCCGGAGGCGATCTCCTCGTTCACGGTCGGCGCCGACTGTACCAGGCCGTCGAGGGTGATCGCGAGCTGATTGAGCGGGCTGGGCTGCCCGGCCAGTGCCTTGGTGACCGAGGCGAAGGCGGTGGTGCCGTGGCTGTTGAAGTTCAGGTCGATCTGCCAGTTGCCGATGCTGGCGCCGGACGGCAGTGCGGCGCCGGCGCTGCCGACGTCGGTGCCCTGCACCTGGCTCGGGCCGAGGACGTACTTGGCGAGGCCCTCCCGGTCGCAGGCCACCACGTAAGCGTCGGCCGGGGCGGTGTCGCCGATGTGCGCGGCGTCCGGCTTGGTGCAGTCGCGCGTGACGAAGTCGTTGCGGACGCTCTGCGGCACCTGCGCCGAGGCGAGCTCCTGGGGCGACTTACCGGGCGCCGGGGTGGCCGAAGGGGTGGCCCCGGCGGACGGCTTCGCGGAGGTCGCGGCCGACGGGCTCGCCGACGGGTTGGCCGACGGGCTTGCCGACGGGTTGGCGGCCAGGGTTGCCGCGGGCGCCGGCGTCGGGCTCGGTGCGGCGTCGTCCAGCAGGGACCTGGACAGCACGCGGGGCTGGGTCGGCGCACCGCTGCCCGGCCCCGCCTGTGACATCGGCGGGCCTTCCTGGATCACCTGCCGGAAACGCAGCAAGGCGGTCTGACCGACCTGCTGCGCGACGGTGCTGCTGGAATTTCCCGGGACCGAGACGACGATGTTGTTGCTGCCCAACGTGGTCACCTGAGCCTCGGAGACACCGAAGCCGTTCACCCGCTTCCGGATGATGCCGACCGCCTCGTTCAGCTGGGCCGGCGTGATCGTGCCGCCCTTGCCCCCGGCGTCGGTGGCCAACGGCGTGGCGGTCAACGTCACCGAGGTGCCGCCCGCCAGGTCGATGGCCAGCTTCGGCTTCGTCGCGTTCGTCCCGATCATGGCGGCCACACCGGAGACCACGAGCACCAGAAGGAACAACAGCGACCGGCCCGGCTTGGACGCGCCCGTGGGTGCCCGGAATCTCGGGCCCCCCTGCTTTGCTGCCACGATCCTGCCTTCCTTGGTCGGCCTCGGTGCTGTCTCTATCGCCGGTCAGAGCGTCTTCGGCGCCGGTGGTCCATCGTCCTGGGGCTTGTCCGGATTGTCGATCTTGTCCGGGCTCGACGGCTCAGGCTTCGGCAACAGAATCCTGCGCAACGCCGAGTGCGCACACCGGACCACCACGCCGGGTGCGATCTCCAGGAGCATCGAGTCCTCGGTCACCTGATCGACACGCCCGTAGAGCCCCGAGGTCGTCAGGACCTCGACCCCGGGCTTGAGGTGCTCCCTGATGTCTGTGGCACGTTGCCTGCGATTCCGGGCCGGCGCGACCACCAGCAGATACCCCATCGCCATCAGCACGATGAGCAGGAAGGCTTCGCCGGACACCCGGGGAGTCTATTCGCCTGCGCCGCCGCAACAGCCGACTCCGGGGCCGCTCACGGCAGCGATTCGTCCGGACCGTGCCGTTCCCGGTCGGGACCGTCGCCGAACCCGGGCAGGAAGCCGGTGTCCGGCGCCGCCGAGGCCGGTGTCGCCGTGAGCGGTGTCGCCGCGGGCGGGGTCAGGCCCAGGTGCCGCCAGGCCGCCGGGGTGGCAACCCGGCCGCGCGGGGTCCTGGCCAGCAGCCCGGCCCGCACCAGAAACGGCTCGGCCACCTCCTCGACCGTCTCGGTCTCCTCCCCGACAGCCACCGCAAGCGTGGACAGCCCCACCGGGCCCCCGCCGAACCGCCGCACCAACGCGTCGAGAACAGCACGGTCGAGGCGATCCAGGCCCAGGTCGTCGACGTCGTAGAGGGCCAGGCCGGCCGAGGCCACCTCGGCGGTCACCACGCCATCGGCCCGGACCTGGGCGAAGTCGCGCACCCGGCGCAGCAGCCGGTTCGCAATCCGCGGGGTGCCGCGCGAGCGTCCGGCGATCTCCGTCGCCCCGGCCGTGGCGAGCGTCACCTCGAGCAGCTCGGCAGAGCGTCGCAGCACCTGGCCGAGTTCGCCGGGCGAGTAGAAATCCATGTGTGCGGTGAACCCGAAGCGGTCGCGCAGCGGCCCGGGCAGCAGCCCGGCCCGGGTGGTCGCGCCGACCAGCGTGAAGGCCGGTATCTCCAACGGGATCGCCGTGGCGCCCGGCCCCTTGCCGACAATCACGTCGACCCGGAAGTCCTCCATCGCCATGTAGAGCATCTCCTCGGCGGGGCGGGCCATGCGGTGGATCTCGTCGAGGAACAACACCTCACCCTCGGTGAGCGAGGAGAGCAACGCCGCGAGGTCGCCGGCGTGCTGGATGGCCGGCCCGCTGGTCACCCGCAACGGCATCGCCAGCTCGGCGGCGATGATCATCGCCAGCGTGGTCTTGCCCAACCCGGGTGGCCCGGACAGCAGCACATGGTCCGGCGGACGACCCCGCATCCGAGCCGCGTCCAGGATCAGCGAAAGCTGTTCCCGGACCCGCTCCTGACCGACGAACTCGGCCAACCGCTTCGGACGCAGCGCCGCCTCGATGGCTCCCTCGTCCAGCCGCGCCGCGGCATCGACCAGGCTCTCGGTGCTTGTTGCTCGCTCGGGCTCCCCGCTCGTCGGTTCTTGTTGCTTGCTTGTGCTCCTCGCTCGCAGCTGCTCGTCGCAGTCGCTCGCGGTCTCCACGGTCATCTAGGACCGATCCAGCACTCGGAGGGCGGCCCGCAACGCCACCGCCACGGTGGCCTCGACCGGCTGTCGCCCGGTCTCGTCGGCCACGTCGTCGGCCAGGTCGTCGGCGACGGTCTCGATCGCCGCCTCGGCCTCGCGGCTGGACCAGCCGAGGTTCAGCAGTGCACCGGTCACCTGCTCCTGCCAGCCCGGCGCGACGCGCGCCGCAGGCACCATGGCCACGCCGCCGCGGGGCGGCCCGAGCCGGTCCTTCAGCTCCAGCACGATGCGTTGCGCGCCCTTGCGCCCGATTCCCGGAACCTTCATGAGCGCGACCAGATCCTCCGCGGCCACGGCCCGGCGCAGTGCCTCCGGGTCGTGCACCGCCAACATCGCCTGCGCGATCCGCGGGCCGATCCCGCTGGCGGTGAGCAACAGCTCGAAGACCACACGTTGGTCGTCGTCGGCGAAGCCGTACAGCGTCAGGGAGTCCTCCCGGACGATCAACGTGCTGGGCAGGTGTGCCCGCTCCCCCACCCGTAGGCCGGCCAAGGTGTTCGGCGTGCAGTGCACGCGCAGCCCCACCCCACCGACCTCGACCACGGCGGCGTCCGGACCCAACGCGGCCACCCGACCCGAGACGAACGAGATCACCCGCGAACCCCTTTCGGAAGTCGAGCGGCGGGCACCCCCGCGGCCGCCGAGGCGATCCGCTGCTGCGCCGTGCCGCGCCAGAGATGACAGATGGCCAGCGCAAGGGCGTCGGCCGCATCGGCCGGACGGGGGGGCCCGTCGAGCCGCAGCAGCCGGGTGACCATCACGCCGACCTGCTGCTTGTCGGCCCGCCCGCTGCCCGTCACGGCGGCCTTAACCTCGCTCGGCGTGTACAACGCCACCGGGATGCCGCGCCGCGCCGCACACGCGATCGCCACCGCGCCGGCCTGCGCGGTACCCATCACCGTCCGCACGTTGTGCTGGCTGAACACGCGCTCCACCGCGACGGCCTGCGGATGATGGACGTCCAACATGAGTTCCACGCTGCGCTCCACCATGAGCAGGCGCTCGCCGAGTGCCGCGGCCGGATCGCTGCGGACCACGACCACGTCGACCAGGCAGACCCGCCGGCCGGGCAGGTCGTCGACCACCCCGATGCCGCACCGGGTCAGGCCCGGATCGACACCGAGCACCCGCATCGCTGCCTCCAGTCCGAACGTCTGTTCGGACCCAAGCTAGAGGAGCGCACCGACAATTCCGCGCCGCGACGCGCTGCGGCTCAGCGGTGCTGGCAGGTGATGGCGCGGGTGAAGGCGGTGCGGAACTGCGGGTCACCGTCGTAGCGACTCAACCGGCGCATGACACCGGCGACGTCGCGGTCGGAGCTGTCAGCTATCCGCTGGGCGGCGGTGCGCATCTCCTTGGCCTCCGACCCACCCAGCGCCTGGGCCTTCGGCCGGTAGTGATCGCCGGCCTCGCGGGCGGCATTCAGCGTGGACACGATGCCCGCGGCGACCTCCTTACCGTCGGAGAGGTTCGGGATCCCGGCAGCTCGCGTCGTGGCCACCATCTTGGCGAAGGCCACGTCCAGAGAGTCGTAGTAGCCGAGCAGCGCGCTCCGGGTGGCGGTGCCGGTCATCGCGACTGCCCGGTGCGCCTTGGCGGCGTGGAAGTCGACCCCGAACTGCGCCAGGCCGGTGCACACGGCGGTCGCGTAGGTGTCCACCGTCACCTTGCGGGTCGACGTGTCGACCACCGGGCCGACGGAGGCCAGGCGGGCGGGGGCGACGACCGGGCGCTGCGCGCCCACGCCGAGCACGTGATCCTGATCGGACCCGCAACCGGACGTGCCGAGCAGCACCAAGCAGCCCGCACCCAGCATCAACGACCTGCGCACCGCACCCTCCGGGGTTAGTTCCCGCACCAGAGGGTGTGTGTCGGCTCGGGCAAGTCACAAGATCACTCGCCCGGGCGGGTGTTCAGGCGTCGATCAGCGCCATGACGTCGTCGGACACGTCGAAATTGGCATAAACGTTTTGGACGTCGTCGAGGTCGTCGATGGCCTCGATCAACTTGAACACCTTGCGCGCGCCCTCCTCGTCCAGCGGCACGCTGACCGACGGCAGGAACGAGGCGTCCGCCGACTCGTACTCGATGCCCGCCTCGACCAGCGCCGTGCGAACGGCCACCATGTCGCCGGCCTCGCTGATCACCTCGAAGGACTCGCCGAGGTTGTTGACCTCCTCGGCGCCCGCCTCCAGCACCGCCAGCAGCACGTCGTCCTCGGACATGCCGGCCGTGGCCGGGACCATCACGACGCCCTTGCGATTGAACAGGTACGACACCGAACCCGGATCGGCCATCGAGCCGCCGTTGCGAGTCACCGCCACGCGGACCTCGGAGGCGGCCCGGTTGCGGTTGTCGGTCAGGCACTCGATCAGGATCGCAACGCCGTTCGGCCCGTAGCCCTCGTACGTGATCGTCTGCCAGTCGGCGCCGCCGGCCTCGACCCCGGAGCCCCGCTTGACCGCGCGGTCGATGTTGTCGTTCGGGACCGAACTCTTCTTGGCCTTCTGGATCGCGTCGTACAGCGTCGGATTGCCCGCCGGGTCGCCGCCGCCGGTCCGGGCCGCGACCTCGATGTTCTTGATCAGCTTGGCGAACATCTTGCCGCGCTTGGAGTCGATCACGGCTTTCTTGTGCTTAGTGGTAGCCCACTTGGAATGACCTGACATCCCTGAGTTCCCTCGCCGTGTTTGTCGGTGGAGCCTGGTCCTGCTCGCCGTTGTTCGGTGGCTCCCGGTCAGCTGCTCCGCACCAGGTCCACGAAGTACCGGTGCACGCGCTCGTCGCCGGTGAGTTCGGGGTGGAAGGACGTCGCCAGCAGGTTGCCCTGGCGAACGGCCACGATCCTACCCAGGGCGCCCGGATCGGGCGCCTGTCGGACACGGGCCAAGACGCTCACCCGGCGGCCGACCTCCTCGACCCAGGGAGCCCGGATGAACACCGCGCGGAACGCCCCGTCGCCGCCGGCCAGGCCCGGGTCGAGGGCCAGATCGGCCTCGAACGAGTCGATCTGGCGGCCGAAGGCGTTGCGCCGGACGGTGATGTCCAGTCCACCGACGGTCTCCTGGTCGGCGGCCCCGTCGAGCACCCGGTCGGCGAGCAGGATCATCCCGGCGCAGGAGCCGTACATCGGCAGCTCGGCCTTCACAGCTGCCCGCAGCGGCTCGAGGACCTCGAAGGCCCGCGCCAGCTTGGCCATCGTGGTCGACTCCCCGCCGGGCAGGACCAGCCCGGCCACCGCCGCGAGTTCCTCGGCGCGACGTACCCGAACCGCCCGCGCGCCGGCCGCCGTCAGCATCCGCAGGTGCTCGACGACGTCGCCCTGCAGCGCCAGCACGCCGACCGGTGGCGCCGCGTCGTTCACCAACCGCGGCCGGCGAACCGCTGGTCGTCGGGCAGGCTCGAGATGTTGATGCCCACCATGGCCTCACCCAGCCCGCGGGAAACCTTGGCCAGCACGTCCGGGTCGTCGTAAAAGGTGGTCGCCTTCACGATCGCCTCGGCCCGCCGCGCCGGGTCGCCGGACTTGAAGATCCCCGACCCGACGAACACCCCCTCCGCACCCAGCTGCATCATCATCGCCGCATCCGCCGGGGTCGCGATGCCGCCGGCGGTGAACAGCACCACCGGCAGGCGCCCGGCCTCGGCGACCTCCTGGACGAGGTCCAGCGGCGCGGCCAACTGCTTGGCGGCGGCGTACAGCTCCTCGGCGTCCATGTTCGCCAGCCGACGGATGTCGGTCCGCAACCGGCGCATGTGGCGCACGGCCTCGATGACGTTCCCCGTCCCGGCCTCGCCCTTGGAACGGATCATCGCCGCGCCCTCACCGATGCGCCGAAGCGCCTCCCCGAGGTCGGTCGCCCCGCAGACGAACGGCACGGTGAAGCCCCACTTGTCGATGTGGTGGGCCTCGTCGGCCGGGGTCAACACCTCGGACTCGTCGATGTAATCCACGCCGATCGCCTGCAGCACCTGGGCCTCGACGAAATGCCCGATCCGGGCCTTGGCCATCACCGGTATCGAGACGGCGTCGACGATCCCGGCGATCATGTCCGGGTCCGACATCCGGGCGATACCACCCTGGGTCCGGATGTCCGCCGGCACCCGCTCGAGCGCCATGACCGCGACCGCGCCGGCGTCCTCGGCAATCTTGGCGTGCTCCACGGTGACCACGTCCATGATCACGCCGCCCTTGAGCATCTCGGCCATCCCGCGTTTGACGCGCGCGGTGCCGCGGGCTGAGCTTCGGTCGTTCTCGGGCTCGGTCAACGCTCGTCCTTCATGCGGGTTTGGCTTACCCGCCAGTCTAGTTCGCGGCGGCTGACGCGGCCCGCGACTGTGCTCGCCGCCAGATCTACAGCCCGCGGGCCAGGCAGGCCGGCGGGCTGTCGTCGCACTCGAAGCTGGCGGGCTCCGGCGCTTTGCCGGCCAGCCGCAGGTAGCGGACGTGTCGTTTGCGGCGCACCGCGCGGGTCGCCCGGACCACGTCGTTGTGGAATCGGCGGGCCATGACGACCCGGGCGGCGGCCCCGTCGAGCTGGGCGAGCAACGCCTCGCCGGCACAGTCGGCGCGCAGCTCCTCAACCTGGCCGGGCTGGTCCAACGCGGCGCGCAGTGCCGCCGACAGATCCGACTCGGCCGGCTCCCGCTTGTCACCGTCCGCCTCCCGAGCCACATGGGCGGCGCCGGCGATGAGCAGGGACGCGGCCGGGTCGACCAGACCGCTGGTAGCCAGCTCCAACGCGACTGCCGAGCGCCGCACGAGTTGGGCGTCCAGGGCGAACCGGGCGATCTGGACGCGGTGGTGCAGCCGGTCCAACCGGCCGGCCGTCCAGCTCAGGTAGAGGCCGATCAAGGCGACCGAGACGACCAGTAGGACCAGCAGGGACATCGGCGTTCCGCGCGCTCAGCGCCCGGACAACCCGGCGAGGCGGCCGAATCGAGGAGCGCGGGCCTCGTCGGCACCGGAACCGGCCACGACGGTCTCGTAGACGGCGACCACGTCGGCGACCACCCGGCCCCAGTCGAAACGTTGCACGCAGGCGGATCCGGCCGCCGCGAGCGCCCGCCGCGCGGCCGGGTCGTCCAGCAGTTGCCCCAGGGCCTCGCTCAACGCGACCGGGTCGCTCGGTGGCACCAGCCGGGCGCACGCCCCGTTGTCCAGCACCATGCGGAAGCCCTCCAGGTCGGAGGCGACCACCGCTGTCCCGGCCGCCAACGCCTCGGTGAGCACAATCCCGAAGCTCTCTCCGCCGGTGTTGGGGGCCACATAGAGATCGACCGAGCGCAGCAGCCGCGCCTTGTCGGCGTCGCTCACCAACCCGAGCATCGTGGTCCGCGCCGCGACCCGGGGCGGCATGGCGGCCAACGCCTGCGCGACCTCGCCCGGTCCGGCCACCAGCAGCCGTAGCCCGGGCCGCTCCTCGACGAGTCGGTCGAGGGCGGCCACCAGCACGGCGAACCCCTTGCGCGGCTCGTCGAAGCGCCCGAGGAAGCCGATCGCACTCCTGGGGCCGGGCCAGCCGTCGAACGGCTCCGCCGCGGCGAACCGGGCCACCGTGACCCCGTTGGGGATCAGGATCGCGTCGCCCCCCAGGTGTTCGACCAGCGTGCGCCGCGCCGGCTCGGAGACGGCGATCCGTGCGGTCAGCTTCTCCAGAGCGGGCTGCAGCGCCGAGTGCGCCGCCGCCATCGTCCGGGACCGTCCCCGGGAGACGTGAAAGGTGCCGACGATCGGTCCGACGGCGCTCCAGCAGGCCAGCAGGGACAAGCTGGGCACCGTCGGCTCATGGACGTGCAACAGGTCGAACGCACCGTCGGCCAACCAGCGCCGGACCCGGGCCAGGGTCACCGGCCCGAACGCCAGCCGGGCCACCGAACCGTTGTACGGCACCGGGACGGCACGCCCCGCCGGGACGACCCAGTCCGGCCACGCCGGGCCCCCGCCGGACTCGGCCGGGGCCAACACCGAGACCGTGTGTCCGCAATCGATCAGCGCGCCCGCCAGATCACGGATGTGCGACTGGACGCCCCCCGGCACGTCCCAGGAGTACGGGCAGACCAGGCCCACACGCATCGTCGATCACGGCCCCGTCGACCGCGGACCGCGGCCTGCAGACGCCACGTGCCGCAACCGGGCATCGCCGGGCCAGATCCGCTGCAGCATGTGCCAGTCGGCGGGGTGCGCCGCGATCGAGTCGGCGAAGGTGTCGGCCAGGCGCTGGGTCATGGTGGCGATCCGCTCGGACCGCGTGCCCCACGTCGGCTGCTCGATCGGGACGTGGAAGGCCAACCGCATCCGCGGGCCCTCGTACCACAGCGTCAGCGGCACCAACGCTGCGCCGGTGGCGACCGACAACGCGGCGGCGCCACCTGGCATCCGGGCGGTGTCTCCGAAGAACTCGACCTCCAGTCCGCTCTCGGTCAGATCCCGGTCGGCCACCAGAGCGACCACCTTGCCGTCGCGCAACCGCGCCGCCAACACGGTGAACACCGCGGCTCCGTTGGTGCCGTCCAGTGGCAGGACCTCCATCCCCAGCCCGGTCCGGTAGTCCACGAAGGCCTGGTGGAGCGAGGCCGGGCGGAGCCGTTCCGCGACCGTCGTGAACGGCGTGTCGTGCCCGGCCAGCCAGGCGCCGGCCAGGTCCCAGTTGCCGCAGTGCGGCAGGGCCAGCACCACGCCGATGCCGACGTCCCGGGCGGCCCGCAGGTGCTCCTCGCCGGAGGGCACGACCGCGGCCGAGACGTCGTGCGGGGAGTACGCGGGCAGCCGGAAGGTCTCGCACCAGTAGCGCAGGTAGGACCGCAGCGCGTCGCGGCTCAGCTCGCGGACCCGGGGCGAGTCGGGTCGGGTCCCGATCACCCGGGCCAGATTGCGCTCCAACTGGACGACCCCGCGCCCGTGCCGGCCCCACATCGTGTCCGCGATCCGGCGGAACAGCCGGTCCGCGACCGGCGTGGGCAACAGGCGCACCGTCCGCCAGGCGGCTAGGTACGCCGCGGCGGTGAGCCGCTCGACCGGCGTCACCCGCTCCGCCTGGGCCATCCCCCTTGGCGTCGTCATCTAGCTCACGGCCCCCCGCGCCGCTCTGGCGTCGATGTCGAGGGCCTGCTTGCGCACGAACAGGATCCGCTGGGTGTAGGTGACCGTGCTGGCCAGGCCGACCAGGACCAGCGCCACGGTGAGCACGTATGGCACCCCGATCCCGTTGAACCCGGTGGCGACCAGCACCGCGACCAGTCGGTCGGCGCGTTCTGCCATGCCGACCGTGCCCTGCATGTCCAGACTCTCCGCCCGCGCCCGGGTGTAGGAGACCAGCGAACCGGCCGCCAGGTTGTAGATGGCCAATGCGCAGAGTGCCCGGTTGTGGCCGCCCCCCGCCCACCACATCGCCAGTCCCGCGAAGATCGCGGCGTCGCCGAAGCGGTCCATCGTGGAGTCCAGGTACGCGCCCCAGATCGACGACCGCTGGGTGATCCGGGCCATATTGCCGTCGATCATGTCGGCGAACACGAAACCGGTGATCCACATCGTGCCCCAGAAGAACTGCCCCTGGGGGTAGAGCCACAACGCGCCCGCGATCACTCCGGCCGTGCCGATGAGGGTCACGACGTCGGGGCTCACCCCGGCGCGGACCAGCAGCGCCGCGATCGGGCGCATCACCCGACTGAAGAACGCACGCGCGTACTTGTTGAGCACGGCTTCTCCCAGCTTCGGCTGTGTCGCCCGCACGCCGAGACCCGTGCGCGGCCCCGGCAGTCGACGGGAGCATTCGCCGACAATCGGCAATGAATCGTACGCACGTACGCGCGTTCCTGATCGAGGCCGCCACGCCGAGCGGGTCGGCGCATGTAGCTGGTCCCTGCGTCGCCCCGGCTCGCCCGCCTCCGAGCATGCACGGTCGAGTCGCTCATGTATGAACGGTTGGTTGCCTAAGGGTTGCGGACGAACCCTTGCCGGCGTGGCCTGTCCGGGTGTTCTCTGCCAGAGCGATTCGCCCCGAGCGACCGCCGCGGCCGCTCCCCGGGCACAACCACGAGGAGGTGGCGCATGGCCGACAAGTCCCACTCCGGGGTAGCCGGCAGGGCACCGGAGGCCGACCAGCCGAGCAAGATTCGCAACGTGGTTCTGGTCGGCCACACCGGAGCCGGTAAGACGACTCTGACCGAGGCGCTGCTGCTGGCCACCGGCGCCGTGTCCCGAGCCGGCCGCATCGAGGACGGCAGCACGGTCAGCGACTTCGATGAGGCCGAGGTCCGCCAGCAACGTTCCGTGAACCTCACGCCGGCCCCGATCACGGTCGGCGACGTCAAGGTGAACCTGCTCGACGCCCCCGGTTACGCCGACTTCGTCGGCGACCTGCGCGCGGGCCTGCGGGCCGCCGACGCGGCGCTGTTCGTGGTCTCCGCCGCCGACGGTGTGGACGGCACCACCAAGATGCTGTGGGAGGAGTGCGCCGCCGTCGGGATGCCGCGCGCGGTCGTCGTCACCAAGCTGGACCATCAGCGGACGGACTACCCCGGGGTCCTCGACATCTGCCAGGACGCCTTCGGCGGCGGAGTGCTGCCTGCCTACCTGCCGCGCATCGGCGCCGACGGCGCGTTGACCGGCCTGGTCGGGCTGCTCTCCAGAAGGGTCTACGACTACAGCAGCGGCACCCGTACGACCGCGCCCGCCGACGCAGCCGTGGCGGCCGAGATCGAGGAACCGCGCAACTCGCTCATCGAGGGCATCATCGCCGAGAGCGAGGACGAGTCCCTGATGGACCGTTACCTCTCCGGCGAGGACATCGACCTCAAGGTGCTCATCGACGACCTGGAGACCGCGGTCGCGGCTGGGTCGTTCTACCCGGTGCTGCCGGCCAACCCGACCACCGGCGTCGGCATGACCGAGCTGCTGGAGATCATGACCGAGGCCTTCCCCTCGCCGACCGAGCACCGCATCCCCGAGGTCACCGGCCTGTCCGGCGACTCCCGCCCGGCGCTGAGCTGCGACCCCGCCGGGCCGCTGGTCGCCGAGGTCGTGAAGACCACCTCCGACCCTTACGTGGGCAAGATCTCGCTGGTTCGGATCTTCTCCGGCACGCTGCGCGCGGATGCCACCGTGCACGTGTCGGGGCACTTCCTGGCCGACCGCGGGCACGCCGACCACGACGCGGACGAGAAGGTCGGCGCGCTGACCTGTCCCCTCGGCAAGACCCACCGGCCGCTGGAGAAGGCCGTCGCGGGCGACGTGGTCGCGGTGGCGAAGCTGACCAAGGCGGAGACCGGCGACACGTTGTCGGACAAGGACGCGCCGCTGCTGATGCAGCCGTGGACGATGCCCGAGCCGCTGCTGCCGGTGGCGGTGGTGGCCCGTTCCAAGGCCGACGAGGACAAGCTGTCCATCGGCCTGGGCCGGCTGATCGCGGAGGACCCCACGCTGCGGCTGGAGCACAACGGCGACACCCATCAGCTGGTGCTGTGGTGCATGGGCGAGGCCCATCTCGACGTGCTGCTGGACCGGCTGACCAACCGCTACGGCGTGGCCGTGGACTCGGTGGCACTCAAGGTCTCGCTGCGGGAGACCTTCTCCGGGAAGGCGAACGGGCACGGCCGGCACGTCAAGCAGTCCGGTGGGCACGGGCAGTACGCGGTCTGCGACATCGAGGTCGAGCCGCTGCCGTCGGGCTCCGGATTCGAGTTCGTCGACAAGGTCGTCGGCGGTGCTGTGCCGCGGCAGTTCATCCCGTCGGTGGAGAAGGGCGTCCGCACCCAGATGGAGCGCGGCGTCGTGGCCGGCTATGCAGTGCAGGACATCCGGGTCACGTTGTACGACGGCAAGGCGCACAGCGTGGACTCCTCCGACATGGCGTTCCAGACCGCCGGGGCGCTGGCGCTGAAGGACGCGGCGGAGAAGGGCGCGGTGTCCCTGCTCGAACCGGTCGACGAGATCGCCGTGCTGATCGCCGACGACTACGTCGGGGCGATCATGGGCGACCTGTCCACCCGCCGCGGCCGGGTGCTGGGCAGCGAGCCGGTCGGCAGCGGCGGCCGGACGTTGATCAAGGCCGAGGTGCCGGCGTTGGAGATCGTGCGCTACGCGATCGACCTGCGTTCGCTGTCCCACGGCACCGGCACGTTCAGCCGGCGCTACGTGCGCCACGAGCCGATGCCGTCGCACATCGCGGCCAAGGTCCAGGAGGACGCCAAGGAGTAGCACGCTCCCCCGTTGCGTCCGGGTAACCGGCACCTATAGGTCGCGGTTACCCGGACGCAACCGTCAACCATCAGGCCGAGGCGCGCAGCAGCAGTTCGAGTTCGGCGGGCACCGCGGCGGCCAGGCGGGCCGGGTCGGGGACGGCCAACGGGTCGGCGGTGATGCCGACGTAGCCGCGGCCGCGATAGGTGGACAACGCGATGCCCAGCGGCTGCCCCTGGGCCAGCGGCGCCACCGGGTACATCTCGGTGAGCTCGAAGCCGCCCAACTGCAGCGGCCGCGGCAGGGGCACCGTGGTGATGAGGATGTCGAACAGCCGGGCGGCGTGGTTGGCCAGCCAGGGCCCACCGATCCGGACCACGGACGGCGGCAGCAGGTTGGTCAGCAGCTGCACCGCACCCGGGCCGCCCTCCGGCCCGATCGCGCGGTTGTGCGTCATCGCCTCGCAGACCGCGCGCACTCGTGCCACCGGGTCGGGCTCGTCGATCGGCAGTTCCAGCAGGAACGCGGAGAAGTTGTTCCCGGCCCCGCCGCTGACCGGGCGGCGCGCGGAGTTCACCGGCACCATCGCGCGGATCTTCCGGGCGACGTCGAATCCGTGGTCGGCCAGCCAGGACCGGATGGCCCCGGCCGTCAACCCGACCAGGATGTCGTTGGCGGTGCCGCCGGAACCTCCGTGCAGGCGGCGCAGCAGCCGTAGGTCGGCCATCTCGACCGAGGCGCCGGCGAACTCGCGCATCGGGCTGACCGTGCAGTCGAACGGCAGACCGTGCCCCGGGTTGCGCATGGTGGAGACCACCCCGGCAGCCGTGCTGACTCCGTGCAACGCCGTCCGGGCCAGGTACTTCGGGTCGGTCACCTCCGCCAACGGACCCACGATTCGACGGGCCAGCGCGCGGGCGACCGAGGCCGGGCCGGCCGGCTGCAGATCCGGGCCGGGCAGCCGGTCGGTGCCGCCGTCGCAGAGGGCGAACGCGAGCGCCACCGCCCCTAGACCGTCCAGGAACGCGTGGTGCAGCTTCATCAGCACCGCGATCCCGCCGTTGGCCAGTTCGGCGAGCAGGTGCAGTTCCCACAGTGGACGAGTTCGGTCCAGGGGTTCGGCCAGGGTCCGCGCGATCCAGCTGTACAACTCGGCCGACCCACCGCCGCCGAATGCGCTCTGCAGCAGGACATGCCGCGCGGGGTCGAATCCGGGGTCGACGACCCAGCTGGCACCGCCGATCGGGAGCCAATTCGAGCCGAGCTTCCGGCGCAGTCGGGGCACCCGGGCCGCACGTTCCCGCAGCAGATCCGCCAGCACCCTCGCGTCCGGGTCCGGCGCGCCGTCGATGATCATGACCGCACCGAGGTTCATCGGCGTGGCCGGAGTCTCGATGGCCAGGAACGAGATGTCCAACGGGCTCAACGCCCAGTCCGGCACCGAATCAGCCCCCCGGGTCCGCGGACGGAGGCTCGGGCCACGCGGCCCGCAGCGCCTCCAGGGTCTGGCTGAGCACCTGCGAGAGCACCTTGGTCCGGGCGATGACCGGCATGAAGTTCGTGTCCCCGCCCCAGCGCGGCACGACGTGCTGGTGCAGGTGCGCGGCGATCCCGGCGCCGGCCACCGCGCCCAGGTTCATCCCGACGTTGAAGCCCTGCGCCCCGGAGGCCGCCCGCAGCGCGCGCAGCGCCTGTTGGGTCAACTCCGCGGTCTCGGTGGCCTCGGCGGCGGTGAGGTCGGCGTAGTCCGCGACGTGCCGGTAGGGCACGACCATCAGGTGGCCGCTGTTGTACGGGTACCGGTTGAGCACCGCGTAGACGTACTCACCGCGGCGCACCACCAGGCCCTCGGCATCGCCCAACGACGGGATCCCGCAGAACGGGCAGCCGTCCGGTCCGGTTCCGACCGGCTTGTTCTCGCCCTTGATGTAGGCCATCCGGTGCGGGGTCCACAAGCGCCCGAAGCCGTCCGGCTCGTCGAGCTCGCCTGACTCCACGACCTCGCTCACCCTCGCCGCCCCGTGCCCGTACCCGTGCCGGTACCCGTGCCGGTACCCGTGCCGGTACCCGTGCGCCTGCGCCTGCCCGTGCCGGTGCCCGTGCGGTGGGGGTGACACCCCCACCGTGCGAAATCCGGCCGCGACACGCCGACGCCGGCCGGCTCAAGGGGTGTCATCCCGTGGTCACACCTGGATGCGGTCGCGCACCGCGGCGACGATCAGGTCGACCGCCTCGGCCACCGGGACCTGGTTGCGCTGCTCCCCGTTGCGGAACCGGAAGCTGACCGCGCGCACCGCCACGTCGTCGTCGCCGGCCAGCAGCATGAACGGAATCTTGAGCTTCTGGGCGTTGCGGATCTTCTTCTGCATACGGTCGTCGGAGTAGTCCACCTCGACGCGGATTCCCTTTGCCCGCAACAGTTCTGACACCCCGTCAAGATGTTCCACGTGGCTGTCCGTGATCGGGATGCCCACCACCTGCACCGGCGCCAGCCAGGGCGGGAACGCACCCGCGTAGTGCTCGACCAGCACGCCCATGAATCGCTCGATCGAGCCGAACTTGGCCGAGTGGATCATCACCGGCTGCTTGCGGGTGCCGTCGGCGGCCTGGTATTCCAGGCCGAACCGGGCGGGCTGGTTGAAGTCGTACTGGATGGTCGACATCTGCCACGTGCGGCCGATCGCGTCCCGGGTCTGTACGGAGATCTTCGGCCCGTAGAAGGCCGCCCCGCCGGGGTCGTCCACCAGGTCCAGACCGGTCTCGCGCGCGGCGTCGGCCAGGATCGCAGTCGCCTGCGCCCACTCCTCGTCGCCACCGATGAACTTGTCCGAGCCCGGGTCGCGGGTCGACAGCTCCAGGTAGAAGTCGTCCAACCCGAAATCCTTGAGCAGGCCCAGCACGAACCCGAGCAGGTGCTTGATCTCGGCCGCGGCCTGCTCCGGGGCGACGTAGGAGTGCGAGTCGTCCTGGGTCAGCCCGCGGACCCGGGTGAGCCCGTGCACCACGCCGGACTTCTCATACCGGTAGACGGTGCCGAACTCGAACAACCGCAGCGGCAGCTCGCGGTAGGACCGTCCGCGGGAGCGGTAGATCAGGTTGTGCATCGGGCAGTTCATCGCCTTGAGGTAGTAGTTCGCGCCCTCGAGCTCCATCGGCGGGAACATGGTGTCGGCGTAGTACGGCAGGTGGCCGGAGGTCTCGAACAGACCCTGCTTGGTGATGTGCGGGGTGCCGACGTACTGGAACCCCTCCTCGATGTGCCGGCGCCGGACGTAGTCCTCCATCTCCCGCTTGAGCACCCCACCCTTGGGGTGGAAGACGGCCAGGCCGGAGCCGATCTCGTCGGGGAACGAGAACAGGTCCAGCTCCACGCCGAGCTTGCGGTGGTCGCGCCGGGCGGCCTCCTCCAACCGGGTCAGGTAGCCCTTCAGGGCATCGCGGGACTCCCAGGCGGTGCCGTAGAGCCGCTGCAGCTGGGGGTTCTTCTCGCTGCTCCGCCAGTAGGCGGCCGCGCTGCGCATCAGCTTGAACGCCGGGATGTGGCCGGTGGTCGGGACGTGCGGGCCGCGGCACAGGTCCTTCCAGGCCAGGGAGCCGTCCCGGCGGTGGTTGTCGTAGATGGTCAGCCCGCCCGAGCCGACCTCGACCTCGGCGCCCTCGCCCGCCCCGGCCGAGCCCTTCAGGCCGATCAGCTCCAGCTTGTACGGCTCGGCGGCCAGCTCCACGCGGGCGACGTCGTCGGAGACCTCCCGGCGGCTGAAGGTTTGCCGCTCCTTGATCAGCTCCTGCATCCGCTTCTCGACCCGCCCGAGGTCGTCCGGGGTGAACGGGTCGATGACGTCGAAGTCGTAGTAGAAGCCGTTCTCGATCGGCGGACCGATGCCCAGCCTGGCGTCCGGGAACAGTTCCTGGACCGCCTGGGCCATCACGTGCGCACAGGAATGGCGGACGATTGCCAGCCCATCGGCTGAGTCGTTCGTCACACCTTCGACGACATCGCCCTCCGCCGGCGCGTGCGCGAGGTCCCGCAACACCCCGCCGACCCGCGCTGCGATCACGGAGCGTTGCTCCGCGAACAGCTCGGCCGCCGTCGTTCCCGCCGGGACACAGCGGGGCTCACCGTCGACGACGATCTTCAGGTCGGACACCACGACTCCCTCGGCTGCACACCCATCCCGCCGCGAGCGTATCGGCCGGGCGCGAGAAGCCCCCGCCCAATATCGGGCCTCAGCCGCCGGCAGGAGAGCGCGGCAGGAGGTGCCGAAGCTTGGCCCTATGGTCGGCCGCTGGGCCCTCGGTGGGAGGCGCCCAGGCTTCCGCCATCGTCGGGCAATCAGCCCCGGGAGATGGGGGTGGGCGAGGGGCGGGGCCCCCTCGCAGCGGCGCGGAGCGCCGCAATGTGACGACGAGACGACCCGCGAGCGCGAAGCGCGAGCACACTGCCCCCGAGTCTCGTGGGCGATACTGGGATCGAACCAGTGACCTCCCCGGTGTGAGCGGGGCGCTCTCCCGCTGAGCTAATCGCCCGGGATGCGGATGCAGACCCTACCCGATGTCGTTCCGACGGGCGTTCGCCGGACATTCGGCGTCGGATCCCCGGTCGGGGGACATGACCATACCGACGGATGCCACTCGCCAAGCTCAGTTCAAATTTAGCTGGGCCAAGATCGTTACCGGTCGGTCTGCGTGTCCGGTTGGGTGTCCGACGTGCGATTCGCGTGTGGGTCCACTGACCACACAGTGAGTGCCCACATTGGGCCTACTGCGTGGATTTGCCCAGTACAACAAGGGCATTCCGGACACGGATGATGGCGCAGCGTGACGAGAACCGATCACCGTCGGACGCCCTGCCACACGGCGTGACCAGCGCATTGCGAAGCCCCTTGCCCCTTGCCTGGCGAAGAATCATGGCGATACACAGTGACCTGAGCTTCGCCGCGGCGTTGTACAGCCTGAACGAAGCCAAGCGCGGCAAGGTTTGACTCCCGGGGCCAAGGCGTGGCAGCGCGAATGGTCCCGGAGAGGCCGGGCAAACCGCCGAGCAATATCGAGAGAGGTACGGCGCGCAGATGAAGGCAGAGCCCTCGATCACCTGCGAGCTCCGGCTGCGACTGCTCGTCGCGGGCGACGCCGCCCTGCCGGTCCCCGCCGCGCTGCGGTACGACGTTTCCGATCCCTATGCGATCCACGCGACCTTCCACGCAGCCGGCGACACGGTGGAGTGGGTCTTCGCCCGCGACCTCCTCGCCGCCGGCCTCAAGGACGACGCCGGCCTGGGCGACGTGCGGGTCTGGCCGTCCAGCGAAGCCGGCGAGCAGGTTGTCTACATATCGCTGAGTTCACCCGAGGGTGAGGCGCTGCTGGAGGCCCCGGCCCCGGAGCTGTCGAACTTCCTCGAGCGGACCTACGCCACGGTCGCGGCCGGCGACGAGTCCGTGCACCTGGACATCGACGCGGCGCTGACCCAGCTGATCGCGGAGATCTGACCGACGGGAGACGTGTGCCCGCGGAAAGCGCGGGCCAGGGTCGATCTGATCTCGTGACATTGCGGTGCTCCGCACCGCTTCGCCGGCGGCGACTCGCTTCGCGAGCGCCGCCGTTCGATGCGTGGCCCGCTGAGTCGGATCAGCGTCCGCCGGCGCGGCTTCGCAAAACCTGAGGCGACGGGAGACGTGTGCCCGCGGAAAGCGCGGGCCAGGGTCGATCTGATCTCGTGACATTGCGGTGCTCCGCACCGCTTCACGGGCGGCGACTCGCTTCGCGAGCGCCGCGCATTTGCTGGGCTGCGCTACCTACGGATCCGATTCCGCCGACGCGGCGGCCTGAAACCCTTTCGCGAGCCGGGCTGTCACGGGGCCAGGAACCGCCGCCGACGGCCCGCCTGGGCGCCTGCCGTCGACCACCGCCACGGCGTGCACATCGCGGGTCGACGAGGTCAGGAAGACTTCCTCGGCCCGGGCCAGGTCGTCCAGGTCGAGCCGACCTTCGACGACTTCGGGGCACCATTCCAGAACCAGGGCACGGGTGATCCCCGCCAGGCAGCCGGAGCTCAGCGGCGGCGTGACCGCGACGCCGTCGAGCACACAGAACACGTTGGTGCCGGTGCCTTCGCACAGCTCGTCGGCGACGTTGGCCAGCAGGGCCTCCCCGACTCCGGCACGTCGGGCCGCGGCCAGAGCGACGACGTTCTCCAGGTAGGAGGTGGACTTCACCCCGGTCAGGGCCCCGCGGTGATTGCGCCGCCAGGGCACCAGGATCGCGGTCTCGGGACCAACCGGAGGCTGCGTCTCGGTGGCCGTCACCAGTAGCGTCGGTGGCCCGTCGCCACGCAGGGATCCTGCCGGCCCAGGCCCGGCCGTCAGCGTGATCCGAAGCCTCACCAGTGCTACGTCGGCGACTCCTCGGCACACCGCCGCTGCCGCCTCACGCAGCAGGTCGTCCGCGGGCAGGGACAGCCCGACCATGTCCGCGGACCGACTCAGCCGCCGCAGGTGTCGGGTGAGCGCGAACGGGACGCCGTGCTCGACCTTCGTGGTCTCGAAGACCCCGTCGCCCACCGTGAGGCCGTGGTCGAACACCGAGACCGTCGCGGCCTGGGCCGGCACGAGACGGTCGTTCAGCCAGACCGCCGGAGCGACTGTCACCGGGCCGCGCCGGTGAGCTCCGCCGACCCGGCCGCCAGCGACAGCAACCGGCGGGCCTTGAGTTCGGTCTCCAACCATTCCGCCTCCGGGTCCGAGCCCCAGGTGATGCCGGCTCCGGTGCCGAAATGCAGCCGATCATCCGTGATCCAGAACGTCCGGATGCCGACCGCCAGACACGCGCTCCCCCGCCGGGAGTCCACCCACCCCAGCGCACCGCAGTAGGGGCCGCGCGGCACCGGTTCCAGCTCCCGGATCAGGCTCAGCGCCGCGGCCTTCGGTGCCCCGGAGACCGAACCGGGCGGGAACGTGGCAGCCATCAGCTCCGACCAGGAGGTGCCCGGCGCCAACCGGCCACGGACGGTCGAGACCAGGTGCACCAGACCGGGGTGGGCCTGCTCGGCGCACAGTTCCGGGACCGTCACGCTGCCCGTGGCGCAGATCCGGCCGAGGTCGTTGCGCACCAGGTCGACGATCATGACGTTCTCGGCCCGGTCCTTGTCCGACAGACCGCCGGCGAACCGTGCCGTGCCCTTGATCGGCCCCGACTCGACAGTTGCGCCGCTGCGCCGTACGAACAGCTCAGGCGAGGCGCAGGCGACCTGTACGCCATGGTCGGGCAGTCGCAGGGCGGCGGAGTAGGGGGCGGGGTTGCCGCGCTCCAGCGCCTGCCAGAGGGCCATCACGTCGGCCGCGGCGGGTTCGGGCAGCGGCGCGCTGAGCACGCGGCAGAGATTGGTCTGGTAGACCTCCCCCGCCGCGATCCGGTCGCGGATCAGGCTCACGGCGTGAACGTAGGCAACCCGGTCCAGCGAGCTTTGCCACTCCTGCGGCGCCGGACCGCGCCACGGCCTGGTTGTCGCGGGACGGTACGGCGTGACCTCGCCGAACCGGGCACAGATGAACTCGCCTTCGAAGCTCGCCTGGACCGCCCAGAACCCCGGTCGATCCAGCGCTGCCGGGTCGCTCGACACCTCGCGGAGGCCGCGGGCCACGCGACCGCCGGCCAGGAAAACGGGTTCGTCCCCCACGTGTTGCAACCTAACCTGTGGGGAGGTCAGCGGCGCGGCGGGCGGCGGCACACCCGTTGCGGGCATGTCATGTAGGCGCCGCGCACCATGGGCTATTGTTCCTACCTGCACCGCGGGGCCAGCGCCCCGTGGCTCACGCGGACGTGGCTCAGTTGGTAGAGCATCACCTTGCCAAGGTGAGGGTCGCGGGTTCGAATCCCGTCGTCCGCTCGAAGGTGGCCCGATCGGCAGCTCCGCAGGAGAAGCCGGCCGGGTACCAGCGAGGGATGCGGCGATCCGGCTGGTCGCCCCGCGGCAGCCTTCCTGGCCGGATGGCCGAGTGGCTTAGGCAAGGGCCTGCAAAGCCCTGTACGCGGGTTCGATTCCCGCTCCGGCCTCGCACCACCACCCGGGCGTTTAGCTCAGCGGGAGAGCGCTTCCCTGACACGGAAGAGGCCGCAGGTTCAATCCCTGCAACGCCCACCACGAAACATGCAGGTCAGCGGCCCGCGGAGCCCCCGGAGGGGGACTACGCGGAATAGCCTGCCGGATTCCCCGGGTGCGCTCGTCGCGATCAGTGACGGGCCAGTTTCCCTCTGACCCCGGCCGGACTCAGCTGACCGGGGTGCCGGGTCGTTCGGAGGTCCAGCAGGAGCCGGCCGATTCCTGGGCACGCAGGGCCTTGTAACCACGTGCCGCGGTGCGGTCCGGCGGGTGCAGCCAGCCCGGCCGACGCGGCCGGCCGAGCAGGCGGACCAAGCCACGCACTCCGCCGCCCGCCCACGTCTTGCGCAAGGTGGCGGCGAGATCGGCGGTGAACCCGCTGAGCCCGCGAGGGCCCATCAGCACCCCGACCATCAGCGCCGACCCGCCGAGCAGCAGTGGCTGGAAGTGGTACTGCTCCAACGCCATCGGCAGGGCCATGAAGAACATGGCGGTCAGGAACACCGCCAGCACCGAGTCGAACCCGGCGAAGACCGGGATGGCCAGGTAGAACAGCGACTGCATCGCGGAGAACTGCGTGACCCCCGGCGGGGCGCCCAGTTGCGGTGCCCACAGTGACCCGCCGATCCCCGCGAACAGCCCACCGAGGGCGAACGCACTGATCCGATATTTCCACGGGTTGATGCCCATCGCCGCCGCGGCGCTCTTGTCGTAGCCCACCGCCAGCATCGCCCGGCCGAACCGGCAGTGCCGGAACCGTTCCACCAGCACGATCAGCACCACGGCCAGACCCATCAGGAAGAAGTACTCGTGGTGCTCGTTGCGCAAGGAGATGCCGTAGAAATTCGGTCGCGGCACGATCGGGGCCTGCAGCCCGCCGGTCAGCTTGCCGACGGTGAAGATCGAGTTCTCGATGGTGAACTGCACCGCCAAGGTCAGCACCAGCACGTAGATCGGGGAAAGCCGGGCGGAAACGAAGGCCACCGCAACCGAGATCGCCACCACCACCAGGGCACCCAGCGCCAGCGCGGCCGGGAACGGCCAGCGCAGGCCCTCGTAGTTGGTTCGGTAGGCCCACCCCGACACGTAGATCGCGGTACCGGTCAGGCCCGCCTGCATCATGGTGATCTCCCGGGCGTAACCCGACACGATCAGCGTGCCCAACGCGACCATGCCCATGATGAACGACATCTGCAGGATGAACAGCCAGTAGTTGTTCTCCAACGCCCCGGCCGCCACACCTGTCGCGACCAGCACCGGCCGCCCGACGCTGAATCTGCGCCTGCGGGAGACGCCGACGAACATCGCTTGCGGCGCATTCACGGCCCGACGGGCCGCCGGCCTCCTCTTGTCGGGGGCCAGCGTCAGGCTGGGCATGGGTACCTCCGAGGCATACAAACTGACTGGTCAGTTTTTATGATATATACCCCAGCGTCGCGCGATGCAACCTTGGTGACGGCAGTTGGAGGTCGGGTGCCGAGGGTCGGCCCGAAGGAGCGCGAGGCGCGCCGGAACCAGCTCATGGGCCACGCGATGCTCCAGGAGCAAATCACCCCGGTCGACAAGTTGCTGGGCCTATCGACCGTCGCAAACCTGCCCGAGTCGTAGAGGGTGCGGGTGTTCGGGCGCACGATGGTGCAGCGGGCCCAGGACCCGGCCGAGGTGGTGCTTCCCGGCCAGGGTGGTCGCGGCTGGTCAACATTTCCTCTCCCCTCCAGGACGGGCCGCGCGCAGCGGGACCGGGGCCCTTTGGCGTCCAGAACGTCGACATCAACCAATATCTCCCGGATCAATTCGAGCAGCGCCTATCAGGCGCATGGGCAGGCACGGTGGCATCACCTCAACTCTGGGTCCGGGCTCGGCGCGTTCAGCAATACCGACCCGATCCGACAGTTGGCGCCCAACCTGGACTTCTGGATTTCTCGGTCACCGGGTCGTCCAAGAATGGTCCAATAATCACCTGAGGCACGGAGAAGAACGCCTTTTCGAAGCCGAGATCTCGGGCATGGTCGTCGTGTGTCGTATCCCGGGTTCAGACGTCTCATTTGTTCGGGAATACATGAGCGTCGACACGTGTAGTCGGCAGCCACTGAGCGGGCCAAACCCGACGCGCGGACTAGGCTCGCCGCAGAGCAGGAACGACTGGGTTCACAACGATCAGGAGAGCGACATGACGATTGCGGTTGGCGACAAGATCCCCGACGTCGAGGTGAAGATCCTCGGTGCTGACGGTATGCCCGCGTCGGTGAGCACCGGCGAGGTCCTGGGTTCCGGCAAGGTCGTGCTGTTCGGCGTGCCGGGTGCGTTCACCCCGGCGTGCACCAAGGCCCACCTTCCGGGCTACGTTGCCGGGGCCGATGCGCTGGCCGGCAAGGGCGTCGACACGATCGCCTGCACCGCGGTCAACGATGCTTGGGTGTTGGACGCGTGGGCTGACTCACAGGGCGCCAAAGGCAAGATCACGATGCTGGCCGACGGCAACGGAACCTTCGCCGAGGCGATGGGCCTGCTCTTCGACGGCTCCGCTGTCGGTCTGGGCAAGCGCTCCTGGCGTTACGCGGCGGTGATCGAAGACGGTGTGATCTCCCGGCTGGAGGTCGAGGAGAGCCGGAGCAACGTCGTGGCGTCCTCGTGCAACAACGTCCTGTCCGGGCTCTGAGGGCTCGCACCCGATCCACGGAGCGCACTGCGGATGCAAGCCGCCGCGCCGCGCGCCTTACGGGCACTGACCATCGCGGTCGACCACGCGGCCCCGCACAGGGCTCCCTGCCCAGTTGCCGAAGTTCGATCTGCTCGTAGCCCAGATCGGCCGGATTCAGCTCGCCCAGCAGCCTGGACCAGACGATTGACTTTCACGCCCGGCGGCATACAGATATTTCAATGGGATGACGAGGCTTTCTCGCCCAGGCATTGAGTATCGTCGCGGAGTGATCCGGACCCGGCGCAACGTCAAAGGTTCCGACGTATCGGTTGACGGGCATCGAAGCATAGGTTCGTGGGCGCCCGCAGGGTAAAGTCCGGCGAAACGCGTTGCCGCGTCGGCACGGCTGTCTGGTGAGCGGTGGCCGAGGATAAGCCGGCCTGCGCCGGGGAATTCGTCGAAGGATATGCACGCAGACCACCAAGGACAGTCCCACCCCAGGGGGCCGGCAAAGTCGTGTTGTAGGGCGTGGCGCGGGTCGGACACGCCGGTGATCGTGTAGGGATTGCGGGCACGGTGTGGCTGGTGGGATTGGGGTTCTCACGCCTGCCAAAACCACCGGAGCCGCCACCGTGCC
>DATAUG010000242.1:0-3687 GCA_036268355.1 Sporichthyaceae bacterium
TCGAACCCTCGGCAAGAGCCGCCCCGGTCGCCGGCAGCGGGGCAGGCACTACTGCCCCGGACGGGCTGCGACGCTCCAGCAGCTTCTCCGCGGCCGTCACCCGCCACCCCGCCTCACCCGCCGAGATGTTGAGCAGCTGCCGCAGCAACGCCGCCGTCGACGCCGCCCCACGAGCCGTGGCCAGCCGGCGGTCGTCGACCTCGGCGACCAGCCGCAACGACACCGCCGACAACCGGCGCGTCGCCGTCTCCAGCACCTGCTGCAGGTCGAGCAGCTCCTCATCCCCGCACCGCCACCACGCCGCCCCCGCCAACCCGTCGACCGCTGCGGTCAGGCAGCCGACCGCATCCCACACCGGATGCTCACCGGAACCCGAACTGCTGACCATGACCACACCATAACCGGACCCACCGACAATTCTCCGGGCCCGAAAACCCCTGCCACACAAGAACTTTCCGTCACCCCAGAGTGGCTCACCGCAACGCAATCAGTCGCAGTAAACCGCTAGTCGCGTTTGGCAGCGCAGACTACGCAACGGGTCGCCCAGGGCAGTGCATCGAGGCGTTCCGGACCGATCGGGCCGCCGCACCGGTCGCACGTGCCGTAGGTGTCTTCCTCGAGTTTCTCCTGTGCGCGGAGCACGTCGGCCAGCACTTCCTGCAGCCGGTCGTGCGCCGCGACCTGCGACAACCGGTCGACCGCGACACTGGTCCCTTCCCCGATCCGCTTGCCGAAGGAGATCCCGCTCGGCTCACTGGTTGGGAGAGCGAGCCGGGTCAGTTCGGCCTCGAGCTCGGCTCGCTTGGCTGCCAGCACCGCCGCCACGTCGTCCGCCATCCCTTCATGGTCGCACCGGGTCAGCGGGCATGCTGTGGGCATGGCGGACCGTGCGGGAAGCGACCAGGCGGTCTGGCGGGTCGAGGGCAATCCGCTGGTGCGCGGCACCCCTGGCGGGCCGCTCACAGGGACAAGCGTGGCCGTGAAGGATCTGTACGCCGTCGCCGGTCAGCGGATCGGCGCCGGCAACCCGACGTGGCTCGCCGGTGCGCCGGTCGAGGAGTCGAACGCCTGGGCGATCGATGCTCTGCTCGCCGCGGGTGCCGACATCGCCGGCCTGGCGCAGACCGACGAGTTCGCCTACAGCCTGTCCGGGACCAACGTCCACTACGGGACACCACCGAATCCAGCGTCGCCCGGGCACATCCCCGGCGGGTCGTCGAACGGGCCGGCCAGCGCGGTCGCGCTCGGCCTGGCCGACGTCGGCCTCGGAAGCGACACCGCCGGGTCGATCCGGATCCCGGCCTCCTACTGCGGGCTGCTCGGGTTCCGGCCCACCCACGCGGCGGTGTCCACGACCGGCCTGCTGCCGCTCGCCCCCTCCTTCGACACCGTGGCATGGCTGGCCCGCGACGCCGCCACTCTCGCCCGGGTCGGCGACGTCTTGTTGCCCCAGGCCTGCGCCACGCCGCTGACGGTCGGTCTCCTCGCCGATGATCTCCTCGCGCTGGCCGACCCGGAGGTCGCAGCGGCAGTGGAATCGGCCGGCCGCAGCCTCGTCGGGCCGACCGTCCGCAGCATCCCGTCGCTGTGCGAGGGCAACCTCGACGCCTGGCGGGCGGCGTTCCGGGCCGTACAGGGCGCGCAGGCGTGGCGGGCGAACGGGCCCTGGATCACCGAGCATCCCGGGGCGCTCGGGCCGGGGATCGCCGATCGCTTCGCGCAGGCCTCCCGTGTGAGGCCCGAGCAGGAGGACCGTGCCGCCGACATACTGCGTTCCGCCGCGCGGGCGCTCGCCGACCGGATCCCGCCCGGTACGGCGATCTTGCTGCCGGCGGCGAGCAGTACGGCGCCCGCGGCGCAGCTGAGTGCGGATCGCAAGGAGGCCATCCGATCGGGCACCGTCGCGCTGACCTGCCTGGCCAGCCTCGCCGGTCTCCCGGCAGCCGTCCTCGCCCGGCTCGACGTCCAGGGCGGGCCGGTCGGACTCTGCGCGATCGCCGGACCCGGCCAGGACCGGGCGTTGCTCGACCTCGTGGTCGGTCAGGCGGCGACGACACCGACCCGGTGAGGCGGGCAGCTGCTCCGGACAAGGGTGGCGCTGCCGGCGAACCTGGCCTGGTAGCTGACGGATACCCCGGGATGCGTCGTGACGTGGGTGAGCCCGCCGCTTCCGGTCCGAACCGTTGCCCGCGGCGCCCAGGTGCGCCCGTTGACGGACTGCCACAGCTGCACGGGGACGTTGACGATGCCCGCCCCGGACGTGGCGGCGACGAGACGTATTCCCACGACCACCGGCCGTCCCGCGACCACGGTCGCGTGGTCGACGCTGAGCCGGATCGCCGTCTTCGCCATCATGCCGACGGCGGGCGACGGAGAGACCGATGCGCCCCACGGCGCTGCCTGGGTGAAGCGCACCTGATACCGGGTGTCCGCGCTCTGCCGCACCGTCCATTGCACCAGCCCGGTCGCGTCGGCCGTCACCGTCGACACCTCGCGGTACGGCTGGTTCGCGATATGGCTCCACAGCGAAAGCCGGCCATGGGCGACGACCGTGCCCTGGTAGCCCTGCACGACCCGGCCGCTCACGGTCAGCGGTTGTCCCGGCGTGACCCCCGGCGTGGAGAGACTGATCCGCGTGGTGGTCGGAGCAGGCCCTGTGGTGAGCGCCCGGATCTGGGTCAGGAAATTGCCCTTCCAGTGGTCGTACCGGCCCGACATCCACAGGGCCTGGACGTCGCCGGGCGGTCCCCACGGGACGATCGGTCGGACGTTCTTCACCGGGGAGTCGGGGGTGAGGTCGACCGGCGCATCGAAATGCACACCGCCGTCGGGGGTGTGCCAGCGCTGGATCCGCCACGCGTTCCCGGCCTCCCGGGACGTGTAGAGGGTGGACGGATCGTTCGGATCGAGGGTCAGGCCGCCGGAGTAGTCCGGCTCGCTGCCGGTCGACACGATCGATCCGCCGGCGGCGACGAATTCATTGTCCGTCCAGGCGGAGCCCGTCCACCGGGTGTAGTGGTAGCGGTGGTCCGTGTCGGCGGGGGCCGAGCGCGGGAACGACGCGAACGCGATCACCGGGTGCCCGTCCTGACCGAAGGCAACACTGTGCACCCACGCCTTCCCGCCCGTACCGGCCCCGTCGTAGGCCTTGGCGAGGCTCTTGGTGTGCACCGGTGCGGCCGGCAACGGGTTGCCCGGTCGCCGTGGACCGAGGGTCGCCAACGACCTCCCGTCGACGCTGTGCAGAACGCCGCCGCGGTAGATCAGCGCGTAGATCGAATTGGTCTTGACGTCCCGCGGGTGCCCGTCGGTGAAGGCGATGAGGATGCTGTCCGTGCCGTTGGTCGCGTACTTCGCATAGGGCCGGGCGAAGGATCCGGCGCCATCGGGTACGGCGATGTCCTGCGCGTCCGACCAGTGCGCGAGGTTGGCATCGCTGCTCCACATCACGGCAGGACGGTTGTCCCCGGACCGGAAAAACAGATACGTCCGGTGCTCTGCGGGGAGATATATGGGGTTGGCATAGGTGAATCCCTTACCCCCAGGGCTGTTTCTGCCGTCCACCGTCTTCTCCGGTCCGAAGGTGCTGATGTCCTCCGGGTGGACCGAGATCCGGTAGTACATGTGTTCGCCGCCGTGCTGGGAGTAGAAGACCGCGATCCGGCCGCCGGGCAGCACCTCGAGGCC
>DATAUG010000243.1:0-2352 GCA_036268355.1 Sporichthyaceae bacterium
TTGACGATGCGCAGCGCCAACATCACGTACAGCACGAGCAAGGAGGCCAGTACCAGGGCGAGCACGATCAGCGTGGTCATGACCCAAGGTTGGCCCATTCGGCGCGGCCGTTCCAGGGCCTGCGCCGCAACCAGTAGCGGACCCGGCACCGGCCCGGGCATTCCCCGGGCGCGGCCGAGCCGTACGAACGGGATGAACGCCGCCGGATGGCGTGTGAAACGGTCGGGGTCATGAGCACCCTTGATGAGGTCGGCGAGCGGGACGCCTGGCGCTGCTGGCTGTGCGACGAGCCGGTCGACCGGAACGCGTCGGTGAACACCGATCGCGGGCCCAGCGTCGACGCGGGCGAGCAGCCCAAGAAGGGCAAGAAGGGCGCCGGCGGTTCGGAGCGACTGGCCCACCGGGCCTGCAACACCCGCAAGGGTGCGATCGCCGCGGTGGTGCCCTGGGGGAAGGACCTGTTCGTCATCGACCCCGCACCGATCGTGAACACCGTCGAACGATTGCGCCGTAAGGGCGGCCGCGAGGTCGTGGCCCGGTGCCCCACCCGCCAGGAGGCCGACGCGGCCGGCGTCTGGTTGCTCGACCGACTCTCCCGGTTGGCACCGGACCTGACCGCGCGCACCCGCGTCCATGCCGGCGGCGGGCAGTTCCTGCTTGTCCTCGAGCGCGACTGACGACCTCCGCCCGCCGACGGATTCACCCTCAGGGCGTGACGTCGAACAACTCCTGACGCGGCGTCATGTTCGGGTACTGAGCGCAGGTCAGGGCAACAAGCCCGGGCCTTCGATGGTGAACCAACACCCGGTCGCGGCGACCAGCTCCGTTGCGCCGTCGAGGATGGAGCCGGAGAGAAAAATCTGCCGGCCCTCCCGTCCGGCAGTCCGGGCCTCGATGCGCAGGGTCCGCTCGACCGGGGTCGGCCGGCGAAACTCGATCTCGAGACGGGCCGTGGCCGCGAACCCGCCCACCGCCGTCGCGAGCTGACCCAGCACGTCGTCGAGGATGCTCGCAACCACGCCGCCGTGCGCCATACCGGGCCAACCGGCGAAGACGGCGGGAATCACCACGTCGGCGACCAGCCCGTCGGCCGAGGCGCGGCAGACGATCGGGACGGCCGTGGGGTTGGCCGGGCCACCCGCGGCGCGCTCGAGGATCGCGGAGGCCCGGTGGTTCCCGTCGGCGATCCAGTCGCGGTAGGCCTCCCGCAGATCCCGCGGTTCGCCGGAGGTCAGACGGCGCGTCAGTTCATCGATCCGCTGGGCGATGTCGGTGAGAACGTCGTCGTCGTTCACGTGCTCGACGAGGGCGCCGGCCAGCGCGCGGACTGCGTCGGCCGCCCTCAGTTGTGCTGCTCGACCCTGTTCGTCTCCGGGCCCTCGCATCAAGCTCGGCCCGTGGCCGGGGCCAACGCCAGGTCGTGCTCGGCGATCCACGCGGTCCCCGCGCCGTCCTCGGGCAGCAGCACGCCCCACTCCATCGCGTCGCGCGGTCGAACCTCGTGCAACGCGACCAGCACATCGGCGCTGCTCTGACCGGTGATCTCGCGCCACCGATCGGTGATGCGGGCGACCAGACCGAAGCGAACCTCCTCCGCCCGGCCGCCGCGGATCAGGCCGATGATCATCGACACGGTTGAGGGCTCACCACCGCTGAAGCCGTCGTCGGTCCAGAACTCGGTGAAGACCGCATGCACGAACCTGCGTGGCGTACCGCCGGTGCGAGTGCAGTGGACATCGGTGATGGCCAGGGCCGGCTCGCGCTTCTGGTCCCGGAACAGCGACCCCTGCGGAACGGTCGCACGGTAGAACGGCATTGTAGTGCTCCCCCTCGAGCTCTTCGTGGCCGACGGTGGCGGAAAGGACAGTCAGCCGTTGCGCTTCTGGATGTTCGCCCACTCGTCCTTGAGACCCACGGTGCGGTGGAAGGTGCCGGGAGTGTCCAGGTCAGTGGCGAAGTAGCCCAGCCGCTCGAACTGCACGACGTCGCCGGGCTTGGTGTCGGCCAGCACGGGCTCGGCCTTCGCACCCACGATCGTGCGGCGCGAGCCTGGGTTCACCGCCGGCTCGGTGCCGTCGCTGCCGGGCCTGGGGTCGACGAACAGCCTCTCGTACAGATGCACGGTGACGTCGACGGCGTGCGCCGCGCTCACCCAGTGCATGGTGGCCTTCACCTTCCGGCCGTCCGGCGCGGATCCGCCACGGGTCGCCGCGTCGTAGGTGCATCGCACCTCGGTGACATGGGCGTCCGCGTCGGTGACCACGTCGGTGGCCGTTACGAAGTAGCCGCCGCGCAGCCGGACCTCCCGGCCGGGCGCGAGCCGGAAGTACTTCGGCGGCGGGTCGAGCTTGA
>DATAUG010000244.1:0-3462 GCA_036268355.1 Sporichthyaceae bacterium
CCCCGGGCTGACTGACCGGACAACTCAAGATGAGGAGCTCGCCGTGGCCACCGGGCTACCGTCACAGACGCAGGTGATCGAGCTGCTCGATGATGAGTTCGCGCGCGCCGGCTACGAAATCGAAGACGTCGTCATCGACGAACGGTCGCGGCCGCCACGGATCACCGTGATCGCCGCGGGCGACACCGCCCTGGACTTGGACACCGTTGCCGCGCTGTCTCGTTCGGCCTCGAATCTGCTGGACGCGGAGCGCGATATCGGCGGCACCTACGTCCTGGAAGTCAGCTCGCCGGGCATCGACCGCCCATTGACCAGCGAGAAACACTTTCGCCGCGCGCGGGGCCGCAAAGTCGATCTGACGCTGACAGACGGGACGCAGGTCAGCGGACGGGTCGGCGAGATCCGCGACGGCACGGTAGATGTGGTGGTTCGCAACGGCCGCGACTGGACGGTGCGACCGATCCCACTCAGCGATGCCGCCAAAGCTGTTGTCCAGGTGGAGTTTTCGCAGCCTCCACAACGTGAGCTGGAACTGGCAGGGATCGACAGAGCCGATCGAAGCGCGGAGACGGAGGGCACAACATGAACCCGCCGGCGACGATGCAGAACGTAGTGATGAGGAGGAGCGGCGCATGAACATCGACATGGGCGCTCTGCACGCTATCGTCCTCGAGCGCGGCATCTCGTTCGACGACCTGCTCGAAGACGTCAAGGCTGCGGTGCTGAGCGCATACCGGCACACCGAAGGGCATCAGCCTGATGCCCATATCGACATCGACCGCAAATCTGGTGGCGTCCGGGTGTTGGCTCGCGAACTCGACGAAGACGGCAATGTGCTCAGGGAATGGGAGGACACACCGGAGGGGTTCGGCCGGATCGCCGCGACCACCGCACGCCAGGTGATGCTGCAGCGGCTCCGCGACGCCGAGAACGAGCGCACCTACGGCGAGTTCTCCACCCATGAGGGCGAGATCGTCGCCGGCGTCATCCAGCGCGACAGCCGGGCCAACTCGCGGGGTCTGATCATCGTGCGGATGGGCAGCGAGACGAAGGGCTCCGAGGGCGTGATCCCCGCCGCCGAACAGGTGCCCGGCGAGGCATACGAGCACGGCGACCGGCTGCGCTGCTACGTGGTAGGGGTGAGCCGCGGCGCCCGGGAGCCGGTGATCACGTTGTCGCGCACCCACCCCAACCTGGTTCGCAAACTGTTCTCGCTGGAGGTCCCCGAGATCGCCGACGGCTCGGTGGAGATCGTGGCGGTGGCCCGGGAAGCCGGTCACCGCTCGAAGATCGCGGTCGCGTCGCGGGTGCCGGGTCTCAACGCCAAGGGCGCCTGCATCGGCCCGATGGGGCAGCGGGTGCGCAACGTGATGAGCGAGCTGTCCGGGGAAAAGATCGACATCATCGACTTCGACGATGACCCGGCGCGGTTCGTCGCCAACGCCTTGTCGCCGGCGAAGGTGGTTTCGGTCACGGTGATCGATCAAGCTGCCCGGGCCGCCCGCGTGGTGGTGCCCGACTTCCAGCTATCGCTGGCCATCGGCAAAGAGGGCCAGAACGCGCGTCTGGCCGCCCGTCTCACCGGCTGGCGCATCGACATCCGCGGGGATTCGCCGGACCAGGAGGACGACCATCCTGAGCACGGCGCCGCGCATGGGATGGCAAACGAGCACTAGCCGCAGCGGGTGGTTCTGACCACCCGTCGGATGCAGGTAAACTAAGCCGTGATCCAGCGCGAGTCTTCAGCCTCGGCGCATCGACGTACCGAAGGACCGGTGCGGACCTGCGTCGGATGCCGAAAACGAGAGTTGGCCGCCGAACTGCTCCGAGTGGTGGCCGTGTCGATCGGGAACGGCAAATACGCCGTGACCGTTGACCCGGCAGGTACTCTGCCGGGGCGGGGTGCTTGGCTGCATCCCGTGCCACAGTGCGCCAAAGAAGCAATCCGGCGGCGAGCTTTCGCTCGAGCGCTGCGCATCGCCGGCGCACCGGAAACGTCAGCGGTGGTCGAGCACCTAGAGTCTCTGCGAGACTCTGGATGCGCCGACCATCCCGCCAAGAGAACAGGCAACAAAGAACATGAGCACACCGTGAAGTCCCGATGACCATGCGTCATAGCTAAACCCGAGGCGCGGCCTACCCACCGCTGTCGCCTCATAGACAGGAGATGTAGTGGCAGGCAAGGCCCGCGTACACGAGTTGGCTAAGGAACTCGGTGTTACCAGCAAGGAAGTTCTCGCCCGGTTAGGCGAACAGGGCGAATTCGTTAAATCCGCATCGTCGACGGTGGAAGCACCCGTCGCGCGGCGACTGCGTGAGTCATTCGGCGGCGGCAAGCCCGCACCGGAGAAGGCCGCCGGCAACGGTGCGGCGGCCGCAAGGCCCGCAGCCAAAGCCGCGGCCCCGGCGGCCAAGCCCGCCGCCCCCAAACCCGCTGCTCCGCCGGCACCCGAGCCGCCGGCGCCGCCGCCGGCACCGGCTGCCGAACAGCCGGCGGCCGCCGCGGCAGCTCCGGCGCCGAGCGCGACCCCCGGACCGACACCAGGTCCGCGACCGGCGGCTCCGAAGCCGGCGGCCCGCACGCCACGTGTCGGAAACAACCCGTTCTCCTCGGCGCAGCCCGTGGAGCGGGCCATTCCGCGCCCGCAACCACCCCGCCCGGGGGCACCGCGTCCCGGCGCTCCGCGTCCCGGCGGTGCCTCACCAGGCAACATGCCACCGCGCCCGGCGGGCGCCACTGGTCGCCCGCCGCGTCCCGGTGGTCCGCGACCTGGCGGCCCCGGCAGCCGTCCCGGCGCTCCAGCCGGTGGCGGACGCCCCGGCGGCGGCGGTGGTGGCGGCGGTAACTACCGCGGTGGCGGCGCCGGTGGTGGCGGCGGAGTTGGTGCCCCACCCGGCGGCGGTGGCGGCTACCGTGGTCGTCCCGGCGGTGGTGGCGGCGGTCGCCCCGGCCAGCGCGGTGGTGCTGCCGGTGCATTCGGGCGTCCTGGCGGTGCCCCGCGACGCGGCCGCAAGTCGAAGCGGGCGAAACGCGCCGAATACGAGAACATGCAGGCTCCCGTCGTCGGTGGCGTGCGGTTACCGCACGGCAACGGCGAGACGATCCGTCTGGCCCGTGGTGCCTCGCTGTCCGACTTCGCCGAGAAGATCGACGCCAACCCGGCTTCGCTGGTGCAGGCGTTGTTCAACCTCGGCGAGATGGTGACGGCGACGCAGTCGGTCGGTGACGAGACGCTCGAGCTGCTGGGCGGCGAGATGAACTACGTCGTCCAGGTCGTCAGCCCAGAGGACGAGGACCGCGAGCTGCTGGAGTCGTTCGATCTGACCTACGGCGAGGACGAAGGCGACGAGGACGACCTGCAGACCCGTCCGCCGGTGGTGACCGTGATGGGTCACGTCGACCACGGTAAGACCCGACTGCTGGACACCATCCGAAACGCCACCGTCCGCGAGGGCGAGGCC
>DATAUG010000245.1:0-16796 GCA_036268355.1 Sporichthyaceae bacterium
TGGCCCTCGAAGCCGGCGCGCTGGTTGCCGTACGGGTCGGTGGCCAGCCCGGTGAACTCGAAGTCCACGCTCACGGGCTTCGTGATGTCCTTGATTGTCAGATCGCCGGTGATGCGGAAGGTGTCGTCGTCCACCTGCTCGACACCGGTCGTCGCGAAGTGGATCTTCGGGTGGGTCGCAGCGTCGAAGAAGTCGTTGGTCCGCAGGTGTCCGTCGCGCTGCTCGTTGCCGGTGCTGACGCTGGCCACCTCGATCGACAGGTCCACCTTGCTCTGGCCGAGGTCGCTCGCGTCCAGCACCGCGGTGCCGGCGAAGTCGGTGAACGAGCCCCGGACCTTGGTGACCATTGCGTGCCGAGCCACGAAGCCCAGCCGGCTGTGCGCGGTGTCGATGGTCCAGGTGCCGGTCAACTGCGGGTTCGCGTTCATCGGATCCTCCGTAATGTGGTTGATGTATCAACCATAACCAGGGTTGCGTGACGTGTCAACTACTTCTCTGGCACAATCTCTCGCATGGGCGAGCCACGCTGGTTGAACGAGACAGAGCAACGGGCCTGGCGTGGCCTGCTGACCATGCACACCCAGCTGACCACCTACCTGGCCCGGGAGATGGCCGCCGAATCCGACATGTCGATGGCGGACTTCGCGGTGCTGGTGGCCCTCACCGACAACCTCGGGGGCCGGGTCCGCGCCTACGCCTTGGCGGAATCGCTGGGCTGGGAGAAGAGCCGGCTCTCGCACCAGTTGGCGCGCATGGCCGGGCGTGGATTGATCGAGCGCGCGGACTGCTCGGAAGACGCCCGCGGACAAGTGGTCTGCGTGACCCCGGCCGGTCGAGCGGCGATCGAGGCGGCCGCACCGGCCCACGTGGAGAACGTGCGACGAGTCCTGATCGACGTTCTGACGCCAGCTCAGATCAAGGCGCTGACGGGGATCAGCGAGACCGTGCTGGCCGCCCTGGACCGCGAGCGAACGGCACGCGGGTAGAGTCGCGAACCGTGATTTTCAAGAAGGTCGGCGAGGGTCGCCCCTACCCGGAGCACAGCACCTCGCAGCGCGCCTGGTCGGTGATCGCGCCCCGGGCCGTCCGGCTCGACCAGCTGATCACGACCAAGAGCCAACTGGACCTGTCGACGTTGCTGTCCGAGGATTCCACCTTCTACGGCGACCTGTTCGCCCACGTCGTCGAGTGGCACGGCGAGCTCTACCTGGAGGACGGACTGCATCGAGCGGTGCGCGCCGCCCTGCGGCAACGCACGGTGGTCCACGCCCGAATCCTGGAGCTGGGCGAGTGAGCGGGTGTCCCACGTCAGGCCGGCCCTGACAAAGTTCACGCTCGGCGCGATGACTCGATCACGATTGCGCCTCCTGCGACCCGTTGGCCGCATCCTCGCCTAGGGTTTTCCTCGCGCAGTTCCACGCCGACGCCGCCCGCGAGTTTGGGGAAATCGTGAGCCCGCTTCGCCCGTCCGCAGGCGGCTCCGTGCCGCGGTTCCGGCCGGTCAACCGACGAAAGCGATTCCTCGCCGTGTGCCTCGTGCTCATCGTGCTCGGCGCGGTCGGCGCGGGCAGCGCCTACCTGGTCAAGGGCGGCGGCTTGCGCAAGGGGTCCTGCCAGCGCGTGGCCTACTTCCCGCCATCGCCGCTGCACGCCCCGGTCAACGTATTCAACTCGACCACTCAGGGCGGTCTGGCCGGCCAGGTGAAGGACCAGTTGCAACAGCGCGGGTTCACGATCGGCACCGTCGGCAACGATCCGTACCGACGTAAGATCCGCGGCACCGGGGAACTGCGCTACGACGCCGACAACTCCGACGGGCTGGCCCAGGTCAACGCCCTGCGGCCGTGGAACCTCGGCATGGCCCCGGTCCCCGACCCGCAGCACCCGAAGGGCCCGTCGGTCGACTTCGTGATCGGCGACAGCTTCGGGGGGCTGTACCCGACGGCCAAACCGCTGCCCGGCCAGGTGCTGCCGTGCGTGGCGACCACGGCGCCTGCGGCCAACTGAGGGCGCCGGCGGCGAAGTCGGAAGACGAACGGCGCGACCCCGGGTGCCCTCTCCGGCGGGAGAGGGTTCCGGGACCACGCCGTTCGCGTCGTCTTCGACGCCCGAGACTTACTGTGTTGATCAACTTCTTCACTCACTGTCTCGCAGTCACCGCGGCGGGCGGCTCGTGCGGTTTCCCGGATCCTGTCGCCGACGGCGGTCGGCGGGACTCCGGTCAACCGGGTCAGTGGTCGAAGCGGTTGACCTGCTGCGGGATGGTGCCGGCGAGCAGGTTGCGGACCTCGGACTCCCGGTAGCGGCGGTGGCCGCCGAGGGTGCGGATCGAGGTGAGCTTGCCGGCCTTCGCCCAGCGGGTGACGGTCTTCGGGTCGACACGGAACATCGTGGCAACCTCGGCCGGGGTCAGCAGAGCCTCGGTGTCGGGCGTGTGCGCGTTCATGGCGGGCCTCCTAGTCGAGCGACCTTGTGTCGTCTCGGTACAAAGATGGTGCCTCAGGAGCCTGATGTCCGAAATGGTCCGAGCGGATCATTTCGACTTGGACGTCCGGCCGGCAGTTGCATCAACCGAACGGGTGACACAACTGCTTTCCTGAAGCGCATTTGTCGGCTTTCTGGGCCCTGAACCCGGCTCCAACGGGCCCAAGCTCAGTTCGCCACCTGCATCGTCAGCCTCCTGACCGTGAACCGGGCAAGGCCCGGCGCGCGGCTCACTGCAGCCAACACGGGTCGTGCGGCTTGATCCGGAGGAGGACCGAACTGCGCTCTCGTGTCTCCATTGAGCATACGGTCGGTATACGAATGGTCAACTCAAATGGGCATATTGAGCGTATGATCGCCAACGTTTCACCAAACGGCGGTATCTCTGGACAGCGCCCTCCATATCTCCTTCTGCCAACGCGGCCAACGCCTCCTGCAACTCCAGGACTGAATCCACCGCGGCCGGGTCCTCATCGACGGCCAGGTCGATCAGGCCGCCATGGTCGAGTTCCACCCAGCTGCGCGGGTGGAAATGCTCCAGCCAGCGACCGATGTCGCGGACCCCGTCCAGAAGCGGGCCGTCGCCGACGTTTCGGGCCAGGGTCGCGGCGGCACGGGCCATGCGTTGGCGCGACGCGGCCATCGGGCTCAGGTAGTACAGGCGCTGCAGTGCCGGCCGCCGGGTCGCGATGGCGCCGTCGAGCCGGATCAGCCGGCGGTCGCCGCCGGAGAACGGGACGAACCAGGCCAGCGGTATCTCCCACGGGTTGGTGCGGGTGTGCGGGACGGCCCCCGGGTGCCCCGCCCGCCAATCGGCGAACTCGCGTTCCGCGGCCGAGACCACGTAGCTCGGCCAGCACGCGTCCAGCGCGGGGCCCGGCATCGAGTCGCGACACGACTCCAGCGCCCGCCAACAGCGCAACCGCAGCTGCGCGGGGCTGCCGAACCAGGCCCCGTCGACCTCGATCAACACCACCGGGTCCCGCTCCCGGTCCGGGACGACCAACGGCGGCACGGCCGTCGCCGCGGCCAACCCCGCCGCTCGTTCGGTTCCCGGCGCGGTCAACGGGTCGCCCTCGGGCTCGTCCGCCCAGCAGGCCCACTCGACCCCGGCCGCCTCGAGAACCTCGACCGGCTCATACACCCGAAGCGTGGCCACGTACGGCAGCCCGGAGGCAGTCATCGGCACGCCCCCACGACGTACTCTCGGAGAGAATGTTGGCTCACGATCATCGCCCCGGCACAGGCAATTGAGGCGAGGGCAACGAGCGCTTGCGCCGGCTGCCCAGCCGATTGAGCCTGTTGACCGTAGGGAACACGAGAGGCCGCAGCACCATGACTGACCGTCAGATTCCCGCCCCAGCACTGGAATCGCTGCTGTCCGAATCCTCGGGCCACGAACAGGTCGTGTTCTGCCACGACCCGGACAGCGGCCTGCGGGCGATCATCGCGATCTACTCCACCGCGCTGGGGCCGGCGTTGGGTGGCACCCGTTGCTATCCCTACGCGAGCGTGGCCGACGCGGTCGCCGACGCACTCGCACTCTCCCGCGGCATGGCGTACAAGAACGCGTTGGCCGGGCTCGACCACGGCGGCGGCAAGGGCGTGATCATCGCCGACCCGCTGACCGACAAGACCGAGCCGCTGCTGCGTGCCTACGGCCGCTTCGTCGCCTCCCTCGGCGGGCGGTACGTGACCGCCTGCGACGTGGGCACCTACCCGGTCGACATGGACCTCGCGGCGCGGGAGTGCGGATTCGTCACCGGCCGCTCGCCGGAGTACGGCGGCGCGGGCGACTCGTCGGTGCTCACGGCCTGGGGGGTCTACCAGGCGATGCGGGCGTGCGCCGAGCACACCTGGGGTGAGCCGTCGCTGGCCGGCCGCCGGGTGGGTGTCGCCGGGGTGGGCAAGGTCGGCCGGCGGCTGGTCGGGCACCTGGTGGCCGAGGGCGCGGACGTGCTGGTCACCGACGTCTCGGGCGCGGCGTTGGCCACCGTGCAGGCCGACCATCCACAGGCCCGGGTCGTCGCCGACGTCACGACGCTGACCGCGGCCGACCTCGACATCTACGCGCCGTGCGCGCTCGGTGGCGCGCTGGACGACCAATGCGTGGCCACCCTTTCGGCGCGCATCGTGTGCGGCGGGGCAAACAATCAACTCGCCCACCCGGGAATCGAGAAGAGCTTGCAGGACCGGGGAATTCTCTACGCTCCCGACTACCTGGTGAACGCCGGTGGGGTGATCCAGGTCGCCGACGAGTTCGCCGGGCTCGGCACCGGCGGCTTCTCGTTCGAGCGGGCCAAGGCCCGCGCGGGCGCGATCGGGGAAACCACCAGGCGGGTCTTCGCGATCGCCGAGGCCGACGGCGTGCCGCCCGCGGTGGCCGCCGACCGGCTCGCCGAGCAGCGGATGGCCGCGGTCGGGCGGCTGCGCGGCATTCTGCTGCCGTAGGCGGCGGGGCGGGGCGCCGCCTGCCGCGGGAGCGGGGCGGGTTGCGTACCGTCATCCGACTTGAGCGGGTACGGTAGGGGGCAGTAGCGCGACCGGTTCGGGTGTCGACCACTCGCCGGCCGTCGCGGAAATTCGTTCCAGACCGTGCCGCGACAGGCCTCCGGGGCCTCGCAAAGGGGGTCGAGCCATGGGGCGCGGCCGAGCCAAGGCCAAGCAGACGAAGGTTGCCCGCGAGCTCAAGTACAGCGGCGGCGGCACCGACCTCGACCGCCTGCGAGCCGAGCTCGTCACCGGCAACGCTGACGCTGAGCCGGCCGAGGAGGTCGAGGAGGACGAGGTCGATCCTTATGCCAAGTACGTGAAGGACGACCCCTACCCGGACGAGCGCCGCTCCGGCTGACCCGGGCCCGGGTCCGACCTGGCACGGCACCGGAACGGGCCCTGTCGACCGGGCGCGGTTCCCAGGGTCAGGGGTGGTCGCCGCGCAGGACGGCACGGCCCGTTCCCGGCGTGATCCGCCCGAGGCACCAGGCGCGCACCCTTCGGTCGGCCAGGCGGGCCAGGACCGCGTCGGCGGCCCCGGCCGCCACGACCGCGACCATCCCCACCCCCATGTTCAGGGTGCGTTCTATCTCGACCCGCTCGACCCGACCGAGCGCACCGATCAACCCGAAGATCGCCGGCGGGGCCCACGTCGTCCGGTCCAGTTCGGCGTCGACCTCGCCCGGCAGCACCCGCTCCAGGTTCGCCGCCAGCCCGCCACCAGTCACGTGGCACAGTGCGTGGACGTCCAACGGCGGCCCGGCCGGACCGTCCCGCAGCAGCGCCAGGCAGTCCAGCGAGTAGATCCGGGTCGGCTCAAGCAGCTCCTCGCCGAGGGTGCGGCCCAATTCCGGCACGTGGCGGTGCACGTCCCAATCCGCGCGCTGGAAAAACACGTGGCGGGCCAGTGAGTACCCGTTGGAGTGCAAGCCGGAGGCGGCCATGGCGATCACCACGTCGCCGGCCCGCACCCGGTGCGCACCGATCAGGTCCGGCTCGTCGACCACCCCGGTCCCGGCGCCGGCGATGTCGTACTCGTCGGGCCCGAGAAGGCCCGGATGCTCCGCGGTCTCCCCGCCGACCAACGCACAGCCGGCGAGCCGACAGCCGTTGGCGATCCCTGCCACGATCGCCGCGATGCGCTTGGGCTCCACCCTGCCGCAGGCGATGTAGTCGGTCATGAACAGCGGCTCGGCCCCGCACACCACCAGGTCATCCATCACCATCGCGACCAGGTCGATGCCGACCGTGTCGTGGACGTCCATGCGTTGCGCGACGGCGACCTTCGTACCCACCCCGTCGGTGGCGGTGGCCAGCAACGGCGCCCGCATGCCCTTGAGAGCGTCGGCGCGGAACAGGCCCGCGAATCCGCCGATGCCGCCCAACACCTCGGGCCGGCTGGCCCGCTCGATCGAGGCCTTCATGAGCTGGACCGCCCGGTCCCCGGCCGCGATGTCGACGCCCGTCGCCGCATAGGTGACGGGCTCGCTCACGGAGTCCTCACTTCTGGAGCGTGCTCCAACCCGTCGTCGGCCTCCAGCAGGTGCTTGCCCAGCAGTTCCGGGGCGGGCAGGTCGATCGGGTACTGGCCGCTGAAACAGGCGGTGCAGAGCTGGTCGCGGCCCACCGTGGTGGCCGCGATCAGGCCGTCCAGCGAGATGTAGGCAAGCGAGTCCGCGCCCACCGAGGCCCGGATCTCCTCGACCGACAGGCCGCTGGCGATCAGCTCGGCGCGGGTGGCGAAGTCGATGCCGTAGAAGCACGGCCACATCACCGGCGGCGAGGAGATGCGGATGTGCACCTCGCGGGCCCCGGCCTCACGCAGCATCCGCACCAGGGCGCGCTGGGTGTTGCCCCGCACGATCGAGTCGTCCACGACGACCAACCGCTGACCGGCGATCACCTCGCGCAACGGATTCAGCTTCAGCCGGATGCCCAACTGCCGGATCGTCTGCGACGGCTGGATGAACGTGCGCCCGACGTAGGAGTTCTTGACCAGGCCCTGCGCGTATGTGATCCCCGACTGCTGGGCGAACCCGATCGCCGCCGGCGTGCCGGACTCCGGGGTGGCGATGACCAGGTCGGCCTCGGCGGGGGCCTCCAGGGCCAGCCGCCGACCCATCTCCACCCGCGCGGCATGGACGTTGCGCCCGGAGATCTCGGTGTCCGGCCGGGCCAGGTAGACGTACTCGAACACGCAGCCCTTCGGGGCCGCCGGGGCGAACCGGCTGGTGCGCAACCCGTCGGCGTCGATCGCGATCAGCTCGCCCGGCTCGACCTCGCGGACCCGCGCGGCACCGACGATGTCCAGCGCGGCGCTCTCCGAGGCGATCACCCAGCCGCGTTCCAGCCGGCCGAGCACCAGCGGCCGGACGCCCTGCGGGTCGCGGGCGGCGTAGAGGGTGGTCTCGTTCATGAACACCAGCGAGTAGGCCCCGCGCAGGGTCGGCAGCACGTCGAGCGCGGCCGCCTCCAAGGAGCGGCTCGGGTGGCCGGCCAGCAGTTCGGTGATCAGGTCGGTGTCGGTGGACGCGGCCGGCTGCTCCTGCCGGGACCGGTCGGCGGGACGCGCTTGCGCGGCCACCCGCGCGGCCAGGTCGCCGCTGTTGGTCAGGTTGCCGTTGTGGGCCAGCGCCGCCGAGCCGGTCGCGGTCGAGCGGAAGGTCGGCTGCGCGTTCTCCCACCGCGAGGCTCCGGTGGTGGAGTACCGGGTGTGGCCGATCGCCAGATGGCCGCGCAGCGAGTTCAGCGTGGCCTCGTCGAACACCTGCGGGACCAGGCCCATGTCCTTGTAGACGACCACGGACTGGCCGTTCGACACGGCGATCCCGGCCGATTCCTGGCCGCGGTGCTGCAGCGCGTAGAGGCCGAAGTAGGTGAGCTTGGCGACCTCCTCGCCCGGCGCCCAGACCCCGAAGACACCACAGGAGTCCCGGGGACCCTTCTCGTCGGACATCAGGTCGAACGAGAGCATTCCGTCGCCTCGAGCCACGGCATCGAGTCTAGGTGCCGTCAGCGCATCAGGTCCGCGGGGTCGAAATCCACCGGGCGACGGTCCCCCAGGGTCAGGGAAACCCGTCGGGTCGAGCCTCAGCCGTCGAGCAGGTGCGCCGCTGCCCCCGCGACGGCCGGCCACGCGGTCGAGCCCGGGTCGATTAGTTCGAAGTGCCCGACGTCCGCCAGAAGGCGCAGCTCGCAGCGGTCGCCGGCCGCGGTGGCGGCCGCAGCGTATGCGGCGGCACAGTCGGGCGGGACGGATTCGTCGCGGGCTCCGTGGACCAGGATCGTCCGGATGCCGGTCGGCAACAGCGCCGCCGGGTCGGCCAACCGACTTCGGGACTCGAGTTCGCCGGGGTCTGCGGCTCCGAGCAGGTCCAGGACGGCACCGGTGCCCACCCGGTTGCCCAGCGCCCAACCGAGGTCGGCCACCGCCCCCAGCGCCACCACTCCACGTAGGCGCGGAGGGTTACCCCGGTGTCCCGGCGCGCCGCTCGGAAGCCGATGCCGCCCGGCCGCCCACAGCGCCAGGTGGCCACCGGCCGAGTGACCCATCAGAACCACGCGGTCCGGGTCGATCGCCGAACCCAACGCCTCCGGCACCGCGTCCACCCCGGCGGCCACGTCGGCGAACGTCTCCGGCCAACCGCCGCCCCCGCCGACCCGGCGGTACTCCAGGGCCGCCACCGCCCACCCCGCCCGGGCCAGGGCCACGCACTGCGGCGCGGTGTGCGTCCGGTCGTAGATCGCGCGCCAGAAGCCACCGTGGATCACGATCACCAACGGCAGCGGCCCGGTCGCCGGAGGCAGGACGACCTCGGCGATCTGGTCCGGGCGCGCACCATACGCGGCGTCGCCCAGCTCGAAGCCGGTGCCACGCACCGCGGCGGCGAAGGCTTGACTCATTCCGTCCCCGAGCAAGATCGATCCGTACCGCGGATCACCCTAATGTCGAAACGGGTCGAGGGGCGAAACCGGACCCAACCGGGTTATCGGTGCCAATTCGGCTCCGCGGCGCTCGGACGCATACGGCTACGGGGTGAAGATGCGTACCTGGGCAATCCTCTCCGCGGTCGCGCTCGCCGGGATCGGCAGCGCCACCGCCATCGACCATCCGACCGAACGGCCACCGCACATCGGCCGCTGCCACGCGAAGGTCGACAAGCCCGAGGTCGATTCGAACGGTCCGGATTCCGCGTCCCACAAGGGTGGGAACAACCGCTCGATCTCCAGCGGAGTAACGCTGAACTGCAAGTGAGCCGGCCACGTCGAATCGGTCAACGTCGATCCCGCCGAACCGAACGCCGCGCAATTCTTGCGATCGAGCAAGCGAATTGCGCTCGCTCCACTTCACGCAACCCCGCCGACCGCCGATTTCGACACCGTGCGTTCCTCACGCCGTACGAATGAGGCACTAACCAATCATCGAACGCCCCGGATGCGTTTCCGGCGACGTCTCAGGGCTGCGGAACTTCACGGAATGCACTCGTCAGCTCTCACCAAACCGGACATACGCGGACAAACCGCCAAGAAAACCTTCCGGCGTCCCGACAGGCGGCGTAGGCGTTTCGGGTGTGCAGAACGCTGCTCCGACCGGGTATGCATTCTTGACCAGCTTCTGGGCGGCAATTAGACAAGACCCATGGCGCGCCGCGCCTGTCGCCGGAGCCGGATGTTCCGGGCGAAGCATAGCTTTACAACGGAAGGAACATGCCATGCGTAAATTCGTGGCGACCGCGGCCGTCGCCGCTTCGGCTGCGGCCACCGTCGCATTGACCCCGCTTGCCGCCCACGCCTCATTTGGTCCGAACTCGGGGAACTCTGAGATCCGTACCGGTTGCCAGAACGGCGTCACCGGCTGGTACACCCCGCCGTCCGGGCACGCGGTCGCCTTCGAGCTGGTCCCCGGCACCTCGTTCCCCGTGGAGCAGGACCGCGGCATCTGGTCGTTCACCATCAACAAGCCGGACTCCCTGGAGGCCTACGGGCCGGCCCTGGGTTCGGACAAGTCCGCCCCCTGGGCCACCCAGCGGGTCGAGAAGGCCATCGTGAACCTCGATGGCGGCGCCGAGCACATCTTCTTCAACGACACCGCCAACTCCTTCTCGTTCAACGTCCCGACCGGAAACGAAATTTTCAGCGTGTACTACCAGTGCGGCATCGGTAAGGGCTGACCTTTCCCTTGTTTGATTGCTGAACTCAGTTAGCCGGCACGCCCCGGTCGCTGTTCGTCCTCTCGGACAGCGACCGGGGCGTTCGGCTTTCGGTGGCGACAATCACAAGAACAGCGCCGGCTGCGACGGATCGCCGATCAGAACCAAGACCCGGCATACCACCATTACGACATCGGCGGTCGCTGAACCCGGACCTGTTCCGACATGCCAATGGCCCCCGCCGGGTGCGGCGGGGGCCATTGCACCGGTCAGGGTTTCTTGGGTGCCGGCTTGGGTACGGCGGGCATCGTCGGGCGCGGCAGCGGCGTCGGGACCGGTTTGTCACCGAACCGGGTGACCCCCGCGATGCCGGCGCCACCGGTGCCGTGAAGGGAGACGACGGCGTGCACCGGCGCTGCGGCCAGCGCCGAGCCGGTGAGCAGCACCGCCGCGGCTGCGGCGAACTTGACGGACAGGTTCATTACGACTCCTCAATTCGGACGGCGGATGGTTTGTGTTCGGGCGACGGCTCAGCAGCCGACGACGGACCCGGCGGGGGCGCACTGGTCGGGGTTGTTGCCGTAGACCGCGCTGGGCGGGTCGACCTCGGCGAGCCCGGCGTTGTATATGCCGCCGCCGGCCGCGCCGGGGCCGCTGGCGGAGTTGTCGACGATCTGCGTTCCGCCGAGGGCCGCGAACCGCCCGCCCGCGGTGTACACACCGCCGCCGAGACCCTCGCCGGAGGTGCTCGAGGTGGCCTTGTTTCCCTCCATGCGGCCGCGCTGGACGATCACCGTGCTGCTCTCGGCGAAGATTCCCCCGCCGACGGCCACGACCGGATTTTTGACCGAGTTCCAGCTCACCTGTTCGTCGACCAACGACGCCGTCGCGGCGGCGAGGTAAAGGCCACCGCCGACGACCTCCGAGGACCCGTTTGCATAATTGTTGGAAACGCTGCCGTTTTCCAGTACCACCGAGCCGGCGGCGGCCACGCCGCCACCGACGCTCTCACCGCCGGAGACGCTGTTGTTGTCGATGTGGGTACGGACGGCTCGCAGCGAATCGGTGGAGACCACCCCGCCACCTTCCACGAGTCCTGCGCCGGTCGCGGAGTTGTCGTTGACCGACACGTCGGCCAGGGACAGGTTGGCGCCGGCGGCGATCCCGCCGCCGCCGCCGGAATAGCCGCCGATGGCCGTATTCTGCTCCACCGTGCCGCCGGTGATCGAGTTGGCGAACTTCTGCGCCGCCTCGATGAGCAGCCCGCCACCGATGCCCCCAGTGCCCGGCGTGGTTCCGGTCGAGGTTGCCGCGTTGCGCTGGATCAGGTTGTTGGCGAGGGTGGAGGCGGCCTTGAGGATCGTGATCGCCCCGCCCCCGGCAGCCTGGTCCGAGGTGACACTGTTGTGGTCGAATTCGCTGTCGGAGACCGTCACCTCGTCGGGCGCCTTCCCGACGTCCAGGGCACCACCGAAGGCGTCCTTGCACTTCTTGCCGGTACCGGTGTCGATGCACGAGGCACTGTTGTCGTGGAACTGCGAACGCAGCACGTGCAGGTCGGAATTGGTCGCGTCCGCCGCACCACCGGCGGCCATCTTGCACTTGTCCGCCGCGGCGGTGTCGGCGCAGGACGCGGTGTTGTGGTCCAGGGTGCTGTCGGTGATCAGCACGACGGACGGGTCGCCGGCAGCGTCGTCCTGGGCCCCGATCGCGCCACCGGCGGCGCTCTTGCAAGCTGTCACCGTCCCGCAGGTCGCCGTGTTGCCGATCAGCGTGGCCCCGTACACGCCCAGGTTGCCACCGACCACCCCGATGCCCCCGCCGAACGCGTCCACTGACGGGGTACCGGAACACCAGGTGGCGGAACTTCCGGCGCAGCCGGCTATGCCGCCTTTGATCGTCACCGAGTCGATCGACAACTGCGCAAGCGGGCCCACAGTGAGGATCCGGAACGGGTCGCTGGACGAGGCCGTGGCTGAGCGGGAAATCGTCGCCCCGTTGCCGCGGATCGCGATGGTGTTGGCGATCACCGGCGTGCCGGTGGCGCCGTACAGTTCGTCCGGAGCATCGGTCAGCGATGCGGTCAGCACGTAGTTGCAGGGGTTCAGCGACAGGATCTGGGGGGCCGGCGCGAGCGCATTCGCAGCCATGATCGCGCTGATCAGGTTGGTCGCCGCGTTCGGACCGCAGGCGACGTTGGTGACCGGGATGGCCGCCGGTGCCGCCCAGGTAGGCATCGCGGTTGCCACCAGCAATCCCAGGGCCAGTGGCACCCCGACCTTCAGTCGGGCCCACCCGGCGCACTGCTTTCGATTCGACATGACAAACCCTCCGAAACACCGATCATCGGCCAAGTATTAATTCGCGCGCTTAATCCGGCCGAACCCACCCCAGGTCCACGGCCACGCTGGCCGAAAGATCCCACCCGACGGCGCATCGTCAAGTGCGCTAGGCCGACGACTGGGCGGCTACCTCATCTCGATTGCCAGGTCAGCAGGCAACTGCCTCGATCTCGCGCCACCGGCAATTCACCCGTTCGGAGCAACGGGGTGGAAGCCTCTCGTGAGATCCGCACTCAGACTGCTGCGGAAGACATGAGGTCGGGCAGGTCGCCCACGCCTCGCCCGGAGGTATTTGATCCGGCCCAGCGGCGAGGTATTGTTGGCATTCCGCCCGATTTGTCCGCCACGGTTCCGGACATTTTCCGAATTCTACTCCGATAATGCCTGAATTCTTGACTGTCCGACGAGTACCCCTTAGGGGCGATTCAGATGCGTCACGGGGAAATTGCCCAGGCGCAATAGTCCGTGTCGCGCAACCGTCAACAGTTGAAGGAATTGGGGCCATGAACAAATTCATTACGACCGCGCTCGCCACCGGTTGCGCCGCCATCGTCGGCGCGATCATGCCGTTCCCCGCCAACGCGGTCATGTCCATCCCGCAAACCGACATGGGTGAGGTGCTGACCGGGTGCGACAACGGCACCTCCGGTTACGTCATGAACCCGGACAACACGACGAGATCCTTCGAGACAGTGCCCGGGACCCAATACTCTCTCGGGAACCACGGCCCCGGCGTCTACCGGTTCTACACCAACCAGCCGGACGCGCTGCCGGCCTACGGGCCGGGAATGGGCGCGGACCGGTCCGCGCCGTTCGCCACCGAGGGCACCAACGGGGCCATCGTCAACATGGACAACGGGGCCTCGATGCGGTTCTTCAACGACCGGGCCAATGGGTTCCAGTTCAACGTCCCGGACGGCGTCCACCACTTCGACGTGTACTACAAGTGCGGCGGGGGCCGTTCCTGACGTCGGCTCAGAACAGCGGGAGAACGGCCGAGAGGTCGGCCCGATTCCCGCTGGCGCGCAGTTTCCCGGCGGCCAGCGCCGTCGGCCAGTCAACGTGGCCGACGGCCAGGCCGAGCCAGGTCGCCGGATCGGTCTCCACCACGCTGGGCGGTGTACCGCGGGTGTGGGTGACCCCGGACAGGCACTGGGTCGCCCCGTACGGGGGCACCCGCACCTCGACGGCGCGGCCTGGGTGACGGGTGCTCAGTTCCTCCAGCGTGAACCGCACCGCGGTGGCCACAACCTCCCGTGACGCGGCGTCAGGATCACGCGCCCAGGCAGCCAAGGCGGCCTGCCCGGCGATTGGATCGACACGACGCCGTGGCGGCACTGGTCAGGCCCAGGTCTCGACCACCGCGGAATGCCCGGCGGCACGTTCGAACTTCCGATCGTCGGTCAGCAGAGGCATCGGCAACGACTCGGCCAGCGCCACGTAGAACGCGTCGTATGCGGTCAGGTTGTGTCGCAGTTGCAGGACGCGGCCTTGAAGCGGCTGCATCGGGTGTCGGTGAACAGGAAGTTCCCCGTACCGGACCAACATCCGCTGCGCCCGGGCCTCGGTGATCCTCGAGCCGATCTTCGACGTCAGCAGCAGTCCCCGTACCGCGGTGACCACCTCGGCGTCGAGGAGCGCCGGCGCGTGCAGCGCCGGGTCCTGGGCCAACCGTTCGCGCAGTGCGTCGTCACCTCGACGGTGCTCCAGTATTCGCACCACGATCGAGGCATCAAGGACGCTCAATATCTGCGGCCCTCTTCGATGAAGGACCGGACCTCCTCACTGCTGACCTCGATCGGCTCATCATCGGCCAGCCGCGCCAACCACTCCGCCATGGTCGGCCGAGACGTCTGCTCGTGGATCATCTCGCGGAGGTATTGGGCCAACGACTGATTGCGGGCGGCCGCCCGTTGACGCAGGATCGCCACGTCCTCGGCGGGAACGTCGCGGATCTGGATGATCTCGGTGGTCACGTTCGGATTCTAGGGGTGATGCATGAACGATGCATGCATCACCCGAAGGCCATCGGCAACGTGCTCTCGTGCGCGATCCGCAAATCGGCCAGGGCCACGGCGAACCGGGCGCCGACCTCCAGGTCGTCTCCACCGACGATCCCGAGGCGGGCGCTTGGCACGCCGTGCGCGGTCGCCATCGCTTCCACCTCGGCCAACCGCGCCGGTTCGACGCTGACCAGGGCGCGCCCGGCGGACTCGGCAAACAGGGCCACGAAGGAATCACCCGACAACTCCACCCGCGCCCCGACGTCACCTCGCAGGCAGCACTCGGCCAACGCCTGGGCCAGGCCGCCGTCCGAGATGTCGTGCGCCGAGGCGAACAACCGCCCCGCGGCACCGGCCACCAGCACCTCGGCCAGCGCCCGCTCGGCCGCCAGGTCGACCCGCGGCGGCACTCCGCCCAGGTGCCCGTGGACCACGTGCGCCCACTCCGAACCGTCGAACTCCGGTCGGGTGTCCCCCAGCAGCACGATCACGTCGCCGGCACCCCGAAAGGCCATGGGCAACCGAGCGGTCACGTCGTCGAGCACGCCGAGCACGCCGACCACCGGCGTGGGCAGGATCGCCACCGAACCGGTCTGGTTGTAGAAGCTCACGTTGCCACCGGTCACCGGGACGCCGAGGTCCCGGCAGCCGTCGGCCAGGCCGCGCACGGCCTCCGCGAACTGCCACATCACGCCGGGGTCCTCGGGCGAACCGAAGTTCAGGCAGTCGGTGACGGCCAACGGCCGCGCGCCCTTGGCGGCGACGTTGCGATAGGCCTCCGCCAACGCCAACTGGGCGCCGGTGTACGGGTCGAGGGCGGCGAAGCGGCCGTTGCAGTCGGTCGACAGGGCGACCCCGAGGTTGGTCGCCTCGTCGATGCGCAGCACCCCGGCGTCGTCGGGCATCGCGAGCACCGTGTTGCCCAGCACGTAGCGGTCGTACTGCGAGGTGACCCAGGATTTGTCGCACAGGTTGGGCGAGCCGAGCAGTCGCAGCAGGGTCTCCCGCAGTTCGGCATCGGTACTCGGCCGGGCCAAGCCGGCCGCCGAGTCGGCCGCCAGCGCGTCCTGGTCGGCCGGGCGGGCGAACGGACGCGAGTACACCGGGCCGTCGTGGGCGACGGTCGCCGGCGGCACGTCGACCACGATCTCCCCGCACCACTCCACGGTCAGCCGGCCGGAGTCGGTCACCTCACCGATCACGACCGCCTCGACGTCCCACTTCTGACAGATCGTCAGAAATGCGGGGACGGCGGCCGGCTCGACGACCGCGCACATCCGTTCCTGCGATTCGCTCATCAGGATCTCCTCCGGCGCGAGCGTGGGGTCGCGCAGCGGAACGCGGTCGAGCACGACGTGCATGCCACCGGAACCCGCGGAGGACAGTTCGGTGGTGGCGCAGGACAGCCCCGCGCCGCCGAGGTCCTGAATACCCACCACCAGGTCGGCGGCGAAGATCTCCAGGCAGCACTCGATGAGCACCTTCTCGGCGAACGGGTCGCCGACCTGGACGCTGGGGCGCTTCGAGGGCTTGTCGGCATCGAACGTCTCCGAGGCGAGCACGGAGACCCCGCCGATGCCGTCGCCGCCGGTGCGCGCCCCGAACAGGATGACTTGGTTGCCCGGCCCGGAGGCCTTGGCCAACTTGATGTCGGAGTGCCGCATCACGCCGACGCACAGCGCGTTGACCAACGGGTTTCCCAGATAGCTCGGGTCGAAGACGACCTCGCCGCCGATGTTCGGTAGCCCCAGGCAGTTGCCATAGCCGCCGATCCCGGCCACCACCCCGGGCAGCACCCGGGCGGTGTCCGGGGCGTCGAGCGGGCCGAAGCGCAGCGGGTCCATCACGGCGATCGGCCGCGCGCCCATCGTGAGGATGTCGCGCACGATCCCGCCCACCCCGGTCGCTGCGCCCTGATACGGCTCGACGAACGAGGGATGGTTGTGCGACTCGACCTTGAACGTGACCGCGTAGCCCTGGCCGACGTCGACCACGCCGGCGTTCTCGCCCATGCCCACCAGCAGCGCAGCGGTGTCCGGTTTCTTGTCCGCGAACTGCTTGAGGTGGACCTTGGACGACTTGTAGGAGCAGTGCTCGCTCCACATCACCGAGTACATGGCCAGCTCGCAGCTGGTGGGCCGACGCCCGAGGATCTCGCGGATGCGCGCGTACTCGTCCGGCTTCAGCCCGAGCGCGGCGTACGGCTGCTCGGTGTCCGGATCCTTCGCCGCGAACTCGACGGTGTCGCTCACTGGTCCACCACCCCACCCCCCTCTTCCGGACGTCCGGCTAAGTGGTCGCTATAGCGACCACTTAGCCGGACG
>DATAUG010000246.1:0-1804 GCA_036268355.1 Sporichthyaceae bacterium
TGGGAGCAGGCCCGGGCGATCGTGGAGGTGGTCGGGCGGTTGGCTCGCACCGCGACGATCGAGCAGCAGGGCCAGGTCGAGACCTTCCTGCTGGAACGGGCCGACCAGCTGACCGCGGCGGACATGCGCCGGTTGGAGAAGGTCCTGGCCCACTACCTGGACCCCGACGGCCTGGAGCCGGCGGAGGAGAAGGCCAAGGCCAAGCGTGGGGCCCATCTGATGCGCAACGGTGACGGCACCCAGACCCTGCGCTGGACCGACACCCACGAGAACATCGCGCTGCTGCAGGCCGCGCTCGAACCCCTCGCGGGCCCCAAGCCCGGACCGGACGGGGAACGCGACCCCCGCGACCCGGCCCTACGTCGGGCCGACGCGCTGGTCGACCTGGTCTCGATGACCCTGCGCCACGGTGATCTGCCGTCCTCGCGTGGGGTCCGCCCGCACCTGGTCATCACCCTCGGCGACGCGCCCCTGGCCGCCACCGCGAGCGGGGAGCACCTCTCCGATGCCGCGGTGCGGCGGATCTGCTGCGACGCGGAGTTGACCGCGATCCGCCTGGACGCCCACGGTGTCCCGCTGAGCATGGGTCGGACCCGGCGCATCGTCAGCCCGGCGCAGTGGTTGGCCCTGGTCGCCCGGGACTCCGGCTGCGTCTTCACCGGCTGCGATCGTCCCGCGCCGTGGTGCCAGGCGCATAGTGGATCCACTGGTTCGCCGGAGGCCCTTCGGACCTCACGAATCTCCTGCTGTTGTGCGACCGGCACCACGACGTCGTGCATCACCAGTCCTGGGATGCCGAATTCGGGGCGGATGGCCACCCCGAACTACGGCCCCCGGCGTGGGTCGACCCCGAACGAAAACCCAGACGCAACCAGCACTGGCAGACCCGGACCGCGCTGCGCCTGCGCTGAGCCGCGCCCGACCACCTGCAAAGATCGTGGCCCGTGAAGGGAAATCGAGCGTTGGTCACCGGAGGCGCGTCCGGGATCGGCCGAGCCGCTGCTCATCTTCTGGCGGCGGCCGGTGCCGCGGTGATGGTCGCCGATCGCAACGGGCCCGGAGCGGAAACGGTGGCGGCGGAGATCGGCGGGACGTCGGTCGTTCTCGACGTCTCCGATCCGGCCGCCTGGCAGGACTTCGCGGACCGCATCGCTGATGAGCCGCTGCACTACGCCGTGCTGAACGCCGGGATGCTCAGCGGCGTCGGCCGGCTCGCGGAGATGACGGCCGAGGCCTTCGACCGGGTCATGGCCGTCAACGTCGGCGGGGTTGTGCACGGACTGCGGACCCTCGCGCCGCTGATGGCCCGACATGGCGGGGGTGCCGTCGCGGTGACCGCTTCGCTGGCCGGTCTGGTCCCGTTCCCGTCGGATCCGCTTTACAGCTCGAGTAAGCACGCGCTGATCGGGTTCGTCCGCAGCGTGGCACCGCAACTCGAGGCCGACGGGGTGCGGGTAAACCTGGTGTGCCCGGGGATCGCGGACACGCCGTTGGTCGTCGGGCCAATGCGGCAAGCTCTGGAGGACAGCAATTTCCCCATCCTGACGCCGCATCAGGTCGCCACGGCAATCATGGATGCATTGCTGCTGGCGGAGACCGGGCAGGCGCTGGCCGTCCAGCCCGGACGCGAACCGATCCGTTTCCGGTTCCCCAACGTCCCCTCCCCGCTGGTGGACGGGGCCACCGGCGTCCGCCCACCGGACCTGCGACCGGCGAAGGACCTGGGATGATCGCGATCAACCCGTGCCCGTGAGCCTGCAGGACCGCCGGGCCGCGTTGGCGGCGCGGTTCCCGACGTGGGAAC
>DATAUG010000247.1:0-16209 GCA_036268355.1 Sporichthyaceae bacterium
GGCGGGCTGGTCGAGGTCGACGTGGCCGACTTCAGCCCGCAGGCCAGGCAGGTGCTGGAGCGCGCGGTGCGCGAGGCCGACGCCGACCTTTCCCTGGACGTGCGCGCGGTGCATCTGGTGGCTGCGCTGCTCGACGAGGAAACAGGCGGGCCGGCCCGTCAGATCCTGTCCCGACTCGCGCCCGTTGAGACGATCAAAGCAATGTTGTTCCAGTTTCTCGGTCGGCAACCGCTGGCCCCGGCCGAACTTTCAGCCGCGGCCGCGCTGCGCTGGGAAACCGACGCGGACCAGGCCCGGCTGGTCATCGCCGACCCCGCGATCGCCGCCCGCGTGCAGCGCCTGATCGAACAAGCCGACGGACACCTGACCGGAACGGGAATACTTGCCCGCGAATTCCTGGCGCTGCGCCAGTCGGTCGAGACCTGGGTGGCGGAGTTGAACTGGAAGATCCAGGCTCCTCCGCCCCACCCGGACGAAGCCTGACCCGGATCTCCGGAGGTTGGCGATTCGCGGATCATGGCGCGGGGGAGCCGCCGTGCCGCGCCGAGGGCCGGGCCGAACGGTCTCCCCGCGCCAGGCGCCATTTCCCACGGTGATGGTGGTCGTCCGGGCAGGTGCCGGACCGGGAAGCGGACGGCCCCGCACCCTGGAATCCGACTGGGGGGCGCGAGCTTCGGTGGTTCAGTTGGGTGCGTGGCGCGGGTGAACCCGGACGGCGACGACATCGAACCTCTCGTGCTGCAGCACTACGCCTGGGACCCAGACCGGCGGCAGCGGTGCCAACGCGTGGCAGCGCGCGGCGGAGCCTGTTTCGCCGGTGGCCGCGTCGAGCATGCGGGAGGTGTTCCAGGAGTCGAGGTGGGTGGCCGTGCGGTGGACGGCCCGCCTCGGCGTCGCAGCCCGTGCGGGCTTGGGTTCCACGTCGGTGGGTGCCCGACCTGGCCGGCGGGCACCCCATCGCCTCCTGGCGGGGAGGGGCGCGGGAGCCCGTCGGCCTGTCCACTGCCGGTCATGGCGGCCGGTGGGTCGGTGGTGTCCGGGTTGCCCGGCGGGGCATGTGGTGGGTGGTTGTGGGGCGGGTTTCATCCGGATTCACCCGTTCGGCCGATGCGGTTGTGGCCGCTCGTCGGCAACCGCGCATCGGTGGCGCGGGTCCAAGTCCGTGCGCACTGATGGTCGGGCGGCGGGGGAGAACAGAGTGTCGGTCAAGCGTGGTGCAGTCGGATCCTTCGTCCTGGCCGCCGGGCTGGTGGTCGCGCCGTTGTCGACGTCTCCGGCCCTCGCCGACACCACGAACCCGAGTTGGGTGCAGATCGACACCCCTGCCCCCGGACCGGTGTCCGGCCTGGTGGACGTGAACGTCACCGCGCTCGCCGACACGGCCGACGGCATGGCCCTGTCGATGGAGCTGCTGGTCGACGGCGCGGCCTACCCGGGCGCCCACGGTTGTTCCACGCCTGCCTCGCCCGGGAACACGACCTCGCCCTACTCCTGCCAGGTGGTCATCCCGTGGGACGCCACCGAGCTTTCCGGCACCCACCAGCTGGTGGCCGAGCTGACCACCAACCTCGGCAACAAGATCGACAGCCCGGCGGTGTCGGTGCAGGTGAACAATCCCGCGCCCACGATCCAGCTGGTCTCACCTGCCTCGGCCTACGTCACCGCCGGCACCGTCGTCCTGAAGGCAGTCGGGTCGATCGCCGGCGGGCAGACCGACACCGGCGCGGGGATCGAGTTCCTCCTCGACGGCAATTTGGCGGGCGCGAGCAACTGCGCCGTGAACGGCAGCTGCACCGGCACCTACATCTGGAACGCCTCCCACGTGAGCGGCGCGCACACCCTCCAGGTCAAGTTCGTGACCCGCGACGGGCGATCCGCCGTCACACCGGTGCAGACCCTGCACTTCGTCCACCCGGTGGACGTCACCCTGGACGAAATCAACCCGGTCGCAGCGGGCAAGGCCGGCACGGTGACCGGTACGGTCACCGCGACCGACACGAACGCCCCCGCCGCCGGTGCGCCGGTGACGCTGACCTTCACCCCCGTCGGCGGCGGCACCTCGAGCACGGTGCACACCACCACCGGCACGAACGGCACCTTCCACGTCTCATGGACGGCCAAGTCGAACACCACCGTGGCTGCCACGGCCGGTGGGGACACGAACTGGGCCTCAGCCACCGCCGTCCCGGCGCTGCTTCAGGTCGAGGCGCCGGTCAGCTGCACCCTGACCCATTCGCGCATCGCGCACGGCAAGTCCGACACGATCACCTGCAAGTCGCCCGCTACACCGAACGGCACCCGTACCGTCCTGCAGTACCGCGCCGCCGGCGGCAAGTGGGTCGTCCTGGCCAAGCCAGTCCTCAACGCAGGTAAGTTCACCCGCACCTTCAAGATCAGCAAGAAGGGCAGCTACCAGATGGCAGTGCTCGTCTCCACGACCCGCACCCTCGACGGTGGCTACGACCAGGTCGCCCTGAAAGTCACCTGACCGCCCAGCCAAGGCACCGCGCGGCCGCAAGACGGCACCCGTGCACTGGGGATCTGCTGCTTCTGGGGTTGGAGCGCTGCCGCGTCGGCTCAGCGGGAGGCCAGCCGCCGGTGGTTGGCGACCACGCCCCGGTGCACCCGGGCCAGGGTCCGGCCGGCGGCCCGCTGTCAGATGCCGGGGCCAGACGGTGTCGTCCACGACGGCGATCTCCAGCAGGGCGTCAGCCTGCTCGCGGACCATCCGGGCACTCTCGCAGCGCGTCCGTGCCGATGGACCCTGCGCACTGACGCCTGCCCATTTGCGATGCAAACCTGACTGGCAGTCAGCTATCGGCTCGCCGCGTCAGCTTCACTGCGACGGGCCCCCGACGCGCCGACACAGCGCCGCCGTCAGGCCGCTCCCACCGATCAGGCCTGGAAACCCTGCCCGGCCCCATGGCTCGGCGCCGGCCGGGGTGTGAGTCCCGGCGCCGCAGGCCGGGTCGGGCGATTGTTTCCGACGGTGCCCGGCGTCACGCGCCCTGACTCCCGAGGGGGCCGTCGCCGCCACCATCGTCCTGGCCGTCCGGATCCTGATCCGGGCACGGGTGCTGCTGTTCCGAGGCGACCGAGTCGACCACGTAGCAAACACCGAGCGGGACACCGGGCGGCTTCACCGGCGGCGGGCCCTCGGCAACCCGGCCCCCACCGAGCGGCGCGACGAGCAGGCCGGCCAACACGACCAGCGCTGCGAGCGCACGAATCTCTGCCACAGTTGCCTCCCGGTCGGACCAGACCCGACCAAGGTCTCCGCACGGGCGCCCCTTGTCCAACAGGCGCCCGGCCGGGACCCGGGGATGCCGGGGGCACGTCCCGGGCACGATCGGTGCACGACGAACCGGACGGCTCAGCAGTGGCCTATCCGGGCCGTGGCGATCCCCGTTCACCGATGCCGTCGGTTCAGCTGTCGCTGCGGCCTAACCTGTCCGGGCCTGTCCGAGGAGGGGCGGCGTGCCGAGGCCCGCCTTCGACGCTGCCTGACCACCCGTCACGTCCGGGCGCCGGCACCCGTCGGCGCTGCTGACCCTGTGGGCTTACTCGGACAAGGCAGCTCCCGGTGTGCTCCGCTCCGCCAACAGGGCGAGCACCGCGTAGGAGGTCAACGACAACCGGGCCATCGGCAGAACATACCGACTCGTGCCGACGCGTGACGCCAGGCAGCACGCGGGCAGTCCGTCCGTCCGCGCCGTCGACGATGTCGACTGACGAGGCGTCAGACCACCGATCCGCCGATCTGCCCGAGCATCATCTCGACCCATTTCGAGACGAACGCGTCGTCGGTGACGGCGAGGGCGTCCCGGCCGAGCACGAGGCGTAGCAGTCGGGTGGAGAACAGGGCGCCGAGGCCGACCGAGGCGATCGGCAGCGCTTCGTCGGCGTCGATGCCGCTGCGTTCGGCGATCCAGTTGGCGAACCCGGTCCAGGTGGCATCGACGAGTTGCTCGACCGCGGACTCCAGCAGATCCGGATGCGAGCGGGACTCGGTCAGGACGATGCGCAGCAGGTCTGCCTCGCGGTCGAGCTCGGCCAGGGCGTAGCGGGCCAGCATCGTCAACTCGACCCGCAGATCACCGAGATCGCCGAAGATCCCGCGCAGGTCGCGCAGGCTGCCCAGGCGGGTGAGGTGGCGTTGCACGCCGGCCTCGAGGAGTGCTTGTTTGCTGGGGAAGTGCCGGTAGATCCCGCCCGCGCCGGGGGTCAGGCCGACGGCCGTCTCGATCGCCGTGATCGAGGTGCCCTTGTAGCCGTGCAGGGCGAACAGGCCCATCGCCGCGTCGAGGATCCGCTCCCGCGTTGACACCACCACGATGTAAGTAAACACTGACAGCGGTCGTCGTGTCACTCACTGCCCTGGTCGGTGCCCATGGAACCTCGAGCCCCGCGGCCGATCCCGCGTGGTCGGGTCGGCCGGGTCGCACCGTTCGCCGGCCCGGTCGCGCGCAGCGCGGGGGAGGCTGTGATCGCCTCGTTCCGCAAGGATCGGGGCGGGGCCAGGAGCGGGGAGTTCCATCGCCGTAACGCCGAACGTTATGCGCAGCGGATGGGAAATTCGCGCGGGCTGTTGATGAAGGCCGGGCAGATCCTGTCGATGGTCATCCCCGAGGGCGGCGTGGAGGGTGCGGACTGCCGGGGGGTCTACCGGCGGGCATTCTCGAAACTCTTCGACGACGCACCGCCCATGCCCACCGCGGTCGCGATCGCCACCGTGGAGGCCGAACTGGGCGCGAGCATCGGGGAGCTGTTCGAACATTTCGACGCCGTGCCGGTGGCCGCGGCCTCCATCGGGCAGGTCCACCGGGCCAGGCTGCGCGACGGCCGCGAGGTCGTGGTCAAGGTGCAGTACCCCGGTGTCGAGGAAGCCATCCAGGCAGACCTGGCCAACACCGAACTGCTGGGCACGTTCCTGCAACTGCTGCTGACGTTGGTGCCGAACCTGTCGGGCATGGACGCCCGGGCAATGACCCGGGAGATCATCGAGCGGATCGGAGAGGAGATCGACTACCTGACCGAGGCCGCCAACCAACGCGAATTCGCCGCGGCCTACGCCGGTCACCCGTTCATCCGCATCCCTGCGGTGCACGAGGAACTGACGACCCGCCGGGTGCTCACCATGGCCTTCGACGACGGCATCCGTTACCGGGATGCCAGGCACGCCCCGCAGGAGCTGCGCGACCGCTGGGCTGAGGCGATCTACCGGTTCGTGTGGGAGGGAGTGGCCCGCCTCGGCCTGAGCAACAGCGACCCCCACCCCGGTAACTTCCTGTTCCACCCCGACGGCAGCGTCACATTCCTGGACTTCGGCTGCGTGAAACGCCTCGAACCTTCCCAAGTCCAGGTCTACCTCGGCCTGTTCCGCCACTTACTCGACAGGGACCCCGAAGCGTTGCACGACTGGATGATCCGCTGCGAGTACCTGCGACCTGACGTCCCGGTGGACCCGCAACAACTGTTGGCGATGCTGACCGCCTCGTACTTCTACCTGGAGCCCCCGCAGCCGTTCACGTTCACCCCCGACGTCGTCTCCTTCCTCTTCCGCGAGGCCTACCACGGACCGGGCAAGGACCTGATGCGCAAGATGTCCGCACCCGCGTGGCAGACCATGCTCGTGCGCATGGGCGCCGGCAGCTTCGCCGTCCTGGGCGGCCTGGGCGCGACCGGGCACTGGCGGGCCATCCTGGAGGAAGCCTGGTTCGCCGGACCCACCGCCACCGACTACGGCCTGGCGAGCAGCCACTTCTGGGCGGCCGGAGCATGAGCCGCTCGCTCACGCGTACGACAGCGTTGGCCGCGGTCGCGGCGGCGTGCGCCCTGTCCTCGGCCGGTCCCGCCCGCGCCGACACCGGCTTCGTAGCCGGTAGCGGGACGTCCTCGGCCGGGGTGGTCGGGGTGGGGATCCGTTCGGCCGGTGCGGCAATCGGGTTCGGGCTCGGGCAGGTCCGCACCCGGTTCGCCGGAGCGCAGGGCAACGCCTCGGCAGCCGAGGTCGATCTCGGCCTGTTCGACACCCTGGCCAAGGCACCGTTGGCGTGCGGGTACTCCTTCGACAAGGCCGTCCCGCCCGGCTTCGTCCCGGCCCCGGCCGTGGTGTCCTCCGGCGACGGGGCGGCCCAGAAACGCACCGCCTCGGCCGGCGCCGGCGGGCCCCTGCAGTTCGGCGGCCAGTACGCCGCCGCCGCCCCGAACGCATCCGCCACCGCGACCGTCGACGCAACGAGCCTGGACCTGCCCGGCGTGGTCGAGATGCTCGGAGGCACGGCCTCCTCGACCGCGACGCTCGTGCCCGGCAGCCAACGGGCATCGGCCGCGCAGGCATCGATGGGCGGCCTGTCCTTGGCCGGGGACCTGGTCCAGTTGCGCGGCCTGGGTTGGACCGCTGCCCACCGCACCGGCGCGCAGTCCGACGCGACGGCCGGTTTCACCGTCGACTCGATGACCGTCGCCGGAAAGCCCATGCCCACCGGCGATCCGGGCCAACTGCAGACTGCGATCACCGCCGCGAACCAGGCACTTGCCGGCATCGGTCTGTCACTGAACCCACCGACGCTACGGACGGCCTCGACCGGCATCTCGGTAGGTCCACTGCGGCTGTCGATCTCCGCGACCCCGCAACTGCGCGCCGTCCTCGCCGCGGCGTTGATCGGCATCCAGCCGCTGCGCACGCAACTGCTCGCGGCTGTCGCGCCGTTGCAGGCCAGCCCCGACTGCGGCCTGGCCCGCGCGCTCGGATTCGGCTACCTCGCAGCCGACCTCGCGACTCTCGCACTGGGCGACGGCGGCGCGGTGGACCTCGACCTGGGCGGAGCGGCAGCCGGCACGGACGGCACCGCCTACGCGAACCCGTTCGACAACGGCTACGGCCTGATCCACCCCGGCGCGCCCCTCGCCCCGATGCTTCCCTCCGCCTCCGGGGTTGTGCCTGCGTCCGCGGCGTCGATCTCGCCGGAGCCGGGCGAACCGGTGGTCGGACCGGCGCCGGTGCCCGCACCGCCACCGGGTGCGCCTCGGCAGGTTGCGTTGGCCACCGCCTCGGAGTCCTGTCGGTCAGCCTCCGGCGGTGGTTGCGCGGGCCGGCACGGGCCACTGGCCGGCTGGCTGATCCTCGCCCTGGTGGTGGTCCTGGCCACCGCAGACAGGCTCGTCCGGAGGATCGCACGATGAACCGATTCCCTCGAGGAGAACGCAGTCTGGGCCGCGCCCCACGGCGCCTGTTCGGCGGCTACGGCCCGCTGCTGGCCATGGCAGTCGCGTTCGTCCTCGTCGTCACCCTCGTCCCGACGGTCGGCCGCGAGCAGATCGTGGTGACCGCACAGTCCGGCGACCCCACCGCGGCCACCCCCGCGGTACCGGGCGTCGCGAGCTCGACGACGGCGGGAACAGCGGCTCGTCCCGGTCCGCGGTCGCCGCTCGCAGGATCGGCGACTGCGGCATCCGGTGGGCCGCGGGCCGGCTCCGGAGCCCCGCTGACCGCCGCAGCGGGGCCTTGCGCGGACCGCAGGGTCCAGGTCGTCGGCGACCCCTACTCGCCGCCCTGCGTGGCCTGGGCCGCGAGCAGCGACAACGGCGGGGCCACCTACTCAGGGGTCACCAAGGACACCATCAAGATCTCCTTCCGCCAACCGGTCGAGGAGATCAGCGACCTGTTCGGCGTGGTGCGGCAGCTGGCCGGGGACAAGGCCGACAAGGTCCCCTCGTTCACCACCGCAGACGTGGAGCGCACGATCGGCGACTACGTCACGTACTTCAACCGCAACTTCCAGTTCTACGGACGCAAGCTCGAACTCGTGAATTGGCAGGGCAAGGGCTCGATCCTGAACGAGTTCCAGGGCGCCGGGCAGGAGGCCGCGCAGGCAGACGCGATCAGGGCCGCCAAGGAACTGAAGGTGTTCGCTGACATCAGCGCCCTCACCCAGCCCTACGCGGACTCCCTTACCCGACAGGGCGTGCTGAACGTCGGCGCCCCGTACCTGTCCCAGCAGTGGTTCGCCGCCCACGCCCCCTACAGCTGGAGCCCCAACCCGGACTGCACCTCGCTGATGCACTCCGTGGCCCAGTACCTGAACCGGCGGGTGTTCGGCTACCCCGCCAGCCACGCCGGGCCGGGGCTGCTCGACAAGCCCCGCAAGGTGGGCGTGATCGCACCCGACAACCCCGAGTATCAGCAATGCACCGATTCGGGTGTGAGGATCATGAACGCGGCCGGGAACAAGGTGACCCGCTACAGCTACACCCTGGACCTGTCCCGCTTCTCCGACCAGGCCAACAACCTGGCTGCCAAGGTGAAGGCCGACGGCATCACCACCGTGGTGCTGCTCACCGACCCGCTGGTGCCCCTGCTCATGTCCTCCCGGTTGAGCCAGCAGCAGTACTACCCGGAATGGGTGGAGTGCGGCACGGCCCTGATCGACTACGACGAACTGGGCCAGCTCTACGACCCGGCACAGTGGAAGCACGCCTTCGGCATCAGCGAATGGGGGCAGCAACAACCGCAAGGGGCCAGTTTCGCCTACGCCGCAGCGAAATCCGTCGACCCGAACCACGAACCGATCTTCGGCGCGGAGTACTTCTACAACCTGATGTACGTCCTGGCGACCGGCATCCAGACCGCCGGACCTCACCTGACCCCGCAGAGCTTCCAGACGGGCATGCGCGCCTACCCGGGCGGCACGGGACACCAAGGGACGTGGGCGTACCCCGACGGTACCTGGACGCCGGAACGTGACGCCCGCGAGATCTGGTGGGACCCCGAGGCAACCTCGGTGGCCAACCACGCCCCCGGCCGTTGGAACTCGACCGAAACCCGCTACCGACCCGACGCTTGGCCCACCGGCCCGGCCGCGCCGCAGCAACTACAACTGCTCGCCCACGACGCGACCACCCCGCCCGAGCGCCGGTGAGGTCCCGGACGCGACGAACTGCCACGCCACCGGTCGCGGTAGCGGTAGCGGTAGCGCTGCTGGTCCTCACGCGACTGGCGCCGGGACGTGTCCCGCTAGGTGTCGTGCTACTCGGCGCGATGTCCGGAACAGGCAGCGGCCTGCTCGCCGTCGGGCTGGTGCTGACCTACCGCAGCCACCGCATCGTCAACTTCGCCCTGGCCGGGATCGGGGGCCTCGGCGCGGGACTGGCGATCGGACTGCACCTGGGCAAGGGGATCCCCTGGCTCGCCGCCGTCCCCGCAGGACTTGTTGTGGGCCTGGCCGGCGGGGCGGTCACCGAGCGGATCGTCATGCGCCGCCTGGAACACTCACCGCGACTGGTGGTCACGGTGGCCACAATCGGCGCGGCGCAGCTGTTCGCGGCCGGGCAGGCGTTCACCCCGAAGCTGCTGGGCGGCCCGGTCCTGGTCGGGTCGTTCCGCACCCCGCTGTCGCGGGTGGGTTGGCATGTCGCCCCGTTGCTGATCTCCGGGGACGATCTGCTGCTGGCGGGGCTGGCGCCGATCGTGCTGGCGGGGCTCGCCTGGTTCCTGCTGCACACCGACGCGGGGATCGCGGTGCGCGGGATCGCCGAGAACGGCGACCGGGCCCGGCTGCTAGGCGTACCGGCGCACCGGCTGTCGTTGCTGGTGTGGACGATCGCCGGGGGACTGGCCGCGCTGACGGTGACCCTGCGGGCCCCCTCCGACGGGTTGAACCTGTCGGTGGCCTCCTCCGGGCCTCAGGTGATGCTGCCGGCCCTGGCCGCCGCGGTACTGGCCGGTTTCCGGTCCCTGCCGCGGGCCTTCACCGCCGGGGTCGGGCTCGGGGTACTTGACCAGCTGGTGCGGTGGAACAGCGACCGGCAGTCGGTAACCTCTGTGGTGCTACTCGTGGTGCTGGCCGTCGCGTTGCTGCTGAGCCGGGCCGACCGGAGCCGGGCCGCCGGGGCGGAGGGCACCTGGGTCACCACCGGTTCGGTGCGCGCACTACCCGCAGCCGTGCGGGGGCTGCCGGAGGTCCGCGCGGCCGGTGCCGCTGTCCGGATCGCCTGCGGGGCAGGGCTTCTCGCGCTGGCCGCGCTGGGGTCGCCGAGTCAGTTGAACGTGGCCACAGTCGCCTGCTGCTACGCGGTGGTCGGTGTCTCGCTGGTGGTGCTCACCGGGTGGGCGGGGACGGTGAGCCTGGGTCAGGTCGCGATCCTCGGCATCGGTGCGACCGTCGCGGGGGACCTGATCGGCAGGCACGGCGTGGACTTCTTCCTGGCCCTGCTCACCGGGGCCGGGACCGGCGCGGTGGTCGCCGTGCTGCTGGCCGCGCCGGCGTTGCGGATCGACGGGCAGCTGCTCGCGGTGGTCACCTTGACCTTCGCGGTCGCCGTCGACCAGTTCTTCCTGAACCCGGCGAACTTCCCGCACCTGGTGCCGGGCGCCTTCGACCGGCCGGTGCTGTTCGGGCGCTGGGACATGCGTTCCGACCGGGTGCTGTTCGTCCTGGCCCTGGGCCTGCTGGGTATGGCGGTGGTCGTGGCCGGCAACCTCGCGCGGGCTCGCACCCGGCGGGTTACGGTCGCCGCCCGGGACAACCCGCGCGCGGCCGCGGCCTGCGGTGTCGATGCGAGGGTGACGAAGCTGGTCGCGTTCATGATCTGCGGGGTGCTCGCCGGTGCGGCCGGTGCCGTGCACGCCACCGCGCTCGGCGCGGTCGGCCTGCACACCTACAACACGTCCCTGTCCCTGTTCGCGTTCACCACCGTCGTCATCGGCGGCATCACCTCGGTCAACGGGGCCATCGCCGCCACCGCATCCCTCTACCTGCTGACCTACCGGTTCCCGCAACTGGAACTGGTCGCGACCGGCGCCGGAGTGCTGGTCGTACTGCTCCTGCTGCCCGGAGGACTGGCCCAGGCCGGCGCAGCCGTGCGCGACCGTCTCGCGCTGCGCGTCGCAGCGTGGCACCAGGTCGAGTGGGATCCTGACGAGTCGTCAGCAAGCCCGCCCGTCCTCGCGCGGGCGCCGGCGCCGGTACCCGGTTCGGTGTTGAGCTGCCGGCGGATCGAGGCCGGCTACGGGCCCAACCAGGTGCTGTTCGGCGTCGACCTGGACGTGGCACCCGGGGAGATCGTCGCCCTGCTCGGCACGAACGGCGCCGGCAAGTCGACCCTGCTGCGCGCCTTGTGCGGGCTGCTGCCAACCACCGCCGGACACGCTGAACTCGACGACCTTCGCCTGGACCGGATCCCGGCCGAACGGATCGCCGCCGCCGGCCTGGCGATGATGCCCGGCGGGCGTGGGGTGTTCCCGACCCTGACCGTCGCGGAGAACCTGCGCCTGGCCTGCTGGCTGCTCCGCCACGACCCTGCCGCAGTCGCGGAGGCGAACCGTAGATCTCTGGACCTGTTCCCTGCACTGGCCGCGCGCCTGGCAGTCCGGGCCGGGGACCTGTCCGGCGGCGAGCAGCAAATGCTCTCCCTCGCCATGGCGCTCGCGGTCCGACCCAAGGTGCTGTGCATCGACGAGCTGTCCCTGGGCCTGTCCCCGGCCGTGGTCACCCGACTCGTCGAGGTCGTCCACGACATCAACGCCACCGGGGTCACCGTCGTGGTGGTCGAGCAGTCCGTCGACACCGCGCTGCTGCTGGCCGAACGCGCCGTGTTCCTGGAGAAGGGCCGCGTCCGGTTCACCGGACCGACCCGCGACCTGCTGGACCGCCCGGACGTCCTGCGCGCGGTGTTCCTCGGCGCCGCAGCCGAACGCATGCCCGCACCCGCGGAACGGCCGCACGCGCCCGGGGACCGGCCGGTGCTGGCGGCCCGCGGCCTGACGAGACGCTTCGGTGGGCTGAGCGTGGTCGACGACGTGGACCTCGTCGTGCCCGCCGGTGGCACGGTCGGGTTGATCGGGCACAACGGTGCCGGGAAGACCACGGTCCTGGACCTGCTGTCCGGGTTCCTGCCCGCCGATGCCGGGACCGTCCACCTCGACGGCCACGAGATCACCGCCGCCCGCGCCCACCACCGGGCCCGGGCCGGGCTCGGCCGCTCATTCCAGGACGCGCGACTGTTCCCGTCCCTCACCGTCACCGAGACCCTCGCGGTGGCCCTGGACCGGCACCTGGCCAACCGCGACCCGCTCGCCGACGCGCTGTGGCTGCCCGCCGCCTTCGACGTCCACGACGCCGTCACCGCCCGCATCGCCGACCTGCTCGAGGTCCTCGGCCTGAGCCGCTACCGCGACCACCGCACCGCGGAACTGTCCACCGGCACCCGGCGCATCGTGGAACTCGGCTGCGTCCTGGCCCAGGCACCCACCGTGGTCCTGCTCGACGAACCATCCGCCGGGTTGGCCCAACGCGAGACCGAGGCACTGGTCCCCGTCCTGCGCGACGTGCACACCCGGCTCGGTTGCGCCCTCCTGCTCGTCGAGCACGACATGGCAATCGTGTCCGCGCTGTGCGACACCATCCTCGCCCTGCAGAGCGGGCGCGTCATCGCCACCGGCACCCCGGCCCAGGTCCTGGCACACCCGGAGGTGATCGCCTCCTACCTCGGCCACGGGCCGGCGGTCACCGACCGTCCACACCGCGCCGCAGCCGCCGGGCGCTGAACGGGATGCGAGTCCGGCTCGTGGCGTCTGGCCCATGGGGTGCCGTGTGCAACTGTGTTTTCTGACTGACAGTCAGGTCAGGGCCGGACCCGGTAGTTGGTGCCCGGCGGCTACGCGCGCTGGCGAGCGAGACCGATTGCCCACAGATCTCCTCTGCGGTGCGGGTGGGCCTCGAGTCCTGTGCCGTTGTGGGCCTGTGCAGCAGATCGGGCGCCGGGCGGGGCTGTCCGGCGTTAAGGCGTTGGCGTGTTGTCTAGGCGCGGTTGCCCGGCAGGGCAGGTTTTCACTTGCACCTCGCCCGGTAGGCGGGCAGGCGCGAGCCGTCGGGTCCGACGGCTTGGTCCAGCCATGCACGGATCTTGGCGAACGCGACGGCTGCGTTGCGATGCAGGTTGAGGACGTGTCCAGAGGCGGGTACGACCCCGGCGCGGAAGCACGCGGAGGCCGAGAAATAGCGGTTCTCGGCGTTCTGCAGTACTCGGTCGGAGGTGCAGTGCGTCAGTTGCGGCCCGCACGTCAAGGTGTCGTGGCTGCCGTTGAGCAGGAAGGAGGGGATGTTGATGTTCTCGGTCTGCGGGACGTTGGGAATGTCGAACGGGCCCAGGGGATAGGCCCCGAGGTGCAGGAAGATCGAGCCTTCGCCGACCGTGACGGTGTCCCGCATCCTCGCCTCGTCGTAGGCGACCATGGCCGGGTCGGCGTTGTCCGGGTAGTAGATGAAGCCGGTCTCGCGTTGGCCCGGCCGGGGGGTCAGGTATCCCGGGTCCAGTCCGCGACCGGCGAAGGCGGGATCTGCCGCGGCGGGGCGCAGGGCGCCGAGGAGTTGAAGGATCGCGTCGTTCTGCAGGACCGATGCGTAGCCGGTGGCGACAACGGCGTCCGCGTCGTTGTGCAACTCGCTCTCGCGCCAGGAGATGGCCGAGCCGTAACTGTTACCGACGAGCACCACGCGACGGAACCCGGTGCCGCCGACCCCACCGGTCCGCAACGAGCCGATGAGAGAGTGCGTCACCGCGACGTCGGAGTCCAGCGAGACCAGCGCCGAGGCCGGGTGTGAGCTGTCCCCGTAGCCGAGGCGGTCCGGGGCGTAGGTGGCGTACCCGGCGGCTGCCATGGCCCGGGCGAAGGAGTAACGCTCCGGTTGGTAGCCCGGGTCCCAGTAGTCGTGTTTGTAGGTGATCCCGTGCAGCGCGAGCAGGACAGTCGACGCAGTTGCTCCTGAGGGCAGGCACAGCTCGCCATGGATGGTCCACGTCCGGGCGGCGGTCCCTGGGACGATCATCACCTGGTGGTCTGTCACGTCGGCCGGCACCTGGACATCGAGCAACCTGCACAACGCGGTCGCCTCGGCTTCGGCCGGCAGCGCGGTCGTGACGGTCCCCGAGGTTGCAACAGCGAGGACGAGCAGGATGCGTTGCAGCCGAGCGCGCAGGGACAACCATGGCTCCTGACAGTGGCGGGTCGGTCGATTTGATGGTTCACCCGCAGGCGCCGCTGCCTGTCGATGCAGGCCGCCCGCACCGGGGACCACCTGGGTGTGATCGCCGGCTGTGGGGACGTCACCGAATCGGTGGACCTGGAACAGGCGGTTTCCGCGTCTTCCTCGTCGCAACAGGGTCGCGCGAGCGCAGGCGGCCTGTCACGGATGCATACCGCACTTAATGCTCCGGGCCCGTACCCTGGTCCATGGTGTGCTCGGCGCGCAACAGGTCCGGAGGCGAGCAGGTGGGTCCCGGTGGGCGCCCTGCCGCGTCGGCGTCCACCCGGAAGGATCCAGCCGCGTTCTTCGCTGCGGCCCATCGATTGCTCGGCGAGGGCGGCCAGGACAATCTGACGGTCGCGTCGCTGTGCGACCGATTGGGCGTGTCGAAAGGCTCCTTCTACCACCACTTCGACGACATGAACGCCTTCGTCGACCGGTTCGCCGCTGCCTGGGGCGCTTGGATGGAACAGCTCTTCGTTCAGCTGGGCGAAGCTGCAGATCCACGCCGTCGTCTCGAGTTCGCCGCCAACGAGGCCTTCGTGGTCATGTCGCCCGCAGTCCAGGCGATGCGCGCCTGGGGCCGGACCAACCCGAGGATCGCAGAGGCGTTCACCTCGCCGGAGAGGACTTGGTGGAAGACCGCCGTCGGGACCTTCGCCGACGTCGCTGAGGATGAGGTCAGCGGCCAGATCATCACGACGATGAACAACGCGGTGTCCATCGGTTTCCTCACCCGCCCCCGCCGGTTGGAACGGGAACGCTACGTCCGACTGCTGGCGCTGCTCTACCGGTCCTACGGGGTGGGCACCGACCTGGCCCGCTGCGACGGCCGCGCGCAGTTGGAGGTTCTGTCCTGGGACCGCAGCCAGGTCCGCAGACTCGATCCCGACCCGTTGCCGACCCCGGACGTCCCGGTCACCCCCGCGACGGCACCGACGATTCGTGGTCACACGCAGGGACCCGTGTGCGGGAAGGACGACTACTACCTGGCCGCGACCGAGCTTCTCGGCGAGCAAGGGCCCGGCGCGGTGACGGTCACCGGCCTGGCCAGGAAGCTGGGCGTGAGCACCGGCTCGTTCCAACATCACTTCGGCTCACAGGCACACTTCGTCGAGTCCTACGTGGCCGACCGGCTGCGCACGGAGAACGCGGAAATCCGGTCCTTCGCCCGCGAGCGCAATCCGTTGCGCAGAATGGAGTTCCTGCTCTCGGAAATGCTGATCGGACCCGACCCGGCCGAGACCGCGTGGCGCGCCTGGGGTCACACCAACCCGGTGGTCGGCGCAGCGATCCGCCGACTGGACAAGCTGCGCGAACAAGCACTCGCCGAGGCGATCGGCCAGTCGGTCCCGGGCCTGGACAGTGCCGCGACTGCTGAACTGACACTGGGATTCGCCCTCGGACTACGCCGAGAAGCTCCGCCCTTCGGCCAAGAACTTCGCACCCGAACGGCACTCGAATGGATGCGACGGGTCCTCGGCGTCGACGCCGCCCTGCGGACCGAGGACGGCCTGCCGAGGCTGACGGTCAGCCCCGCCTGACGGCGTGAACCGAGCACCGGCCAACGAGCACGGAAAACGCGGCCCCGTGCGCCGTTGACGATGCACCATCCGGCGAGGTGATCGGGGAACTCCCGTCGGCCGGCCGGCATGACCGCAACCAGGGCCTTACTCCGCCCGCTTCTGCGCTGACGACCGAGCCGTTCGGCAGGCTGGAGCCGTCCTTGAGCGCGCTCGCGGAATCGGGCCTTGCGTCCCTGCGGGGTCAAGACGACGGTGACCTCGAGGTCGAGCACGCGTTGCGCCCAGTCGGCGATGACGTCCCGAAAGCGGTGGGGGTCGAGCGGGCCTGGGCGGTGAAGCATACCGATGGAAAGTGAGACCCCTTCGTACGCGAGCAGCGCCACCAGTGCCCGGTCGTCGATGAACTGACGCGGAGCGTGGGCGAGGGATACCTCGCAGTTCCTTGCAGAGATGCAAACCAACGTCGTAGTCGGCACAACCGAGACCAGGGCTCCTTCACGGAGGGCCGTGATTCCCATCGCTGCGCTCCTGCAGCTCCCGGACCGTCGCGTTCACCGACCGGCGTCGACCAGCCGAAGCAGGCGGGCTTGGGTCGCGCCGTTGTTCAGCGGTTCGCCGGTGTGGCCCCAGTCAGCCACCTCCAGCAGCGCCTGCGC
>DATAUG010000248.1:0-1979 GCA_036268355.1 Sporichthyaceae bacterium
ACCCCCTGGCAGGCCGTCGAAGAAGCCGGCGGACAACCGATCCTGATCGCCCCGACCAAAGACACCGTCCAGGCCGTCAACCACGACATCGAGATCGCCGACACGTTCAGCCCCTCCCACGCCGTCGCCGACGTCGACTCAGCCGACTTCGCCGCCCTGGTGCTGCCCGGCGGGGTCGCCAACCCGGACAAACTACGTCTCGCGCCCGAGGCCGTCGCGTTCGTGAAATCCTTCGCCGAAGCGGGCAAGCCGATCGCCGCGATCTGCCACGGACCGTGGAGCCTCGTCGAAGCTGACATCGTCAAAGGCAAAACGCTCACCAGCTGGCCCAGCCTGCAGACCGACATCCGCAACGCCGGCGGCCAATGGCGCGACGAGGAAGTCGTCACCTGCCCGATGGAAGGCTTCACCCTCGTCACCAGCCGCAAACCCGACGACCTCGACGCGTTCACCGACGCCCTCGTGGACGCATTCAGCAGGGCCGGTTCAACGACCGACGCACGATGACGCCGTCGCAGCAACCCGCGGCGCGGCTGGCCCAGCACGCCGGTGAACTCGCGACCGAAACGGCCGGCAACGTCGCCGGCGCGGCGGCCGCACCACGAACTGCAGCAATGAAGCTCCGCGCGCTGCTGGTGACCCCACGAACCCTGACCGCGCTGGGCGTGCTGGTCGCGGTGTTCGCCGCCGGCCGTCGGCGACGCACGCGCGATACCTGAAACTCACGTTCGCGGCGGCCCTGATCACTAGCTCTATCTCGAAGGAGACCCTGATGGACGAAATCGTCGGCGAGAGCTTGGCCAAGCGGCTGATCGCGTGGGGGGTGGACACGATCTTCGGTCTGCCCGGTGACGGCATCAACGGGCTCATGGAAGGCTTCCGCCGGCACAGCGACGAGCTGCGGTTCGAGCTCGTCAACCACGAGGAGGCCGCAGCCTTCATGGCGACCGGCTACGCCAAGGCCACCGGGCGGCTGGGGGTCTGCTGCGCGACCTCGGGGCCGGGCGCGATTCACCTGCTCAACGGTCTCTATGACGCGAAGCTTGATCACGTCCCGGTGTTGGCGCTGACCGGGATGCAGGCCACCGAGGTCCTCGGGTCGGCCTACCAGCAGGAAGTACACCTGGACCGGCTGTACCAGGATGTCGCGGCCTATAACTTGATGGTCACCAACCCGCGGCAGATGCCCGGTGTCATCGATCTGGCCATCCGCAACGCGCTGGCCAAGAACACCGTGGCGCACCTGAGCTTCCCCAACGACCTGCAAGTGGCCTCGGTGTCGGAGGACCCGTACGCGCACGTCGGTCCTGGCGGCCCGCCGGAGAGCGCACCGGTGTTCAGCCGCCCGCAGCTGCCCGCGAGCGAGACCGATCTGCGCCGCGCAGCCGAGGTCCTGAACGCCGGTGAGAAAGTGGTCATGCTCGTCGGTGTCGGCGCCCGCCACGCCGGCAAGCAGGTGATCGCGGTGGCCGAGAAGCTTGGATCCCCCATCGTGAAGACGCTGCCCGGCAAGATGGTCGTCCCGGATGACCACCCGCTGACCACGGGCGGCATCGGCCTGCTCGGCACCCGGCCCAGCGAGGAGGCCATGGAAGGCTGCGACACGCTGCTGATGGTCGGCACGTCGTTCCCGTACTCAACTCATCTGCCCGCCCCGGGAACGGTCCGGGTCGTCCAGATCGACACCGACCCCGCCCTGATCGGGATGCGGTTACCGACCGAGGCACCCGTCGTGGGCGACAGCGCGCTCGCTCTCGAGGCGTTGCTGCCGCTGCTCGAGGCGAAGCCGGATCGGTCGTTCCTGGACAAGCGGCAGAAGGAGATGAGCACCTGGCGGAAGAACATGGCCGCGTTGGAGGACGCCGGCCGCGACCCGATCGCGCCGCAGTACCTGATGAGCGCCGTCGACGACCTCGCCGGGGACGACGCGATCCTGACCTGCGACTCCGGCACGATCGCCACCTGGGCCGCCAGGCACT
>DATAUG010000249.1:0-61395 GCA_036268355.1 Sporichthyaceae bacterium
CGCGTGCGCCGCGGCGGGGATCACCTATCGACAGTTGGACTACTGGGCCCGCACCGGACTGGTGGAGCCGAGTATCCGTCCGGCGCACGGTTCGGGCTCGCAGCGGCTTTACGGCTTCCGCGACATCCTGGTGCTCAAGATCGTCAAGCGGCTGTTGGACGCCGGGGTGTCCCTGCAACAGATCCGGCAGGCCGTCACCTACCTGCGCCACCACGGGATCGCCGAGTTGGCCACGCTGACGCTGATGAGCGACGGCGCCACGGTCTACGAGTGCACCTCGCCCGACGAGGTCGTCGACATCCTGGCGGGAGGTCAGGGGGTCTTCGGGATTGCCGTCGGCCGGGTCTGGCGCGAGGTCGAGGGTTCGTTGGCCGAGCTGCCGGGGGAGCGCCCCGAACAGGAGCTGGGGACAGAGGACGAACTCGCCGTCCGGCGCGCCCGACGCACCGGGTAGCGACAGGCTCGGGGTGAAGTGTTCGCGGAAAGCGCGAACCAGGTCGCCGGTCTCAGTCACATTGCGACGCTCCGCGTCGCGCTCGCTTCGCTCGCCGGCCGCCGATAGGCGCCGCAACTAACAGAAGGCGGACACAACGACGCGCGCCGAGGTTCGGCGCGCGTTGGTTTTTGTGCGTAGGGATCAGGCAGCGCCGACCACGGCGAGACGGTCGCTGGGACGTCGTGGACCAACCACCACGCCGTTGGGGAGCAGCTCGCCGTTGTCCTCGAACAGCACGATGCCGTTGCAGAGCAGGCTCCAGCCCTGCTCCGGGTGTCGGGCTACGGTCTGCGCAGCTTCGCGGTCGGCCGCCTCGGACGACGGGCACATCGGTTCGTGCGGGCACTTCATCGTGCTCTCCTGGACGAACATTTCGGTTACCTCTGGTGTCATTGGACACTTATGAGTCTGGGATGAATCCGTGGCTAGGCGCCAGCGGCCTGACCAACACGGGTGGAATTCCCCACGAACCCTCCCGACCTACGCCGGCGGGCCTCAGGTGGACGAGAGCGGCATCACCAGGAACGGCTTGGTGGTCGGCTGGGCCGAGCCGCCGCTCGGCTCCTCGGTGATGGCCAGCGTCGTCGCCTCGCCCGGTCCGGTGAACGAGCGCGTGGCAGGGCGGTTCTGGTTCGGGCTGAACGTCCCGGCCGAACGCGGACCGTTGGGACCGATCAGCCAGATCTGGTAGGTCCGCCCGGAGGCGGGCGCCGCGAGCCCCTGGCAGACGAACTGGACCTGGTTGGCGGACCGCGACATGCTCACCTGTGCCGTCCAACCGTTGCCCGCGGCGGACACGCTGTAGTCGTCCGGGGTCGCGGCGGGTGCGGCCAGCCGCGCGTGCAGGTCGGAGTTCTCGTCGTGCAACCGCCAGGTGTAGGCGCCGAGGCCGATGCCGAGCACGGCCAGGCACGCGGCCACCGACATCCCCCAGCGACGCAGCGAGCGCGTGCCGCGCGTCGCGTGCTCGGTCAGCGAGACCACCACCGGCGACATCTGGCGGGTCCGCGCAACCTCTGCGAGCACCGCGGTGCGCATCCCCGGGGGAGCGGGTTGGGCGGCTGCGACCCCGAGCAGGGCGGTCGTCTCCAGCAACTCGCGCACCTCGAGGCGGCATTGCGCGCAGTCGGCCAGATGTGCGACGAACAACTCGTTCTCGTCGGCGTCGAGCGCCCCGGTGGCATACGCCCCGGTAAGCGAGTGCCAGTCAACACTCATCGGTGCACCGTCTCTGTGTCCGGAGCCGCAGTCTGTGTGACGACTTCGTCAATCGAGCAACCATCCACGAACCGCAACCGTTGGGGCGAACGCCGCTGCAGTAGGACGCTCATTTGGTGCACCATCCATACGTCGGCGGCGACGGACGACGTGAAGAGTTCGTCGGTCGAGCAACCACCGAACAACCGCAACCGTTGGGGCGGACGCCGGTCAGCAGGACGCTCATGCCGTGACCCCCAGGCAGTCGCGCAGTCGGATCAGACCGTCGCGCATCCTCGTCTTCACTGTACCCAGCGGTACGTCCAGCAGTTCGGCTACCTCGCGGTAGCTGTGCCCACCGTAGTAGGCCAGGTCAACCGATTCCCGTTGCAGCTCCGTCAGGGAGTCCAGGCAGCGCCGGACGGCCTCCCGCTCCAACTGGATCTCGACCGCCTCGGAGACCTCGTCGTAGGCCGGATCGACCGCGCGCCCGCCCAGTCGGCGCACGCGGTCCGCGGCGGACTGCTCGGAGCGCACCCGGTCGACGGCGCGCCGGTGCGCCATGGTCATGATCCACGTCATCGCGCTGCCCCGCTTGGCGTCGAAACGGGCCGCGGATCGCCAGACGTTGACCAGGACCTCCTGCGCCACCTCTTCGGACTGGGCCGGGTCGCGCAGCACCCGCCGCACCAGGCCGTACACCGGCCCGCACACCCGGGTGTAGATCCGCTCGAAGGCCGCTTCGTCGCCACGGGCGACAAGCTCCAGGAGATCCTCCAGACGCTGCACCCCGAGCGCCGCCGCCTGGGTCACATCGCTCGCGGCGACGGACCACAAGGTGGGTGCGCGGCTCATCGTCGGGCTTCCCATCTGGCCTGGTCTCCTAGCCGGGGGATCGGGCCGGCGGTTCCGGGACCGAGTTCGCTGGAGATTCGACAACCACGCCGTGAAGGATTGGTGTCGACCGGCGATCAGGAGTCGGGGGTGCTCGCGGGAGTGGTCAGCAGGGCGGCCAGCGCGTCGATCTCCCCGGTCATCGAGGCGATGTGCGCGGTGAACATGTCCTCCACCTGCGTCACGGTGACCTGCTGCCCGCTGATCGAGGCGAAGAACTTGCCGACGGTGGTCCGGTAGGCGTTCAGTGCGGCCACGGCTTTGGCCTCGGCGGCCACATCAGCCCGTTGGGCGGCCTCGGCGTAGTCCAGGAAGTCGATGTCGTGCCGGCGCCAGTCCTCCAGGAACGAGGCCTGTTGCTTCGCGTTCACCGCCTTGCCGAAGGCCGCGGCGAGGTCCTTGGCGTTGGCGTCGAGGGCCGCCCGGGCTGCGTAGGACCGGATGCTCTGCAGGCCGCCGTCGGCCTCGGAGTAGCCCGCGAAGACCACGTCGGCGAGCAGGTCGTCGTGCTCGGTGAGCAGGTACGTCAGCTGGGCGCGCGCGGTGGCCGCCTCGTCGTCGCTCTTGCCGCTCAACCCGTCGGCCCGGGCAAAGCCCTCGGCCAGAACCGCCGCGGCGTCGACCATCGCCGAGGCGGCGCTGCGCACCTCGTCGAATCCCTTGCCGTCCCGCTTCACCAACGAGTCGGCGGCGTCGGTGATCCCGGACAGGTACTTGTCGAGGGCGTCTCGCACGTCGGTGGAGCGAAGTTTGTTGTCGGCCGCGAGCTTCAGGAAGGAGGCGGCGTTCTGGCCCCAGATCTCCAGGTCGTGCCGGGCGTCGGACTCGTCGCGCTGCACCTTGTCCTTCGCCGCGACCCCGTAGTCGACCAGTCGAGCGATGTGCGCCCGCCAGGCGGTGCCGAAGTCGTCGCTGACGAGGTCGGCGATGTCGGAATCCGGCCGGGCAGTGGGTGTCGGGCTGGGCTTGCCCTTCTTCGGCGCGGGAAAACGAAACAGGCTCTTGATCTCGGCGATCAGTGCCGTGGAGTTCGCGTCCAGACCCGCCTGCGCCGCCTTGGTCAGCGAGGAGTGCGGGCCCTTGTCGTCGATCGCGGTCAGCATGATGGCGACCAGGTGCACGTGCTCGGTGAACAGGTAGGTCAACCTCGCCCGCAGGTCGGCGGCCGGGGAGGACGGATCGCCGGACCAACCGGCGGCCCTGGCCAGCCCTGCCGCGAGCAGGCTCGCGTCGGCGGGCATCATCGCGTCGGCCGAGATGAACCCGGTGAACGGGTCCGCGTAGGCGGTCGGCGCGATCACGGCGGAACTGGTCCTGGTCGGTGTCGGGGTGGGCACGCGCAGGTCTGCGGGGGAGCCGGAACCGCATCCGGCGGCGGTCGCAAACATCGCCGTCAGCGCCACCGCGGCCAGCGCAGGACGGGGCAGGTGCATCGTTTTCCCCCCGTGCAGACCGGCAGACCGTGGTGCGGGTGACACGGTACCGACCCCCTAGAGTCCACCTGGCGGGAAGTGGGCGGCGACGGCGGTAGGTGCGATTGCTTTATCAGGGCGTGAAGCTGGTGGTGGGACCGGTACTGAGCGTCGCCTACCATCCCCGCGTCGACGGCCTGGCGCACGTTCCCACGACGGGACCGGCGATCCTCGCGGGCAACCATGTCTCGTTCTCCGATCACTTCTTCGTCCCGCTCGTCGTCCCGCGCATGGTCGTCTACCTGGCGAAGGCCGACTACTTCGACCGGACCGGACTGCGCGGCCGGATGACCGCCGCGTTCTTCAAGGCCGCCGGGCAGAAGCCGGTGGACCGCAGCAGCGGTCGCGCCGGACTGGCCGCTATCCAGACCGGGGTCGACGTACTGGCCGAGGGCAACCTGCTGGGCATCTACCCGGAGGGCACCCGGTCGCCGGACGGGCGGCTCTATCGCGGCCGCGTCGGGGTGGCTCGGCTCTGGCTGGAGTCGAAGGCGCCGCTGTTGCCCTGCGCGATGATCGGGACCGACGTCGTCCAACCGCCGGGCCGGCGCATGCCGCGACTGGCGCCGGTCGCCGTCCGGTTCGGTCCGCCGATGGATCTGGACCGCTACTCGGATCGCAAGCGCGATGCCCGGCTGTTCCGCGAGATGACCGACGACATCATGCGGGCCATCCAGGATTTGTCCGGCCAGGAGTACGTCGACGTTTACGCGTCCACGTACAAGGAGGAGCTGGCGGCCGCGCAGGGCAGCGAGACCGGCTGATTCACGTTCGTCCGTCCGGTGTGACCAGGCTGCGTCGACATCGTCGACGCGCATGTCGTGTCCAGGCCCGGGAAACCGGTGGCGCAGTTCTGAGCGGCGACCGGGCCGACCTGGAGCAACTGGCTGCCGCCGGCAACGGCCGGATCAGCGTGGTGGACATCTGACCCTGACCCTGCCGTTTCTGGTTGACATAACGTGCATTATCGGCGATTGATGCGGGTCTCCGTCGGATCCAAGCTGCGACATTTTTGGTGGACGCGACGGTCGCCGAGGTTGATTGCCGCGCCGGTCGGCAGGGTTTGTCCCGTGCGTACTACCTGCGGCGCCGGCTGGATTCGACTACGGCATGGGTGCGCCCGAGGCGTTGACCGGTTCGGACCGGAAGCGATTCAACGCGTTACCGCCGACTTGGACGACCCGAAGGTCATGGGTGGCGCCTGGTCGTGAAGCTGGTCCGTGGCTGATCGACAAATGGTGTGGTCACCCGGCACGATTAGTCTAATTCTCTACCTAAGGTTTAGGCTATGCGGCTCCCTCGGTCGGATACCTCCCCGCCGTGTGGGACCGCTGGAACGGCCGCAGGCGGCATTACGGCTCGAGCCGCCGCCGACCGGGGAAGCCCAGGTCGCCGCGGTGATACCAGGCCAGTTCGCGGTCCCCCTCCAACCAGCAGAACAACACCTCGATGCCGTCACGCTCGCCCGGGAAGTCGATCAGCAACGGCGCCAGGCCTTTCAGTTGGGCACCGGCTTGTTGCACCTCGGTGAGCAACTCGTCCAGCCCCGCCTGGGCCGCCTTCAGTTCCGCGAGTCCCCCGAGTTCGCTACGGGTGCCGGCTCTACAGGCGGCGGCGAGGTCGGCGGCCTCGGCGCGCAGGTCAACGATCCGATCGAGCAGTGGCAGCAACCGCAGCAGTTCGGCCCGCGCTTCGGTGAGGGTGAACAACGCCATGCCCGAAGCCTGGCACGAGACTGTCAACCAGGTCGCCGTCGCGGGCAGTCGGCTGTCGTTACCTGAGCACGAGGATCGCCGTTCGTGCCAGTCGGCGGCCCAGACTGCCTGGGTAACCCGTACGGTCGTGGTGGGTGAGCTGCCTGCTGCGCTGCGGGAGTGGCTGCGCTCTCGCCAGGAGCTCGGGCAGGACCTCTTCGACGAGGTCTGGCAGGGTGAGTACCACGTGGCGCCCGCCGCGCACCGCCGGCACGGCGACTTGGACGACCAACTGGGGGCGTTGCTGAGCCCGCCGGCCCGGGCACGGGGCCTGTGGCCCAGTGGTTCGACCAACATCGGCGAACCGGCTGACTATCGGGTCCCGGACCGGGCCTACTTCTCCCGTCGCGAACCGGCCACCTTCGAACCGACCGCCGAGATCATCGTCGAGATCGTCTCGCCAGGTGACGAGACCTACGCCAAGCTGGGGTTCTACTTCGGCCGTGGCGTACGAGAGGTGCTCATCGTCGACTCGGACTGCAGTGTCGTGGAGTGGTACGGCCGCGGCGAGGACGGCTTCATCCGTTCCGGCCGGAGCCGGCTGCTCGAGTTGACCGAGGCCGCGCCGGCCGAGCAACTCGACTGGCCCCCGGCCGACTGATCCGGCGGATTTCACGCCGGGGTGGCCATGGTTGGGTTGGCTAACTCTCAACTTCAACTTCAGAGTAAGATTGCGTCGGGGCGTCCGGGTGGCACCGAGAAGGTCGACGGCAGACGCGGGGCCTGGGGACGCTCCAGGCCCGGAACTGCGCCGGGGCGGGTGCACCTGAGGATCGTGCATCTTGAAGCAGGCAAGCCGGCCAAGCAGAGTTTGCGCATGACCCGGGTCTTGCCGCGGACCTCGTGCGACCGTACGCCGACGACTGGCGCGCGAGGCGGTTTCGACCCGGGATTTCCGCTTTGCGATCATTCGAACCGTTTTTGCCGACTCGCGTCGCCGCTGAGACCTGGCGTCCGGCGCCCGTGTCATAGGGTGGCAATGTGAGCACGTTCCGTATCAGCGAGGTCGCCGACTTGATGGGGGTCAGCACTGACACGGTGCGCCGCTGGACCGACGGCGGACGCTTGCCCGCTTCGCGTGACCAGCACGGCCACCGGGTCGTGGAAGGTCCTGCGTTGGCGGAGTTCGCCCGATCGATGGCCGAGCACCCGGAAACCGCCCGGGTCGTCGGGGCTTCGGCGCGGAACCGGTTGCGGGGCATCGTCACCAACGTCGTTCGCGACACGGTGATGGCCCAGGTCGAGATCCAGGCCGGCCCGCATCGGATCGTGTCGCTGATGAGCCGCGAGGCCGCAGACCAACTCGATCTTCAGCCCGGCGTACTGGCGGTGGCCACCGTCAAGGCCACCAACGTCGTGGTGGAGATCCCAGAGACAGGCTGAACGGGCCCGCCCGCCGTTGCAGCCCAGGAGATTCAGATGTCGATCCCGCCTGTCCGCCGTCGGCTGAGCCTGCTCTGCTCGGCTCTCACCCTGAGCCTGCTCGGCGCCTGTGCCCTGCAGCCCACCACCACCGCTTCCAGCCCGGCACCGACCGACTCGTCCGCCGCCACGGCAGCCCCGACCGGGAGTGCGTCACCGCAACCCTCGGAGACCGCCGCCGCCAACGGCCCGGTCACCGGCGAGGTCAAGGTGCTGGCCGCCGCCTCGCTGACCGACGTCTTCCAGCAGTTGGCCACCGTTTTCCAGCAGGCCAACCCCGGCGTCCACGTGACCTTCGAGTTCGGCGGCTCCTCCACCCTGGCCCAGCAGATCGTGGCCAAGGCCCCGGCGGACGTGTTCGCCGCCGCCTCCCCCGCGACGATGAAAACCGTCACCGATGCCGGCGACGCCACCGGCACCCCGGCGGTGTTCTTGCGCAACCTGCTCGAGATCGCGGTGCCGCCGAGCAACCCGGGCAACGTGACCGCGCTGGCCGACCTCGCCAAGCCGGGCCTCAAGGTCGTGGTGTGCGCGGTCGCGGTCCCGTGCGGCGCGGCCGCCCAGAAGGTCTTCACCGCCGCGAACCTCACGCCGACCATCGCCAGCTACGAGCAGGACGTCCGGGGCGTGCTGACCAAGGTCGAGGCCGGCGAGGCCGACGCCGGGCTGGTGTACCAGACCGACGTGAAGGTCGCCGGCGACAAGGTCAAGGGAATCGACTTCCCCGAGGCCGCCGGCGCGATCAACAACTACCCGATCGCCGCACTGGCCGGCGCCCCCAATCCGTCGGCGGCGGCTGCCTGGATCGCGTTCATCACCGGGCCGCAGGCCCGCCAGGCCTTCCTGGACGCAGGCTTCCAGGTGCCGTGACGGGTCGTCAGGGAGGCGACGGGCAAGGGGTTCGCGCCCCGCGCACGAGACGTTCGGCCCAACCCGGGTTGTCGCGTGTCCCGCCGATCCTGATCGTTCCGGCGATCGCCGGCCTCGCCTTCCTGGTCGTCCCGTTGGTCGGGCTGTTGAGCCGGACCCCGTGGCGCACCCTGCCGAGCCGGCTGACCGAACCCACGGTGCGGCAGGCGCTGCGGCTGTCCCTCGAGACGTCCACCGAAGCCACGTTGGTGGCGCTGGTGCTCGGGGTCCCGCTGGCCGTGGTGCTGGCCCACGGCCGCTTCCCCGGCCGCTCCGTGTTGCGGGCGGTGGTGACCGTGCCGTTGGTGCTGCCGCCGGTGGTCGGCGGCGTCGCGCTGCTGTCGGCACTGGGCCGGACCGGGATCCTCGGGCGCTGGCTGTACCAGCGGACCCACTACTCGCTGCCGTTCACCACCGCGGCAGTCGTGGTGGCAGAGGCGTTCGTCGCGATGCCGTTCCTGGTCATCTCGGTGGAGGGTGCCTTGCGCGGGGTCGACCCGCGTTACGCCGAGGCGGCCGCGACTCTGGGATCGCATCGCTGGCACACGTTCCGGACGGTGACGCTCCCCTTGATCATCCCCGGCGTGATGGCCGGCGCCGTGCTGTGCTGGGCCCGTGCGCTGGGCGAGTTCGGCGCGACGATCACCTTCGCCGGCAGCTTCCCCGGCACCACCCAGACGATGCCACTCGCGGTGTACCAGGCGCTGGAGACCGACCCACCGGCCGCGATAGCGCTGAGCCTGGTGCTGCTGATGGTGTCGGTTGTCGTGCTGGGTGCGATGCGCGATCGGTGGATCAATCCCGCATGACGCTGGACGCTCGCATCGAGGTCCACCGCGACCGGTTCACCCTGCGGCTGGACCTGGACGTCGCGTCCGGGGAGACGGTCGCGCTGCTCGGCCCGAACGGGGCCGGTAAGAGCACCGCGCTACGTGTGCTGGCGGGACTGCTGCGCCCGGCGGGGGGCCAGGTGGAACTGGCCGGGACAGTTCTTGATGCGGCCGGGTCCACGCACGTCCCGGCCGACCGTCGGCCGGTGGGGATGGTCTTCCAGGACTACCGACTGTTCCCCCACCTGTCGGCGCTGGAGAACGTGGCTTTCGGGTTGCGGGCCCGCGGGATGCCACGGCCCAAGGCGCGCCGGGTGGCGGGGGTTTGGCTGGAGCGCGTGGGGCTGTCGGGGGCCGGGTCCAAGCGCCCGGCGGCGTTGTCCGGCGGTCAGGCCCAACGTGTCGCGCTGGCGCGCGCGCTGGCCCCGGAGCCGCGCCTGCTCCTGCTCGACGAGCCGCTCGCGGCGCTGGACGCGGCGACTCGGATCGACCTGCGCCGTGAACTGCGCCGCCACCTGTCGGACTTCTCCGGCGCCGCGGTCCTGGTCACCCACGACCCGCTCGACGCGATGGTGCTGGCCCGCAATGTGGTGGTGATCGAGAACGGGACCGTCGTCCAACGGGGCCCGGTGGCCGAGGTGGCCCGGCACCCGCACACCGACTACGTGGCCCGCCTGGTCGGCCTCAATCTGTTCCGCGGCATCGCTTCCGGCACCAAGGTTCGGCTTCCCGACGGCAGCGAGCTGACCACCATCGAGCCCGCCGACGGTGACGTGTTCGTCGCTTTTCCACCCGGCGCGGTCGGGGTGTTCCGCACCTGCCCCGACGGCAGCCCCCGCAACGTGTTCACCGCCACCGTCGCCGACGTCGAGATGCACGGCGGCTCGGTCCGCGTCCGGCTGGACGGGCCGCGCCAGGTGCTGGCCGACGTCACCGCCGCCGCCGTCGCGGACCTGGACCTGGTGCCCGGCCGCGAGGTGTGGTGGGCGGTCAAGGCCACCGAAACCCAGGTGTACCCGGCGTGAGAAGCCCGAGCACGCGTCACGGGATACTGCGCCGTGGACCTGCACCTGCCCGGACGCGACCGACTGCTGCTTGAACTCGACCTCACCCGGCCGTTGGCCGACCCTCCCCCGCCGCCCGGCTGGCAACAGGTCACCCAACGGTCCACCCCGCAGCTGCGCACCACGCTGGCGGCGTTGCGACGTGCGGTCGACGATCGCAGCGTGGTCGGGCTGATCCTGCGCACCGGCGGGCCCCCGCAATCACTGGCCACGGCCCAGGAGCTGCGCGCCGGGCTGCGGCGCCTGCGCGATGCCGGCAAACCGGTCTGGGCCTGGGCCGAGTCGTACGGCGAGTACGGTCGCGGCACGGTGTCCTACCTGGTGGCCGCGGCGGCCGACCGCGTGTGGCTGCAACCGTCCGGGGAGCTGGCCCTGACCGGCGTGGCTGCCGAGGCGACGTTCCTGCGCGAGGGCCTCGACCGCCTGGGCGTGACCAGCCAGCTGAGCGCCCGGTACGAGTACAAGAACGCCCCGAACATGTTCACCGAGCGCGGCTTCACGCCGGCGCACCGCGCGGCGACGACCGCGCTGGTCGACTCGGTCGCGAACCAGGTGATCGACACTCTGGCGGCGGACCGGGGCCTGTCCGTCGAGGCGCTGCGGGAGTGCATCGACCGGGCTCCGCTGTCCGCGTCGGACGCCCTGGCCGCGGGTCTCGTGGACCGCGTCGGGTACCGCGACGAGATCTACGCCGCGATGCGCGAACAACTCGGCGAGGTCGAGTTGCGCAGCCTGGCGCACTACGCCGCCCACCCGCCGCCGCGCGAGACAGTCCACCGGATCGTGCGTCGGGACCGCCGCCGGGTGGGTCTGGTCGACGTCACCGGGACCATCCAGCTGGGATCGGACGGCCGCGGCGCCGGCGCCCGAGGCGCCGGCTCGGACCGGGTGTGCGCGGCGCTGCGGGCGGCGGCAGCCGCCGAGGAGGTGGCCGCGGTGGTGCTCCGCGTCGACTCCCCGGGCGGTTCCTACACGGCGTCGGACTCGATCTGGCGGGCCACCACCGAACTGCGTCGACAAAAGCCGCTGGTCGTCTCGATGGCCCGGGTCGCGGCCTCCGGCGGCTACTACGTCGCGATGTCCGCCGACCGGATCCTGGCGTTGCCGGGGACCCTGACCGGGTCGATCGGTGTCTTCGGCGGCAAGTTCGTGTTCACCGACCTGCTGGCTCGCCTCGGGATCGGGCACGACTTCGTCGCGGTCGGCCGGGCGGCGGTGCGCCACTCGCCGCGGGTGCCGTTCGACGCCACCGACCTCGCGGCGCTGGAAACGATGCTGGACCGGATCTACGCCGACTTCACCGGGAAGGTCGCGACCGCGCGGGGGCTGGACGCGGCCGCCGTGGACTCCGTCGCCCGCGGCCGGGTGTGGACCGGGGCGGACGCGGTGCAGTGCGGTCTGGTGGACGAGTTGGGCGGGTTGCACGAGGCCGCGGCCGTCGCTCGGCAGTTGGCCGGCCTGCCCGTGGACGCCCCGGTGCGCCGCGTGCCGGCGCTGCACCCGCTGGCGGCGCTGCGGCTGCCGCGCTCGAGCGAGGACCCACGGGCTGCCCGGATGTCGTCCTGGACGCCCGGCTGGGGGGCCTGGGGCCCGCTCGCGGCCCTTGCGCAGCTGCCGTCCGGGGGGCCGCTCACAGCTCCGGTGACCGCCCTGATCGGCTGATATCCCCCGGTGATGAATGCCGGTCGTGTGCGGGGGAACAGCTATAGGCAAGAGGCCCGGAAATTCGGTGGCAGGAAGGTCCGAACCGCGGTGTCATGGGTGTCGAATGAAACGAAACGACCTCGTACTCCGATGTTCAGGCGAGGCGGCGGTGGCGGTTACCGGTGCGTACGCGGGAATTCTTGCGGCGCCCGAATCGTTGCCCGAGTGGTGTGAGTGGTCGGCCGTGGGGCCGGGCACTGTACCCGGAAGGTGAGCGTGACCCATGAGTGAGCGCGCATTGCGGGGTTCGCGGCTGGGTGCCACGAGCTACGAGACCGACCGCGACATCGAGCTGGCCCCGCGTCGGATCGTGCATTACGACTGCCCCAAGGGCCACCACCTCCAGGTTCCGTTCTCCACCGAGGCCGACGAGGTCCCGGTCGTCTGGGAGTGCCGGGTCTGCGGCTCGTTGGCGATGCGTACCGACGGTGAGTCGCGCGACGAGAAGCGCGCCAAGCCGCCGCGCACGCACTGGGACATGCTCTTGGAGCGCCGCACCCGTGAGGAGCTCGAGGAGATCCTGGCCGAGCGGCTCGCGGTACTTCGGGCCGGCGGGATCCAGGGCTACGGCGCCGGGCGCAAGACCGCCTGAGGGGGGCCCAATTCGGGCGACCTGTGTCCGCGGAGTGCGCGGACCGGGTCATTGGGCCGTTACATTGCGACGCTCCGCGTCGCGGACGCGACGGGCGAGGTGTGCCCGCAAAGCGGGCCAGGTCGCCTCGTCCGGTTACATTGCGGCGCGTCGCGCCGCGTCGCGCTCGCTGCGCTCGCCGGCTGAAAATCGTGCCGGCGAGCCCGGTACGACTCGTGGGCCGCTCGGCTGCTGAGGGTCGGGGCGGCGATCAAAGTCCTGCCGCGATCAACGGTCGCGCGGGGGCTTGCCGTCGTCGACCACTTCCCCGCTGACCACCCGCCCGTCCGGGCGGGCGGTATTAGGTCGTGCCATGCCGGGCGGGGTGACGATTCGGATCCGGCCGGCGGCGTAACGGACAACGGCGCCGCGCGCCAGCGGCCGGGTGAACGGCAGGACCAAGAGGTAGCCGAGGATGTCGGTGAGGAAGCCGGGGGCGATCAGCAAGGTGCCGCCGACCAGCACCAGCGCCCCGTCGGCCAGCTCTCTGGTGGGCATCCGTCCGGCCGCCAACGTCTCCATCAGCGCGCGCCAGGCACGTGCGCCCTCGTGCCGGATCAGCCAGGCCCCGAGCATGCCGTCCGCGATCAGCAGCAGGATGGTCGGCCCCGCTCCGATCGTCTGGCCCACGCGGACGATCACGAAGATCTCCACGATCGGCACCAGCAGCATCGCCAGAAACAACGCGGGCATCAGGATCCGCCCCCATCACCGCTTCGCACCGGTCCGTCTGCCTCCGCCGGGCTCGTGTGCTCGACGGTAGTCGACGCGGCGCGGTTGGGTCGGCGACGGGGCCGGGCGACCAGGGCCGCGGCGATCGCCAGCGCACTGAGCGCGGCCTCCGGCCAGGCGCCGACACGATCGGCCACGGTGCGGTCGGAGAGCAACGGCACCGTGCTCACCGTCACCTCGCGGGTGAACTCGCTGGTCCGGTGCCGCAGGCTGCCGTCCGGGGCGATCACCGCGCTGATCCCGCTGGTCGCTGCGACAACCACCGCGCGACCGTGCTCGACGGCACGCAGCCGGGTGATCGCCAGTTGCTGCTCGGGCTGCCCGGTGCGGCCGTAGGTCGCGTTGTTGGTCTGCACGACGAGCAGTCGGCCGCCGTCCCGGACCACGTCCCGGACCAGGTCGTCGTAGGCGATCTCGAAGCAGATCACGTCGCCGATCCGGGTGGCGCCGAGGTCGAGCACACCGGGGCGGTGGCCGGCCTCGAAGTCCCGCGGCACGCGGTCGAGCCGGGAGATCAATGCGGTGACCAGCGGCCGCAGCGGCAGGTACTCGCCGAACGGCACCGGGTGGCGTTTGGTGTAGAACTCCCCCGGCCCCTTGCCGGGGCTCCAGACGATCCCGACGTTGCGGACGTGCTTCGGACCGGCGTCGAGCACCGCCCCGACCAGCGTCGGGGCGCCGATGTCGTCGACCGCCGCGTCGATGGCGAATTCGACCGGCAGGTGGCCGAACGGGTCCATGTCGGAGGAGTTCTCCGGCCAGATGACCAGGTCCGGTTTCGGCGCGGTGCCGGCCCGCACCGCGGTTGCCAGGTCGTGGGTGGCCGCCACGTGATTGGCGAACACGACCCGTTGCTGCTCGGCGGTGTCGTAACCGGCGCGCGGCACGTTGCCCTGGACCAGGGCGACCGTCACCTGGTCGGCACCGGGATGCGCGAGCGGGACCGCGGCCGCGCCCGCGAACACCACACCGATGACGACGGCCGGCGCGACCAGGCGCCGCGGGGCGCGAATTCGGCGCACTGTCTCCGCCAGGGCCAACCCGACCGCCGCGACCGCCAGGCTCACCGAGGGCGCACCGCCGAGCGCCGCAAATCCCAGCAACGGACTCTCAGCCTGCGAGAACGCCAACCGGCCCCACGGCAGTCCGCCGAACGGCGTCCGCGATCGCAGGGCCTCGGCCGCGACCCAGACCACAGCCTGGGACACCGGCCAGGCCCGCCGGCCGGCCGTCCACGCGAAGACCGTCCCCACCGGGATCAGGAACAGCGCCTCCAGTACGGACAATGCCAGTACCGCGTCCCAACCCACCACGTGCAGCCAACGCAGCAGGACGCCGAAGAAGCCCAGCCCGAACGCGAACCCCAGCACGGCCCCGCGGCGCCCACTGCAGCCCCGGGTCAGCAGGTTGAGCGCGGCCACTGCCACGAAGGCCGCCGGCCACAGGTCGAACGGTGGGAACGCGGTCGCAAGCAGCGCTCCGCTCGCCACCGCCCCGGCCGGGCGCAGGACGGGTCCGACCCGGGCGAGCCCGCTGCGGCGCGCTCGGGCGAGGTCCGGGCTCGCCGGCATCGGGAGCGACGCCGACGCGCGAGGGGAAAGGGGCGAGCGACGCAGGCGAGCGATGAACCGAGCGGACTCAGCGGTACGCAGAGTCACCGCCGCGGGCCTCCTGTCCGAGCTTCCGACTCAGGGTAGTCGCGTTTGGCGTCGCCCCTAAATTAAAGTAGAGTCATCGAGATTGATTAGTGGGCGAGACGTCGGGCCGGGAGCAACGCGTGCACATCGACTTGTGGATGGCGGTCGCCGGGCTGATCGTCGGTTTCGTCGTCGGGCTGACCGGCATGGGTGGCGGCGCCCTGATGACCCCGATCCTGGTGATCTTCTTCCACGTGGCCCCACTGGCGGCCGTCTCCAGCGATCTGGTCGCCTCGCTGGTCATGAAACCGGTCGGCGGGACGGTGCACCTGCGGCGCGGCACGGTGAACAAGCCGCTGGTGGGCTGGCTGTCCCTCGGTTCGGTCCCGGCCGCGTTCGGTGGGGTGTTCCTGCTGCGGGCGGTCGGTGGCAACAACTCCGGCGTCCAGCGCGAGGTCAAGTTGCTGCTCGGCGTAGCGCTGCTGATCGCCGCGGCTGGGCTCGTGCTGCGAGCGTTGCTCGCCAGGCGCGCTGCGGCCCGCGGGACCGTCCCGCCGGCCGTGCAGGTCCGTCCGGTACCGACCCTGCTGATCGGCGTGGTGGGCGGCCTGATCGTCGGCATGACCTCGGTGGGTTCGGGGTCGCTGATCATCGTCGCGCTGCTGTTCCTCTACCCGGGGCTGACCACCGCCGAGATCGTCGGCACCGATCTGGTCCAGGCCGTTCCACTGGTGGGATCGGCGGCGCTTGGGCACCTGCTGTTCGGCGACTTCCGTCTCGACCTGACCACCTCGGTGCTGGTCGGCGCATTGCCCGGGGTGTACCTGGGGGCCCGCTGCTCCGCGGCTGCCGCACAGGGTTTGGTCCGCCGCGCCCTGGTCGCCGTGCTGCTGGTCTCGGCGCTCAAGCTGCTCAACGTCGGCAATGCCGGTCTGCTGGAGGGCCTGGCACTGCTCGCATCGGTGGGTCTGCCGGTTTGGGCACTGGTGCGCCACACCGACGGTTTCGCACGGCGCCCGCAACCGCTGGCGGCGGGGGCCGCGTTGGGCTTGTTGCGTGCCGCGGCAGTGGGCGACCGAGACTCCGGCGGCGGGCAGGAGCGCTGGCGTACGGTCCGACGGTTCGGCGGTCGGATCGCCGGACCGAGCGACCGGCAGGCCGACGGCTCGCTGTCCGGTTGGTTGGCGAATCGGGCGCCGGAGGACAAGCTCGGCGCCGGCACGCATATCTGACGCGTCCTCAGAAAAACAGGGCGGGCGCCTCGCGGCGGCCCGCCTCTTTCGTGCGTGCACTTTCGAACGAGATCGCAAGGAAGGCCCGGGTGCCCCTCGGACCGACTTCAGGCTCGCTGGTTACGAGACTGCCGCCGTTGTCTACTGGGCGCCCGGACCCTTCCCGCGTTCAACCCCCGCTCCTCGCCGGGGCTTCGCCGCCTGGCGATCCGGTGAGGGGGATCGACGTCGAGGTCGTGACGCCGAACCACTTCACGATCGCCGGGTTGGTGCGAATCTCTCCGACGAGACGACCTGTTGGTTGACAACGAAGAAGTTACTCGCGCCGCGGACCGCAGCTCAACCCGGCGCCGACCTGCAATGATCCACAAAAGCCGAGGTCAGCGACGCCGGCAGGCGTACTCACGAATGGTGATTTGTTCCGGAATTGCGGCGTGTCGCGCACAACGCCGTTCGTGTCGCGTTAGCGATCAAGGAACGACCACGACGGCTCGTGCCGTGGCCACTGGCAGCGGTGGTTCGAGCGTACGTCCGGCCGACGGCGACCGGTCCGGTTCCGCCCGGGCACACACCACCGCGACCAACTCCAGCGTGCGGCTGCGGGTTCCCACGGCGACCACCGTGGCGCGCACCTCCACGACGTCCCCGGCCCGGACCGGCGCCAGGAAAGCGATCTCGCGGTAGCCGGCCAGCAGGCCCTCGTCGCCGTCGGTCCGCAGACACACCTCGGTGGCGACGTCGCCGAAAAGTCCCATCACGTAGGCGCCGTCGAGCAACGAGCCGCCGTAGTGGGCCTCGCGGTGCGACACGTAGCGTCGGTGGGTCACCACCAGGCCGAGCCGTGAGTCCTCGGTCACGCCGCCGCCCGCTCGACAACTGCGTGCGCCAGGTAGCTGGCGACCTCACGCGGCGTGGTGCCGCGGGAGAAGACCCGGTCCACGCCGAGCTCGTCGGCCGCCGCAGGGTCGAAGCGTGGGCCACCGACCACCAGCAGTGGGCGACCCGACGGGAAGGCCGTACGCATCGCCTGGGCCAGTTGCCGGGTGTTGTTGAGGTGGGCGTCCCGTTGGGTGACGACCTGGGAGACCAGCACCGCATCGGCCGCGTGGGTCCGCGCCGTTTCGATCAGGTCGTCGATCTCGACCTGGGCGCCCAGGTTGTGCACCGTCAGCTCGCGGTAGTACTCGAGCCCTTTCTCCCCGGCAAAGCCCTTGATGTTCAGGATCGCGTCGATGCCCACGGTGTGGGCGTCGGTCCCGATGCAGGCGCCGACCACCACCAGGCGGCGGTGCAGGCGGGCCCGCACCGCCCGGTTCACCTCGGACGGGCTCAGCAACGGGAAATCCCTTACCGGCACCGGGATCTCGGCCAGGTCGACGCTGTGCCGGACCCGGCCGTAGACCACGAAGAAGGTGAACTGCGGCCCGACGGCTCGGGAGTGCACGACGTTGACCGGGTCCATCCCCATCTGCCGGGCCAACGCGGTCGCGGCGGCCTCGGCCCGGCCGTCGTGCGGGATCGGGAGCGTGAACGAGCACTGGACCATGCCGTCGTCGGTCGTGTCGCCGTACGGCCGGACAACCGTCGGCCCGGTCACGCTGAACCTCCGACACCGGCGGCGTCCAGCAGGTCGTCGACCGGGTTGAAGTAGGACTCCGCCTTGACCACCACGCCGTCGCGACCGCGGCCACCGTCGGCCGGGCGGCGCATCAGCCCGAACGTGCCCGAGCCGATCGCATCCAGCAGGCCGGTGCACGCGATGCGCTCCAGCAGGTCCACCGATTCACGCAGCACGGTGTCGGCCCGTCCGGCGATGAAGCCTGCCGGATCCAGGTGGAGGTCCTCGTGCAACCGGCCGGCGGCGTCCAGCACGTAGCGCACGTTGCGCAGCGCCAGATCCCGATCGGACAGGAACGGGGTCACCACGGCCTCGGTCATCATCCCGACCAGCAGGATCCCCTGGCCGGTCAGCGCACCGGCCAGGTTGAAGAACCCGTCGAGCAGGTAGCCGCGGAAGACGTCGCCGGTCATGTGCTTGGTCGGTGGCATCCACTTCAGCGGAGCGTCCGGGAACAGCGCGCGGGCCAGCAGGGCATGCGCCAGTTCGAGGCGGAAGGAGTCGGGCCGGTCCGGGTCGATCTCGAACGCGTGCCCCAGGCCGAGTTGCCAGTCGGCGAGGCCGGCCTCCTTGGCGAAGTACTCGTTGAGCAACTGCGAGACCGTGACGGTGTGCGCGGCGTCGACGGCGTCGGCGGTGGTCAGGTAGTTGTCCTCGCCGGTGTTGATGATGATCCCGGCATGGGCGTGGATGCGGCGGGCGAAGCGCTGGTCGGTGAACGTGCGCAGCGGGTTGATGTCGCGGAAGAGGATCCCGTACATGCAGTCGTTGAGCATCATGTCGAGGCGTTCCAGGCCCGCCAGCGCGGCGATCTCGGGCATGCACAGGCCGGAGGCGTAGTTGGTCAGACGCACGTACCGGCCGAGCTCGATGGAGACCTCGTCGAGCGCGGCCCGCATCAGCCGGAAGTTCTCCGCGGTGGCGTAGGTCCCGGCGTAGCCCTCGCGGGTGGCGCCCTCCGGCACGTGGTCCAGCAGCGACTGGCCGGTCGAGCGGATCACGGCGACCACGTCGGCACCCTCCCGAGCGGCGGCCTGGGCCTGCGGGATGTCCTCGTAGATGTCTCCGGTGGCCACGATCAGGTAGATCCAGGGCCGCCGCGGCGGGTCGCCGAGCCGGGCGACGAGTTCCTCGCGTTCCCAGCGTCGGCGGGTCACCTGGCCCAGTCCGCCGCCGACCGCGGCGGTTGCGGCCCGACGTGCGGTCTGCGCCGCCGGCCCGTCCGGGCGCCGGAAGCGGATCGAGCCGGCCGCGGCCTTCTCGGCCAGCTCGCGCAGGTCGCCGGCCTCGCCCCGGAGCAGCGCGTCCCAGACCGGTACGGCCACCCCGTCCTGGAGTCCGACCTGCCCGGCAACCGCGGCCACCAGATGGTTGGGCCAGGGCAGCCCCTCGGCGTCGGCGCCGTGCAGGCCGGCCAGGCGCAGCACTGCGCGTTCGATCGAGGTGGTGCTGTGTGCCTTGGCCAGCTCCACGACCGGCGCGCCCACCCGGCGGGCCAGCCCGCGGGCCTGCGCCACCGCCGTCGCGTCCAGCTCCAAGCGCATCAGGACACCCGCTCCCCCAGGCGCCTGGTGAACATCGCGCGCAGTTCCGGGCGCTCCCGGACCAGGTTCAGCGCGATGCGGTCGTGGCCCGGCACGTAACCGTTGCCGATCAACATCGTCACGTCGGCGGCCACGCCCTCGGCACCCAACGCCGCGGCGGCGAACGAGGTGGCCATCGAGAAGAACACGACGACCCCGCCGGGCGCGGTGGCCAGCACCGCGCCGTGCTCCGCGCCCGGCACGTCGACGCAGACCACGGTCACGTCGGTGGGGCCACCGCAGCTGTGCACGGTGTCGAGAACCTCGAGCGCGTCGCGGGCGTCGGCGACGGCCACGTGGTCGGCAAGCCCCGAGTTGCTGAGCGCGAAGGCCTCGGCCGAGTCGCGAACCAGGCCGACCAGACGGCCTGCGCCGGCGGCCCGGGCGGCTGCCAGGGCCAGCGAACCGCTCTTGCCGGCGGCGCCCAGTACCGCCACCGAGGGCTGCTCGCGCAGCACGCACCGTTCCCCGACCACCCGCGCGATCAACGCGCCGGCGCCGGCGACGTCGAGGACGGCCAACGCCAGGTTGGTGTCCAGATCCTCGGGGAGCACGGCGGCCAGCGACCGCCCGAACAGCACTGCGTGCCCGCGGGCCGGCACCTGCTCGCTGCGCCCGCTCCAGCCCACCAGTTCGTCGGTGATCCGCAGCGGCGTCAGGGTCAACGACACGAGGGTCGCCACGCGGTCGCCGACCCGCAGCCCGGACGGCGACTGCGGTCCGACGTCCGCGACGGTCCCGATCAGCATGCCGCCGGAGCCGGTCACCGGGTTGTGCATCTTGCCGCGCTCGGCGACGATCCCGAGCACCGCGTCGCGCACCGCGTCGGGGCCGAGGTGGTACTCGGTCAGCTGCCGGAACGAAGCGGCGTCGAGGTTGATCCGCTCGACGTCGATCCGCACCTCGTCGGCCCAGAGTTCGGGCCGCTCGTCCAGCTGCCACGCGGCCTGGGGCAGGACCCGCGTCGTGTCGCGGACCCGATGGCGCCCGAGCGGCGAACCGCCCTCCAGATACACCCTGGCCTCCGCTTCACTCGGAAGAAGGCAATGTTTTTCCAGAAGAAGCGTATCGTGGACGAGAGATTCTATCGTTCTATTGCTCTGATTCGATCGATCGTCCGGCTCCGCTTCGTCCCGCTCTGTCCGTTGCTTGCTTGTGCTCCTCGCTCGTTCCTCGCTCGTCGCAGTCGCTCGCAGCGTTGTCTTTGGAGGTAACCGATGAGCATCTCGCACGAGACTGCTCAAGTTTGCCCCGGTACCGCGGCCGCGGGCGCGCAGCCGTACGTCTACCGGCGCGTCGAACTCCGCGAGCCGGACTGGACCCGGTTCCCGGGCTGGCGGAGCGTGACGGCGGCCGAGTGGGCCGACGCGCAGTGGCAGCGGGCGCACTGCGTGAAGTCGATCGCGCAGCTTCAGGCTGTGCTCGGCGACCTGCTCGACGAGTCCTGCTACGCCGACCTGGCCCAGGACGCGGCGACGCACGCGACCATGCCGATGCTGCTGCCGCCGCAGATGCTCAACACGATCGCCGCGGGCGCTCCGGTCGGTTCGACCGGCAGCCTGGCTGCGGCATTTCGCGGCGACCCGATCCGCCGGTACATGCTGCCGATGGCGTCGGACCGCGACCTGGAGTGGCCCGGTCATCCGTTCGCCAGCCGCGACTCGTTGCACGAGTCCCAGATGTGGGCGGTCGAGGGACTGACCCACCGCTATCCCACGAAGGTGCTGGCCGAGCTGACCAACACCTGCCCGCAGTACTGCGGGCACTGCACCCGGATGGACCTGGTGGGCACCTCAACACCGGCGGTCGAGAAGCACCGGTTCCTGCTGCGTCCGGCCGATCGGCACGACGCGATGCTGGCCTACCTGCGTCGCACGCCCGGGGTGCGCGACGTGGTGGTCTCCGGTGGCGACGTCGCCAACGTGCCGTGGCCGCGGCTGGAGGCATTCGTCTGCGCGCTGCTGGAGATGGAGAACATCCGCGACATCCGGTTGGCGAGCAAGGCGTTGATCGCACTGCCGCAGCACTGGCTGCAGGACGAGGTGCGCGCCGGGGTCGAGCGGCTGGCCCGGACGGCGCGGGCCCGCGGGGTCGGGCTGGCCGTGCACACCCACACCAACTCGGCGGCCTCGGTGACCCCGCTGGTCGCCCGCGCGGCCGGCGCGCTGCTCGACGCGGGCGTGCGCGACGTCCGCAATCAGGGTGTGCTGCTGCGTGGGGTGAACGACTCGGTACAGGAGCTGCTGGACCTGTGCTTCGCCCTGCTCGACGGGGCGGCGATCCTGCCGTACTACTTCTACCAGTGCGACCTGATCCCGGGCAGCGAGCACTGGCGTGTTTCCTTGGCGCAGGCCCAGGAGTTGCAGCACGGGATCATGGGATACCTGCCGGGCTTCGCCACGCCGCGCCTGGTGGTCGATGTGCCGTTCGTCGGCAAGCGCTGGGTGGACCAGGCGGTCGAGTACGACCGGGTGCTCGGGATCTCGCAGTGGACGAAGAACTACCGCACCGCCCTGGAGGTCGAGGACCCGGAGGCCTTGGCGCGCAAGTACCCGTACTACGACCCGATCCGGACGCTGCCGGCCGAGGGTCAGGCGTGGTGGCGGCGGCGCCAACTGCCGGTGGCCCGCGGCGCCTGACGCCGCCGCTCCTCAGGAGACGTGTGCTCGCGCAGAGCGCGAGCCGGGTCGGATCGTCATTGACATTGCGGCGCTTCGCGCTCGCTTCGCTCGCAGACAGTCGACCTCCAGTTCGAGACCTGGTCTGACAGGACCTCCCCGTTGCGTCCGGCCAAGGCGACCCAATTAGCCTCCGATCAGCCGGACGCAAGACAGGGATAGGTTTCGGCGGGTGCGGGTTCTGGTCACCGGCGGCGCCGGGTTCATCGGGTCTCATGTCGCCGAGGCGTTGGTGGCCGCGGGGCACGAGGTCCGGGTCCTGGACTGCCTGCACCCGGCCGCGCATCGCGGCGAGCCTGACGTACCGTCAGATGTGGAGTTCCGGCGCGGGGACGTGCGCGAGCCGCAGGTCGTCGGGGAGGCTCTGGTCGGCGTGGCGGCGGTCTGCCATCAGGCGGCCATGGTCGGACTGGGCGTGGGCCTGGACGACGCGCCGGACTACGTCGGGGCCAACGACCTCGGTACCGCGGTGTTGTTGCGTGGGATGGCCCGAGCCGGGGTGCGTCGCCTGGTTCTGGCCAGTTCGATGGTCGTCTACGGCGAGGGCGCCTACCGATGCTCGACGCACGGCCCCGTGGCGGCCGCACCGCGGCGACCCGCGGATCTGGACGCGGGGCGGTTCGAACCGCCCTGCCCGCACTGCGGGAGTGCACTGTCGCCGGAGCTGGTCGCGGAGGACACGGTCGCCGATCCGCGCAACGTGTACGCCGCCACCAAGGTCGCCCAGGAACACCTGGCGGCCGTCGCCGCCCGGGTGACCGGCGGCCGGGTGGTGGCCTTGCGGTACCACAACGTCTACGGGCCGCGGATGCCGCGCGACACCCCGTACGCCGGGGTGGCCAGCATCTTCCGCTCCGCGCTGACGGCCGGCCGCGCGCCGGCGGTGTTCGAGGACGGCGGGCAGCGGCGGGACTTCGTTCACGTCCGCGACGTCGCCGCCGCCAACCTTGCCGCCCTGGGCGCAACCGGTGACGACAGCCCGATCACGCCGGGCACGCTGCGCGCCTACAACGTCGGCAGCGGGCAACCGCGGACGGTGGGCGACCTGGCGGCCGCTCTCTCAGTCGCGTGCGCCGGACCGGCTCCGGAGGTGACCGGTGCCTGGCGGCACGGCGACGTTCGCCACATCACGGCTTGTTCGCAACGACTGCGCGACGAACTGGGCTGGTTCCCGGTGGAGGACTTCGCCGCAGGCATGGTCGAGTTTGCCGCTGCGCCGCAACGGAACTGACGGCCCGTCAGCAACCGCTCCGCATCGGGCCCCACCCCCGCCCGACACAACCGAACGGACCGATTTTTCCTCAGCGGTCGAACCTGTCAAGCGGTTCTGCTGATCTGTGCACAACGAGGCCCTGTGAATGGCGGTCGGATCTGTCGGGCGGTCTGCTGATCTGTGGACAACGAGGCCTTGTGATGGAGATGTGACGGAGATGCGCATTTCGGTCAGGCCCGGCGGACCGACACGTCGCCGGAGCCGGTGCGGACGTGGACCTCCAGAAGTTCGTCGGCCGGCTCCGGTCCGGTTGTCGCCGCCAGCGAACTGTGCACCCGACCCGACCCGGAGGTGACGTCCAGCCGGGCCGCCGTGCCCTGCGCGATCCCCAGGTCCAGCCCGCCGGAGGCGGCGTGCAGGCTGATCGAACCGCGGACCGCCTGGCCGATCCGGACGTTGCCGGAGGCCAGCTTTATCCCGACCGAGCCCAGTGCCCGCTCCACGCTGATATCGCTGGAAGCCCCGATGAGGCGGACCGTCCCACCGGTCTGACCCAATGTGACATTGCCTGACGCCGATTTGACGTCGACGATGCCGCCGACGTCACCCACCCGGACGTTGGCCGATGCCGAGCGCACCCGCAGATCACCGATCACCCGGTCGACCACCAGGTCGCCGGAGGCGGTGTCGGCCCGCAGGGTCTGCGTCGAACCGATCCGGGCTCCGCCGGCGGCCAGCTGCACCCGGGTCTCCCCGAAGGTGCCGGCGCACTCGAACTCGACCGCCCCGCCCTGCAGTTCCAGGCGGCTGCCCTCCGGCAGGTCGACGTGCACCGCCACGGCGGCGCCCCCACCGAAGGCCTGCCACCATCGGTGACGCGGGCCCTCGACCGTCAAGCGGTCGTGGGTGCAGTCCACCCGGATCGCCGCCGCGGCGGCAACGTCGGCCGGCGAGCCCGGGTCCGCCGGGCGTACCTCGACGACGGTCGCCCCGTCCGGGATCGTGCGCACGTACACCGATCCGGCCTGGAGGCTGATCCGGACGCTGATCGGGTCCGGGGTCTCGAATGTTCGCATGCGAAGGCCTTTTCTCGACGTGGTGGGCAATCTCGATGGATACCGGCTCGGTCGGCGCCCGGCCTCAGCGCACCCAGCCGCACAGTTGTTGTCGGCCGCCCGGCCAGTCCACCGCGGGTCCGCCGGGTTCGCCGGGGTGGAGCGCGCCGGCGACGGTCCGGACCAGCCAGGTGTTGACGGACAGGCCCTCGGCGCTCGCCGCGGACTCGACCTGGCCCTTGAGTTGCTCGGGCAGCCGCAGGGTGAGCCGAGCCGTGGGGTCGTCGAACTCGCCGACGGGCCGGAAGGGTCCGGGACCCGGGGTGGGTGCCCGGAATTCCACCGGCGCCGGATTGACCACGAACTCCGGCTGCCTGCCGCGCAGCCGGACCTCCACCGAGCCCGGCGCCAGCTCCCGGGTTATTTCCTCGGCCGCCTCGGCCAGCGCTTCGAGGAAGGTCAGCCGGGTTACGGCGTCCAAGGCGGCGGCGAGCCGTTCGGCTGCCTCGCGGGTGGGCTGATCCCCGACCGCGGCGGCTGCCAGCAGCTCGGCGTGCAACCGCGCGACGTGTCCGGTGAGATCCATGACGTCATGATGACGTCATCAAGGCGTCGTCACAAGCCGATCAGCCAAGTGCCGGCAGGGTCACCTCGAACCGGCAGCCGTGGCCTGTGTTGGCCACCGTGATCTGACCGGCGTGCGCCTCGACGATTCCACGCACGATCGCCAGGCCCAGGCCGGCGCCCCCGTCGGGACCGGGTGTCCGGGCGTTCGTGCCGCGCCAGGCGACCTCGAAGACCCGCGGCAGATCCTCCTCCGGAATGCCCCCGCACCCGTCGGTGACCGCGATCGTGGCCCGTCCGTCGGCGGAGGTCAGGTGGATGTCGACCACTCCCTCCGACGGCGTGTGCCGGATCGCGTTCACCACCAGATTGCTCATCAACCGGGACAGTTCCCGGCTGTCGGCGCGCACCGACACGTTGCCCGAGGCGTGTCCGCGCAGGGCGACCCCGCGCTCCCGGGCCAGGGCGTCGGCGCCGGCGAGGGTGTCGCTGACGAGATCGGACAGACTGATCCGGTCCAACGACAGCCGCAGCGCACCCGCGTTGATCACGGACAACTCGAACAGGTCGTCGACCATTCCGGCCAGCCGGTCGACCTCCATCCGGATCTGCTTGCGGTACCGGGCGGGGTCGTCGGCGACCCCGTCCTCCAGCGCCTCGGCCATGGCCCGAATACCGGCCAACGGCGTGCGGAGGTCGTGCGAGACCCAAGCGACGAGTTCCCGGCGCGAGGACTCCAACGCGGATTCCCGGGCCCGCGACTCCGCCAGTCGCACTCGGGCCGCCTCCAGTTCCCTGCTGACCTCGGCCAGCTCGGCACTGGCCGGTGGCGTCGATCGCGTCGTCGGTGTCACGGGATCGGTGGCACCCAGCGCCCGGGCCTCCGCCGTCAAGGCACGGCTGTCGGCCACCAGCATCCGGGCCAGCAGCCCGGACACGCCGGTCATCAGCGCCCCGACCACGACGCTGACCAGGATGACGACGCCGAAGTCGTGATGGGACAGGAACATGGCGTGGGCCGTTCCGATCGTGGCCGCGATCACTGCGGCGACCGTGGTCAGGCAGAGCACCAGGAGCGAGGTCCGCATCGGCCGGCTGCGCAGCGTACGTAGGCACAGGGCCCCCAGCGCCGCCGTGGCGCCCGCCCAGCCGGCCGCGATCAGGACGATCTGGAGCTGGTCGCTCATGCCCCTCCCCCGGCTCCGAGGGGTGTCACCCCCACCGACCGCGAATCGGCCGCGACACGCCGGGAGGCGGCCGCGTAGGGGGTGTCACCCCGAACGCGCTGAGGGTCATGGGGGGCGAGGCGCCCGCAGCTCACTGCGCCGCCAGTTGTTCGGCGGGCAGGTCGAAGCGGTAGCCGACGCCCCAGACCGTCACCAGCAGCCGCGGGTCGCTGGGGTCCTCCTCGACCTTCTCCCGCAGCCGGCGCACGTGCACGGTAACCGTGGACTGATCGCCGAACTCCCAGCCCCACACCTGTCGCATGAGGGCCTCGCGGGTGAACGCCTCCCCGGGGTGGGTCAGCAGGAACGCCAGCAGGTCGAACTCGCGGGTGGTCAGCGCGAGCTCGACGCCGTCCCGGGTCGCCCGATGGGCCGTCAGATCCAGTTGGAGCGGACCGGCACGGAGCACATCGGCCGAGGCGGTCACCGGCGCCGCGCCGCGCCGCAGCACCGAGCGGACGCGCAGGGTCAGCTCCCGTGGGCTGAACGGTTTGGTGACGTAGTCGTCCGCGCCGAACTCCAGACCCATCACCCGGTCGTTCTCCGCGCCCAGGGCGGTCAGCATGATCACCGGCACCGGGGCGGTCTCCCGCAGCCGGCGGCACACCTCCAGGCCGTCCAGCCCGGGCAGCATCAGGTCGAGCACCACCAGGTCGGGCCAGCACCGGGCCGCGCTCTCCAGGGCGGCCGGCCCGTCCGCGGCGTGCTCGACCTCGTACCCGGCCCGGCGCAGATAGGCCAGCACGACCTCCGCGACGGTCGGGTCGTCCTCGACCACCAGCACCCGGCCCACCATCGCCCCAGGATAGGAAGTCGAACCGCGCCGCGGCCCGGCGCGTGGCGCGAGTTCCGCGGACCGTAAGACTCCCGTCGGTCCCGCGGGCCGCGCGGGCTCTACGGTGTCCCGCGTGGAATCTGACGGCCGGTCGCCCGTTGCACGCGTCGACGTGGTGCTGCCGTGTCTGGACGAGGCGGCCGCATTGCCCTGGGTACTGGGCCGCATGCCCGCCTGGGCTCGACCGATCGTGGTCGACAACGGCTCGACGGACGGCTCGGCGGAGCTCGCGGCACAACTCGGTGCGACGGTGGTCCGGGAGCCGCGCCGCGGCTTCGGCGCCGCTTGCCACGCCGGACTGACCGCCGCGACGGCCACCGTGGTGTGTTTCTGCGACGCCGACGCCTCGCTGGACCCCCGTCAGTTCGAGCGGGTGGTCCTGCCCGTGGTGAACGGCGAGGCCGACCTGGTGCTGGGGCGGCGGCGGCCGGCCCCGGGCGCCTGGCCGCTGCATGCCCGGCTGGCCAACGGGGCTCTGGCGGCGAACCTGTCGCGCCGCACCGGGGTGCGGTTGCGCGATCTCGGCCCGATGCGGGCCGCGAACCGGGAAGCTCTGCTGGCATTGAATCTGACGGACCGTCGGTTCGGCTACCCGTTGGAGATGGTGGTCGCCGCGCTCGAGGCCGGTTGGCGGGTGGTCGAGCGTGACGTGGACTACCGGCCGCGCGCCGGCCGCTCGAAGGTCACCGGCACCGTGCGCGGCACGTTGCGGACCATCCACGACATGCGCGCGGTGCTGGCCCGGTGAGCGATACGAACATCCTGGTGCTCGCCAAGGAACCGGTACCCGGTCGGGTCAAAACCCGGCTGTGCCCCTACTTCACGCCCGACGACGCCGCCCGACTGGCCGCCGCTGCCCTGCGCGACACGCTCGCCGTAGTGGTGCGCACCCCGGCGCTACGCCGGGTGCTCGTGCTGGACGGCCGGCCCGGCGACTGGGTGCCCCCGGGGGTCGAGGTGTTGCCGCAGAGCGCGGGCAGTCTGGACGAGCGCATCGCGGACGCGTTCGAACGGATGTCCGGTCCGACGATCCTGATCGGCATGGACACGCCACAGGTGACGTCGCGTCAGCTGCGGGTCCGTTGGGATTCCCACGACGCCTGGTACGGCGGCGCGCACGACGGCGGGTTCTGGGCCCTGGGGATGCGGGAGCCCGACCCCGATCTGGTGCTTGGCGTGCCGATGTCGACCGCCACCACCGGCGCGCTCCAACTCGACCGGTTGCGGTCCGCCGGGCTGCGGGTGGGACATCTGCCGACCCTGCGGGACATCGACACCGCGGAATGCGCCGCCTACGTCGCCGACCAGGCGCCGCACACCGAGTTCGCCCGCCTGCACGCCCGGCTGGTCGGGGCCGAGCGCGATGTCGGCTGAGGCCGGATGGAACAGTGCCGTCCTGGACCGCTACGAACGGGCGCTGTGGAACCGGACCCCGCTGCGGGTGGACGACGACGCCGGCGACCTGGCGACCTTCGACGTCCAGCGTTGGCTGCGCCCGCCCGATCCCGCCGACGAGACGATGCTGGCCCGGTGCACCGGTCCCACCCTGGACATCGGATGCGGACCGGGCCGACTGGTCGCCGCGCTGACCGCTCGTGGCGTTCCGGCCCTCGGCGTCGACGTGGCGGCCGCGGCGGTCGCGCTGACCCGATCAGCGGGCGCGCTGGCCCTGCGTCGGTCGGTGTTCGACCGGGTCCCGGGAGCCGGTCGGTGGCAGATGGCGCTGCTGGCCGACGGCAACATCGGAATCGGCGGCAACGTCGGTGGGTTGCTCAGCCGGATCCGCGACCTGTTGGCACCGGGTGCCGGCGCTGTGGTGGAGGTCGACGGCGAGGACACCTCGCAACGGCTGACGGTGCGCCTGGTCGGCGCTGCAGGGCAACAGGTCGCGACCTTCCCATGGGCCAGGGTGGGCGCGCGGACGCTGGTGGACACGGCGGCGGGCTGCGGCTTTCGGCCTGCGGAGCGGTGGACCGCGCATGGTCGCTCTTTCGTGAACCTGCAACGAATCTGACGTGGCGTCGGACGTCAGCTGTTCGTAAGGGACAGGACCGTTCCGCGCACCCTACGGTTGGTGCGTGGCTCCCCCGGATTCCGTCCGCCGACTGATCGGCAAGGCCCGGGCCGTGAACGCCTGGGTCGCCGAGCACCCACCGCCCGGCCCGTTCCGTCCCGGGTTCTGGCGCAGCCCGATCCGCGGACCGTGGCTCACCTCCGTGCTGGGTGCGGTGCTGCTGTTCGGGATCCCGGTCATGTTCCTCACCGGACTGCTGGACTTCCTGTCCTACAACCCGTGGCTGCCCGGCAACGGCGGGCGGGAGGGCTCGCGGATCCTGACGTTCGTCCCCTTCCACTGGCCCACCCGACCGTCCTGGTTGTTCCGCGTCAGCCAGGGCACCCACGTCACGCTCGGCGTGGTTCTCGTCCCGATCCTGGTCGCGAAGCTCTGGTCGGTGATCCCGAAGCTGTTCGAGTGGCCGCCGGTGCGCAGCCCGGCGCACGCGTTGGAGCGGGCCTCGTTGTTCACCCTCGTCGGTGGCGCGGTGTTCACCTTCGTGACCGGGCTGCTGAACGTCCAGTACTGGTACCGGTTTCCCGGCTCGTTCTACCGCCTGCACTACTACGGCGCGTGGGTCTTCATGGCGGGCTTCACCGTCCACGCGACGCTGAAGGTCCCGAAGATGCGACGGGCGCTGCGGGCCCGGCGGGTGCGGGACGAGATGCGGATCGATCTCTCGCACACCGTCGCGGAGCCGTACTCCGAGCACGGCCTGGTCGCTCGCAGGCCCGCCGCCCCAACCGTCTCCCGCCGCGGCGCGCTGGGCCTGATCGCCGCGGGTTCGGCCTCGCTGTTCGTGCTGACGGTCGGTGAATCCGTCGGCGGACCGTTGCGCCGCGCCGCACTGCTGGCCCCACGCGGCGGCTATCGCACCGGCAGTGGGCCCGAGGACTTCGTGGTGAACATCTTCGCCGCGGACGTCGGGGTGCGCCCGATCGGGGCGGACTGGCGTCTTGAGATCCGCGGCGCCGGCGCGCCGGTGTCGCTGACCCGCGAGCAACTACTGGCGATGCCGCAGTACGTCGCCGACCTGCCGATCGCCTGCGTCGAGGGCTGGTCGGTGCCGCCGCAACGGTGGGCGGGCGTGCGGCTGCGCGACCTGGCCGGACTGTCCGGGACGACGCAACCGCGGTCGGTCTTCGTCGAGTCGCTGCAGGCCGACGGCGGGGAGTTCGCCCAGGGTCGGCTGGCGGGCAATCAGATCGCCGACCACGACAGCCTGCTGGCCCTGCGGGTGAACGGCGCGGACCTGTCGTTGGACCACGGATTCCCGGCCCGGATCATCGTCCCGGACAACCCCGGTGTGCGGAACACCAAGTGGGTTCACCGACTGACATTCGAGGCCTGAGCGATGCGGTCTGCGGTGCAACGCGTACGCCGGCTCTACGGGGCGCATCCGGGTCACGCCGTAATGGTGGGGGCCGGTTTCCTGGTGTGCGCGTTGGCGCTGCGCCCGCTGCTGGCCGAACGACCGGTGCCGGTGGCCGAGTGGTTCGTCAGCGGCGCGGTGCTGAACGACGCGGTGCTGCTCCCGGCCTACGTGGGCCTCGACGCCGCCCTCGTCGCGCTGTGGCGCAAGCGCCCGGGACGGGTCGGCTGGCTGAACTTCGTCCGCGTCCCGGCGGCGATCTCCCTACTGCTGCTGGTGGTCTGGTACCCGCTCGTCAGCAATCGGGCGGCCTCGTTCCAGCGGGCCACCGGGCGAACGACGCAGGCATATCGGGGCCACTGGCTGTTCGTGACGGCCGTGCTGTTCGCCGCTTCGGCACTGTGCTTCTTGGCCCGCGTGGCGGCGACGCGGCCGACGCGCCGGGCACCGCAATGATGACGGGGTGATCGTTGGGAATAGGGTGCGGGCCGCGGTGGCGGTCGGTGCGCTGGCCGTGCTGTTGGGGGTCGAGGCGCAGACGTTGCACCTCGGCGCGCCCTGGTTGGGCGGCGGTCGGCGACTGCTGATCGCGTACGCGATCGGGTGGGCCGTGTTCGCGGTGGCGGTGATCGCCTTGCCCCGCCTGCCCGCCCGGCAGACCACCGCGTTGATCCTGGGTGGCGCCGCGGCGCTGCAGGTGGTCGCGGTGTGCTTCGCCCCGACCACCACCGACGACTTCTACCGCTACGTCTGGGACGGAACCGTCCAGGCGCACGGCATCGACCCGTACCGCTACACGCCGCTCGACCCGGCGTTGAAACCCTTGCGGGATCCGTGGTTGTTCCCGACCGGGCCGGTGGCGACGGGGCTGGTCGAGGCGTCGCCGGCCAAGGGTTGGATCGACGCGTGCACGTATGCCGGGGTGCCGCACGACTGCACCCGGATCAATCGACCCACCGTGCACACGATCTATCCCCCGGTCGCCGAGGCCGCGTTCACCGGCCTGCACTGGATCTCCCCGCACGGGCTGCGCCGCCAGTCCGTGCAGGTTTTCGCGGCGGCCCTGGCCTGGTTGACCGCCGCCGCGCTCATCGTCGCGCTGCGCCGTTGGGGTCGGGACCTGCGCGCGGCCGCGTGGTGGGCCTGGTGTCCGACGGTCTGGTTGGAGTGCGGCAACAATGCGCACATCGATGTGCTCGGCATCCTGCTTCTGGTTGGCACGTTCGGGCTCCTGAACGGTTCCGCGGCGCGGTATGCGATCGCCGGCGCGCTGTTCGGTGCCGCGGTGGCGGTCAAGCTGGTGCCTGCGCTGGTCGCGCCCGCGCTGGCCGGCAAACGCGAGCGACTGCGACGAGCGAGGAACGAGCGAGGAGCACAAGCGAGCAATGGACGCAACTGGGTCTTCTTCGGCTCCGCTGCGGCCGTTTTCCTCATGGGATATCTGCCGCATTTGCTGGCCGTCGGCACCGACGTGATCGGTTACCTGCCGGGCTATCTGCACGAGGAGGGCTATTCCGGCCAGGAACGCTTCGGCGTGCTCGGGCTGGAGTTCCCCCGGGCCTGGACCCCGGTCGTGGCGACCCTGCTGCTCGGGGTTGCGGCGCTGGTGGTCTTCCGGGATGCGGCCCGGCGTCCGCCGGCGCGCGGTGCGTTGCTGCTGGCCGGGATCGCCTTCGTGCTCGTCGGCCCCAGCCAGCCGTGGTACGGGCTGCTGATCGTCGCCCTGGTCGTGCTCGCGGACCGTCCGGAGTGGTTGGCCGTCGCGGCGGCGGCATACCCCGTCTATCTGGCCGGGACGGTCCGGGTCGACAGCAGCCTGATGCAGCAGCGCACCTATCTGCCCGCGGCCTGCTTCGTGTTGTTCATGGCGCTGGCCCGGATACCGGTTGTCCGCCGGGCTGTACGACTCCGTTGACGGTCAACGTGTAGGGCACGTAGGTCGTCAACGTTTCGGTCGGGTCGTCGCAGGAGACCACCGCCACCAGCACCGGATAGCCCACGAACTGACGCATCCGGTCCGCGGTCAGCGCGAAGTCGAAAGCGTTGTCCGTCCGCAGCACGACCGCCCGGTGCCGGGCCTCGTCCAGGCCGACCAACGCAACCGACCAACCCTCGATCGGCACCGGGTCCAGTTGGCTCGGCGAGGCGAACGGCGTGGTCGACGATCCGTCGCTGATCAATCGGTGTCCCAGGTGCACATCGTCGATGTACCAACCCCCGGCGTTGACCAACGCGTCGCTCCAGTAGCGGAAACCCAGGATCACCTGCTGGCCCGCGTACGGCGCCAGGTCGAAGCTCTCGGTCGTCGCCAGCGGCGCGCTGCCGGTCAACCCGGTGCCCGGCGGTGCCGGCGCGCTGGTCGTTCGGGTATGAGCGTTGCTCAACGTCTGGTAGGTCTTGCCGCCGTCGCTGGAGATGATCGTGTAACCCCAGTCGAAGCCGTTCTCCATGCTCCAGGTCGAGGTGTAGGTCAGCACCGGGGCGTCGGTCGGCACGGTCGCCCGGAAGACCATCGCGGCATCGCTGTTGGAGCCGTTGCCGCTGAACAGCGCGGGGTGGTCGCTCGGCAGCGGGAGGTCGGGGGCCATGACCGGCGGGGGTGCCGGTTGCCCGGGGACACCGGGCGGGAACACCGGCGGCAGCAACGGGGTCCGCGGCACTGCCGTCCACTGCAACGGCGCCGCGTCGAGGGCACGTGCCCCGATGAAGTGCACGGCCGCGAGTCGGTCGCCGCGTAGGAAGCCCGGGTCGCCGGCCCGAAGCGGCACGTAGTCCGCTCCGTTCGGTGCCGCACCGGGCTTCGCGTAGGCGGCCGGATTCAACAGGTTGACGGCGGCGCTCAGGCTCGTCGAGGTCGCGTCGGACGCCGCGACCCCGCTGACGGTCCCCTGCTTCACGAGCCGGTCGAGGAGGGTGGAGAGCTCGAAGTTGTGCAGCACGTCGGCAAATCTGGCGCCGTGGGCGTAGCGGTCCAGGGCCGCCTGGACGCCGGCCACGCCTTGGTGCTGCCCGTCGCGATGGATGAACCCGATGATCTGGAGGCCGAAGTGATCGTGCAGATAGAGCATGAAGGACCAGGCGATGCCGTAGTCGGCCAGGATCTCCGAGCCGGTGCCCTGGTCGCCCCAGATGGTCAGCGAGTTCTCCGGCCCCCCGCAGGCCTGCGGATTGGGGTTGTACTTCGTCCGCACGATGCCGAATCCGTGGTAGCAGATCAGGTGGCTCTCGAATCGGCGGTCGAAGACCGTGCCATGGGTGGCGGCGTAACCGGTCAGGCTGATCGCGTAGTCGGACAGACCCTCGTTGACCCAGGTGTGCTCCTTGGGGTCGCGGTAGTTCTCCAGCAGGTGCTGATACTCGTGGGCGAAGATCCCCTCGTACAGCCGCGGTCGCGCCGGACGCGACTTGCACAGATCGGGATCGGGCGCGTCCGGCGGGTTCATCCCGGTCCGGTGCGCCCAGTCGTACGCATCGATCGTCATGACATTACGGTCCGTCAGATCGTTGAACTGCGGGGAGAAGAACCCCGCCACGTAGGTCTGGTTCTTCGGGAAGTCGTAGAAGTTTGGATCTCGGATGTTGTCGACCAACGTGACGAGCTTGTTCCCGTCGCCGGAGAAGTCGAGTCCGTCGACCGGGTCGCTGTCGGGCTTGTGGGACCCGTCGCGGGCCGCCGCGACGCTGAACGCGCCTGATTCCTTGGGCAGGATGTTGGTGTCGTACTCGTGGATCAGCGCGGCGATCTGGGTGTCGGTGACGGTCGTGCTGCCGGGGATCCTCGTGCGGCAGTCGCCCGGCGGGAAGTCGGTGCCCGTGGTTCCGTCCGGAGCGGGCCCGGTGGCCACCCAGACCTCGATGTCCCGGCCTACCCCGCGGAGGGTGAACTCCTTGATGTAGATGGTTCCCTTCGACTCGTCCAGGGCGGGCCACATGCGCCTGGTGCCGACCGCGGGGGTGGCGGCGGTCGCGCCGGACCGGGACTGCGCGAGTACCTCGGCCGTCCGGCGCCCGGCAGCCGGCGTCCTGCCGATGCCTGGGTCGAGGCGGTAGTGCGCGCCGACCGGAACCCCGGCCACGGCGTCGAACGATTCGCCGACCGGGTCGGACGGCACGCCCGCCCGGGCCGGGCCGGGCGCCAACGTGGTGCCGGCGGCGAGCACGGCGGCAGTGATCAGACCACAGCGGGCCGTCCGCATCCACCCGACCCGTAGTCCGCGAGACCCGCCACAGTCCGGCGTTCGGCTCGGCTGATCAGTCAACGGGGTGGGCGGCTCGGCCCTCGTAGGCCGTGGACAGCACGACCGTGGTGCGGGTGGAGACGTTGGCCGAGCTGCGGATCTGCGCCAACAGCGCCTCCAGCCGGCCCGGGGTGGGCACGCGCACCTTGAGGATGTAGCTCTCCTCACCAGCCACGCTGTGGCAAGCCTCGATGGCCTCGATGTCGGCCAACCGAACCGGCACGTCGTCGACCGCGCCTGGGTCGATCGGCTTGATGGAGATGAACGCCGTCAACGGAAGTCCGATGGCCTCGTGGTCCACGATCGCGCAGTAGCCCCGGATGATCCCGCGCTGCTCCAGCCGCCGGACCCGCTGCTGAGCAGCCGAGGTCGACAGCCCCGTGTGCTTGCCGAGGTCGGTGAAGCTCATCCGGCCGTCCGCGGACAACAGCTCCACGATCTGTCGATCCAAGTCCTCCACGTTTACCACCGTACTTGCCAATTGTGACCGGTCGATCCGCTTAGGCCGGGAGCACCTGCAACTCACGCGGCGTCAGATTCAACCGTTCCCCGCCCGCGGCGGTACACACCACGATGTCCTCGATCCGCGCGCCGTGCCGGGCGGGCAGGTAGATCCCTGGCTCGACGGAGAACGCCATGCCGGGTTGGAGGGTTTCGGCGTTGCCCTCGACTATGTACGGGTGCTCGTGGCCCTCCAGACCGATGCCGTGGCCGGTGCGGTGCACGAAGAACTCGCCGTAGCCGGCGGCCTCGATGACCCCGCGGGCCACCCGGTCGACCTGCTGTGCGCTGATGCCGGGCCGGACGGCGTCGCAGGCTGCGATCTGTGCCTCGAGCAGGACCGCGTAGTAGCGCCGGAAGTCGGGGTCCGGTTCCCCGACGGCGTAGGTGCGCGTCGAGTCCGAGCAGTAACCGGCTTCGGTGGTCCCGCCGATGTCGACGACCACCACGTCGCCGGGCTCGACGACCCGGTCGGAGACGTCGTGGTGCGGGCTGGCGCCGTTCGGCCCCGAGCCGACGATCACGAAGTCGGCCCGCACGTGGCCCTCGGCGACGATCGCGTCGGCGATGTCGCGGCCGATCTCACGCTCGGTCCGGCCCGGCCGCAGCCACTCCCCGATCCGCCGGTGCACCCGGTCGATGGCCGCCCCGGCCTCGCGCAACGCCTCGATCTCCGCGTCGGTCTTGCGGATCCGCAGGTCGCGCAGCACGCCGCCGGCCAAACGCTGTTCGACCTCGGGCATCCCGGCCCGTAGCCGCAGCACCTTCTCGGCCCACATGTGGTCGTCGACGCCGTAGTTGCGCACATCCGGGCCGAGGATCCCGGCCACCAGCGCGATCGGGTCGTCGGTCTCCTGCCAGTCCGCGATCGCCAGGCCCACCGCGGCGACCCCGGCGGCTTCGGCGGCCGGTCGTTCGAGGAACGGCACGATCAGCACGGGGTCCGCGTCGGCCGGCACGACCAGGCAGGTCAACCGCTCCAACGGCTTGGCGACGTACCCGGTCAGGTAGCGCAGGTCGGGCCCCGGGGTGACCAGGACAGCGTCCAGTCCGGCGGCCGCCGCGGCGGTACGGGCGCGGGAAAGGCGGGCGGAGAATTCGGCTGCGGAACCAGCGCCAGTCGACATGGCGTCATCCTCGCAGCACTGCCCTTCGGGTCGGGCGTCCATCCCTGTGTTGCGTCCGGCCAACTGCTGCCTAATAGCGTCGGGTCAGCCGGACGCAAGGGGTTCGGAGTGGGGGCGTGAGAGGGTGCCGGGCGTGGCCGAGACGATGTTGCTGGATGCTCCGTCGCTGTACTTCCGGGCCTTCTTCGGCGTCCCGGACACGTTCCGGGCGCCGGACGGCTCGCCGGTCAATGCGATCCGCGGCCTGCTCGACTTCATCGCCCATCTGGTCCGGTTGCGCCGGCCGCGGAATCTGGTCGCCTGTCTGGACGCCGATTGGCGGCCGGCATTCCGGGTCGCCGCGATTCCCTCGTACAAGACCCACCGGGTGGCTCCGGAAGGTGGAGAGGAGATCCCCGACCTGCTTTCCCCGCAGGTGCCGGTGATGCTCGAGGTGCTCGACGCCTTCGGGATCGCGTACCTGGGCATGCCGGGCTACGAGGCGGACGACGTGATCGGGACATTGGCCACGCGCGCCGACGGCCCGGTGGACATCGTGACCGGCGACCGGGATCTGTTCCAGCTGGTCGACGACGCGCGTGCGGTGTGGGTGCTCTACATCGCCAAGGGCGTGCGGAATCTGGAGATCTACGACGAGGCCAAGGTGGCCGCCCGGTACGGGATCCCCGGCCGCGCCTACGCGGCATTCGCCGCGCTGCGTGGCGACCCCAGCGACGGCCTGCCGGGGGTTCCCGGGATCGGCGACAAGTCGGCGGCCGCCCTGGTCGGCACGCACACAGACGTGCCCGGAGTGCTGGCCGCCGCGGCCGATCCGGGCTCCGGCCTGGCGCCCGGGGTACGGCGCAAGATCCTTGCCGCGGCCGATTACCTGGCCGTGGCGCCGAAGGTCGTCGGAGTGGTCCGCGATCTGCCGGTGCCCGAACTTGACACCCGATTGCCGGTCGAACCCCGTGACCCCGAGGCATTGCTGGCACTGGCCGATCGCTGGGGCCTGGCAAGCCCGTGCAACCGGGTGCTGGCCGCGTTGGCCGAGGCCCACGGCAACTGACGCCGCCGGCGGCGAACTGCGACTCGACGTCGGCCGAGCCGACGAGCTCGGCTGTTCCCCGAGGCGCAGACTCACGCCACCGACGAGTACGCCACCACGCCGCGGCGCACCGCGGCGATCGCGGCCTCCGCGGCGGCGGCCACGTCGGGCTGGGCGGTGCCCGTGATCTGGCCCAGCAGATCGATCAGTTGCTTGCACCAGCGCACGAAGTCCCCCGCGGACAGGTCCGCCTCGCGCAGCACCGTCTCCAGCGACCGGCCCGCGGCCCAGCGGTGCGCGGCCCGGACGAATCCCAGGTCCGGCTCGCGGAGGAACGACAGCCGGTGGTCCTTCTCCAGCCGCTCCAGTTCGCTCCACACGCGCACCATCTGGCCCAACGTCTCGCGGACCCGGCCCTCGGGCAGCTGGGGTGGGCCGGCGTCGTCGGCCATACGCGACTCGTAGACCAACGCCGAGACACACGCAGCCAGTTCGGCCGGGCCGAGGCCGGCCCACAGCCCGCGGCGTAGGCACTCGGCGGCGAGCAGGTCCGACTCGGTGTACAGCCTCGCCAGTTGGCGACCCTGCGGGGTCACGGTGTCGCCGTCCAGGTAACCCAGGGCGTCCAGAGTCGCGCAGACGCGGTCGAAGGTGCGGGCGATGGTCCCGGTCCGGGTCGACACCTGCCCGCGCAGTCGGTCGGTGTCGCGGGCCAATTGCCGGTGCCGCTGCGCCCATCGCGCATGGTCCTCCCGATCCGGGCACGCGTGACACGGATGGGACCGGATCTCCCCGCGCAGCCGGGCCACCTCCGCGTCCTCGCCGACCGGTTCCGCGCGGACGCGGCGGGCATGCGGTTCGCCGATCTTGTTGCGCAGCGTCGCGGCCAGGTCCCGCCGGTCGGTGGCGGCACGCGGGTTGAACGACTTCGGGATCCGCAGCCGCTCCACCGCTTGCACCGGGCCGGTGAAGTCGGCCTCGGTCAGCCGCCGGTACTGCCGGTCGGCGGTCAGCACCATCGGCCGCGGCGCCATACCGTCCGGGGTCAGGCCGGGGTCGAGCACGATCGCCGGCCCGGCGAAACGCCCCCGCGGGACCACTACGACGTCGCCGCGGCGCAATTTGGTCAACGAGACGGCGACCTGGGCGCGACCGTCGCGGGAGCGCTGCTTGGCGAGGGTGGTTTCCCGTTCGCTCAAGGTCATCCGGAGGCCGTAATACGCCTCGAAGTCGCCCCGGTCACAGGTCGCGGCTTCCTGATACCCCGTCAGACCCTCGTCCTGCTTGCGGATCTGGGCGGCGAGGCCGACCACCGAACGGTCCGCCTGGAACTGGGCGAACGAGGTCTCGAGAAGGGCCCGGGCCCGGTTCCGACCGAGTTGGCCGACCAGGTTGACCGCCATGTTGTACGACGGCCGGAAACTCGAGCGCAGCGGATAGGTCCGGGCCGAGGCCAGGCCGGCCACCGCCCGCGGGTCCAGGTCCGGTTGCCAGAGCACGACCGCATGACCCTCGACGTCGATCCCCCGGCGGCCGGCCCGCCCGGTGAGCTGGGTGAACTCGCCCGGGGTGATGTCGGCGTGGGTCTCACCGTTGAACTTGACCAGCTTCTCCAGCACCACCGCGCGGGCCGGCATGTTGATGCCCAACGCGAGGGTCTCGGTGGCGAAGACGGCCTTGACCAGGCCGCGCACGAACAGTTCCTCGACGACCTCCCGGAAGGCCGGGAGCATGCCGGCGTGGTGCGCCGCGACCCCGCGTTCCAGCCCGTCGAGCCACTCCGACCAGCCAAGCACCACCAGATCGGACTCGGGAATGCTTGCGCAAGCACGTTCGGCGACCGCGCGGACCGTGCCCCGGTCGCTCGGGTCGTTGAGGCGCAGCCCGGCGCGCAGGCACTGCTGGACGGCCGCGTCGCAGCCGGCCCGGCTGAAGATGAAGGTGATCGCCGGCAACAACGCGGCCCGGTCCAGCCGGACGACGACCTCGGCGCGGCTCGGCACCCCGTCGCGGCGGCGGGGTCCGGGCCGGCGGCCGGCCCGCCGACCTGACGGTCCGTCAGAGACGCCGCCCCGCCGGGCCAGCCGCACCAGGTCGGGGTTGAGCTGCGTCTGGTCGTCGTCGACGAACAGGTCCACGATCTCGTCGCGCACCAGCACGTGCTGCCACAACGGCACCGGGCGATGTTCGGAGACGATCACCTCGGTGTGTCCGCGGACGGTCTGCAGCCACTCGCCGAACTCCTCGGCGTTCGACACGGTCGCGGACAGCGACACCAGGGTCACCGACTCCGGCAGGTGGATGATCACCTCCTCCCAGGCCGCGCCGCGGAACGGGTCGGCCAGGTAGTGCACCTCGTCCATGACCACGAAGCCCAGCCCGCGCAGGGTGTCCGAGCCGGCGTAGAGCATGTTCCGCAGCACCTCGGTGGTCATCACCACAACCGGTGCCTCGCCGTTGATCGTGTTGTCCCCGGTGAGCAGGCCCACCCGGTCCATGCCGTGCCGGGCGGCCAGGTCGGCGTACTTCTGGTTCGACAGGGCCTTGATCGGAGACGTCCAGAAACATTTGCGGCCCGAGGCCAGCGCCAGTTCGACAGCGAATTCCCCCACCACCGTCTTGCCCGCCCCGGTGGGCGCGGCCACCAGCACCCCGGCGCCGGCCTCCAACGCACAAGCGGACCGGACCTGGAAGTCGTCGAGCTCGAAGGGCAGACTGCCGCGGAAGCGGTGCAGGACGGTGCGCTGCTCCGCCGATCGGGCCTGCGCGGCCGCGGCGTCGATTTTCGGCTTTCTGGCCGTGCCTCGGGCAGGGCCCTCGGTATGGCTGCGGTCAGCCGAACTCTTCTCCGCAGGCGTGGACATAACTTCAGCCTGACAGACGCCTCAGCGTTGCTGTTGCTGCGGCGGCTGTTGCTCTGCCGGCGGCGGCGGTTGCTTGGGCGGCTGTTGCGCGCGCCGCGCCCGCGACCGGTCGATCAACGTGGTGAGCAGGACGGCTATCCCGTACAACCCGACGATCGGTGTGGCCATAGCGGTCATCGTGCCCGGGTCGGGCGAAGGAGTCGTGACCGCGGCGAACACGAAGATGCCGAACACCATGCCCCGCCACCACGACCGGATCCGTTTCGCGCTGAGCACGCCGGCCAGGTTGGCCAGCACGAGCATCAGCGGCAGCTCGAAGGAGATGCCGAACACGAACAGCATCCGCAGCACGAAGTTCAGGTAATTGTTCAGCGGCACCTGGTTGGCCACGTCGGGCGGGGCCAACCGCAGCAGCAGCGGAATCGTCTTCGGCAGGATCGAGTACGCCAACCACGCGCCCGTGGCGAACAGCGGAACCCCGGCGCCGACCAGTGCGTAGGCCCAGCGCTTCTCCTTGCGATGCAGGCCGGGTGCGAGGAACGCCCACAGTTGGTACAGCCACACCGGTGAGGCGAAGGCCAGACCGGCGAACATGGCAACCTTGATCTGCAGCGAGAACGGTCCGACCACGCCGACCACCACCAGCGCGCCGCAGTGTCCGGCCGCCACCCCGTGGACGGCGGTCTGACAGATCGGGCGGGTCAGGGCGTGGACGATGCGGTCGTAGAGGAACCAGCCGACGCCGGTTCCCACGAGGATCGCCACCAGCGACCGGATCAGTCGGCTGCGCAGCTCCCGCAGATGCTCGACCAGCGGCATGCGCGCCGCCTCGGCCGCCGACCCGCGACCGGGCGCGTCACGGGTGCCTGCACTCATATTCTGCCGTTCAAGCGTCAGCCGGGACAGAAACGATCAAGCGCTCGGGTCCGTGCCCCGCGGGGAGTCCGCAGGAGGCTCGGTCTCCCCGCTGATCTGCCGGATGGGCGGCGGCGGGGCGCTGCGCGGCTCGTCGTCGCGGATCGCCTTCTTGAACAGGTGCAGCGACTCACCGAGCGCCTTGGCCGCGTCGGGCAGCCGTTTCGCCCCGAACAGCACCACGCCCAGCAGCACGAGCAGGAAAACCTCGATCCCGCGGCCCATGGCGCCTCCTCCGTCATGATCAGGGTACCCGCGCCGCCGCCGTCACCGACGCCATCGAATCATTCGCCACCGCGCCCGGTTCGGACCGAAGTTCAGCGGTTCCTGGGCAGGGTGCGGCTGGCCTGCTCCAGCTCCGCGCCGGCGGTGCTCAGGTCGTCGGCGACGCGGTGCACCTCTGCGCTGAGCGCCCGGACCTGGCGCCACAGTCGCAGTGCCGGTATCAGGAGCACGCCCAGGCCGAGTACTCCGGCCACCACCCAGACCATCACGAGCGTCACTGGTCCATCACCGGCCGCACCGACGGGACCCCCCGGGAGACCAACTCCGCGACCACGTCCTCGGTGACCGGTCGACGGACCCGGCGGCCGCAGTCCGGACAGGCGAACACGTAGTACGAAGCCTTGGGCGGTTCACCGACCACGATCCGGACGTCCTCGGTCGGCACCCGGACGTGACCGCACGCTGGGCAGGTCACCTTCAACTGAGTGGTCATCCACTCTCCCCGACGGCCGATCAGTGATGTTCGTCGCCCGCTTCCTGAGTTCCGCCGTACCGCTCGAGGGTCGCCAGGGCGCGTTCTCGCACCGTATCGGCTATGTGCGGCGGATCAATCACCGCGGCCGACGGGCCCAGCCGCAACGCCAGCCGGACGATCCAGTCCGGTCCTGCGGTGCGCAGCCGGACGATCGCCGAGCCGTCCGGCAGCTCGGTCACCTCGTCGCACGGGTAGTACTCCGCCACCCAACGCGCCTCCGGCGCCAGGCGCACGGTCGCGACGGTGTCGTCGGGGGAAGCTCGGAACAGTCCGCCGTCGAGGTCCCGGATGGGCACCCGTGGCGCCGAGACCACTTCATCGAGCACGCGCAGGGCGAGCACCCGGTCCAGGCGGAACAGCCGGACGTCCTCCGCCCGATGGCACCAACCTTCCAGGTAGGTGCGCCCGTCGACCACGGCGAGCCGCATGGGGTCGACGTCCCGTTCGGTGGCCTCGTCGCGCCACGGCACCCAGTAGCGCAGGTGTAGCCGCCGGTTGGCCGCGAGCCCCCGCCGCGCGTCGGCCAGCACGCTCTCCGGTGTCTCGTCGTCCGTTGTTATCTCCAGCCGGTCCGCGACGTCGCCCGCGACGGAGCCGGCCACCTCCTGCAGCTTGGCGATCGCCTTGTCCAACGCGCCGCGGTCGCTGATGCCCGGCAACGCGGCCAGCAGACGCAGCCCAATCGACAGCGCGGCCACCTCGTCGACGCCGAGCCGCAACGGTCGACCGATGGTGTCCGCGTTGCCCAGGAACACCTGCCCCGACTCCCACTCGGCCTCGATGAGGTCATCCGGCAGGTGGCCGGGCAGGCCACAGACGAACAACAGCTCCAGATCCTTGACCAGCTGAGCCTCGGAGATCCCGGCATCGCGCGCCGCGGTGGCCAACGGGATCCCTGGCCGGTTCAGCAGGTACGGCACCAGCGCCAGCAGGCGGGTCAACCGGTCCGCGGCCGTGGTCACGCCTCGACCTCGCAAGCTCGGTCTTCGGCGTTCCCAACAGGTGCTCCGACATCGGTTCGCTCGCTGTATTTGATGCTCGCTTGTGCTCCTCGCTCGTTCCTCGCTCGTCGCAGTCGCTCGCGGAGCTCGCTCATGCGCTCACCAGTGCGCGCAGTCGGTCGACGACGGCCTCGCGCAGGTTCGGAGGACCGACGACCAGCACGTCCGGCCCGTAGCCGACGAGGTCGGCGGCGAGCTGATCCACGTCGCCGTAGGGCAGCTCCAAGATGTCCCAGCCGTCCTCACCGGCGCTCGCCCGAGTGGCGCTGCGCCGCAACCCGACGCCGGCACCGGCCCGCACCTGGATCGTCGCCGTCTCCCGCGGCTGCGCCGGGCTGAGCCGCTCGAGGTGCTCGCGCAGATCCGTGCCCGGCGGCACCAGCACGGAGCCGGCCGGGCCGTCCCGGGTGACCGGGCCACTGACCCGGCTCACCCGGAACACCCGCGGGGCCCCCCGATCGCGATCTGCTCCCACCAGATACCACCGTCCACCGCGGGACAGCAGGCCCCACGGCTCGACCCGGCGCCCGGTCGCCGCCCGGTCCTTGGGCCCGCGGTAGTCGAAGCTGACCGGGTGGCGGTCCCGGACGGCTGCCCACAGATCGGCGAACGCGGGTTCGGTGGCGCCGATTCGCGGCTCCAGCCCCAGCGCGGCGTCGGCATCCGGGTCGCCGCCCGCCGCACTGAGCTTGAGCACGGCGGTCCCGGCGGCATGCGAGAGCGACGCCTGTTGCCAGGCCCGTGCTGCGAGGCCGAGCACGGCCAACTCCTCCGGTGAGAACGACACCTCGGGCAGCACATAGGCGTCGCGGTCGATCCGGTAGCCGATCTCGTCGGCGAAGAACGCGTCCTGGGTGCCGGTGGCCAGCGGGATCCCGAGGTCGCGCAGCTCGTCCTTGTCGCGCTCGAACATCCGCTCGAACGCCTCGTCGGTCGCGCACTTGGCGTAGTCCGGGACGGCCTCGCGGATCTGATCCTTCGTCAGAAAACGGCGGGCGGCCAGCAGGCAGATCGTCAGGTTCAGCAACCGCTCCGTGCGCTTGGCCGACATGACCGCATCCTCCCTCGCCCGCCCGAGCATCCCAAACGACCCAACTTCTGCTGCGTGTCGGGCCTTTCGAACAGCCCGGAAGGGTGCGACAGGCAACACAAGACGAATGGGCGAGCCGGTAGCTTGACCCTGTGATCCGGTGGCGCCGCGGGGTCGTCGACGCGGTGGTCGATTCCTGGCCCGGGGTCGTGGAACTCGACGTGTCGGTCGACGGCCTGACGCATCGGGCCCTGGCCTACACCGATCTGGTGGGCACCCCGCGGTCGGGCGACCTGGTTCTGCTCAACGTCAACGCCCTGCTGCACGGGTTGGGCACCGGCGGCCACGCGATGGTGGTCGCGCTGCCCGACCGCCTGCCGCCGGACGCGCCGCCGGCCGGCCATCTGGTCAAGGCCCGCTACACGCCGTTGCAGGCGATGGTCGCCGGGCCCGACGAGCCCGGCGGGGCGCATCACGAAACGTTGCGCGAGGCCGACGACCTGGACGGCGTTCCGGTCGTGACCGCCGATCTGCACTCCGCCCTCGTCCCGATCTGCGCCGCCGTGGCGCACGACCGGCCGGGCACCCGGGTGGTCTACGTGATGACGGACTCCGCCGCGCTGCCGGCCCGGCTGTCGCGTTCGGTGGCCGACCTGCGGGCCGCAGGCCGGTTGGCCGGAGTGATCAGCACCGGCCAGTGCTTCGGCGGCGACCTGGACTGCGTCTCGCTGCACTCGGGCCTGCTGGCGGCCACCACCGTGCTGCGCGCCGAGGTGGTGGTCGTCGCCCAGGGCCCCGGCAATCTCGGCGCCGACACCCGGTGGGGTTTCTCCGGGGTGGCGGCCGGCGAGGCCGTCAACGCCGCCGCCGTGCTGGGCGGCCGCCCGGTGGCCGCGCTTCGTGTCTCCGAAGTTGATCCCAGGCCGCGACACCGCCTCGTCTCCCACCACAGCCGCACCGCCTACGGCCGGGTCGCGGTGGCCCCGGCCGACATCGTGGTTCCGGTGCTGCCCGGGCCGTTCGGCCGGGCCCTGGGGGAACGTTGCCGGGAGTTTCCCGATCGGCACCGGCTGGTCGAGGTCGATCCGACCGGGTTGTTCGACGCCCTGCTGGCCTTCCCGGTCGAGTGCTCGTCGATGGGCCGTGGACCCGCCGACGACCCGGCGTGTTTCCTGGCCTCGGCGGCCGCCGGGCGGCACGCGGTCGCGCTGCTGGCGACCTCCTGACGGCGGGTCAGCTAGCCGGCGGGCGGCGTGGGCGAAGCCGTGGAGTGGTCCCCGCTGCGGTACGCGCCGAGGATGTCGATGACGAAGACCATGGTGTCGGTCCCGCTGACGCCGGCCGACGGATTGCCGGCGGCGCCGTAGCCCTCGTCCGGCGGGATCACCAGCAGCACCCGGCTGCCCACGGTATGACCGACCAGGCCTTTGATCACCCCGGCGAGCGAATTGGCAGCTCGTTGGCCGTTCAACCGGTCGGATTCGGACAGCCGGATGGCGATCGGTGTCGGTCCGTACGAGCGGGTCCAGGTCGAGTCGAAGATCTTTCCGGTGGCCCAGATCAGTCCGGTGTACTGGACGACGAGCCACTGCCCGTCGGCGACCTTGTCGCCCTTGCCGCGGACCAGCAGTTCCTGTTGCAACGTCTTCGGCGGTGCCCCGGTCGGAATGGTGACCTTCGGGTCGGTGGTGCCGCCGGCGGTCGGCAGCGCCGAGTCGTGGGCCGCGACCGGCGTTCCGGCCGGCCCCTGGTCGGGCGGGAACGTGTCGAGTACGTCGATCACGAACATCAACGTGTCGTTGGGCAGGATGTTGGCGTTCTTCGGCGGGTGGATCCCGAAGGCGTCCGAGGGCGGCACGACCAGCAGCACCCGCGAGCCGACCGTCACGCCGGGCATCTTCTTGGACCAGCCCGGGACCACCTTGTCGATGGAGGAGGCGAACAGGTCGCCGCCGGCGAAGGTGTCCACGAAGGGCGACAACTGCGCCCCGCTGGGCTCCCACGGCTGCCCTTTGTAGTCGACCACGACCATCCCGCCGGGCTTGATCGCAGGCCCCGAACCCTGGTGCACCACCTGCAACATCGTGGTGTCGGGCGGCTGCGTGGTGGAGGTGATTATCGGGTCGGTGCCCAACTGGTCGCTGGACAATGTCGGGAACTGGAACGGGGCGAACGTGGACGACACGTTGTTGTGGGACGTCGGCGTGCTTGCCGGCTGGGCCAACCCACCCCCACCGCCGCAGGCGCTCAGCAGCAGGCAGAGCGCAAGCCAGACCGAACCGGAACGACGCACGGGCCCACCTCAGCGCGAGATCACATCGACGCGATCAGTTTCTCAACGCGTTCGTCGGTGTGCCGGAACGGGTCCTTGCAGAGCACCGTCCGCTGGGCCTGGTCGTTGAGCTTCAGGTGCACCCAGTCGACGGTGAAGTCGCGCCGCCGCTCCTGGGCGCGGCGGATGAACTCGCCGCGCAGCCGGGCCCGGGTGGTCTGCGGCGGCACCGACTTGGCCTCGAAGATCGCGAGGTCGCGGGCCACGCGTTCGACGCTGCCCTTCTTCTCCAGCAAGTAGTACAGGCCGCGGTGCCGGTTGATGTCGTGATAGGCCAGGTCGAGCTGGGCGACCCGTGGCGAGGACAGCGCCATGTCGTGCTTGGCCCGATAGCGCTCGATCAATCGGTACTTGATGACCCAGTCGATCTCTCGCTCGACAGAGTCCAGGTTCCCCGAATCGACTGCGGCGAGGGTCCGCTCCCAGAGGTCCAGGACCCGCTTGACGACGCCGTCGTCCAACGCGCGGCGGGCGGCGAAGTCGCGCGCCTTGGACAGGTATTCCTCCTGGATCTCCAACGCGGTGGCCTCGCGGCCGTTGGCCAGCCGCACCTTCCGACGCCCCGTCATGTCGTGGCTGATCTCGCGGATCGCCCGGATCGGGTTCTCCAGCGTCAGATCGCGCATGACGACGCCGGACTCGATCATCCGCAGCACCATGTCGGTCGAGCCGACCTTCAACATCGTGGTGGTCTCGGACATGTTCGAGTCGCCGACGATCACGTGCAGCCGCCGGTAGCGCTCGGCGTCGGCATGCGGTTCGTCGCGGGTGTTGATGATCGGCCGGGACCGGGTCGTCGCGGAGGACACGCCCTCCCAGATGTGCTCGGCGCGCTGGCTCACGCAGTACACCGCGCCCCGCGGGGTCTGCAGCACCTTGCCCGCGCCGCAGATGATCTGACGGGTCACCAGGAAGGGGATCAACACGTCGGCCAGGCGGGAGAACTCACCGTGGCGCGCGACGAGGTAGTTCTCGTGGCAGCCGTAGGAGTTGCCCGCCGAGTCGGTGTTGTTCTTGAACAGGTAGACGTCGCCGGCGATGCCCTCCTCCCGCAGCCGCCGCTCCGCGTCGACCAGCAGGCCCTCCAGGATCCGCTCGCCGGCCTTGTCGTGCGTGACCAGGTCGATGACCGAGTCGCACTCCGGCGTCGCGTACTCCGGGTGGCTGCCGACATCCAGATACAGCCGGGCCCCGTTGCGGAGGAAGACGTTGCTGCTGCGGCCCCAGGAGACCACTCGGCGGAACAGGTAACGCGCCACCTCGTCGGGTGACAGCCGCCGTTGACCCTTGAACGTACAGGTCACCCCGTATTCGTTCTCCAGGCCGAAGATACGCCGATCCATGCGACTCACATTACAGGCGAGGGAGGCGAGCGGAGCTTGAACAGCGAGCCTGCGAGCCTGTTCAAAGATCCCGAGCCGACCGAAGCCTGTTGACCGCAGGGAGCACGCCGGTGGTGTCCGGGGCATGGTGCAGACGCGATCAGCGCTCCTGAGTCGTCGCCGCCGGCACCCGCGTATTTGAGCGGGGGTGTCACCTCTTGCGCGTGCTGGATCCGGGGTGTCCGGGGCTCCCGGTTGTCGGTGGGGGTGTCACCTCTTGCGCACGCTGGCTCCGGCGTGTCCCGGGCTCCCGGTTGTCGGTGGGGGTGTCACCTCTTGCGCGTGCTGGCTCCGGCGTGTCCGGGGCTCTCGGTTGTCGGTGGGGGTGTCACCCCATCGAACTGGGATCAGAGGGCGGGGCCGCCCGAGTCGCCGACGTCGGTGCTGCCGGGCTTGGGCGGTTCCGGGCCGACCGGCGGCCGTTCGGCCTCCTCGGCCCCGGCCGGGGCGGGCGGCTCCTCCGCCGGTGCGGCCCCGAGGATCTCCTCCAGCCGTGCCCGGCTGAGCCGGCGGAACTTCCGCTTCGGCCGGGCCCGGTCGAGCACGGCGGCCTCGAGTTGGTTGGCCGCGAGCCGCCGCGGGCCGTCGGCGTTCTGCTGCCCGCTCTGACCGCTCTCGCCGAGTGCCCGCACCGCGACCAGGAGCGCGTCGTCCAGCGGGCGCCCGGGGGTGTAGTTCTTCTCCAGGTAGGAGTTGATCGGCTCGGTCTGACCACCCATCACCATGTAGCCGTGCTCGTCGGTGACCGAGCCGTCATAGGTGAGCCGATAGATCTGGTCGGAGTCGGTGTCGTCGCCGACCTCCGCGACGACGAGCTCGACCTCGAACGGCTTCTCGCCGGCCGAGGAGAAGATCGTGCCGAGAGTTTGCGCATACGCGTTGGCCAGCGCCCGCGCCGTGACGTCGCGCCGGTCGTACGAGTAACCGCGCAGGTCGGCGATCCGCACACCCATGATGCGCAGGTTCTCGAACTCGTTGTAGCGCCCCACGGCGGCGAAGCCGATCTGGTCGTAGATCTCGCTGATCTTGTGCAGCGCCGGGGACCAGTTCTCCGCGACCAGGAGGATTCCCGCCTCGTACTGCAGGACCACGGCGGACCGCCCCCGGGCGATGCCCTTGCGGGCGTAGTCCGCCTTGTCCTTCATGATCTGTTCGGGCGAGATGTAGAACGGGGTCGTCACCGCGACTGGGGTCCTCTCCTGGGTAGCTGACGGTGCGTCACTCGGCGGCGTACGGGCCGTCCGGGGCGGTCATGCGCCCCTCGACCACCCGCCGTACGACCATGCCGATCTCGGTGTCGGGCAGGCGCCGGGCGCCGTCGGCGGTGATCACGTAGACCACCGGCCAGATCGACCGGGTCAGGTCCGGACCACCGGTGGCCGAGTCGTCGTCGGCCGCGTCGTAAAGCGCCTGCACGAGCACCCGTACGACCTGGTCGGCCGCCATGCCGGGCTTGTGCAGTTTCTTCAGCGCGCCGCGGGCGAACAACGAGCCCGACCCCACCGAGTGGTAGTTGGTCTCCTCGTAGCGCCCGCCGGTCACGTCGTAGCTGAAGATCCGCCCCTGCCCGGATTCGGTGTCGTAACCGACCAACATCGGCACCACCGCGAGCCCCTGCATCGCCAGGCCCAGATTGCCCCGGATCATCGAGCTCAGCCGGTTGGCCTTGCCGTCCAACGACAGGGTCGTTCCCTCGATCTTCTCGTAGTGCTCCAGTTCGACCTGGAACAGCCGGGTCATCTCCAGCCCGATCCCGGCGGTGCCCGCGATGCTGACGCAGCTGAACTCGTCGGCGGGGAACACCTTCTCGATGTCTCGCTGCGCGATCAGGTTCCCCATGGTGGCCCGGCGGTCGCCCGCCATCACCACGCCGCCCGGGAAGGTGGCCGCCACGATCGTGGTGCCGTGGGGCGCGTCGACGTGGCCTGCCGCGGGCACCGCGCGACGGTGCGGCAGAAGCTCGGGGGCGTACGAGCCGAGAAAGTCCATGAACGACGACGTGCCCTGCGCCAGGAACGCGGCCGGGATGCGTCCGGTGCCGTCGGGGGTTGTGATCACGACTCGCTGCGCTCGCCGTGACCAATGATGCAGTACCCATTGGTTCGCCCGCTGCGCTCGCTCACATGGATCCTCTCGCTTTCAGGCCGGGACACCGAAACCCTACTCATGACGAACGCACCGCTCCCGGGAGGGAACGGTGCGTCCACGAGGCCCGGCGATTCGCTGCTACTCGCCGCCTTTCTGCACGAACGAGCGGACGAACTCCTCGGCGTTCTCCTCGAGAACCTCGTCGATCTCGTCGAGGATCGAGTCGACGTCGTCGGTCAGCTTCTCGTGCCGTTCGGCGATGTCGCCGGACTCACGGGCAGCCGGCGCTTCTTCCTCGGTTTGGTCGCCCTTGCGGGCCTGCGTCTGACCGCCACCGGTGTCCTTGATCGCCACGGCGGATTCCCTTCGTCTGCCTCACGCGCGAGCGGGCCACGCGACGGTCGTCACCGACCGTATGGATGATTTTACCCGTCGGACCTCCCCCGCGGGGGTTGCACCGCGTGGGAGACCGCACAACGGTCCGCCTCAGCCGCCGGCCGCAGTGCACATGGTGGCCGGACGGCGGATGCGGCGACCGTCAGTCGCGGGTCAGCCGCCGGCCAACGTGCGCAGCAGTTCCTCCGCGGTGGAGCATCGGTCCAACAATTCACCGACGTGCTTCCGGGTCCCGCGCAGCGGCTCCAGGGTCGGCACGCGTTGCAACGAGTCGCGCCCCGGCAGGTCGAAGATCACCGAGTCCCAGGAGGCGGCGGCGATCTCGTCGGGGTACTGGTCCAGGCAGCGGCCGCGGAAGTAGGCGCGGGTGTCCTCCGGCGGGTTGGTCATGGCCCACGAGACCTTCGCCTCGGCCGCGATCCGGTCGATCCGGTCGCGCTGGGCGAGCTTGTTGTACAGGCCCTTCTCCGGGCGCACGTCGCTGTACTGCAGGTCGACCAGCGCCAGCCTCGGCGCGTCCCACTCCAGGCCGTCGCGGTCGCGGTAGCCGTTGAGCAGTTCCAGCTTCGCGACCCAGTCCAGCTCCCGCGACAGGCTCATCGGGTCGGTGGCCAGTCTGGTGAGCACGGACTCCCAGCGGTTGAGCACGTCCTGCGTCACGTCGTCGGCGTCGGCGCCGTACCGGTCCTCGACGTACTTGCGCGCCTGTTCGCAGTACTCCATCTGCAACTGAACGGCCGTCAGTTTCCGCCCGGACTGGAGGGTGACCAGATGGCGCAACGAGGGGTCGTGCGAAATCTGATGCAGCGTCGAGACCGGTGAGGCGACCGAGGAGTCCGTGGACAGGAACCGGTCCTCGATCATCGCCAGGACCAGCGAGGTGCTGCCCAGCTTCAGATACGTGGAGATCTCGGCCAGGTTGGCGTCGCCGATGATCACGTGCAGCCGGCGGTACTTCTCGGCGTCGGCATGCGGTTCGTCGCGGGTGTTGATGATCGGTCGTTTGAGGGTGGTCTCCAGTCCGACCTCGACCTCGAAGAAGTCGGCCCGCTGGCTGATCTGGAAGCCGTGGCCGCGCCCGTCCTGGCCGATGCCGACCCGACCGGCGCCGGTGACCACCTGCCGGGTGACGAAGAACGGGGTCAGGTGGCGGACGATGTCGGAGAACGGCGTCGAGCGCGCCATCAGGTAGTTCTCGTGGGTCCCGTACGAGGCGCCCTTGTTGTCAGTGTTGTTCTTGTACAGGTTGATCGCTTGAGCGCCCGGGATCCGGGACGCCTGCTCGGAGGCGACCGCCATGATCGCCTCGCCGGCTTTGTCCCAGGCCACCAGGTCGCGCGGGTTGGTGCACTCCGGCGAGGAGTACTCCGGGTGCGCGTGGTCGACGTACAGCCGGGCGCCGTTGGTCAGGATCACGTTGGCCAACCCGACGTCCTCGTCGGTCAGTTGGCTCGCGTCGGCCAGGTCGCGGGAGAGGTCGAACCCGCGCGCGTCGCGCAGCGGGTTCTCCTCCTCGAAGTCCCATCGCGCGCGCCGAACCCGAGAGGTGGCCGACGCGTAGGCGTTGACCACCTGCGAGGAGATCAGCATCGCGTTGGCGCCGGGTTGCCCGGGTACCGAGACGCCGTACTCGGTCTCCAGACCCATGACGCGCCAAACGCTCATGCTCGCTCGCTTCGCTCGCTCACATGAGCGGCCCGGGAGCCGCCCGCGATTCGTGCGCCGCGCTCAACAGGCAGGTTCGCACGGTGCCCAGTGATTCGCTCGCTGCGCTCGCTCATGGCTATGAGCCTAATTGCCCACCGGTCCGCTGTCGCCCACCGGAGTAAGCCTGCGCAACGACGGCAGCGGCGGTATCGGCATCCGGGTTCCGCCCGCCGCGCACGAGGCCCGCGCGGTGAGCGCGATCTGCAGCGCCACCCGGGCGTCGTGGATCCCCGGGGTCGCCGGGGTGCCGTCTGCGATCGCCGACGCGAAAGCCTCGATCGAGCGCCGGTAGGCGTCGGCGAACACGTCGAACACCGTCAGGCCGCCCCGGATGTCGCGGACCAGCACGGCGTGGTCCTGGTCGCGGCCGAAGTGCACGATGCCCCGGGTACCGACCACCTCCAGCGCCACGTCGTACCCGTAGGCGGCGTAGCGGCTCCACTCGGTGTGCGCGATGGCCTCCTCACCGAAGAAGAGCGTCGTGAAGCAGGTGTCCAGGTCGCCCCGTTCGGCCAGGGCCTTGTGGACCAACGCCCCGCCGGTGGCGCCGACGGCCTCGACCTCCCGGCCGAGCAGGTAGCGGGCCACGTCGTAGTCGTGGATGGCGCAGTTGAGGAACAGCCCGCCGTTGCGGTCCAGTCCCCAGTTGGCCGGGTTGGAGGCGTCCGGATCGCGGCCGTGGGCCTTGAGGAGCACCGGTTCGCCGATGTCGCCGGAGTCGATCACCTTCTTCACCAGGCGGTAGCGCTCGTCCCAGCGGCGTTGGAACCCGATCTGGAAGAGCACGCCGGTCTCGGCGACCTCGGCGAGCACTTCGTCGGTGTGGGCCAACGAGAGCCCGACCGGCTTCTCGGTGAACACGGCCTTGCCGGCGCGCGCAACGGCGCGGATGTGCTCGGGGTGCAGCGGGGTCGGGGAGGCGATGACAACACCGTCGAGGTCGCGGTCGAAGAACTCCGCGAGGTCGGTGGTCGCCGGGACGGCGTACCGGTCGCGGGCTCGTTGCACGGCACCCGGGTCCGCGTCGCAGACGGCCACCAAGCGGGCTCGTTCGGAGGTGGCGACGTGCTCGGCGTGGATTGCGCCGAGCTTGCCGAACCCCAACACACCCAACCGGACGGTCACCGGCCTGCCTCCGCACACGCGGCCGCGAACGTGGCTGCCACCGCCGCGATGTCGTCCTGGCCGGAGTGGATGTTGATGCCGAACCCGGCGCCGATCCCGCTGTCGACGACGCCGACGCTGATGTTGACCGCGCGGGAGAGGATGTCGTCGGTCCGTGGCAGGTCGCCGGGTTGGGCGAAACGGGCCGGCGGCGACCAGTCCGGAGCGGCGGTCTTGTGCTCGATGATCTGGTCCATCAGCCCGTAGACGTGCCAGCCGGAGCCGGCCACGGTTCGGGTGCCGAGCCGGGCGGCCACTGCCGCGGCTCGCTCCGGGGTGTCGAACAGGATGGTCAGCAGGCTGCCGCACTCACCGTCCGGGTCGGGCAGGGTGCGGTAGACCCAGTCCCGTTCGGCCGGTACGGCCGCCTCGATCGCGGCCTTGAGCGCGGCCTTCCGGGTGCGTAGCGCCTCCAGCATGCCGTCCAGCTTGCGCAGCTGAGCCAACGCGACCGCGCCGGTCAGCTCGTTCATCTTGAAGTTCAGCCCGATCAGGCTGCGCGGCCCGGCCTCTTTCATGCCGTCGCGGAGCGGCGTGTGGCCCTGGTCGTGCAGGGCGAAGGCCCGCTCGTACAGCGACCGGTCGTTGGTGGTGATGATCCCGCCGTCGCCGGCGCACATCATCTTGTAGCGGTTCAGCGAGAACGCGCCGAACTCCCCGAACGAGCCCAGCCGGCGGCCCTTGTACGACCCGCCGCCCGCCTGGCAGACGTCCTCGATCAGGATCAGCCCGTGGTCGGCGGCGATCTTGCAGATCGGGTCCATGTCGCAGCAGTTGCCGAGCATGTGTACCGCGAGGATCCCGCGGGTACGGTCGGTGATCTTGGCCGCCAGGTCGACCGGATCCATGTTCAGCGACTCGTCGACCTCGACGAGAACCGGAACAGCCCGGGCGTGGATGATTGCACCGATGGAGGCCACGAAAGTGAATCCCGGAACCAGGACCTCGTCGCCGGGGCGGATACCGGCGGCGAGCAGCGACACGAGCAGCGAACCGGTACCCGAACTGGTCGCCACCGCATGGTTGACACCACAGAATTGGGCGAATTCGCACTCGAGGGAGTAGACCTTGTGGCCGAAACCCGGATCGTCCAGCCGGCCGTAGCGCGAAAGATGACCCGAGGCCAGTACATCGAGCACTTCCTGGCGTTCCTCGGCGCCGAAACAAGCAGCACCCGGACCTGTCACAAACGTTCCCCAATCCTGATCCGTCGACGCGGCGGGCTCCTGCCGCAGCGTGACCCTATCGAGGCCGGATGACACGAACCGGTGGACCCGCGGTCATCCGTCGTTCGTGTCCCGGCGCAGGTTACCGGTCGGTTTCACCAGGTCCAATTCCGACGGTCATCACGGCAGGCCAATGAGCCCGGCGGCAATCCCGGTGGCGATGCTTGCTGCCGCGCTGTTCGCGGCCAGCTGGGCGCTGCAGCACGTCGCGGCGCGTCAGGAGGAGCGCGCCGAACTGTTCGACCCGCGCCTGCTGATGCGGCTGTTCCGGCGACCGGTCTGGCTGCTCGGGCGGGTGGCCGCGACGGTCGGGGTCGGGGTGCAGTTCCTCGCGCTGCGCCTGGGACCGCTGAGCGTGGTGGCGCCGCTGATGGTGTTCGGCTTGGTGATCGCGGTACCGATGGAGGCGCTGCTGACCGGCCGCCGGCCGGACCGTGCGGAGACCAACGCGGTCGGAATCACCGGATTCGGCATCGCCCTGTTCGTGTACAGCGCCCACCCCCACCGCGCTCACGCGCAGCCTGGGGTGTCGGCCTGGGTGGGCGTGATCGGCACCGCGGCACTGGTGGTCGCGGCCTGTGCCGCCCTGCATGCGGTCTCCGAACGGTGGTCCGCGGCGGCGCTGGGCACGGCGACCGGGGTGATGTTCGGGTTGGCCGCGGCGTTGCTCAAAGCGGCGGCGACCCGGGCCTCGTCGGCCGCGAGTCTGTTGAGCGATCCGCGCCTGTACCTGTACGTGGGCGTGAGCGTGTTCGCGATGATCTTGACCCAGAATGCGTTTCAGCAAGGCCGGCTGTCGACCCCGTTGATTGCGATCACGTTGAGCGAACCGGTCACCGCGCTGCTGATCGGCGTGATCGCCTTCGACGAACATGTGCGCATGGGCCCGGCCCGCATGACCGCCGCCGCGGCGGGGGCGGTCATGATCGCGGTGGGCGTGCGACGGCTCACGGCATTGATGAACGTCGCGCAGGCGCATGCCGCCGCGTCGCCCCACGGCCAACCCAGAACGGCCCCTTGAGCCAGGAGTTCTGGCTCAAGGGACCGATTTGGAGGTGCTGACCTAGAGGTACTGACCCGTGTTCGCCACGGTGTCGATCGCGCGCCCGGCTTCGGAGCCCTGCTTGCCGGAGATGAGCGTACGGATGTAAACGATCCGCTCGCCCTTCTTGCCTGAGATGCGAGCCCAGTCGTCCGGGTTGGTGGTGTTCGGCAGGTCCTCGTTCTCCTTGAACTCGTCCACGCACGCGGCGAGCAGGTGCGAGATGCGGATGCCGCGCTGAGCGGCGTCCAGCCAGTCCTTGATGGCCATCTTCTTCGCGCGGTTGACGATGTTCTCGATCATGGCGCCGGAGTTGAAGTCCTTGAAGTACAGGACCTCCTTGTCGCCGTTCGCGTAGGTGACCTCGAGGAACCGGTTCTCGTCGTTGTCGGCGTACATCCGCTCGACGGTCCGCTGGATCATCGACAGCACCGTCGCCGCTCGGTTGCCCCCGTGTTCGGCGAGGTCGTCGGCGTGCAACGGCAAGCTCTCGATGATGTACTTGCTGAAGATGTCCTTGGCAGCCTCGGCGTCCGGACGCTCGATCTTGATTTTCACGTCCAGTCGGCCGGGCCGCAGAATCGCGGGGTCGATCATGTCCTCGCGGTTGGAGGCGCCGATCACGACGACGTTCTCCAAGCCTTCAACACCGTCGATCTCCGACAACAGCTGCGGGACGATCGTGTTCTCGACGTCGGACGAGACACCCGACCCACGGGTGCGGAACAGCGAGTCCATCTCGTCGAAGAAGATGATGACCGGCGTGCCTTCCGACGCCTTCTCCCGGGCTCGCTGGAACACCAGGCGGATGTGGCGCTCGGTCTCGCCGACGTACTTGTTGAGCAGCTCGGGACCCTTGATGTTGAGGAAGAAGCTGCGGCCCTCGGGGCGACCGGTGTGGGCGGCGACCTTCTTGGCCAGCGAGTTGGCAACCGCCTTGGCGATCAGCGTCTTGCCGCACCCGGGCGGGCCGTAGAGAAGGACGCCCTTCGGGGGCCGCAGTTGATGCTCGATGAACAGGTCGCGGTGCAGGTACGGCAGCTCCACCGCATCGCGGATCGCCTCGATCTGGCCCATCAGGCCGCCGATCGAGGTGTAGTCGATGTCGGGGACCTCCTCGAGCACGAGCTCCTCGACCTCGGCCTTCGGCACCCGCTCGTAGGCGTAGCCGGAGCGGGTCTCCAGCAGCAACGACTCGCCGATCCGGATCGGCTGGTCACGCAGCGGCTCGGCGAGCCAGACCACGCGCTCTTCGTCGGTGTGGCCGGTCACCAGCGCGCGTTCGCCATCGCCAAGGATCTCCTTGAGCATGACGACCTCGCCGATGCGCTCCCAATCCATCGCTCGGACGATGTTCATCGCCTCGTTGAGCATGACTTCCTGGCCGGGCTTCAACGAATCCAGCTCGACCTCGGGACTGACCGCGACGCGCAGCTTGCGGCCACCGGTGAAGATGTCGACGGTGCCGTCCTCGGCCTTCGAGACGAACACCCCGTAGCCCGAGGGCGGGGCCGCGAGTCGATCGACCTCCTCCTTGAGCGCGACGATCTGCTCGCGTGCTTCGCGGAGGGTTGCCACCAGTCGCTCGTTCTGCGTCGAGGTGCCGGAGAGCTGGGTCTGCAACTCGATGACCCGCTCCTCCAACTGCCGCATGTGGCGTGGGGAATCGGTCAGGCGACGACGAAGAACGGCGACCTCTTGCTCGAGGAACGCAATCTGGTTGTGCAGGTCCTCGGAGCCCGTCTCGTCATGATCCTGTTGAGCGGCCACGCTCCCACCTCCCTGAGGCACTGCGGCGACCCTACAACGCAAGGATCGCCTCGGTGCGGAGCCCGAGGCGGCCACGTCTGTGTCGTGACCGGAAGAACCTGCTCCGGGTCAATCGTCATCCCGGTGGGCTTGCCCCGGACCACTGTCCCGCTGTCCTGGTCCGAACGTTGATCTATTCGGTCCATTCGGTTGACGTCGGGGTGCCCGGACGCCGGCTACGGCGTCCGGGTGAAGACGTCTTGTCCGGCTTTGCGCCCCGATGACACGCTCTGGCGCCTGAGCGATCAGAGATACAGAAGGTGCCCGATGGAACATGAGGTGACTTACTTCCGCCGCGAGTCGGCCTTCGGCCGGCTGACGCGTTCCGGGCCGCTGCAGTGGGCGGACTCGGTGCGCATCGCCGCGGGGGTGGCTGACGAGCTGGCGCGGGCGCACGCCCGCGGCACGGTTCACGGCGCGGTGAGTCCGCAGCACGTGCTGCTGGGCGCCACCGACCAACCGGTGCTGACCGGCTTCGGCGACACCCCGCCCGCCGTCGAGTCGACCGACGCGATCCCTGAGCTCCTGCACACCGCCCCGGAGGTGCTGGACGGCGACCGGCCGCGACCGGCCGCCGACATCTACTCCCTGGGCGCCACGCTGCACCACCTGCTGACCGGGCTGCCGCCATTCCCGCTACGGCCACAGGACACCTTTGCCTCCTGGTTCGTGCGCATCGTCATGCAGCCGGCCCCTGCGCTTCCTGCGCACCTGCCGGTCGACCTGCGCCGGCTCGTCGGCTCGGCGCTGGCCAAGGACCGGTTCGACCGACCCACCTCCGCGACCGAGTTCGCCACCCGACTGCGGCACCTGTTGCCGGTGGTCGGCGTCGGCCGGGCGATCCCGATGCGCCGTCGCCCACCGGAGTCGTGACCACGGATGCCCGATTTCGGACGTCGATCACCCGAATTCTCCCCCTGGTGATGAATTGGTCGGGATGCTTATTTCGGCCTGAGCCGAATTACTCCTTCCGGTTGACCTGCGCTTTAGGCGCGCCTGCCCCCCGCTAAGGTCAATTTCGCTGCCGCGCAGAGATTTGCGGTCGGCCGTGCACTGAATTTGGCGTCGGATCTCGGTCCGGGCCGGAGCAACATGCGCAAATTGCACATTTCCGGGGGGAAACAAATTGTCGCGGGCACGGCTGTCGCGGGTGGCTGGAGTGGGCGTCGCAGTTCTTCTGACCAGCGGTCTGCAGACCGGCCCGGCCGTCGCCGACGACATCGGCGGGGCGGGTCGGATCGCGCAGATCGGCGACCCGGCCGGCTCGAGCGACCCGGTGGTCCCCGGCCTGGGGAACGTCGCCGATGTGCTGGACGGACCACCGCCGCAGCGCCCGCGGACCGAACAACCGCCGCAGGAGCAACGCGCGCACGAGATGTCCGAGGGCGGGCCCACCCAACGGTCCGGCGATCCCGCCGAGGATCCGGACGGCGGCCCGGTGGACGCCGACAACGCTCCCGTCGCTCCCGGTGACGGCACGCCGGGCGGCCCCGGACCCCAAGCACCCGAAGCGCCGGGCCCGCAGGGGCCGCAGGGTCAGCAGGCCCCGACTGGCCCGAACGCGCCCGACCGGGCGCAGTTGGAGAGCCAGCTGCTGTCGGCGACGAACCAGGCCCGCGCGGCCAACGGATGCGCGGCCCTGCTCCCCGACTGGCACCTGTCGATGAGCGCGCAGCAGCACTCCGACGACATGGCGTCGCACTCGTACTTCAGCCACAGTTCGCTCGACGGCCAGACCTTCGACCAGCGCATCCACAACACCGGGTTCAGCGGCCAAACCGTCGGGGAGAACATCGCCTCGGGATTCAACTCCGCCCCCGAGGTCGAGAGCGCCTGGATGGATTCCCCGGCGCACCGGCGAAATATTCTCGACTGCGGATTCCGCAGTATCGGCATCGGTTACGACCAGCAGGGCGGTTACTGGACCGTCGATTTCGGGAGCTGACCGGGGCCCCGCGAAATTCCGAACCAGACTCGGTTCAGGACGTATCGGTGTCCAATTCCGGATCTTCCCTGCGGTCAACCCGTTCGATCGCCTCCGGAGAGAGAACGCTCGTTCCTCGCTGCTCGCTCTCCTCTCGGCTCACTTCCGGGTAGGCCCCCTTGGCCGGCCGCCTGCGGCGTACCGGGGCCGGGACGCCCGGTGCCATCCGGCGCGTGGTGACCAGGAACCCGGTGTGCCCGATCATCCGGTGGTCCGGTCGCACGGCCAGGCCCTCCACGTGCCACGTCCGGACCAACGTTTCCCAGGCGGTGGGTTCGGTGAACTCCTTGCCGCCCCGCACGTCCTCGACCAGGCGCGACAGTTGTGTGGTGGTGGCGACGTAGGCGCAGAGCACCCCGCCCGGGACCAGACAGGCCGACACCGCGGCCAGGCACTCCCACGGCGCGAGCATGTCCAGCACCACCCGGTCGGCCTGCCGGTCGGACTCGGACCCGGGCAGTTCGGTCGCCAGGTCGCCCACGGTCAGGTGCCAGGCCGGGTGCGGGCCGCCGAAGAACCGTTCGACGTTCTTCCGGGCCACCGCTGCGAACTCCGGGCGGCGCTCGTAGGAACTGACGCGGCCCTCGGGCCCGACCGCACGCAGCAGCGAACAGGTCAACGCGCCCGAACCGGCGCCGGCCTCGATCACGTGCGCCCCGGGGTGGATGTCGGCCAGCCCGACGATCTGCGCCGCGTCCTTCGGGTACACGACGGTGGCCCCGCGCGGCATCGACAGCACGAAGTCCGACAGCAGCGGCCGCAGTGCCAGGAATTCCTGTCCCCCGCTGGTCCGGATCACGCTGCCCTCCGGGCTGCCGATCAACTCGTCGTGCGGGAAGTTGCCCTTGTGCGAGTGGTAGGTCTTGCCCGCCATCAGCGTGATCGTGCTGTGCCGGCCCTTCGGGTCGGTCAGCTGCACGAGGTCGCCGGCGCGGAACGGGCCGCGACCACAGACGGCGGGGGACGAAGGATCGGGCTCGGGCGAGTCGCTGTTCACGGGGGCGATTCTGACGGGTCCCTCAGGCGTTCTGGACGGCGCTGCGCACGTCCTGTGCCGCCAGCACCCCGTAGATCGCCCCGTCGTCCTCGACGACCAGGTACTCGGTGGCCGGACAGGCCTCCATGCGCCGCAGCAGTTCCTCCCCGCCCAGGCCCAACCCGAGCACCATCTCCGGCTCCAGGCGACGGGCCAGCGTGGAGACCGACACCCAGGGTCGACGCGGTTCCGGGGTCGCGGCGACGGCGGCCTCGTTGACCAGGCCGACCGGGCGCCCGCCCGAGTCGATGACGACCAGCCCGTGGGCACCGGCCACGCCGGCCTGGCGCAACGCTTCGGCCAGCGGCAGTTCCCCGGCGACCCCGATCGCCCGCCGGGTCAGCGAGCGGACCGACAGCTTCGGCAGCGCCTCCCGCAAGGCCGCCCCGCGCATGGCGCTGCTGGCTCCGATCCAGATGAATCCGGCCAGCAGCGCGCCCCACACGACCGAGAACAGCTGCGGTGACCGGCCGTCGGCACGGGCGATCAGCATCGGCAGGAAGAACACCACGACCGCGACCCCGCGGCCGACCCAACCGGCCGCGACGGTCGCGGTGCTGGAGCGGCCGGTCAGCCCCCACAGCGCCGAGCGCAGCATCACACCGCCGTCCAGCGGCAGCCCGGGCAGCAGGTTGAAGATGCCGACCAACCCGTTGGACAGCATCAGCGCGTCGAGCAGTTCCAGGGCGATGCGCAGCTTCACCGAGTCGTTCGCGTTCGACGCCGCCGACGAGCCGGTGAGCCAGCCCGGGGTCGCGCCGAGCAGGTGGATCGCCGCCCAGGCACCCACGCCGAGGCCCAGCGACAGCACCGGACCCGCGGCCGCGATGGCGAACTCGCGGCGTGGCGATTTGGCCTGCCCACCCATCTCGGTGACGCCCCCGAGCAGTTGCAGCGTGATCCGCCGCACCGGCAGCCCGAGGCGCCGCGCCGTCACCGCGTGACCGAGCTCGTGAATGAGGACCGAGGCGTAGAGCAGCACCGCGAACATGAACGAGACGATGAATCGGCCGTTGCCGATCTCCGGAATGTCGTAGTGCACCGGTTGCGCGAAATTCACCGTCAACAGCACCGCGACGATCGCGAACGACGGGGCGACGTAGACCGGGACCCCGAGAACCCGCCCCATCAGCCAACCCGAGCCACCTGCAGCCGCCACGTCGTCGGGCGCGGTGGCCGTTCGGGTGGGATCGGTCACGCGGTGCTCCGTCTCGGCGAGGTCGGCTAGTGCGCGGTCGGTCCGCAGCTCACCGGTCGCGCTTTCGATGGTATGCCGCTTCCGGGCCCGCCGGGGCTCACCCGACACTCCGGCCCGGCTCGCCGACACCGCCGCGGCAGGCTGGAGGTGCGTGGGAAATCGGTAGACTGTGAGCTGAAGGCAAGAGGTGATGGTGCCGGAATGCGTTTCGCCGCCGCATTCGCGAGGTAAGCCATAACCTTTTTCCGGTCGAACTGATCGGAACAACGGTGCCGTGTGCGGCAGCCCGAACCGCTGCACCTAGCTGATCCGAGCTTGCACGACGCGCGGTCGCAATCCGCACCACGTCCCGGACGGAGCCGGAATTGAGTCGCCGCCCGCGCGGTCCAGTGTC
>DATAUG010000250.1:0-5120 GCA_036268355.1 Sporichthyaceae bacterium
ACGTACAGCCCGACCGCCGCGGTGACCCCGCAAGCCGTGGGCTACTACGTCTGGAACGTGAGCTACTCCGGTGACACGGACAACAACGCAGCCGCGAATTTCACCGGCAACAACGGTTGTAGCAGCGACGTTGTCCAGCTCGTCAAGGCCACCCCGACCCTCATGACCTCGCCCACGCCCCCGAGTACCTGATTCGAAAGCGGTGTTTGTCCGGCCCAGTGTCCGGCACACCCAACTTCACCCGACCCTCTCCGGGGACATGTGCCCCGGGGAGGGCCTTTTTGTTGGCCTAATCGGGCGACCGGTGGAATAGCCTGATCTGGTCCTGCAGCTTGGCAAATTGCCCCATTCGGGTCTATGAAAACGATGCGCCCAGGTCCGATCCTGTATGTCATCACGACAGCTCTGCTGTCGGGTTCGGGCCGATGAGGGCGGGATTCGCATGGGTCGCAGACCGACGGTCCGTGGTACGGCCCGGCGCGCGCTGTTCGGCCTGGTCGTGTCCGTGACGGCGATGGCGCTCTCGGCGGAGGCGCACGCTGCCGCCACTGGCGGCAGGGCTGAGGTCGTCCTCGCCGCTGAACCTACGCTGCGCGGGGCGAATCCGGTGGTGGGTACCCCGATCCGTGACACGGCAACCCTTGCCGGCGGATTCCACCCCACCGGCACGATCACCTTCACCCTGTACAGCGACCCAGGAACCTGCCACGTCTCGGTCTTCCACCCCGCCGCTGTGTCGGTGGGCACGAACGGCGCCGCCACTTCCCCGTCCTACACCCCCACGGCCGCGGGAACGTATCAATGGATCGCCGGCTACAGCGGCGATGCCAACAACAACGTCGTCGCCGGTAGTTGTTCGGACACCCGCGAGCGGGTCACGATTGGGCCGTCCGGCACGACGAATCCCGGCACCGGCGGATCGTGCACGCGCACATCGGGCAACTTCGGCGACGGGAACAGCGGAGTCGGAAACCTGGGCGAGGGCAACCAGGGCGATTACAACAACGGCGACGGCAACGAGGGCAGCTACAACAACGGCGACGGCAACGAGGGCAGATACAACAACGGCGACTGCAACGAGGGCAGCTACAACAACGGCGACAACGGAAGCGGGCGCGGGTTTTTCGATTAGTCGGGACCCGAGCCGGCGCGACCGGCGCGTTACGACGCGCAGGCTACGGATGCATGCCGTGTGCGCGGAGCCACGGCATCGGGTCGACCGGCGGGCCGCCCTGCGGGTGGACCTCGAGGTGCAGGTGCGGGCCGGTGGTGTTGCCGGTGGAGCCCACGTGGCCGATTTCCTGTCCGGCGACGACCGGGCCGCTGTGCACCAGGATCTTCGACTGGTGGGCGTACCAGATCTCGGTGTTGTCCGCGAGGCGTTCGACCGTCAGCCAGCCGTAGGCGCCGTACCAGCCGGTGTAGACGATGGTCCCGCTGGCCAGCGCGTGGATCGGCGTGCCGGTCGGGCAGGCGAAGTCCTGGCCGGTGTGCCCGTGGGCCCACAGGCCGCCGCCCTCGCCGAACCCGGCAGTCAGGTGGTAGCCCTTGACCGGCAGGAAGAACTCCTTGGCCAGCGCGGCCAGCCGGGTGGCGCGCTGCGCAGCCAGCTTCAGGGCCTTCTCCAACGCGTCCTGCTTGGCGTCGTTCTTCAGGCGCAATGCCAACAGTTGGCGCGCATGGTCGCGGCTGGCCCGGGCGGCCGCGGTCGGATCGGGGGCGGCGGGGGTGTGCACCACCGGCTGGTCCAGGCCGGGCACGGCCGCACGCGCCAGGTCGGCGTCCGCGGCGCTCACGTTGGAGCCGCCGGCCGTGCTGGCCACGACGCCGACCGCCGCGATCGCCACGGCGGCGGCGCCGGCCACCAGGGCCGGGTTCCCCGGGATCGGAAAGCTCCGCCTCGCGCGGTGCCGGTGGCTTGCGGCGGCCTCGATCGGGATGACGTCGGCGACCGGGACGGGTGCGTCGACATCGGGGATCGTGGGTACGACGGCCACCTTGGGCGCCGGCCGGCCCTCGGGTTGTGCCACGGGAGGCTTCGGGGTAACCCCGTGTTTGGCTGCGACCGCGCGCTTCGCGGCTGCCGCGTGGATGGCGACGACCGCCGCGGGGTCGATGCCGACCTCGGGCTCGGCCACCACCCGCCGGCGCCGTCCGTTACCGGTCGCGGGCACCTCGAGCGGAGCCTCGACGGCGGGGGCCTGGCGTCGCCGGCCGCTGGGGACGGTCGTCCCGATCACCGGCGCCGGCGTGGCCACGGCGGGTGCAGGCACGGGCGCGGGCCCGTCGGCCGCGGGCTTCCGCCGCCGGCCGGAACCCGACACGGCGGCCGCTGGGACCGCAGCAGTGGTCTCGGGCGCGTGCGGCTGCGGCTCGACACAACGGCTCCAGCCGCCGCGCGTCGCGGGTGCGGCCTCGGCCGGCACGTCATCGGCGAGGAGAACGGCCCGCCTGCGGCGACCGGTCGGCGTCGCGACCTGTACCTCGACAGTGACTCGTGGGGCGGGAACTGCGGCGGAGGGGACTTCGGTCGTCAGCAGGGGCTCGGCTGGCGCGGTGGTGTCACGCGCGTGACGGCCAGTTGGCATCCAGTCGTCTCCCCGGTTGACGTTCGATCGCAAGCCGCGAACCTGCCTGAAGCTATACGCCCAGCGGTCATCCACCCACGGCCGGGGAGCAAAGAACGCTCAAAGTGACAACAGCCCTCGCCGGTGGTGACATATCGCGATAATTTAGGGCGCCTCCGTGACGTTGAGTCACGATTTTGCTATCTCAATGCCCACAAGTCACCCAAAATGGGGCGTAACGTCACCGACACATGGCAACACGCCGACACGGGTAGTCACTCAAAGTAACCCCACCGGAGGGTCGTGCGGATCACCCGCCGGTGCCGCCCGGCGGGCCGTGCGGCTCCAATAAACTCGCCGGCGTCCCGGAGATGTCCTACGGCCCGGGGATTCGCAGGCACACCGGAGGGCACGCAGTGGACCTTTTCGAGTACCAGGCTCGCGACCTGTTCGAGAAGCACGGCGTCCCGGTGCTCGGGGGTCTGGTGGCCGACACCCCGGAGCAGGCCCGCGCGGCAGCCGCGAAGCTCGGCGGTCGGGTCGTGGTCAAGGCGCAGGTGAAGGTCGGCGGCCGGGGCAAGGCCGGCGGTGTCAAGCTCGCCGACTCGCCGGATGACGCGGCCGCGAAGGCCGCCGCGATCCTCGGCATGGACATCAAGGGGCACACCGTGCGCCGGGTGATGCTGGCGCAGACCGCCGAGATCGTCGACGAGTTCTACGTCTCGTTCCTGCTCGACCGGGCCAACCGCACCTTCCTCGCGATGGCGACCACGCAGGGTGGCATGGACGTGGAGCAGGTCGCCGCCGAGACCCCGCACCTGCTCGCCAAGGTCCCGGTCGACGCCAACGTCGGCTGCGACGCCGCCAAGGCCGCCGAGATCGTGGCGGCAGCCGGATTCCCCGAGGATCTGCGCCCGGCGATCGCGGAGGTGTTGCAACTGCTGTGGACGGTGTTCCAGGCCGAGGACGCGACGCTGGTCGAGGTCAACCCGCTGGTGCGCACCGCGGACGGGGCGATCATCGCGCTGGACGGCAAGGTCAGCCTGGATGCCAACGCCGACTTCCGTCACCCGGACCATGCGGCGCTGGAGGACACCTGGGCGGTCGACCCGCTGGAGGCCCGGGCCAAGGAGAAGCACCTCAACTACGTCAAGCTCGACGGCGAGATCGGCATCATCGGCAACGGCGCCGGCCTGGTCATGTCCACCCTCGACGTGGTCGCCTACGCGGGCGAGGCGCACGGCGGGGTCCGGCCGGCCAACTTCCTCGACATCGGCGGCGGCGCCTCGGCGCAGGTCATGGCCAACGGGCTGGAGATCGTCCTGTCCGACCCGTCGGTGCGCAGTGTCTTCGTCAATGTGTTCGGCGGGATCACCTCCTGCGACGCGGTGGCCAACGGGATCGTATCCGCGGTCGCGCTGCTGGAGAGCAAGGGCGAGACAATCAGCAAGCCGCTGGTCGTGCGCCTGGACGGCAACAACGCGGCTGAAGGCCGCCGGATCCTCGCCGACGCGAACCTTCCGGTCGTCGAGATGGTCGAGACCATGGACGGGGCCGCCGCCCGCGTCGCCGAACTCGCCGCCCGCTGAGCACGCCCGAGCAGAACGGACACCGAGACACAGATGGCCATCTTCCTGACCGAGCATTCTCGGATCGTCGTCCAGGGCATGACCGGCTCCGAGGGGCGCAAGCACACCGCGCGAATGCTCGCCTCGGGCGCGAACGTGGTCGGCGGCGTCACCCCGGGCAAGGGTGGCCAGAAGGTCGACTTCGACGGGGCCACGCTGCCGGTGTTCTCCTCGGTCGCCGAGGCGGTTGCCGAGGCCGGGGCCGACGTCGCGGTGGTGTTCGTGCCGCCGAAGTTCACCAAGGGCGCGGTGCTCGAGGCGATCGACGCGAACGTCGCGCTGGTCGTGACGATCACCGAGGGCGTGCCGGTGCACGACACCGCGGCGTTCCACGCGTACAACCAGTCCCGGGGCGCAAGTACCCGGATCGTCGGGCCGAACTGCCCCGGCGTGATCTCCCCGGGCAAGTCGAACGCGGGCATCATCCCGGCCGACATCACCAAGCCCGGCCCGATCGGACTGGTGTCCAAGTCCGGCACGTTGACCTACCAGATGATGTACGAGCTGCGCGACATCGGCTTCACGACCTGCGTGGGCATCGGCGGCGACCCGGTCATCGGGACCACCCACATCGACTGCCTGCGGGCCTTCCAGGACGACCCGGATACCGCGGCGATCGTGATGATCGGTGAGATCGGCGGCGACGCCGAGGAACGGGCCGCCGACTTCATCGCCTCCTACGTGACCAAGCCGGTCGTCGGGTACGTCGCCGGGTTCACCGCACCGGAGGGCAAGACGATGGGCCACGCCGGTGCGATCGTCTCCGGCTCGTCCGGGACCGCGGCGGCCAAGAAGGCGGCGCTGGAGGCGATCGGGGTCAAGGTGGGCAAGACGCCTTCGGCGGCGGCCCAGCTGATGCGGGAGATCATGAAGGGCTGAGTCCCGACCCCGAACCCCATTCCAACTTCTGGCGTGTCGGGCGCCC
>DATAUG010000251.1:0-8718 GCA_036268355.1 Sporichthyaceae bacterium
GCGGGTACGGGCGCCCGACACGTCAGAAGATGCGTGTGGGGAGCGGGTGTGGGAGGCGTGGGTGGGGGCCCCGGGGCGGTTGGGGGTTCAGTAGCGGATGAGGCCGCGGATGTTGCGGCCGGCTAACATGTCGTCGTAGCCGGCGTTGATGTTGTCCAGCGAGTACTCGCGGGTGATCAACTCGTCGAGCTTCAGCTGTCCCAGGCGGTAGAGCTCGAGCAGGCACGGGATGTCGTGCTGGGCGTTGGACGAGCCGAACAACGAGCCGCGGATCTGCTTCTCGTAGAGGGTCAGTTCGAACAGGTTGGCCGCGATCGACATCTCGTCCGGGTGGCCGATCGCGGTGACCACGACCCGGCCGCGTTTGCCCACCAGGCTCAGCGCCGGGGCGATGTAGGAACCCTCGGCGACATCGGTGGAGATGATGCATGCATCGGCGTACTGACCCCGCGTCAGATCGGCCACGATCTCCCAGGCCTCGTCGGCATCAGCTGCGACGTGCGTAGCGCCCAGCTCCTGCGCCATCTCGCGCTTGAACTCGACCGGATCGATGGCCACGACGTAGCGGGCGCCGGCGATCCGGCCGGCCTGCACCGCGCTCGCCCCGATGCCACCCACACCCATGACCACCAAGGTGTCGCCGGCCTTGATCTCACCGGTGCGCACCACGCTGCCGTAGCCGGTGGTCACCCCGCAGCCGACCAGGGCCGCCTTGTCCAACGGGATGTCGTCGTCGATCTTTATGGTCGAGGCGACCGGGACCACCGTGTACTCGGAGAACGTGCCCAGCAGGCACATCTGGCCGACGTCCTCGCCGCGGGCGTGGAAGCGGTAGGTCCCGTCGAGTTGCGGGCCGAGCACGACGGCCGCGCCGACCACGCACAGGTTGGACATGCCACGTACGCAGTAGGAGCACCGCCCGCAGGCCGGCAGGAAGCTCATCACCACGTGATCGCCCTCGGCGACGTCGGTGACGCCGGGCCCGACCTCGACGACCACCCCGGCGCCCTCGTGCCCGCCGACGACCGGGAACGGGATCGGGATGTCACCGGTGACCAGGTGCTCGTCGGAATGGCAGAGGCCGCTGGCGGTCAGCCTGACCATGACCTCGGCCGCCTTCGGCGGGTCGAGATCGACCTCCTCGACCTCCCACTTCTCGTGCAGCCCCCACAGCACCGCGGCCCGCGTCCTCACGACACCTTCCTCCCGCAGAAGGCCATCAGCTGGGTGACCGCGTCGGCATCGGGCGGCGGTTCGACGGCGGGCCCGAACAGCCCTGGCCGACGGAGCATCGCGTCCATCGGCCGGAGGCCCTCCAGGGCATGCGTGGCGAACTCGGCGTCGACGTTCTCGTCGCCCCCGGTGGCCCGGGCCAGGTCCCAGGTGTGGATGAGGATGTCCATGCAGACGAATCGGCCGACGAACACCTCGAAGGGCATCGGACCCATCGGGCCGGGCACGTCCTGCTTGGCTCGCACCGGGTCGGCCAGGACCTCCTCGACCGCGGCCCGGGCCGTGGCCCAGTCGCCCGCGACGTCCTGCACCGAAGCGCTGACGTGCTCGACGCCGGACAGTCGGTCCAGCAGCGCCCGGGCGTTGCCGATGACGTGGTCCATGACCTGGTGCGCCGTCCAGTCCTCGCACGGCGAGGGGTTGTCCCAGGCCCCCGGCGGGACGGCCACGACCCGGGCGGTCAGGTCGTCGGCGACATGGCAGTAACGCTCGAGTGTGGCGGACATGACTGACCCCTTGCACGTCGTGGTGTCTTTGCGGGGCAGGCTACGCCCACGGGCCGGCGGAGCCGAGATCACATCGGACGGATCGCGCCGAAACACCGGCCCGGTCGGACATCGCAAGGCCGACTCGTCGCATTATTGAGTCATGAGGCGGTCGGGGGGCGGCGCGGCGGCGGGCGCCAACCGGCACCGGGCCGGGCGGCCGCTACGCCTGACCCGGCGCGGCAGGTATGTGTTCGGCGGCTTGTCCGCCGCCATCCTGGCTCTGGTCGCGTTCCTGCCCGGCCGCGGGGCGATCTACTCGACCGGCAGCTTCGGCGCCCCGGCCGCAGCCGGCGCCGTCGCGACGATCCACGTGGTCGGATTCGGCGACTCGGTGCCGTCCGGATATGCCTGCGGCTGTCAGCCGTTCCTGCCGATGTACGCCGACATGATCCATCGCCAGTCCCGGCGGAACACCGTCTGGACGAACTTCGCGGCGTCCGGACAGGTCTCCGGCGGGGTGCTGGCGCAATTGCAGACGCCTGCGGTGGTCGACGCGGTGCGTCGGGCCGGGATCGTGCTGATCATGGTCGGCGCCAACGACTTCGTGCCGCCGTTCGCGCAGGTGACCTCGAACCCCAAGGCCACCAGTCAGTTCGCCACGGTGGGACAGACGTTGCGGTCCAACATGATCTCGATCATCGGCCGGATCCACGAGCTGACCGGGCCCACGACCCGGGTCGTCGTGCTCGGGTATTGGAACGTGCTGGAGGACGGCCGGGCGGCCGCGCACGACTACAACGCCACCCAGCGGGCGGCGACCGTACTGGCCACCGACACCGCCAACCAGGCGCTGCGTACCGCGTCGGTGATGGGACACGCGGTGTTCGTCCCGACGCTGGAGTTGTTCCACGGGACGAAGGACAACCGCGACCCCAGCACGCTGCTGGCGGCCGACGGCGACCACCCCAACGTGGCCGGACACCAGGCGATCGCGGCCGCGCTGGCCGCAGCGGTGCCCGCCGAGCCGGCACCACTGATCCGGCCCACCACTGATCCGGCCCACCACTGATCCGGCGCCGGGCGGATCGGAAGATTCAGTCCAGCATCGTCGCGACCAGGGCCGACCAGGTCAGCGGGATCGCGCCGAGTCCCTCGCCGGTCTCGATGTTCCAGTACTCGGCGAAACGGGAGTGCGCCACCGCGGCGACGGACATGCCCGCCACGGAAGCGGCGATGTCGTCGCGGCCGCAGCGCTGCGCGGTCAACCGAGCCAGGTAATTCATCTGCATCCAGGCGCCGCCGCGCCAGTAGCCGGCCGGGTCACATGCCGGGTGGTCCCGGGCCACCACCGCGACCCCGTAGGGCGCGGCGAAGCGTCTCGGGTCGGCAAGTTGAGCGACCGCCGTGGCCGCCCGCTCGGCGTCGGCGGTCACCAGCGCGGGCAGCACCCCGTCCAGGGTCGGGACGTGCCGGTCCGCCCCGCCGCCGACCAACGGGACGTCCGACCAGAGCCCGGTCTCGGCGTTCCACATCGCGGTGTCCATGGCGGCTGCCAACTCAGCCGCCCGGGCCTCCCACGCCGGATCGCGCGTCAGCGCCGCGTACTCCCGCGCCGCATGTGCGGACAGCGCGTTGAATGCCGCCGGCGCGCTCGCGAACACCCGCGAGCCCACCGCCTCACCCTCGGCGTCGAACTCCGTGGCCGCCACCAGGTACTCGTCGAGCCGGGTGAACGACTCCCGGGTCCACACGACCTCTCGCCAGTCGGCGAACCCGAGGTAGTCGGCCGCCCAGGTGTCCCACCGTGGTGAGTCGTCGACGCCGGTCTCCCACGGATGCACGACGAACAACAAACCCTCCGGGGTCCGCCGGCGGGTCCACAACCAGTCCAGCCCACGCCGGATGCGCTCGAGCAGTTCGTCCGGGATCGGCAGGCTCCGGGACAGCACGCGGGCGGCGTGGGCGAAGATCGGCGGCTGCGTGTAGGAGGAGACGTCGGAACGCGGCCCGCGGCCCGATCCGGTTCCGGCGTAGCGGATGTGCGGGACGAAGCCGTCGGCGAACTGCGCGGCCAAGGCGTTGGTCAACTCGCGCAGTCCGCGGTCCGGCCGGCCCACCGCGTCCCAGCAGATCGCGGCGAAGCAGGAGTCCCACAGCCACTGGTGCGGGTAGGTGGACAGGTTGGGATAAGTGTGGCCACGGTCGGCGTCCCAGTGGTCCTCCAGCAGGCGCAGCGCGCGCGCCCGGATGTCTTCCGCCGCCGACGTCACCTGCGCCACCCCGTTTCTTCACCCGCACAATTGCGCAAACAAGGCACAGTAAGCTCGGCCCCGATTGTTGCCGTACTGCGGTGGCGTCGGGGGTGGAGGAGATCGAGCCGCGACCGCGGATTGCCGCGAGCCTGGCGTTGCTGTGCGTGCTCGCGCCGACGGCCTGCCGCTCCGGCGACTCGGCGTCGCTCGCCGACGCCGGCGCGACGCCCTTCCCCTCGGTCTCGCTGAAACCGGGCAAGGGCATCACCGTGGTCGGCCTCGGCGACTCCGTGCCGGCCGGCGGCGGCGGGTGCGACTGCGTCAACTTCGTGCAGGCGTACGGGAATCTGGTCACCGCCCGCACCCAGCATCTGTCCACCGTCGACAACTTCGCCGTCGGCGGGACGACCAGTGGCGACGTGGTCGACGAGATGTCGCAGCCGGACGTCGTGGCCGCGACCAAGGACGCCACGATCGTGCTGATCATGACGGGCGCCAACGACTACGACGACGCCTTCGACGAGGCCAGCATCGGCTTCGACCCGACTGCGGCCTACGCGCAGGTGGCCACGGTCGTGCAGGACAACGTCACCAACACGATCGGCAAGATCAAGGCGCTCAACTCCAAGGCGCGCGTGGTGGTGCTGGACTACTGGGCGGCCGAGGAGGACGGCGAAGTCGCCCGGATCCAGTACGACCCCACCACGATGGACGCGGCGATCGCCTGCACCACCTCGGTGAACACCGCGCTCGCCCTGGCCGCCAAGGCGAGCGGCGCCACGTACGTCTCGACGTACACCGCGTTCAAGGGGGCGAACGGCACCAAGGACGACTCCGACCTGCTCGGCTCCGACGGCGACCATCCCAACGCCGCCGGCCAACTGGTGATCGCCCAGGCGATAGCCGCGGCCTACCCGAAGGGCTGAGGGCCGCCTCAGGAACGTCCGCCGGGCGAGGGCGCCGGAGAGGCGCCCACCTGGATCGGTCGGTGGCGCAGCTGACCGTCCAGCCAGGGCATGATCCGCGGGAACTCGGCGGCCCAGGTGTCGAAGTTGTGGCCACCGTGGTCGAGGAGGATTTCCTGCGCCGCCAGCGGGGCCCGGACCAGGCTCAGGAAGTGCTGCGCGGCCTGGTAACCACTCTCGAAGCGCTCCTCGCGCGAGGCGACGACCAGGATTGCCGCGCGCGGTGCCGGCAGGTGGGTCAGCCGCCAACCGAGGTCGTTGGCGTTCTTGTCGGCGGTGCTGCCGCCGAACAGGTCGCCGCTGTTGATGCCGGGGTCGGGTGCGTAGTAACCCGACATCGAGGCTCCTCCGGCGAAGCGCGCGGGCCGAAGCATGGCCAGCTTCAACGAGCAGTACCCGCCCGTCGAGTAGCCCACGGCGGCCATCCCGGTGACCTGCAGGTGCAACGCCCGTGCGGCGCTGTCGGGCAAGGCGTCGGCCAGGAAGCTGAAACTCCCCGGTCCGGACGGGACGTCGGTGCACTCGGTGTCGCGGGGGAACGGCTCCACCGGACGGGTCATCAGCAGCACCATCGGGTGCAGGGAGCCGGACCGGATCCCGGCCAGCAGCACGTCCGGCGCATGGAGTTTGTGGACCTCGGTGTCCGGTGTGCCCGGGTATCCGGTGAGCACCTCGACCATCGGGAGCGCGGTGGCCCCGGGTGCGCCGCTGAACCAGACCGGCGGCAGGTAGGCCAACACCTCCTGCGTGGGCCCGTTCGGGTCGGCCGAGGTAGGCAGGTGGACGACGGCGCCGCGCTGCGGCCACTGGCCGCGGGTGGACCAGTCCGTCGGGTTCAGCGCGGCCGCGATCGTGGCGGCCTGCGTGGCCGGCAGCTCGCCCGGTCCGGCGCGCGGCAGGTCGGCGGACGGGTGGTCGGCCGTGGCGGCGCCGAAGGAGTGCGTCTGCGCCGAATCGGTGTGCACGGCGTGGAACAGGTCCGACCAGCTGGGGTAGAAGTCGCCGTAGTAGTTGGCGACCGCGGCGACCGCGACCACCGCGGTCAGTTGCGCGGCGAGGACCAGGCCGAGCCGACGCGCGGTACGACGCACGAACCACGGGTGCAGTGTTCCCAGCGGCACGGCGGCAGCGGCCAGGAACAGCAGGACCAGCAGCGGCACGCCGGTCAGGGACACCGGCGGAGCTTACCTGTCGGCCGGGCACCGGCGGGGGTCGATCGAATTGTCGATCTCCAGTGCTTGGACATTTGTACAACCTGGGGACAGGGGAATTCTTCCGGGCGGTTCTTCTCAGGAATTCCGGGACACGATGTGGTGTGATAATGCCGAGAGTTGTCCCCTGTTTGGTTCTGGGCTAGCTTGTCGCCTTACGGTCTCTTGTAACCTGACGTTTACAAGATCTCCGGGTCACGGCATCGCGTGCACCCGGAGCGAGGGAGAGCGAAGCCGTGGCGCTGACCAGCCTGGCCGTGCTCGCGACCGTCGTCATGATGGCGATCGCGGCACCGTTGGGCTGCCTGTGGGCCTGGGCGCGCGTGCCCGGCGGCCGGCTGGCCCGCACCGGAACCAGGCTCGGACTGGTCGCGTTGTGCCAGGTCACGACCGTGGCCCTGGTCGGGATCGTGGTCAACGACGCAGGCGGCTTCTACAGCAGTTGGTCGGATCTGCTGGGCACCTCCTCCTCCGCCCCGGTCACCGCGGCGACTGCCCACTTCGGCGCGGGCAGCTCCACCGAGACGGCTTTCGTTTCCGCGGCCGAGCCGATCGCGGACGCCCTACCGGTGTCTATCCCGGCGAGCGCGGCGACCTGGAAGGCCTCAGCCTGGTCGAAACGGGCGGATTGGCCCACGAAGGGCGCCGTCGTGCAGGCGACCCTGGCCGGCGCGACTTCCAAACTTTCTGAGAACGCATTGGTCTATCTGCCACCGGCCTACTTCCACACCGGGCAGGCGGCACGCTCGATCCCGGTCGTCGAGGTGTTCACCGGCTTCCCGGGTGTCGAGCACAACCTCGTGAGCCGCCTGCACTACCCGGACCAGGTGCTCGCCGGCATCCAGCGCGGTACGGCTGGGCCGATGGTGCTGGTGATGCTCCAGCCCGCCCCGACCTACCCGTGGGACACCGAGTGCACCAACGTCCCGCACGGCCCGCAGACGATCACCTACTTCACCACCGACGTCCCGAACCTGGTCACGTCGATGTTCGGGCTCCATCCGACCGGTTGGGGCACGATGGGCGACTCGACCGGTGGCTACTGCGCGGCCAAGGTGCAGGCGATGGCCCCGCAGCGGTTCACCGCGGCGGTGTCGTTGTCGGGCTACACGGCACCGGCAACCGACTACACGACCCGGGGGATCTTCACCGGCGACCAGGCGCTGCGCAACGAGAACGACCTGCTCTGGCGGCTGCAGCACTATTCGGCCCCGCCGGTGGCCCTGCTGGTGGCGACGGCCAAGGACGAGACCGGCACCGACGGTTGGACCACCGCACAGCGTTGGCTGCACGCGGTTCGGGCTCCGATGGTCGCCGACGAGCTGGCACTGCCGCACGGCGGTCACAACTTCCGCAGCTGGAACCGGGAGATCCCGTTCGCGTTGACCTGGATCAGCGCGCACCTCCCACAGCCGAAGGCCTGACCACCCTGACCTGACCGCCCTCGCCTGACCGGCCCTCGTCCGGCCGTTCGGCCGATGTCGATGCGCCCGTTGACCCGATAGAGCTGCGGCCCGTCCGTCCGGACACTTGGGTTGTGACGTCCTATTGCAGTCTCTTCGTCGACGCGGGCTACCTGATGGCCGCCGCGTCGACCCGAGTCACCGGGACGTCCTTGCGGGGGGCGACCGACATGGACGTCGCCGGGCTCCTCGCCGACCTGTCCGCGCAGGTCCAGGCCGACAGCGGGATGCCGTTGCTGCGGATCCACTGGTACGACGCCGGGACGCGCACCGGTGCGCCGTCGCTCGGACAGCGGGACATCGCCAAGCTACCTCGGGTGAAGCTGCGGCTGGGCCGCTGCGGCTACAACGGCGAGCAGAAGGGCGTCGACCTCAAGCTGGCCCTGGACCTGATCGCCCATTCGCGCAACGGGGTTGCCGAGGTCGTCTATCTGGTCTCCGGCGACGACGATCTGTCCGAGGCGGTGGAAGCCGCGCAGGATCTCGGCGTGCAGGTGGTGGCGCTGGTGGTGGCCGACGAGGCGCAGAGCGCGATCGCGGTCTCGCAGCACCTCCAGATGACCGTGGACCGGATGGAGTTCATCCACTCGCCCTCGATCGACCGTCGGGTCCGCCGGGCGATCGCCGGCATCGACCTGGTCGCGGTCCCGGCGCCGTTGACCCTGCTGCCCGGGATCGAGTCGGACGCGGCACGCGGTCCGGAACGCCCGACCCCGTTGCTGGTCTCCCAGATCAGGCCGCTCGCCCCGGTCCGCCAGGTGGCGGTCCGCCCGGTCCCGGCCTACGTGACGACCAGCGGTGTCGGCGGCTGGTTCGGCGGCTCCGTCGGCGCGGCCGCGGTGGAGGAGGCCATCTCGTTCGTGGTCGAGAAGGTGGTCCTGAACCTGCTGCGCGGCGCTTCCGCGGAGTCCCGTGACGAGCTGCTGAAGGGCCGGCCGGTGATCCCGCCGGAGGTGGATCGGACCCTGCTGACCGACCTGTCGAACAAGTTGGGCGTCTACGACCTCCCGCAGGAAGCCCGCTTCGCGCTGCGTGACGCCTTCTGGAGTGCCGCCTCCCGCCAGTAGACCGCGCCTCAGATGCCTATCCTCTGGCGTGGGGGGGGG